>NZ_RAVX01000008.1:0-323382 GCF_003611605.1 Corallococcus sp. AB011P
CTGCCCCAGGTGCGCCGACGGCTTCAGCATCTACTGCTGCGCCGCCTCGGCCATTGTCCAATGTGCCTCCGCAGACTCGGCGCTCGCGCTCCTCCTCGAGGGCCGTCACGCATCTGATCAAGTAGTACTAAGCTGCGAACGCTCTTACTGAAGGGGGCCGGGGAATAGGCTATGGAACGACGCTTTTTTGCTTTGAAGATCGATGTGTATGTCAAAGGTCGTTGGTATCTCGGGGATCCGACCGATTCAGCAGGGAAGGAAATCGACGACATTTGGCAATTCAAGCATGGGAAACGTGTAGAAGTTCATGAGAGGCTACGGATCCCAGTCAATAAGCCTGGGGAGCCGCTTGACATCGAGTTTGCAGGAGCAGGGGGGACTCCCATTGTTGGTGCGCGAGTTGCGTCCGTGTTCCGTGAGATGGCCCCTGACGATGTTCAGCTCTTTCCGGTCGATGTCGAAGGCGAGTCCAATCCTTATTTTGTGCTCAATGTGGCTCGGACGATTCGCTGTATCGATGACGCGGCGAGTGATGAGGTTCAGATCCGCACAGCGGAGGAGTTCACTGATCGTATTGGTCAATATTTCTCTGTTATCGGATTGAAGATCGATAAGTCGAAGGTCGACGATGCACGCGTGTTCCGAACGTGGGGCTGGGGCCCGCCGATCATCGTCGACGAAGAGATCAAGGATGCTCTAGAGGCAACCGGCATTTCTGGTGGGAAGTTCGACGAGGTCTGAACGGCCCCGCCGCAGTCGCTGGAATCGCCCTGACGCGGCTCACGGTTGCGCCGAAGCGAGATGCTCGGTGGTGCGCCGCGCTGCTCCTGCCTGTCGCAGGTGGTGGGCCTGTGGGAAATGGTCCCACTGCGCGCGTTGACCGTAAGTGAGCTTGCCCCCGGCTCCGTGGACAGCGTGGTTATGAGTCTGCCCCAGCTCCGTGGACAGCGTGGTTATGCGGCCAGAGCGACCGGTGAGGCGGCCCGCTCATACTCCACTGGACTCAGGTAGCACTCGGCCAATGGTCGGCATACACCCCGGAACCCCTCGTGGAACGTGTAAAGAGTGCTAGAGGCGCGCTCCTCGCCAATCCGCCCCCAGCCGGTTGGCGTCCGCTCGGTCCCGATGACGAGTTGCTTCGGACGCTCCTGCCGGACGATGAAGCCTGAGCGGAAGAGGCAGCCGTCCCATCCAGTGAAGGAGCCGCCGTGTGCCCCTCCAGCGCGGTTCAGCCGGGAACACTGGGGGACAGCACGGGACGGGGCGGAATGATGAACCCAAGGGGATGCAAGGCGATAGCGGGTAACAGCGCATCCTGCCTGGGGTTTCCTATCGCCCTGCCCACGGGTTCAAGTCCCGTACTCCTCGCCACTAGAGAGGCCCGGAACCGAAAGGTTCCGGGCCTTTCGCTTTTTCAGCTCCCCTGCACGGGGAGCTTCTCGTGTTCGAAGCTCCTCACCGCGGGCAAGGCGCCGCGTCAGACGACCGAGGGCCCTCGCAAGGACCGGTGGTACTTCTGGAGGATGCGCTCCACGCGCATCTGGCCGAGCAGCGCCTGGAACGCCTCCGTGGCCACCAGCGCCCCTTCCACCGCATCCATGGTCAGGGCCGCGTTCCCCGCCTGCTCCACCATCCAGCGGCCGTCCGCGGTGATGGCGAACACGGCGCGCTTGGGCTCTCCGGGCAGCCACACCACCAGGAAGAGGTTCTCGCACTCACACCCGGGGTCCGCGCACAGCTCGATCCGCCAGGCGTAGCGCTGCCCGTCCAGCTCCACGCGGCCCAGGATGTCGCGCTCCAGGTCCGCGCCCTCGCCCAGGAGCGACTCCGGCAGCTGCACCTCGAAGGCGCCCTCCAGCCGGCCCATCGCTTCGAGCACCTGCGCGCGGCGCTGGGTCACCAGCGTGTCGAAGCCCTCCTGGAAGCCGGGCGCCTGCGACGCCGCGCGCACGACGCCGCCCCAGCGGTCCTCGGCGGGGCGCAGCTCGTCATCCAACAAGGTGCCGTCAGCGGTGAGGGTCAGGGCCTTCTGCTCGCCGCCCGCGGTCACCTTCAGGTTCACGGTGTCGCAGAGGCAGCCGTCGTCGGTGCAGGTGGCGCCATGCACGGACACCGCGCCGAACTCCGGCGTCTGGCAGTCCGCGAGGTGGCGGAGCGATTCATTTCCGGAAGAGGTCATCATCGAAAGGGAGTCCTGGAAGGAGGGAGCGTGCGGCTCACTTCACGTTGGCGAGCGGCGTCTCGATGAACTTGCCCTTGCCGGCAAGGTCCTTGAGGTCGACATCCCCCGACTCCAGCGGACGGCGCGGGGTCTGGGGATTCTGCCGCACGCCGTTCGTCTTCTCGTGGGCGGAGATGATGGGCAGCAGGCGCACGCCGTCCTTCGGCACCTGGAAGCCCTGCGCCTGCAACTCCGCGCTCAGGTCCTTGCGGAACAGGTTCGGGTTCTTCGCCAGGTGGCCTGTCGTGTACTCGCAGTTGGCGCAGGTGTAGCGCGTGGTGTGGCCGCTGTACGTCACCGCGTGGATCTTCGAGCCCGGCGGCAGCGTGCCCTTGAAGGACGCGGCGATGTCCTTCGCCGCGCCCGGCGCCATCAGCCTCGCGGCGTCGGACTGCTCGCTGTGCGCGAAGGTCGTGTTGAAGTCCGCGCTGGGCGGAGTGGGCTTCGAGTACCGGGCCTCCGCGGGCGCTCCGGCCTGCAGCGCGTTGCGCTGGGGGGTGCGGCCGAAGTCGTCCGAGCCCGCGACCTTGGAGCCGCTGAACTCGTAGCCGGGCGTCTTCGTCGTCGAGTCCTTCATGCCGCTGACGGACACGCGCTTGCCGTCATTGGTCAGGTCGTGCACGTTGGGGTGGTACATGCGCTTCATCGCATCCGGCGGCGGCACGTTGGAGCCCGCCGACTTCGTGTAGGCCCCCTGCGTGTGGACCGCGCCGAAGGACGTGGCGAAGAAGTTGGTGTTCTTGCTCAGGCCCGCGCCGCCCGCCGTCCTCCCCTTCACCCCCTCGGTGCGCGCATTCGCCTCGATGCCCGCCAGCCGCTGGTGCTCGTTCGTCAGGGCCTTGCCGTCGTCCAGCTTCAGCGTCTTGGCCGGGTTCTTGGAGCCGTACACCGCGCCGCCAAAGCCGTCCGTGAAGACCTTGTGCTCCGGGGGCGGCTTGAGGGCCGGCTCCTTCTTCGGCTTGGCCTTCGCCTGCGCCTGCACCTGGGCCTTGGAGGCAATCGGATTGTGCTGCACCGACTGCCTGGCCTGCTTGATGGAGGAGGTCGTCTTTATCTTGCCCATGGTTTCTCCCGGGAACTGCGTAAGGCTCGCCTGCATTTCCCCGGATTTGCAATGCCGACACCAGCGCAATGTGCGCCTATCGTCACAGGCATACGTCAGCGCACCCAGGAGCCACGCCTTGTCCTCCCGTTCCCGACGCCTGTTGACGACTGTCGTTGGCGCGCTCCTCCTGTGCTGCGTTTCCCTGCCGTCCTGGGGCCAGACGCCCTCCCCCACGCGCACCGCCCTCCGCGCCGCCCGGCTCTTCGACGGGAAGAGTGAGCGCATCCTTCCGGATGCGGTCGTGCTCATCGAAGGCTCGCGCATCCAGGCCGTGGGCACCGGCCTCTCCATCCCCTCGGGAACACGGGTCATCGACCTGGGCGACGTCACCCTGTTGCCCGGGTTGATCGACGCGCACTCGCACCTGCTGCTGGACATCGACCCGGAGAACGGAGGCGACAGCCTCCTCATCCCCGTCGCCCAGAGCAGCACCGCCGAGCGCGCGCTCCTGGGCGCGAAGCTGGGCCGCGAGCTGCTCGAGGCGGGTGTCACCACGGTGCGCGACGTGGGCAACTCGGGGGTCAACGGCGACGTGGCGCTGCGCAACGCCATCCAGCGGGGCTGGGTGCAGGGCCCGCGCATCTCCGCCTGCACTCGCGCGCTCGCGCCCCAGGGCGGGCAGTTCCCCACGCTCCAACCTCCGGCGCAGTCCCTCATCGAGCAGGAGTACGTCACCATCTCCGGTGCGGAGGAGGCCCGGCGCGCCGTGCGGCAGGCCCTCATGGACGGCGCGGACTGCATCAAGGTCATCGTCGACAACGGGCACAACCTCCTCTCCTTGGAGGAGCTGAAGGTCATCGTCGAGGAGGCCCACCGCAAGAAGCGGCCGGTGGCGACGCACACCACCACCGACGAGAGCATCCGCATCGCGGTCCAGGCGGGCGTCGACTCCATCGAGCATGGGTACTCGCTCCCGGATGACGTGCTGGCGCCCATGGTCCGCAATCGCATCTTCCTGGTCCCGACGGATGGCCCGATGGACATGTGTGACGCCTTCGATGCCCAGACTGGCAACGCGGAGCGCAAGCGTCAGGTGAAGGAGCGCTGCAAGAAGGCCGTGGCCAGGGCCCAGGAACGCCTCCGCCGTGCGGTGGCCGCGGGGGTCCGGATCGCCGCCGGCTCGGACATGTACCTGGTGATGCCAGGGCTGACGCGCGGCGAGGCCAGCGTGAGGGTGTTCATCTCGTATGCCGAGGCGGGCCTCAAACCCGTGGACATCCTGCGTGCCGCGACCGTGAACGCCGCGGAGCTGCTGCGCATGCAGGACCAGCTGGGCTCGCTTGGGCCGAACAAGCTCGCGGACCTGCTCGCGGTGGAGGGGAATCCGCTGAAGGACATCCGGGCGCTGAGACAGGTCCGGTTCGTGATGAAGGACGGGCAGGTGGTCCTGGACGCCCGCGCTCCCAGCAGGGGCCCGCCCTAGTCTGCTCCCTTGAAGTCAGCAGCGGACAGTCCGTGCCGCTTGAGCAGGTCGTAGAAGTCGCTCCGGTTGCGCCCGGCCATTCGAGCAGCGGCACTGACACTGCCGCTGCTGCGGCGCATGGCCTCCGCCAGGTAGGCGCGCTCGAAGGCATCGCGTGCCTCGCGCAGCGAGGGCAAAGCCTCGGCCCCGACTGGAACGCCTGGCAGCTGCGCGCTCCCGGAGGGGGGCCGCTCCAGCGCCTGCCCCAGGCGCGGCACATGTCGCGGTTGGAGCTCGTCCGCGCCGGCCAGGAGCACCGCGGCCTCCATCTCGTGGATGAGCTCCCGGACGTTGCCAGGCCAGTTGTAGCGCTGCATGAGCTCCACCGTCGCGGGCGCGAGGCGCGGCGGGCGCAGGCCATAGCGGTTCGCCGTGCGCTCCAGGAAGAGCTGCGCGAGCAAGGGGATGTCCTCGAGCCGCTCGCGCAAGGGCGGCAGCTCGATGGGCACCACGTGCAGCCGGAAGTAGAGGTCCTGGCGAAAGCGCTTCGCGGCCACCTCCTCCGCGAGGTCCCGGTTGGTGGCGGCGACCACCCGCACGTCCACGGACTCCTCCACGTCCGCGCCCACGCGCGTGAGCCGCTGCTCCTGCAGCACACGCAAGAGCTTCACCTGCACGGACGGGGACGCCTCGCCGATTTCATCCAGGAACAGCGTGCCGCCGTTGGCCGCGCCAAACAGGCCTTCGCGCTCGCGTACGGCCCCGGAGAACGCGCCCTTCACGTGTCCAAACAGCTCGCTCTCCAGCAGCTCTGGCGGAAGGGCGCCGCAGTTGACGGCGACGAAGCGCCCCGTGTTGCGGCGCGAGAGCACGTGGAGCATCCGCGCCGCCAGCTCCTTGCCGGTGCCACTCTCGCCGGTGAGCAGGACGGTGGCGTCGGTGGGGGCAATGCGGGCAATCACCTCGCGCACGCGCGAAATGGCCTCGCTGATGCCCAGGAGCAGGGGCTCGCCCTCCTCCCCCATGCGCCGCCGCAGCTCGGCCACCTCCTGGCGCAGCAGCGAGCGCTCGAGCGCGTGCGTGAGCTTCTGCATGAGCTCGTGGTCGTGAAACGGCTTGGTGAGAAAGCCGTAGGCCCCCTCCTGCATGGCCTGCACCGCGGTTTCGATGGAACCGTGCGCGGTGAGCATGATGACGGACAGCTCGGGAGCACGCTGCCGCGCGGCCCGGAGCACGTCCATGCCATCCATGTCCTCCAGGCGCAGGTCGAGCACCATCGCGTCCACGCGCTCCTGCGACAGCCTGCGCAAGGCGCTCTTTCCCTCGCCCTCCACGGTCACGCGGTAGCCGCGTGAAGTCATCCGCATGGACATGAGCTCCGCGAGCTGGAGGTCATCGTCCACCAGGAGCACATGGGGCTGCTGGGCGGTGGGCTCAGGCGTCAAGGCGGACTCCAGGGGATGCGGGGTCTTCAAGGGGAATCCAGAAGGTGAAGGTGGCGCCAGGCCCGGGCGTGTCCGCGAGCGACAGCTCCCCTCCGTGCGCGACAATCATCTCGCGCGCGATGGCAAGGCCCAGCCCCGTACTGCGGCGCCCGCCCACCTCGAGGCTCGCGAAGGGCCGGAAGATCCACTCGCGCGCGTGCTCGGGCACGCCTGGGCCCTGGTCCGCGACGGACAGCTGGACCGCGGGCACGGCGCTGGCGGCGCCAGGGCGCTTGCGGCTCACCAGCTCACACGTGATGCGCACCGTCTTGCCCGCGCTGGAGACAGCGATGGCGTTGCTCACCAGGTTGGACAGGGCGCGCTCGACGAGAGGATCATCCATGGGCCCACGCACGGGCTTCGCGGCTGCGTCGTACACCAGCTGGACCTTGCGCTCATCCGCTTCAAAGGCCAGGTCCTGGAGGACGTTCCGGACAATCTGGTCCACCGAGGCCCCGGCATTGCGCTGCAGCGGCTGGCCGGACTGCACGCGTGACAAATCCAACACGGAGGTCACCATGCGAATCTCACGCTCGCACGCTGCCTGTGCGAGCTTCACCACGCGGGCCTGCTGCGGTGTCAGCGGGCCCGTGCTGCCATCACCCAGGAGCGAGAGGGCCTCGCGCACCCGGGCCAGCGGCGTGCGCAGGTCGTGGGACACCGAGGCCACGAACGCGCTCTTGAGCTGATCCAACTCCGCCAGGTGCCCACGCATGCGGTCCAGATCCAGCGAGAGCGCGCGCAGCTCCTCGGGCCCGCGCAAGGGGGGCAGCGGGCTGAAGTCACCCTGGCCGATGCGGCGCGCATGCGTGGAGAGCAGCGCCACCGAGTTCGACACCGCGCGCGCCTGCGCGAAGGCGAGCACTCCCGCGGCGAGGATGCCCAGGAGGCCGAAGAGTCCGCCGGAGCGCAGCGCCGCCGAGCCGATGCCACGCGCGTGGTCCTCCTTCGCCTGGATGGCCAGGCGCATGTCCCGCGTGCGCTCGGACCACACCGTGGTGAGGACCTCATCCAGTTGCAGCCGCCGCTCCCGCAGCGGAAACGACAGCATCGACTCACAGGTGCCGGCCTGCTCCAGTTGCAGGGCGTACTGCACATAGTCCTGGGCGCTCGCGCGGATGCCCGCATCGAGCTGCGCCGCGCCGGCGCCGAGCGCGGTCTGGAGCTCCTGGCGTGCGCTGGCGACAGCGCGGTGCACGGAGGGCGCGCTGCTGTCGTGCTGCTCGCAGGCCACCACTCCGCGCCGCACCGCCAGTTCGAGCGCCCAGGCCGCGACGTACACACGCTGCTCGCGCTCGAAGGAGGCGAGCTCCTGCTGGCCCACGCTCGCCACCACCTCGTGGGTGCGCATGAGGCCCACGGCCATCTGGGAGAACGCCGCCACCAGCAGCGCGGTCACCACCGCATAGGACAACAGGAGCCGAGCGCGCAGTCGAAGCACCAACATGGCGCGCAATCTAACGCGCGTCCGCGCGCACGGCCCGTCACTTCGCACACTTCGCCCGGCCGTCTGTCGGTCCCAACAGTGTTGGTCCGAGCCGACAGGGGGGCTGCTGGGATGGACCGACAGCGGTGGCGCGCTCCCCTCTGACAAGGCGTCTGGCACGGCATCTGAAAGACGCCTTCGTCCATGCGTTCGACGACCGCTCTCTCCAAGCGACCCTTCTCGACCCGGCGTGCGGGCGAGCTCATCCACAGCTGGCGCGAGATGGTGAAGCCCAGCAGCCTGCCAGCCGACGCGGCCGCCGGCTTGAGCGTGGCCTGTGTGGCACTTCCTCTCAATGTCGCGCTCGCGACCGCCGCGGGGCTGCCCGCGAGCGTGGGCCTCGTCTCCGGCGTGGTGGCCGGCATCGTGGGCGGGCTGCTCAGCGGCAGCCGCTACCAGGTCACGGGCCCCGAGGCGGCGCTGCTGCCCCTGGCCGCGGGCATCGTGGCGGCACATGGCGCCGCGGGCCTCGCCATCGCCACGGTGCTCGCGGGCGCCATGCAGGTGGCGTTGGGGCTCGTGCGCGCCGGGCGGTTCGCGCGGCTCATCCCCCGGCCGGTGGTGATGGGCTTCACGGTGGGTATCGGGCTCCTGCTGCTCAACACCCAACTGCCGCGGCTGTTCGCGGTGGAGGACACGCACACGAACGCCGTGGCGCTCATGCTGGAGCGCACCTGGGGCGAGCGCATTGGCTGGCTCGGGGTTGCCGCCGGAGCCCTCACGGCGCTGGCCATGGTGGGACTGCCCCGGGTGCACAAGCGCATCCCCGCGGTGCTCGTGGGCCTGACGGTCGGCACCGTGCTCATGGTCTCGCTCGGCGCGGGCTACGACGCGGTGGGCGCCCTGCCGCGCTCGCTGCCCATGCCGACGCTGCCCTCCTTCGAAGGCGTGCACTTCGCCAGCCTCCTGCCGGCGGCCTTCGGCCTCGCGCTGCTCGCGTCGCTCGGCTCGCTGCTCGCGACGAGCTCGCTCGATACGCTCACGGGTGCGACCACCCACAGTGATTTGGACCAGGACCTGGTCGCGCAGGGCCTGGCCAACATCGCGGCCGGCGTGTTCGGCGGCTTCCCGGTGATGGGCGCCATCGTGCGCGCCAGCGCCTCCATTCAAGCGGGTGCACGCACCCGCGCCGCTTCTGTCCTGCATGCACTGTGGCTCTTCGTGGCCATGGCGCTGCTCGCGCCGCTGGTGGCGCGCATCCCCATTGCCGCACTTACCGCCATCCTGCTGGTCGTGGGGGTGCGCCTGCTCAATCTGGAGGGCCTTGTTGCCATGTGGAATCAATCCAAGTCGACGTTGGGAGTGGTGCTCGTCACCGCGCTGGGTATCGCCATGTTCAACGTGTTTGTCGGTATCGGGGCCGGGCTCGCGCTGGCGAGCCTCCTCTACGTGCGGCGCCACGGCGCCCTGCGGCTGGAGGTGCAGCGGGTGACGGATGCGTCGCAGCTGCAGCGAGGCCTGCACATGCAAGCCCCGGAAGCGCTCAACGCCCCCGAGGCGCTGGACCTCCTGGTCGCGCGCGTGGACGGGCCCATCCTGTTCATCAACCACCTCAAGCTCTACGACCTCGTCGAAGGCCCGCCCTGGGCGAAGCTCGTGGTCATCGACCTGTCGCGGGTGTCGCTCGTGGACGCCGCCGGTGTGGCGACGCTCCAGTACCTGGCGGAGTTCCTCGCCGTGCGCAGCTCTCACCTGGCCCTGGTGAAGGTGCCGCCCCATCTGGAGGCCGCGCTCGAGCCGCTCGCGAAGCACCTGCTCGAAAAGCGGATGCACGGCTCGCTCGAGGGTGCGCTCCTGGGTGCAGGCCTCATGTCCCCCGCGCCCATCGAGGAGCCTGTCGCCCACCCCGCGCACGCGTTTAGCGCCGCGCACAGCAGCGGGCTCGCGCTCGAGGGGCGGGGCGGGTAGCCCGCCGTACGCAACGGCAGCAGCGAGCCGGAGCCTCAACGGTTCCGGCTCGCGAAGCACTGGGGCACACCGCGGGAAGCTGGTGCGAGGTCGGGCCTGCCCCCTAGCAGGCTGTTGAAGAAGCCCGGTTTGCTGGCACGAGGCTGGGCTTCTCGTTGCGTTCAATCTCAACCTTGTCTTCGGGGGGAGGCGGCGGTCGCAGAGCGCCTATGCGGCGGCCAGCCGCGCCATCCGCATCAGGTTGTACGCGGCGCGCACCAGATACGCCGCCAACTCCGTCCGCTCCCTGCCTTTGAAACGCGTCTTGCGGAAGCCTCCCACCGTCTTCATCCAGCCCCAGACCTCTTCGATTCGCTTCCGTGCCCGCTGGCTGAGTGCGTAGCCGGCGGGCCTCGTCGTTCGCCTGTCGATGGCCGAGCGGCGCCGAGTGTCCGTCGTCTGAGCAAGGTGAGGTCGCCCTTGCGCGCGAGCCGCGCCTCCGGGTCCGTCGTCGAGGCGTGCGTCGTGTCGCCGCGCTTCTGCCCATGAACGTTCACCGTCGGGTTGCCCTTGTCGTCGGGCGGCTCCTGCTTCTCGTCCTTCGGGCGGAACGACTTCAGGGACGCCCAGGCTTCAATCAGGCTGCCATCCACGCTGAAGTGCTCATTGCTGGTGAGACCCGCGCTTTGCGCCTGGCTCATGACCGCCAGGAAGAATCTCCGGGCGACGTCGTGCTCCAGCAGCCAGTCCCGGTTCTGCTGCGCGGAGGACACCACGTCACGGTGCGGGGTGTCGATCCTCGGAGGGGCTTCTCAACAGCCTGCTAGTGGCAATGATTCGCAGTGAACCCCAGGGGGCCGGCCCTCGCGGGCGGCCTGGATGACCAGGGGGAAGTCGAGGTCGCCATGGCGGCCGAGCACCGCCGGGTCGAAGAAGGCTGTTCCGTTCCCCTCCCCTTCGTTCTCGATTCCGCGCGCGCTGCCCAGCCTCCTCTACGTGCGGCGCCATGGCGCCCTGCGGCTGGAGGTGCAGCGGGTGACCCTTGAGGAGCCTGTCGCCCGCCCCCACACACGCGTAAAGCGCTGCGTGGGGGCGGGAATCGCTTGTCACGAAAGGGGCGTCTGGCTCCGGCGGACGCGTCGGTGCGTACTCCAAAACAACAGCACCACCAGTCCCCACCCCAGACCTGACGAGGTGTTCGTGCCAGCGCCGCAACCCTGACCGCTCGGGGCCGGCCCCACGGGAGTTGGAGGGAGTGGCTCCTCCTCCACCGGATCTGGAATGGGGGCTGGAGGAGACAGCACCGTCACGTTGAAGGTGCAGGTGCTCGTGTTGCCGGCCATATCCTGAGCCGTGATGGTGACGGCGGTGCGCCCCAGGCCGAACGTGGCTCCGGAAGGCGTGCTGTAGGTCACCGTTGAAGACGAAACCGCGTCAGAAGCGGAAGCGGGTGCGTACGCGACGAGGGCGCCCTGCGCGCTCGTGGCCTCCGCCTCCACGTCCTGAGGGCAGGAGAGCGCAGGCGCGGTGGTGTCGCGCACCTGGACAGCGAAGGAGCACGCCGCCATCTGCCCCAGACCATCCACCGCCGTCGCGGTGACGGAGTGGGTCCCCAATGCGAAGCGGGTGCCCGACACCTGGCTGTAGCTCACCGTCACCGGCGCCAGGCCCGTAGCCACGGCCGCCTCATAATTCACGACAGCCCCCTCGGCACTCGTGGCTTCAGCCAACAGCGCGAGGGGGCAGGTGATGGACGGTGGAGGCGGAGGCAGCACCGTCACGTTGAAGGTGCAGGTGCTCGTGTTGCCAGCCACATCCTGAGCCGTGATGGTGACGGCGGTGCGCCCCAGGCCGAACGTGGCTCCGGAAGGCGTGCTGTAGGTCACCGTCGAAGACGAAACCGCATCAGAAGCGGAAGCGGGTGGGTACGCAACGAGGGCGCCCTGCGCGCTCGTGGCCTCCGCCTCCACGTCCTGAGGACAGGAGAGCGCAGGCGCGGTGGTGTCGCGCACCTGGACAGCGAAGGAGCACGCCGCCATCTGCCCCAGACCATCCACTGCGGTCGCAGTGACGGAGTGAGTCCCCAGGGCGAAGCGAGTGCCCGACACCTGGCTGTAGCTCACCGTCACCGGCGCCATGCCCGTGGCCACGGCCGCCCCATAATTCACGACCGCCCCTTCGGCACTCGTGGCCTCGACGGACAGCGCGCGGGGGCAGGTGATGGACGGTGGAGGCGGAGGCAGCACCGTCACGTTGAAGGTGCAGGTGCTCGTGTTTCCAGAGGTGTCCACGGCCTTGATGGTGACAGGCGTGACTCCCAATCCGAGCAGGGAGCCGGAAGGGGGGGTGTACGTCGTCGTTGTCGACGACCCCACGTCCCACACGATGATGGGCGGGTACACGACGACGCTTCCTTCAGGGCTCGAAGCCACCCGCGTCTGATCGCTGGAGCAGTAGATCTCAGGCGGCGTGGTGTCGCGCACCGTGACGTCGAAGGAGCAGGACGCGCTGTTCCCCTCCTCATCCTTCGCGGTGGCCGTGACGCGGGTGGTCCCCAGGGGAAAATACTGTCCGCTGATGTGGCTGTACTCCAACACGGGCGAAGCGCTGACATCGTCCGTCGCGGTTGCGGCGAACGTCACCCGGGTCCCGTAGATGGCTGTTGCCTCCGTGGTGATGGCGGCGGGGCAGGTCACGACCGGAGGCTTGATGTCCGCGGGCACCGCCAACACGCTCCACAGCTCCAGGCCCACCTTGTCGTCATCCGCGGAGAGGAACAGCGTGTCGCCCATGGCGGCCAGGTTCCGCGGGTAGACGGACGGCCAGCCCAGGGGCAACTGCAGCAGGCGTCTGACGCTGCCCGGCGTGCCATCCGTCCAGAAGAGCGAAGGATACGGGCCTTGCGCGGTCGTGGCCGCGATGAAGGCGAAGCCTCCGTTCCAGACCGCGTAATGCTCGAGGGTGGCGTCACGCAGCCCTCCCATGAGGCGCGTGGTCCCCTCCGTGGTGCCATCACTCACCCAGACCTCCGGCCCGCTGGTGGAACTCGACACGGCGGAGAAGAAGAGCTTCCCCCCAATGCCCGCGAGCGGGCGTGCCTTGGAGTCCTTGACGCCGGGCCAGACGTCCTTGACGAGCATGGTGCCCTCCGCCGTGCCGTCGCTCTTCCACAGCTCCATCCCCGTCGCGGGGCTCGTGGCCTGGAAGTAGAGGGTGTCCCCCACCACGAAGAACTCAGCGGGCATGGAGGAAGCAGTGCCCGGGACCAGGTCCTTCACGAGCACGGTGCCCTCCGCCGTGCCGTCGCTCTTCCACAGCTCCCGCCCATGGAGCGTGTCCGTGGCGGCGAAGAACAGCGTCCCCCCCAGGTCGGTGAAGGACGAGGGGTGGGAGCTTTCGTTGGGATACCCCCCCGGCCGGATGTCCTTGACGAGCACGGTGCCAGCCTCGGTGCCATCGCTCTTCCACAACTCCGAGCCGAGGGCCGTGTCGTAATAGAACTGGAAGAAGAGCGTCTTCCCCAGGGCGAAGAGAGTGTAGGAGTACGAGGTCGAGCCCGAGCGCCCGGCGAAATTCGTGACGCGCACGGTGCCGGCCTCGGTGCCATCGCTCTTCCATATCTGCGGGCCCTCCCTGCTCTCTGACGCGACGAAGAAGAGCGTTCCATCGAGGTCGACCAGGGAGGTGATGCCGGAAGTGCTGGGTCCTGGAAAAATGTCCTTCACGCGCACGGTCCCCCCTTCCGTGCCATCGCTCTTCCAGAGCTCCCGACCCGCGAGCTCGTCCTCGGCCGTGAAGTAGAGCGTGCCGTTCACGCGCCGGAAGTCCGTGGGTGTGGAAGAGCGGAAACCGGGTGCGAGGTCCTTCACGCGCACGGTCCCCCCTTCCGTGCCATCGCTCTTCCACAACTCCGAGCCCGCGCTGTCCTCCGCGCGGAAGAAGAGCGTCCCGTCCGTGGGGGTCAGCCCCTGAGGAGCGGAACTCACGCCCCCCTTCTTGACGAGATTGCCGACGAGCCGGGTGCCAGCCTGGGTGCCATCGCTTCTCCACAGCTCCCGGCCCGTCACCCCCTCCTCCGCGACAAAGAACAACTGGTTGCCCACGCGCGTGAGCAACGAAGCGCCGGAGAGCACGGGCCCGGGCCAGACGTCCCGGACGAGCACGGTGCCCTCTTCCGTGCCATCGCTCTTCCACAGCTCCTGGCCCACCACCCCCCCGTCATCCGCGAGGAAGAAGAGCACGCCCCCCACCCCCACCAGCGACGCGGGATTGGAGCTCAGGGGGCCGGGCCGGAGATCCTTCACGCGCACGGTTCCCGCCGGGGTGCCATCGCTCTTCCAGACTTCGGCGCCCCCCACCCCATCGTCGGCCACGAAGAAGAGCGTCCCGCCCACGTCCACCAGCGCCCGGGGGTTGGAGCCCGCGGCCCCCGGCATGATGTCGCGCACGAGCACGGTCCCCGCCGCGGTGCCGTTGCTCATCCACAGCTCCGGGCCGCTGACGCCATCGTTGGCGACGAAGAAGAGCGTATTGCCCACGGCCGTCAGGGACGCGAGGCCCGAGCTGGTGGCGCCCGGCCAGATGTCACGCACGCGCACGGTCCCGGCGCTGGTACCGTCGCTCTTCCACAACTCCCGGCCACCGACGCCATCGTCGGCTTCCAGGAAGAGCACGTTGCCCACGGCCGTGAGCTGTAAGGGCTCGGAGCTGCTGTTGGGATAGATGTTCTTGACCAGGACGATGCCTGAGGTGCCATCGGTCCTGCACAGCTCGTAGTCACTGTTACCGGGGTCGGGGGAGCATGCGAAGAAGACCGAATCCCCCAGGGCCGTCATGGCGGAGGTACCCGAACGGTGGATCCAGCCAAGGGAGACCTTCGACACCAGGCGGCTCCCCGCGCGGGTGCCATCGGTCACCCAGAGATTCGTGAGTTGCGAAGTGGAGAGGAGGAAGAAGAGCTTCCCGTTCGCGGGCGTGAGGCTGATGGGCGCCGCTTGCACGTTGGTGCTGGGATCGCCCGCGATGGAAACGGTCCCGGCGCTGGTACCGTCGCTCCTCCACAGCTCATACCCACCCCACGAAGGCCACGGCAACCCTGCTCCCCGTCGGGCGACGAAGTAGAGGACCCCGTCCATGGCGGCCTGGCGGACCGGCTCGAAGGGCGTGGAGGGAACAACCTCCATCTGCAGCACACTGACGGGCCCCTCCGCGCTGCCGTTGCTCGTCCAGAGCCCGGGGCCCAGGAGGTCGCTCGTCGCGGAGAAGAAGAGGGTGTCATTCACTCCGACCAGGGAATGGATGTCGGAACTCGCATCCCCGGGTCGCAGGTCCTTGATTCGCTGGAGCCTGGCGTTGAAGGGGCCTTCCAGTTTCTGGGAGGAACGCGCCAGCACCGGGGCTGAAGGTCCGGAGGGTGCGGGGACCTCGCTGCATCCGCCCACCACCGCGAGCACCAGCAGCCCCCATGAACACAACTGCCGCCCGCTCAGCATGACCTGTCCCCTGGCGTCGACACGTGAGCCAGGAAAGGCATCTCGTGGTCTGGCGCCAGGACGGTTCATGCCTGGGCTCGCCCGATGAAATCAATCCGGGTCGGGGATGCGTCACCCCTCCCGCCGGCAGACCTCCTCGGATCTCAAGGATTTCAGGCCGAAGCCAGCTCGTTCAGTCCGCGAGGATCCACTTGAGGACCCCAGAGGCATTCACGAAGGCTCCCAAGACAAGAGACGCCCCTCCGAGAGCGTGAATGCAGGGCCAGGCCGTCGCGCGATTCGACGAACCCGATAGCGGGCGGTCCCTCTTTCCCCCATGTGTCGGTCCCCTTCGTGGGCGGCTCGCATGTCGTGCTGTGTACCCTACCTTCATGCGCGTGCGGACATGGCCGTGCCAATCCAGCGCGCCTATTGGGTGGAGTCGAGCAGGTTGAGCATGGAGCCCATGAAGAGATAACCGGCGCCTGCGTGCAGGGGCGGCGGGGCGTTGTTCCGCATCCACCCGATGAGCTGCTCCGGAGTGCCGCCAGGGTTGGCCTCTCGCGCCTGCTGGTAGAGGCCCATGAGGAGATTGAAGCCCGTCACCTCGACGCTGGAGTTCATTCCGGGAGGCACCACCAGGTCCAGGACGCAGCCGACCTCCTCCGGGCTCAATTCCAATCCCTGGGCAAGGAGCGCCAGGCGGGTCGTGTCCGTGAAGCGCGGGATGATTTCGTTCATCCGCTGATAGTCAATTCCCAGGTTGGACAGCTCTCGCACCTGGGTGCCGTAGTTGAACCCCAGGTTCACTCGCATCTGCGCGTCGGGGATTCCCAGCTGGGTCGCGCGCTCGAGGCAGGCCTTGGCCGCCTCCTCACGATGGATGCCCTTCTCCCAGGCCTTGCCGAGCTCCGTGACGAGGAAGGTGGTGGCGGCCACGCCGATTCCCACGGGGCCGCTGACGAGTCCGAGCACGGAGGCCGTGGAGACGATGCCGCCGAAAGCCTGAGCCCCGGCCTGGACGTAGGTGCCCATGTTCCGGTCCGCCTGACCGAGGAGGTTCAGTACCCGGAGCCCCGCGGTCGCCGCGCCCAGGATGGTGCCGAGCTTGCCCAACAGCATCGGGGCTCCACCGAGGTCCGGCTGGAAGCCAACCCGCGAGACAACGCTTCCCACCCCCTTGAGCGCCATGCTGACGGCCGACGCCGACATGCCGGCGTTCCCCAGCGGTTGGATGAGGAGCTTGAGGGCGGCCGAATCCTGGAGGAGCTCCGGACTCTGGAGCATCGCCATGGACAACGCCGCGGAGACCAGGGCGGTGGCTCCCGGCGTGCCCAGCTTGCCCGCCTCCGCCGCCAGGTTCTTGAGGGCCCCCACGTTTCCGGAGGCCACACTCGACAGGTGGCCCAGCATCACCTGGGGGTCGGCTCCGAGGATGCGCTCCTGGACGCCCTCGGGCATCTGCTGGATGAGCGTCGTCACCTCCGCGATGGCCTTGCCGGAGGACTGGCCGGAGGCCAGGGCACTCGTCAGGGTGGCGTGGATGGCCGGGCCGTAGACGTCCTGCTCCAGATACTGACCCGCGGGGTCGCCGAGCTGTTGCAGCAACTGGTTCTCGGACGCGTTCAGGTAGGCCACCGCCGTCGCCGCACGCGGCGAGTCGGCCACCAGCAGCAGGGCCTGCTGCACGGGCACGGCATGAAGCCCGAGCATGTACGGCGAGATGCCCTGGACGTCCTTGAGATAGGCCTCGATGTTGGCGCCTTCGGCTTCCAGGTGGTCGGCCAGCGCCCCCACGGCGGCATCCCGGGCCGCGTAGGCCTCCGCGTGCTCGGTGCGGAAGGACTGGATGAAGGACTCCCGCTCCTCGGGCGTCAGGAGGGGGCCGATGATGGCCAGCTCCTCCGCCAGCTTCCGCTCCACGTCATCCAGGCGGGCCTGGGCCGCCTGGGCATTCTTCACGCGCGTCTCCAGCACGGCGTACGCCCCGGCTCCCGTGAGTGCACGAGCCTCGGAGGCTTGCTGCACGCCGCCCGCCGTTCCATCAAAGAACAGCGGCTTCATCGTGTTGCCGGAGCCACCCGCCTGCGCGGGCGCGGCTTGAAGCCCTGTGGCCGGCATGCCCCCGTTCCGCGAGGACCATTGGCGCAGCGCGGCCTCGCGACGATTCGGGGGCTCGAAGAGGCTCTGCTGCCGCGCGGGCGTGCGCAACGGCTGCGGGGCGGCGGGCGGCGCCGCCGGTGGGGCCGTGGGCTCCTGGCGGGGAAGGACGGGGGTCGGCGTGCTGCGGGGTGAGAGGCGGATCATGGCGTGGGCCCTGGGTTGGAACTTTCAACCCGGATTCACGCTGCAGCCGCCCGCCGTTGAATTAAGCCGAGTTAAATCCGGGCTTCATCCAATCCTCCGCCCTCCCCTCCTCTACGCGCCGCGCAGGTCCACGCTCCGGGCGAACGCGGGCTTGCGCCGCGCATGCGAAGCCTGCTCGTAGGCATAGGCGAGCTTGAGCAACACGGGCTCGCTCCAGGCGCGGCCAATGAAGGACACCCCCACCGGCAGCCCGTGCACGTCGCCCGCGGGCACCGTGAGGGTCGGATAGCCGGACACGGCGGCGGGCGTGGAGCTGCTGCCCAGCCAGTGGTCGCCCAGCACCAGGTCGATGGGGCCCGCCGGTGCCTGCGTCGGCGCCACGAGCGCATCCAACTTGTGCTTGTTCATCACCGCGTCCAGGCCCTCGGCGCGCGAGTACCGGCGGCACGCCGCGAGCGCCTTCTTGTAGGCGGCGTCCGTGAGCGGGCCCTTCTTCTGCGCCTGGAGCAGCAGCTCCTGGCCGAAGTAGGGCATCTCGCGCTCGCGGTGCTTCTCGTTGAAGGCGATGAGGTCCGCCAGCGTCCGCACGGGGGCGCCCTCGCCGAGCTGTGCGAGGTACGCCTCCAGGCCCGCCTTGAACTCATACAGCATCACTTCCAGCTCGGGCTCGTCGAGCTTCGCCACGTTGGGCAGCACCACGGGGTCCACCAGCACGGCCCCTTGCGCCTTCATCACTTCGAGCGCGCGCTCCACGACCGCGTCCGTGGCCGGGTGGTAGCCGAAGAACCGCTCGCGCGGCACACCGATGCGCGCACCCTTGAGCCCCTGGGGGTCGAGGAACTTCGTGTAGTCCGGGTGGGCGCGGCCCTTGCCCGCGGCGGTGGCGGCGTCGCGTGGGTCCTCGCCCGCGAGCACGCTCAGCAGCGCCGCGGCGTCCGCCACGGTGCGCGTCATGGGGCCCGCGGTGTCCTGGGTCGACGAGATGGGGATGATGCCCGCGCGGCTGACGAGCCCCACCGTGGGCTTCAAGCCCACCAGCGAACACGCGGACGCGGGCGAGACGATGGAGCCGTCCGTCTCGGTGCCCACCGATACGGCGCAGAAGCTGGCCGCGGTGGCCGAACCCGAGCCCGAGCTTGAACCGGAAGGCGTCCGGTCGAGCGCATAGGGATTGCGGCACAGGCCGCCGCGCCCGCTCCAGCCGCTGGTCGAGTGCGTGGAGCGGAAGTTGGCCCACTCGCTGAGGTTCGTCTTGCCCAGGAGCACGGCGCCGGCGGCGCGCAGCCGCTCCACGATGAACGCGTCTCGCGGCGGGACGGCGCCCACCAGCGCGAGCGAGCCCGCGGTGGTCTGCATCTTGTCGGCCGTGGCGATGTTGTCCTTGATGAGCACGGGGATGCCGTGCAGCGGCCCGCGCGCGCCCTTCGCCTTGCGCTCGGCGTCCAGCGCGTCGGCCTGCGTGAGCGCGTCGGGGTTGAGCTCGATGACCGAACACAGCGGAAGGTCCCCGGTGCGGTCGAGCGCACGGATGCGCGCGAGGTAGGCCTCCGTCAGCCCGCGCGCGGTGTGCTTGCCGGACTCCAGGCCCGCGCGCAGCTCCGCGACCGTCGCCTCCTCGAGCGCGAAGGCCCCGGGCGCGGCGGCGGCCGGCGCGGCGGCGCGCGCATCGCGGGCGGCCAGCGCCCCCGTTACGACCGCCGCGGCCCCGAGGAGCGTGCGGCGGGAGAGGCCCGCCGGGTTCACATCGGAAGCAGCCGTCTTCTTCGTCATGGAGCAGGCACCCGTTCGTGGAGGGGCGCCAAGTGGACCCGATTCCCCCACCTGGCGGAAGAGCCGTGGCGAGCATCTTGTGACAAGGCTGGCACAATCCCAGCCAGAAGCGGTGTCAGGGGCGTGTGATACAGACAACTCCTCACCTGGAGACCCCCTCATGCGTCTACGTGCCCTTGCATTGACCTGCTTCACCGCACTCGCGGCCTGTGACAACACCCCCATCGAATCCGAGTCCACGGAGGAGCTGGGCGTCAGCACCGCCGCGGAGACGGCGACCCGCCTCTACGCCACGGTGGGCAACAACGAGCTGAGCTTCGAGACGCTCGGCACCTTCGAGCAGCGTGACGGCGTCCGCGCGCTCGTCATCCGCGCCACCGCGAACCGCTACCTCGCGGACGTCCTCAGCTTCGTTCCGGACGACGCCTTCGGGGACGCGAACGTCATCAGCGAGCGCCGGTTCGAGATCGTCCTCCACGAGGGCCACGAGCTCAACACGGTGCTCTCGGGCCTGCCGCTCTTCGTCAAGGTCACCACGAACACGGGCACGCCGCGCGAGTACACCGCGCGCATCGTGGTGGCCCCGCGCTTCTATGACTTCCGCGGCGACTCGGGCATCTGGATCGACGAGGCGGTCACCCCCCGCTACGTCGTCCAGGGCAACGAAAACCTCCTCTACCGGGGCCACGCCTCGGTCTCCGGCTACACCGACTGGCTCTCCGTCACGGCGCCCGACGGCATCCCGTCCGTCTACGGCCGGCCCAACTACAAGCTCGACTGGACGTACACGAAGCTGCACCAGGCCATCGACCCGCACACGGTCCCGCTCGCCTTCAGCGCTGGCGGCGACAACGGCGCGACGATGCAGAAGACCGCCCGGCTGGTGGCGCGCGTGACGGAGTTCGCGCTCACCGACGGCGACGCCTACGACGTCTGGCCCAGCCTGCCCTGCGACCCCGTCGTCTCCAATTGCTACCACTCGCAGCCCGCGGGCACGACGGACTTCAGCCAGTGCGGCACCTACCGCCAGGTCCTGCGCTGCACGTACTGAGCGACCCGCGGCAGGTGTAACCCGGTGGTTGTCGCGAACGGGCCTGTTCCCCCTGGGGGAGCAGGCCCGTCGTGTTCGTGCTTCAGAGATGGGGTTCGCGGCTCGGCTCTCCGCCGGCAGCCCGGCGCTGGCGCCCCCGCCTCTGACCTCGACGCGTCGAATCGACGTCGAACGGGCGTTTTCGACGCGTCGAAGGAGGGCCATTCCAGGCGCCGCGCACGTGTCCCGAGGCGTCCGCGTGCTGGCACGCCCTGTGTACTGAGGGGATGCGTCGCGAGCGGCACGAAGCCGCTCCGGCCCAATCCCACCTCACGCTCAGGAGAGAACGACCATGTCCAGCATCAATGCCTTCAGCTCCACCACCTGCGGCTCCTCGATTGGCACGGCCACGGGTGGCCCGATGCTCCCCGGCTCCGCCCTGGTGTCCATCAACGGCAGCACGGACCTCTCGCAGTGCATCAAGGGCGACGGCGGCTCGTACGTGCAGAAGATCTCCATCGAGAGCTACGATGGCGTCGTCTACACCAACAAGATCGTCGTCACGGGCTGCGGCCCGACCGGCATGGGCAACCGCTCCGACTTCACCTTCACCATGGCGAGCGGCGAGACCGTCACGCTCACCATCGCGAGCACGTCGCTCGAGGACCACACGGTGAAGTGCAAGACGACCGGGCTCGTGAAGATCGACTGGAACCTGAAGGACACCTAGGTTCACACGACCTGCTCCTGGGCACCGGGGGCCAGACGCCGCGGGTCCAGGCCCGGATGGCGCCCACGTCCGGCGTGCGGCGCCATCGCCGACGCGTTCGCCTTCGCGGCGGGCGCGCGGTTGACGTAAAGACAGACGCGTCTGAAGGTCGGTGGACGCGCCTTGCATGAACCTGGCTTCCTCCCGACCTCGCATGCCCCCGGAGGTCCGGCGAGGCATTGCGTCGGGCATGGCCGAAGAGTTTCACGGAGCCCTGCGCGGATGGAGCTCCTCCGCGGTCGCGCTCGCGGCCTGCCTCCTTGCGACCAGGGCGCCGAAGACTCCGGCGGTGAAGAACATGATGACGCTGTAGATGGCCGCGGGAATGGCCATCACGCCGTCATTGAGCAACCGGGGGCTGGAGGCGATGGCGATGGCGAGCGTGCCGTTGTGGATGCCCACCTCCATCGCGATCGCCACCGCCTGCTTGCGCTCGACACGCAGCAGCATGGGCACCACGAACCCCACCGCCATGCTGGCCAGGTTGAAGGCGAGCGCCGCGAGCCCCACGCTCTGGAAGTACGTGCCCAGCTGATCCCGCTCCTTGAGCGTCGCCGCGAGCACCACGAGCACCAGGAACAGCGCCGAGATGATGCGCACGGGCCGGTCCAGGCCATTCGCGAGCGCCGGCCGCTTCGCGCGCACAAACATTCCCAGCGAGATGGGCACCAGGACGATGCCGAACACCTGGACGATCTTGGCGAACTGCAACGGAATGGCGCGCTCCTCCCCCATGAAGTGCGCCAGGGAGAAGTTCACGATGAGAGGCAGCGTGAGCAGCGACAGCACGCTGTTGACCGCCGTCAGGCTCACGTTCAGCGCGACATCGCCCTTGGCCAGGTGGCTGAAGAGGTTCGCGGTCGCACCGCCCGGCGTCGCGGAGAGCAGCATCAACCCCACCGCGAGCTGGGGAGGCAGCCCGAAGCCGGTCGCGATGGCGTAACAGACCCCAGGCATGAGCAGCGTCTGACAGCCCAGGCCCACCAGCGCCGCGCGCGGATACACCGCCACTCGGCGGAAGTCCGCGAGGGTGAGGCTCAGCCCCAGGCCGAGCATGATCACGCCCAGGGCAATCGGAAGAAACACCTCGGTGATGACGCTGCTCTGCATGGCGGGCCCCCAGTGAGGGCACACACTCTGCCAGAAAACCCCGCGTCGCAGCCCCCGGCGATGACGGAATCCAGTGGCGGCCAATTCCTTCCATGACGATGGGCGTCATCCCCTGCGCATGCGAGTCTTTACCTGCTGAAACACGCGGCGAGACTCGCGGCCCCTTCGCGGGGCGCCGGATGGTCGCGGACATGAAGAGACCGGTGCTGTTGCTGCTGCTGGTGCTGGCCGGCTGCAAGGGGACGATTGGAGGAACCCCGTCGCCGGACGCCTCCGTCCCCGACGCGGGGGACCCGCCCGTGGAGCCGACCGCCTCTTCTTCAAGGTGGAGACCCTGACCTTCAGGCTGGCCGACCTGCGGATGGACCTGCCGCCCTTGGTGCGCTGCGAGGCCTACGAAGAGGTGCTCTCCCCGGAGATGACCTGTGAGAACGCCGTGTTGGGCCTCCCTGGCGAGCATCCCCCTGGACCGTGTGGGCTCGCCTGGCGTGCTTCGACTCCCGGGCTCCGTGGAGCTGGGCACCGGCAAGCGCCTGTCCGTGGGGGGTGAGCAGGTGTTCATCCCCCGCGTCCATCATCCCGCCATCGACACGCGGTAGGTCCCGGGGACACCGGAGCACCCCAGCTTCGCGCGCGCTTCACCTACCAGGGGAAGCCCCACGTGCTGGAGTCCGCCTTCCAGTCGGACGAGCCCATGCGCTTCGAATACCGGGGCGTGTCGACGGGACTCCCCAGGGAGTTCTCGAAGTATCCCGCCGCCTTCGGAGGAACCCTGGACATGGCCGCCACGAGCATGCGGCTCAGCATCCAGCAGAGTGGTGACCTGTTCACCGGGCTGCGCCGGTAGAGACGCGCCTGGGAGCGCCGGGCCGCGTGGCAGCGGCAGCAAGGTCAAACGCTGCCACGCGGAGCCACGCGCGTGATTCACCCAGACGCGACGCTCACGGGGTGAAGACCCCCGTCACGCTCATCGCGTGCGCCTCCGGGTAGCTGGACCGGAAGGGGTGGCCCTGGAAGTCGGCGTTACCGGAGGAGCGGGCCTCGATGATGGCGTAGTAGGACTTGCCCGCCGCCAGGACGCCGGGGGGCAGCCGCAGCGACGTGCCCGCCGTGTCCAGCTGTGCCACCGGCCCGCCCGCGCTCTGCGACGTGCGCCCCTGGGCGTTCACGAAGACCTCGTAGACGCGGAGACGGTAGTGGGTCGCGGTGCCCACGGAGGGCTCCGTCCAGGCAAGGCGCGGCGTCAGCCCCACGCCCGTCAGGTTCCCGGACGCGGCCTGCCCCGCCAGCGTCGCCAGGCGCGGCGGACTCAGCCGGGGCACGATCGCGCCCACCAGGAACGCGGGCATGACGTCGTTGTACCCCACCGTGAGACGCAAGGTCAGCGCCTGGGTCGCGCCCGGCGCCATCAGCGCCACGTTGAAAGCCGTGAAGACCATCCCCGCTTGCTTGAGCTCCGGATAGGGATCGCCATAGACGAACGAATAGACGCGATGTGGGCTTCCCGCCGGCAGCACGCAGGTCAGCAGGTCCGGCGCCAGCGCGTAGCCTCCTCGCGTGCGGTCAGGCACCGCGATGAAGTACAGGTTGTGCCGGGACACGGTGGCACTGGGGTGCACCTCGGTGCGCAGCGCTTCGAAGTCCGGGGAGTGCAGGTTCAGCGTGAGCGAAATGTCCTGCGGCACCGCGGTCATCGTGCCCGTGAAGCTCGCCGTGTTCCCCTGGGTGACCACCAGCGGCGCCTTGAAGGCACGGGTGGCCGCGTTGTAGGTGATTGGTGCCCCGTACGACGAATCGACCTTCGCGGTGAGCTGATGGAAGGTCACCTGGTCTCCCGCGCTGGCGTCCACCAGGACCGCATTATCCATGCCCGAATATTTCAGCGTCTGGGTCCACCGCTGGGCCCCCGCGCTGAGCGGCGTCCCCGACTGCACGAGACTGCTCGTGTCACCGGCGTAGAGCGCCGTGCCCGGGGAGTAGATCTCCATGAAGTCAGTCCCCTGCCACGGCGCCAGGCCCTGGAGGTCCACGGAGAGGAACGTGCTCGTGTTCGCGGCCACCGGGTCCGGACGCCCCTGGATGTCGACGCCCAGGTCCGGAGCGCGCGAGGACGTCACCACGTACGCGCCGCCCACCCGCAGGGTGTAGGGCCCCTGGGGGACGCCCGGGATCGTGAACGTGCCATCCGCCGCGCTCGTACCGGGGTAGAGCAGAAACGTGCCGTCGCCCTGCTCCACCATCGCCTCCACCAACACACCGGACAGGTTCTGTCCCCGCGTCACGGACGCGTTCCCGGTGGTGAAGTAGCGGTTGTTCACCGCGCCATGCAGCGCCGTGGCGCACGCGGGGCCCGTCCAGGTCAGGGAGAAGGTCCGCAGCGCCTCCAGGCCTTCCGCGTCCGTCACCCGGGCGCGCACCACCGGCGTCGCCTGCGCGTCGATGCACGCGGGGGCCGTCCAGGTGACGTCGCTGCCATCGGCGGTGGAGACCGGTGTGCCCAGGGTGCCCACCGGCGCCTCCCAGGCGAAGCCCAGGGCGGTGCCTTCCGGGTCCATGGCGCGGACGGTGAAATGCACCGTGCTGCCCGGGCCCACGGTGGTGGCGGACTGGGACGCGTCAGTGATGCGCGGCGGCGCGTTGGGTGACACCGGCGCGCCCACGCAGATGCCCAGATGTCCCAGGCCCTGGCCGCCGCGGCCGTCCGTCACTCGCACGGTGAGCTGGCAGTTGGCACAGGTGCTCTGCGCGGGCAGCGCCGTGGGGGTGAAGCGCGCGTTCGCGGTGCCCTCGTCCGTCCAGGTGCCCGTGCAGCTCGCGGTCCAGGCGTAGTGAAGGTTCGCCGCGGCGTCATCGCTGTCCACGCCCTGGGCGCTCACGCCAATGGACTGGTGGGGGACCACCTGCGTCGGGAAGCCGGTCAGCGACATAACCTGCGGCCAGGAGTTGAACTGCCCGGACACCTCCGCCCCGCCCGTGTCCGCGCCCTCCACGAGGATGGGGAAGCTCACCGCGGTGGACGCGCCCAGTGGATCCGCCACCGTCAGCGTCACCGTCTGCGAGCCCTCCTCCATGGGGGCCGTCCAACGCGAGGACAGCGCCGAGGGGGTGCTGAAGGAGCCTGCCGTCGCGGTCCACGCGTACGTGAGCACGTCCCCGGTGTTCGGGTCGGCGGCGGTGGCCCGCATGTCCACGAAGCCGCCCCTCTCCACGGACGAGCGCGACACCACCAGCGAGGTGATGACGGGGCCGGCGTTCTCGAACTCGGGAGGCGGGTCCACCTGCTGCAACAGGATGTTCACCTGGACCGTCTGGTTGGCGGTGATGGTGACGTCCGCCGCCTCGCCTCGGAAGAGGAGCCGCGCGTTCGTGTCATACGCGAAGGCCCGGAAGCGGCGCCCGGTGCCGGCGGGAAGCTGGCTCAAGAGGCCTGTCCACACCGAACCGTCCGGCGCGAGCTGCACGGTGAGCTCCGGCTGGCCCGGGCCATCCACCGTGAGGTCCACCCGCTGCACATCGGAGGCGCTCGCCCCCTGGTGCACGGCGACGACGAGGCGCGCGGCGCCCACGTCCTCGGGCTGGGGCTCGGAGGGAGCGGCCGCCTTCTGACAGCCGGCCAGGGTGAGCAACGCGGACACGACGACCAGGAACCGTCCCCACGCGGGAGGCGGAGCCTTGAATGGCATTTGAGGTGACATAGATGGATGAGTAGGAGTGAAGGGGTAATCCCGCGAAGCCTTCAATCCAGACAGGCGACGTTTTCGTCAATGAAACAAGCCAGCCCGTTGCATGGATCGAACAGCATGCTCACGCGGGTGCGGACCCTGCGTCTCCATACGATGCCACGATGCATGATTCCCCCTCTGGCGGAGGCGGCGAGGACCCGGAGGCCACGCATTCACCCCACACCCACGGCGCGTGTTCTAGCAAGCCATCTCAGACGGTCAATAGCCCCAGGAATCGCGGTCCGTCTGGCCTCACGGTGTCTCAAGCGACTCAAGCCATGGATTCACGCATTGGCGTTGAGCGGATGTCTATACGGAGCGCATCGCGCGGTGCACGAGGTGGATGTCCCGGAAGGACGGGATGCGCGCGGGGTCGAGGACGTGCATCAACGCCATCCGCATCTGGACGGCGCAGCGCCGGACATCCATCCCGCCAATGCCTGTGCCGAGCCCCGGGCAGACCAGGGTGCGGATGACCGGAGCGCCCACGGCCTGGTTGTGGCGCTTCACGGCGAGCAGGACGGCGCGGAACGCGAGATAGGCGTGTACCGTCTGCGCGACGCTCTCCGGGATGCGCATGGTCGGCGCGGCCACGAGAAACGGCCAGCGCGTGTCACCGGAGGGGACGACCACCGCGGCGCCGACGGGCAGTTCGCCGTGGTGCTCCGCCACGATGGCGCGCTGCACGGCCTCCTGGACCTGGAGGCCCAGGGTGTCGCGGATCGCCAGGTCCAGTCCGCCGTCCATGATGCCGAAGCTGTTGGCCGGACTGACCATGGCGTCCGCCGGGATGGCGAAGAAGTCCTCCTCCCGCACGGCGACGAAGTCGAACGGGTCGAAGGCTTCCGTCCAGGCCCGCACCAACTGCGGTGAGCGGTCGATGAGGTATATCTTCGCGGGGAGCATGGCCTGGGGTTTAGCACTTCGCAGTCAGTGCCCGCCCTGCGCTGTGATTCGAGGCACGTCCGTTCCAGGGCGCACGCCTCGTCACGAAGGAGTCGGGCCATGAGCCTCCACACGTCTCGCTTCGTCCTCGCCCAAGCCCCCGTGCTGGGCGTCCACCAGGGGTCGAGGCAAGAAGCGCTCCGCCGGGGCGTGGTCCTCTTCTTCCACGGACTGGGCGGGGGCAAGGAGGTCCACGAGCGCGAGCTGCGGCTCTTCGCGGACCAGGGGCTCTTCGCGGTGGGGGTGGACGCAGCGGGGCACGGTGAGCGCCGCTTCCCGGACTTCGACGCGCGCTTCGCCGAGGGGAACCCCCGCTGGATGGAGGAGTTCCTCGACGTGGTCGAGTCCACCGCGAGCGAGGTGCCCGCCCTGCTCGATGCGCTGGTGGGTGAGCACGGCGCCGACCCGGCTCGCCTGGGAATCGGCGGTGTCTCCCTGGGCGGCTACATCACCTACGCGGCGCTCGTGCGGGAGCAGCGGCTGCGCGCCGCCGTTCCGTTCCTCGGATCACCGGAGTGGGGCCTGCCCAGACCGGCCAGCCCGCACCGCCACCCGCAGCGCTTCTTCCCCACGGCCCTCTTCAGCCAGACCGGAGGGAAGGACGACGTGGTGCCTCCCGGCCCCGCGAAGGCGCTCCACGCGCAGCTGAAGCCCCTCTACGCCCAGGCCCCGGAGCGGCTGCGCCACCGCGAGTTCCCGGAGTCCAGCCACATGATGCGAGAAGCGGACTGGCAGGAGGCGACCCGCGACGCGGCGGACTGGCTGTCACGCTTCATCCTGCGCTGACGGCCGGAGCCGCGCCGCACGTGGCTTCGTACTCCTGGAGCTTGTGCTCGAAGCGCTCACGTTCGGGGGCGGGCCACTCGCCAGGCAGCTCCTCCACGGCCTGCCGTTGCGCGGCCAGTGCCTCGGGACACTGATGAAGCCCGAAGTGCGCGGCGGCGGCGGTCTCCAGCACGTAGGGATTGGGGTGTTCCCGTTGCGTGGAGTCATGCAGCGCGGGGCGGATGGCCGAAAGGGCAGCGGCGTACTGCCCCGCCTGGACCTGCCGCCACGCCTTTTCCGTGGCGATCCACCGGGCCCGGGGCGCCACCGCGTACGTCCGTTCGATGACCGCCGGATACTCCGGAGCCTGGGGTTCGTGCAGGGCGAGTTGCGCGGCCAGGTTGGTCCAGGCCGCCGGGCTCTCCGGGAAGCGGGACACCCTCAGCCGGGCCCATCCCATCTTCTGCTCCAGGGGCAGCTTGTATTTGTAATTCCCCCCTCTGCTGCACGTGACGGCGAACATGTACGTCGAGGCAAACCGGTGCCCGGCGAGCGTCGCGGGCCGGAAGGGATGCGCGCCCAGTTGCTCGATGAAGCTCCGTGAGAACTCACCCGCACCGTCTTCGATGACATCGCAGCCCCGCATCTGTCCGTTCGCGGCGATATGGCATTGGAGGATGACCACCGCGAACTCGACGCCCCCCGGCAGCCTCTTGACCTCCGGGTACCTCAACGGGTGGTCGCTGCGTTGGGGCCCCTGGAACTCCTTCTCCAGGTACGTGCATGCCGGCTCATGGCCCGCGTCACACGCGGCCCGCAGGTCCTCCAGGGCCCGGAGGACCTCGCCTTCCGTGGGCTTGCCCTTCAGGGTCTGGACGACCTCTGCGTGGACGAGCGCCGCCTGTCCGGCCTCCAGCTCCAGGGCGGGAGCACCGGTCGCCTCCTGACGGGGGACGGCATCCCCGAGGTTCTCCGCATCCAGGAGATACGAATAGGAGGCCTTGTGCCGCAGGTAGGCCTCCATCGCCAGGGCCAGGTGACCGTGGTTCGCGTTGGGAGGAGGAAGACCGTAGTGGCTGCATCCGGACAACAGCCCCAGCATTGAAAGAATGACAAAGCACCCGCGCATGGCCGCGCAATCTAGACGTGCCCTTGTCCTGACGGGAATCGCCGCCCGGTGTGGGGAGTCGCACCGGGAGAACGGGCTGCGTCAGCGCGGCGGGGATGGCGGTCCACATCCACTCGTTCGAAGGCCCGGGTGCGTACTACGAGACCGCCGGAGCCGACCCGCTGCTCTTGGGTGTCTGGGAAGCCCCCAGGCTGGAGGATGCCTCGCTGGGAATCCGTGGCGGCATGACTCGCCTGTCAGCCATCCGCTGACCGCGGTGGCGCACCGCCTCCCCGCATCCTGCGCATAGCCACCCTGGCATGGTGGTTGCGTATGGGGTGTGCCACCACGACGGGGACCCCATGCCGCCACGTTTCATCTGCCTGCTCATGTTGTCGCTGGCCCTCCCTGGCGCTTCCGCCAGCGCCGGGGAGCCGGCGCCCGTGCCTCCTCCGGCATCGGTCCCGGGTTGGTTCGAGAACCCCACCCGCACGCGTGGGCTGCTCGGTTCAACGGCGCTGCCGCTGCATGCGGGAGAGGGCTTCGTCGGACAACAGGCGCTCCTCGCCACCGTCGCGGAGGTGGGCCTGAGCGAGCGCGTGTCCGTGAACGTGGCCACGGCCGGTTTCATCTATTCGATGGGCCGTGCCTTCGACGACGTCCCCTTCAGCCTCATCGGGGGCATCAAGGTTTCGCAGCCGGTGTCAGAGCGGCTGCACCTGGCGTTCGGCGTCGAGGGCGGCAGCTTCGACACCGGCCAATATCTGTTGGACACGCTCAACGCCATCTCGGTCTACGGCATCCTCACCTATGGGACGCCCGACGCCCATGTGTCGCTCACGGTCCGGCCCTTCTTCGCCTGGGGGACCTACCACTCCGGCAGCCTGATGGTCCTGCCCATGCTGGGCGGCTTCGTCCGGCTGGGAGAACGCTGGGGCCTCGCGGGGGAGGTCGCGCTCTCACCGGTCGATGGCATCAGCGGCACGTTTGGCTTCGCGACGGCGGGCGCGCGGTTCATGGGGCGCCAGTGGTCCCTGGACCTGGGGCTCCTCGCCGAGCAGCAATGGAAGGACACGGACAAACCCTCCGTGCTTCCCGGGTTCTCGTTCCTGTTTCACTGGCGCTGAGCCAGCAGCGCACCGAGGGGAAATCATGGCACCACGTTTCATCTGCTTGCTCATGTTGTCGCTGGCCCTCCCTGGCGCCTCCGCCAGCGCCGGGGAGCCCGTCGAGGAATCCTCCCAGGGCGCTGAGTCCGCCGGAGGCTGGTTCGAGAATCCCACCCGCACGCGCGGACTGCTCGGTTCAACGGCGCTGCCGCTGCATGCGGGAGAGGGCTTCGTCGGACAGCAGGCGTTCTTCTTCACCGTCGCGGAGGTGGGCCTGAGCGAGCGCGTGTCCGTACACCTGGCCACGGCCGCCCCGTTCCAGCTGGTGTACACCGACACGTCCTTCAGCCTCATGGGGGGCATCAAGGTGAGCACGCCGCTCACCGAAAAGCTGCATCTGGCGTTCGGTGCGCAGGGCGGCTCCTACGACAGCGACTTCCCGGGCTCGGGGGGGCTCCACAACGCCGTCGCCGCCTACGGAACCCTCACCTATGGGACGGCCGACGCGAACCTCTCCCTCACGGTCCAGCCCATCTACATCTGGGAGCGGGGCAGGAGCGGGAGCGTGATGGTGCTGCCCATGGTGGGAGGCTTCCTGCGCGTCGGGGAGCACTGGGGCTTCGCGGGGGAAATCGCCATCTCACCGGTGCGCGCCATCGCCGACGCGTTCGCCTTCGCGACGGCGGGCGCGCGGTTCATGGGGCCGCGGTGGTCCGTGGACCTGGGTGTCCTCGCCGGAACGCAATTGCAGCACCAGGACACCCCCGCCATCGCTCCTGGAGCGACCTTCCTGTATCACTGGCGCTGAGACGTGAAGACAGAGGCGTCCCAGGTCGCGGCGAAACCAGCGCTTGGCTTTCACAGCGCTCCACCTCTGCTTTCGTGGGCGGCGGCAATGCCTCGAAGCGCACACCGCCTTCGCGTGGAACGAAAACGCCATCCAGCACTAGCCCCTGGCCCGGATTGTCAAACCTACTCGGTCAGATGAATCGGGAGAGGCAGCCCCGTATTGATGGAGCATGACGCCCGCTCAACTGCACAAGCTCGACCGACAGCTCTCCGAGCACATGGAGTCGATAACCGTAGGAATGGGGCGCACGGAGCGACGGCGTGCCTTAAGCGGCTACGTCACAGGACTACTGGGAACTGGAGGTATCCAGGAAGCCGGTGCTGCGCGGGCTTGCGGCTTTCGCCACGCCGGCCAGCTACTCGGGGAAGAAGTCATGATGCCCACGCCGAATTTCTACTAGCTCGGACTATCAACGAAGTAGTCGTGACAGTCCAGGTGAGAGCTTCAAGGGGGACGCTACCGTCAGCGCATGGTAGCGGCTCCGAAGCGTGGAGTCGCCACCTCTTGCTGTGGGCCGCTTGCGCATGAATGGAGGAGGCGCAAATGTCCCACCGCTCATCAACTCATTTCGCACTGGTCTTGATCTTGTGAACTCGTGAAAGAATTGAATTCCTCGCACGAAACTCAGCGGGAGCCATTGCGCAGTGGTTGCCGGATGACCCATCTGGCGGGTCAAAACCACCTCTCCGGACGGACACGTCGTTCCGAGGAAATCTTGCTGTCATCGCATTCACAAGAGGGTTTTGGTTGCGCTATACCTATGCAGTGTTGAACAGCACTGTTCGATGACGAGGCCTAGTCGTGAGTCCGCTACAGACAGACAGTGGGAACCCCGAAAAGCAACCGGAGCCAAGCGGCGATTCATCGACTGAGGGAATGCAGGCTGTTGTAAGTGGTCTTGTCAACGCGGCAGATAGTTCAGCACTCGAAAAAAGCGCAGACGGGGCTGACTCGAAAGAGCCCAGTCTTCCTGAGATGAAGTCGGCACTGCTCTATGATGTAGCTGTGAAGCGTTTGGACTACCAAGACCGTACATTCGATGCCTTGAACACCAGGGCGGGCGCCGTCTTTGGTTTTTCAACATTTGTGCTATCTGGATGTGGCTTAATATTGGGTTATCTGGGGATATATCCGCGGCTTCGACTGCTTGTTGGAATGTGCTTTATCTTGACCTATGGGGTGATGGCGTACTCCTGTTGGCGAGCGTTCAGGGTGGAGGGTTTAAAGATTCTCCCGGATCCGTTTCCGCACTATCGAGACAGGCTTGATGATGCGTCCGACGCGGCCGTTCGCTATGAGCTTTTTGGCGGATATGTAAAGGCGTACCAAGAGAATGAAGGATTGGTGGAGATCAAGGCGCAGTCCCTTGCTCGTGCAATTCATGCCTTGACTGTATTGGTGTCACTGATGATTGCGGGTGCTGCAAGCCCTGATGTATATTTATTCATGCAGTGGATTTTTGCCAAGCCTTAAGCACTGGCGGGCAATGCGGAGGGGATATGGCTGGTTCTGAATCAGGCAGCGGTAAAAGCACAGGCACACCTGCTCAGAGTGGGCAGAAGCAGCCGCAGCAGCCAGAGCGGCCTCTTGGGGGGACTCCGGGACTCATCAAGAAGAGTCAGGATGAAGTTGGAAGCCCTGGTGGGCGGCCTCTGGGCGGTTACAGGCCTGATACGAAGAAGTAAGCGTTCGGCGACATGGCCACTAAGAAACCAGACGTCAAACAGGCGCTCCCCCCTGGTGTTCCGACGTCATCCAAGGGAAATGGACCTGGAGTTCGTCAACTCGGAGGCCAACCTGGTTCGGTGAAGAAGCGTGCGGAAGCGAGGAATGACGGGAAGTCGCCCCCCAAGCCTAATTCGCAAGTTGTACCGCCGACGAAGAAAAAGTAGACGAGCCGAGATCGACTGGGCCCTCCTCCATGTCGTGGTGGAGGGCTTGGTAGTGTTGCGAAGTCTCCGTCCCTTTCGCGAACTCCCAGGCGGTGGCTCCTGCGGGGCGCAGTCACCGGTCACGATACTGGGCGGCGAACATCACGGACACGCGAACCTGATGCCAACTGGGGGCGACGTGCAGGCGGTGCGGAGGAGCGTAGCTGGCAGGGCTGTGAAGCCCTGCGACTTCCACAGTGACGACGAGTGCGTTCACCTGCCGTGCCCAGCAGATGCCTCTGTGCTAGGTCATCCCAACTAATTGCGTTCAGGGGTAGCAGCTCGGGTAGGCAATCTGTCGCAGCTACGGACACGGCGCAGCAAGTGGACTGCCGCGCCATAGAAGGAGTCGCGGTCGGGCGTCAGCATGCGGCTGAAGCAGGTGGACTTCAACTCCGCCCAGAAGCCCTCAATCCAGTTGAGGGTTTCGGAGGTGTAGCGCGGCAGACAGAAGACGCGCACGTTGGGCTTCGCGGCTTCAAGGCGGCCATCGAAGCGCGGCTGGTAAAGCAGCTGCCGTTGTCGAGCACCAGCACGATGCGGCGGCCCGTCCGCTTTGTGTGCTCCACCGGTCCGGGCAGCAGAGCGAGAAACAGAGCACTGGTGACGCTCTTGGGCTGGTGTGCGAAGCGGAAGTCGCCCGTCTGCCGCCGCGACGCATCATCCCCGCCAGAAAACGGCGCTCCCCGGCCGTCTGCTGCACCACCTGCGTGGGCTTCCTCCGGCGTATGCTGCTCACCACCGCCGCAGCCTCCCCCTGAACGGAATTACTTCGCTTGGCTTAGCGCAGCTCCAGCTGGGCGCAGTTGGTGCAGTGGCTCCAGCTGGAGTCCGCCTTGCTCTTGAAGTCGACGACCGCCACCTCCTTGAAGGGGCTGGTGTTGTCGTCGATGCGCAGGGTGACGGGCTTGCCGCCCAGGCGCACCTGCACCTTGTAGCGGCCGATGGGCACGTCCTTCATCGCCCCGTCCTTGTCGGGCTTGAGGCTGAGCTTCTTGCCCGCGCTGCCGTCGATGAGCGGGCCCACCGGCTCCAGCTGCACCTCCAGGTTCGGGTACTGGTCGTCGCGGAAGCTGGACTCGTAGGTGGTGACCACCTTCAGCGTGCCGCCGTAGAAGCCGCCGCCCTGCTCGTTGGGGATGGCGCCCGACAGCTTCCAGGAGAAGTTGCGCACGCCGCCGTCATTGCCCGCGACGAACTTGGGATTGTCCGGGTGCAGCGGCAGGGTGAAGGTGTCTCCGTTGTACTTGCGCTCCACCATCCCGAAGACGCGCCAGCCCCCGGGGCCGCACGACACCGAGTACTTGCCGGAGCCGTCCGTGAGCGCCTTCTTGTCGGTGTCGTCGTAGGTGGCGGTGGCGTGGTTCGTGTTGAGCGAGTCGTTGTGGTTGTAGACATCCAGGATGATCTTCGCCCCAGACAGCGGGCGGCCCTGGGTGTCCACCGCCTTGCCTTGGATGACGTGGGCCTTGGCCCCCTCGGCGGAGGCCTGGCTGCAGGCGCTCAGCCCCGAGGCCAGGGCGAGCAGCGTGGGGAGGGTGATGCGGCGCAGTGCGGTCATGGCTTTTTCTCCTCGGGCGGCCACGTGAACAACAACAACGGGGAATGAACTGTTTCAGCGACGGCCGGCTTCGCGGGCGCGGTCATCCTGCCCCAACCCGCCCCGGTTCGCGGCCCGGAAATGGCCGACGCTGGGGAGCTGTTGCACAAGCGCCACTGCCAGGAGGACGCGGTGGCGGGCCTCTGACTGCCCACCGGCTCGGCGCAGGGGGTCGAATTCCACGTCGGCGTGGGCCTTAATGCGGGCTCATCATGTCCGCACCTTTGTCCATGAAGTGGCTCGCGCCCGTGCTGCTCCTGGCCTTCGTGGGCTGCGCCGAGCCACGGCGCTCGGCTCCCATTGAGGCTCCGCTCGGTGCGTTCAACTTCACGCTGGAGTCGCGGCCGGTCGCCGCGCAGGTGGAGCTGCTCGACTCGCTCGGCTACTCCGGGGTGACGCTGTTCTGGCCGGGCCGCGAGGTCTTTGACAGCTTTGCCCGCCAGCCCGCGGTGGAGGCGGGGCGGGTGCGGCTTCCCGCCGTCCTCTTCGTCCTGCCCTTCGACACGGCCTGGGACCGCGAGGAGCTGAACGGGATCCTTGCGGCGCTCGCCCCCACGCGGACCGCGCTCTGGCTCATCCTGAGCGGGCCGCGGGACGCGAAGACGGCCATGGTCGCCTCGGTTCGTGACGTGGTGGACCTGGCCACCGCGCACGGCGTGGACGTCGTTCTGTACCCGCACGACGGCGAGTCCATCGAGAACGTCGAGGAGTCGCTCGCCCTGATGGCGGCGGTCGACCGTCCCCGCTTGAAGACCTCGCTCCACCTCTGCCACGAGCTCAGGGCGGGGAACCGCGACCGGCTGGAGGAGGTCATCACCGCCGCCGCCCCCCAGCTCGCCCTCGTGAGCATCCACGGCGCCGCGCGCGAGTTCGCTCCAAACGCCCCCACCTGGTCGGAGGTCATCCAGCCGCTCGACCGGGGCGATCTCGACGTGGGGACCGGCTACCTGCTCCCCTTGCGCCGGGCCGGCTACGAGGGCCCCGTGCTGCTCCACACCTTCGGCATCGAGGACCCGCCGGAGGAGCACTTCCACCGCTCGATGCAGAAGTGGCGTGAGCTGTCGCGCTCGGTGGCCGACGCGCTCGTGAAGCTGGAGGGTCCCGGCTGAGGAGAGAACCCGCTCAGGGCTCGCGGAAGCCGCCGCGCGCTCACTCGTTGGTGATGGGTCGCGCTCGGCTGCATCCCGGCCGAGCGCGCCGCGGCCCTCTCAAGGGCAGATCCAGCGCCTGTTCGAACAGCTGCAGGTAGCGGTCCTGCAAGTGCTTCCGTCGAACCAGGAGCATGCCGTCGTGCCGCCGCCATTCCCGCAGTTCGTGAAGTTCAGGGCGTCGCAATCCGGCGCGATACACGTACAGCTCCCGTCCGAGCACACCGCGGCCTCGGAGGTGCCCACGGGCGCATCTCCAGTCGTGGGGCTCGAGTCGGGAACCTCGCCACAGGCCACCAGCAGCAGACCGGACAGCAAGGACAGCAGCGCGGACTTCTTCATGTGGGTTCGCATGGCTTTACGCTCCTCATTCATGGAGTCATGACCTCGGCGGAGAGTCACGGCTTCGAAAGAGTGTACTGGCATTGCCCTGTCGTGGGAAACTTGCGGTGCCAATGCGTGACCAGTGTGGGAGGAATTGAGCCTGGGGCGCGTCCGCGTTCGCGCAGACGAGCTTCTCCCTCACCCCACCCTGCGCGCCGGGGCTCTGTGGCGCGTCGCGCCTGAGGGAGCGGCCATGAGGCCGGCGGGCGCGGTGTCCAGCAGCGGCATCGCGCTCGCGAACCCGAACCCGGCACGCCGGCCCTGGTACGCGGTCACCAACTTCGCGGCCGAGCCGTTCAACTACAGCGCCACCTTCTGGGTGCGCTCGGAGTCTTACAACTCCTACCAGCTCGTCGGAGGGCTAGCGCATCCTCGTACCCTGGGAGGGAAGCGCGTCGCCTCACGGACGGAAGCGGCGCTCCCGGGCAGGGCGGTCCGTTGCCACGCCTGGCGCCCGGGCCCCGGACCTGCTGTGCACCCCTGTGCAATCAAGTGTGGCACCAGCCCTGCAGTCGGACCCCGTTGGAAGTTTCTCGACGGGGGCCGGGACCGATGGGGACGAAACGCAGGTGGCTGGGAGCGGTGGTGGCACTGGGGGTGGTGGGGTGCGGGCCGATGGAGCCAGCGGAGAGGGAGGACGGGCCGGACCCGGCCGCGCCCGCCGAATCGTCCGACCTGGGCCACGCCGAGCTCGCGGCGACCACCACCACGCGCACCCTGACGGCGTACGCGGACACGATGGCGGACGCCACCCAGCCGGATACCGGCTTCGCCTCGGCGCAGACGCTCTACGCGGACGCCTCGCCACGGCGCCAGCCCTACCTTCGCTTCAACCTTTCAAGTGTGGAGGGGGTCATCACCTCCGCGAAGCTGCGCGTGTACGTAGTGGATGGCAGCAAGGACGGCCCGGCCGTCTACGGGGTGCGTCCCGACTGGAGCGTCTCCACGCTCACCTGGAACAAGGCGCCGGCCGTCCTGACGCAGAAGCTGGCGGACGTGGGCGCGGTCTCCGCGGGCACGTGGGTTGAGTACGACGTGTCCTCGTGGGTGAAGGCGAACTTCCACGACTATGCCTTCACGCTCGTCTCCACCACGAGCGACGGCACTGGCATCGAGGCGAATGACGCGCCGGGCAGCAACAACCCGCGCCTGGTCCTCACCATCCAAGATTGCCCGGGTCCGGAGACGGACGTCGTCTCCCCCCGCTTCGACACCTGGGTGTCCCAGGCGGAGCCCACGCGGCGCAACCCCGGCAGCAAGGCGCTCACGGCGGACGGCGCCCCAGAGAGCGAGGCGTACCTGTCCTTCGACGTGGCCACGGGCGGGCGCACGCTGACGGGGGCGCGGCTGCGCGTCTTCGCGACGGGAGGAGGGACGGCGAACGCGCCGGCCGTTCACGCCACGACAAACTGGAGCGGCGAGGACTTCGACTGGACGGGCCGCCCGGCGGTGGCCCCCACCCCGCTGGCGGACAAGGGCAGCGTCAGCGGTGGAACCTGGGTGGAGTACGACGTGGGGGCGGCCCTCTCCGGAGACGGGCGCTACGGCTTCGGGCTTTTGCCCCAGAGCACGGACGGAATGACCTTCACCTCCATGGAGGGCCCGATCCTGCAATGGCCGCAGCTCGTCCTTTCGTACACGGCCTCGACGTGCGCGTACCGGGGGCTCAGCCGCGTGGGAGGCACCCTGGGGGCCAGCTGGCACATGTTCCACGGGGGCGATGAGCGGGTGGTCTCCACGGCGGCGACCCCTGACGGGGGCTGGGTGGCGCTCGGGTCATACGTGTCCAATGGCAGCGCCAATCCGCCCAACTTTGGAGGGGGCCCGTTGCCGGGCATCCAGGGCTTCGCGGTGACGCGTTACCTCGAGAACGGCGGGGTGGATTGGAGCGTGGGCCATGCCGGCCAGATGTTCCCGGCGGGACTCGCGGTGGCTCCGACGGGCCATGTCCTCGTGGTGGGCCGCTACTACGGCGCACCGGACCTGGGCACGGGCCCGCTGCCGCAAACCACTGCGGCACGCCTCTTCGTGGCGCGGCTGACCTCGGACGGAGTCACGGAGTGGGTGCGGACCTTCGCCTCCACGTACAGCGGCCAGTCGGGCCTGCTCGAGTCCACCAGCATCACCACGGATCCGGACGGTGCGCCCATCATCGCGGGCCGGTTCTTCGGTGAAGTGGACTTCGGCGGCGGGCCTCTGCGCTCGGACGGTTCGCAGGCGCAGGATGGCAGCGCCCTGTACCTGCTGAAGCTCGCGGCGGACGGCTCGCACGCGTGGTCGCGGAGCTTCGCGGCCGCGGATGTGGCCTCCCAGTTGGAGGTGGCGGCGGACAGCGCGGGCAACCTCTATCTCAGCGGCTCGGCACTGGGCGGCACGGAGCTCGCCCCGAGCGGCAGCGGGCCCACGCCCTTCGTGGCGCGGCTCACCGCAGCGGGCGAGCGGGTGTGGACGCGCGCCTGGACTGGAGCCAACGGCGCCACCGTGGCGGTCGTTCCATACGGCGGCGACGTGTACTTCAGCGGCACCTTCACGGGCACCTTCACCTTCGCGGGCACGACGTACACCCAGGTGCCCACGGATTACAGCGGCGCGCCGGACGACCTGTTCCTGGGGCGGCTGAAGGCGGATGGCACCGACGTATGGCTGAAGCACGTGGGCTCGCCGTACGGCGAGAGCGCCCGGGGGCTCACGGTCACCCGCGGCGGCACGGTGGTGCTGTGGGCACAGTCGAGCGGCCCGGTGAGCTTCGGGGGCGGCACGCTGCGGGGAGGCCCCATCTACGCGGGCTACTCGACGGCCGGCACCCACCGCTGGTCCCGCTACTTCCCACTCACCGGGCAGCCCATCGCGCTCACCACGGGGGAGCTCCTGTTGGGCACGACCCTGTGGGCCACGACCCAGGTGGACGGCCTCCTCTTCGAACCCTTCTCCTGGCACGGCACGACCGTCACGGACGACGCACTCTTCCTCCGGCTGCGGCCTTGACGCAGGCGTTGCCCCCGGGGCCGTGCGCAGCCAGTCCCGGGGGCAGCGTCCGCCGTGCGCGTCAAACGGGAATTGCTACGCCTTGTGCGCCAATGACACATGAAGTCGGTGAATACATCCGCGCCCGGCCCGTCCACCGCCGGCCTCCAACAATATAATACAAGCGGTGTCCCTGAACGGGATTCATGTCAGCACCGTGGCGTAGCCATCCAAAGACCCACCACGTTCGGTTTTGACCCAGTTGCTGGAGTTCAAGGGAACTCAATATACACCGGCCAACTCCTGGCGCTGCCAGCCCGTGCAGCGTGAAACGAGGAAGCATGGCCCCCGTGAAGCAGCGAAGGAAATCACTCATCTTGACGGCTGACATCCGGCTGTCAGCCGTCTCTCTGTTCTTGATGACTGCCTGTGGCGAGACCCGGGAGGAAGGACAGCCCCCACTGGCCCAGGCCGCCGCGGCGGTAGATGGCGAGTGCGTGGTCCAACCGCCCTTCAATCCCAACTTCGAGCCGGAACTGGAGTGGGCCTGGAGTGGAAGCACCGTCCTGCCACTGCACAATCAGGTCATGATGACGCCCATCGTCGTGGAGGTGAACGGCGATGGCATCCCAGACGTCATCTTCAGCTCCTTCGCGGGCGCCAACTACACGACGGATGCCGTCTTGCGTGCCATCAGCGGCGCGGACGGCAGCGAGCTGTGGACCGTGACGGACCCGTCCCTGCGCGTGCGGGGAGCCGCGAGCGTGGCCGGCGCGGACATCGACGGTGACGGCCTGGTGGAGCTGTGCGCCATGCCGTCGAGCGGCGGCGGCATCCTCTGCTTTGAGAACACCGGCGCGTTCAAGTTCCGGACGGAGGGAACGATGAACGCCTGGGGAGGCGTCTCGTTCTCGGACCTGGACGGTGATGGCTCCGTGGAGATCATCAACGGCAATCAAGTCTTCAGCAACACGGGCGTGCTGAAGTGGTCTGGGATTGATGGCATGGGCGGCCAGTCCACCGGCCCCATCTCGTTCGCGGCGGACATTGACGGTGACGGCTTGCGGGAGGTGGTCAATGGCCGGGCCATCTACCGCCATGACGGCACGCTCAAGTGCAGGAACACGAGCATCGGGCATGGACTGGCCGGCGTGGCCAACTTCGACAGTGATCCCCACGGAGAGGTCGTGGTGGTGTCCGCCGGTCGAGTCTCACTGATGGATGACGACTGCACCCTGCTCTGGACCCAGGTCATACCCGGCGGCGGCAACGGTGGCGCGCCCAACATCGCCGACTTCGACGCAGACGGCCTGCCGGAGATCGGCGTGGCCGGCGCCTCGCGGTACTCCGTCTTCGAAACGAATGGCACCGTCAAGTGGTCCAGCCCCGTCCAGGACGGGAGCTCGAACGTGACGGGGTCGTCCACGTTCGACTTCGAAGGGGATGGGAAGGCGGAGGTGGTCTACGCCGACGAGGTCCGCCTGCGCATCTACGACGGTGCGACAGGCGCGGTGCGTTTCAGCGTGGCGCATGCCTCCGGGACGACCTACGAGAACCCGCTCATTGTCGACGTGGACGGTGACGACAACGCGGAGATCGTCGTCGCCTCGAACAACTATCATTTCCCTGGTGCCACGGGCATCCGCGTGTTCCGCGACCGCGCGGATGGTTGGGTGAACACCCGCCGTATCTGGAACCAGCACGCGTACTCCGTCACCCACATCAACGACGATGGCACCGTCCCCGCGCACCCCATCGATAACTGGCGGACCCCTGGGCTCAATACCTTCCGCTCCAACAGCCAGGGCAGCGGCTCCACCAATCCCTTTGCCGCCGCGGATGTGACGGTGACGGAGGTCAGCGCCGGGTGCGACCGGGCGACTGGAGCCCTCAGTCTCAACGCGCAGGTCTACAATCAGGGGGATGCCGCCGTCTCCGCCGGGCTGCCCGTAGCCTTCTACCAGGGCAATCCCGCCGCGGGAGGCACGCTGCTGGGCGTGGCCACCCTCTCCTCCGTGCTCACCGCGGGCCATGGCGCGGTCGCAACCCTCTTGCTCGCCTCCGCCCCTGGCGGGACCGCGGAGATCTGGGCCGTGGCGGACAACGATGGCACGGGCGTCGGCCGGGAAACCGAGTGCGTGGAGACCAACAACAGCGGCAGCGCGCCCGTCAGCATGGCCTGCTCCACCAACGTCCCGCCTGTCGCTGTCTGCAAGGACGTCAGCGTCAGCGCCAGCGCCGTCACCTGTAGCGTCCAGGCGAGCGTGGATGACGGAAGCCATGATCCGGACCAGCAGCCCTCGCCCCTCATCCTCACCCAATCCCCCTCGGGTCCGTTCGGCCCGGGCAGCCACTCCGTCTCGTTGACGGTTTCCGACGGGCAGTCGAGCGACTCCTGCACTGCCACCGTCACCGTCGTCGACACCACGGCCCCCGTCATCACCTGTCCGGCCGAGCGCATCGTGGAAGCCACGGGCCCGGAGGGAGCCTTCGTCATTCCCGGGGAGGCCACCGGTTCAGACGCATGTGGCGCGACGATCAGCGGCCCTCCCGCTGGAACCCATCCCCTGGGGACCACGGCGGTGACGTACACCGCCACGGACGCAGCGGGCCTCAGCGCTTCCTGCACCACCGCCATCCACGTGGTGACCCACGACTCGGCTCCCCCTGACCTCACCATGTGCAACATGCCGCGCTACACGTCGGCGGCGTTGATCAAGGCGTGTGGTTGGGCCACGCCCGGCTCCAGTGGCTCGGCCATCAGCGCGGTCCTGCTCACCATCGACGGTGGCGCCCCTGTGCGCCTCACGCCGGACCTCAGCGGCGGCCACGTCGTGAACTGGCTGGAGCTGCCCGAGGGCGAGCACACCATCACCCTCACCGTCATTGATACCAGTGGCGGCACCGCGACCCGGAGCATGGAGGTGACGGTGGACCGCACCGCGCCAGTCCTCCGGGTCCTCTCCCCCGCGCTCGATGTCCCCCAGCCATGGGTGGTGGACATCCTCACGGAGGTCACGGACCTGACCCCGGTGCGGGTGACCGCCAACTGGATCCACACGACGGACGTCGGCGCCGGGACGAACATCGCCGCGCACACGGTGGCCTTCTCGAGCCCCGGCTACAACGCCGTGCTCCTTCAGGCCACGGACGCCGCCGGCAACACCTCGGAGCAGGTCATCCAGGTGCTCGTGCAGTAGTCCCGAACAACCGGGTCTCGCCCTCCTGGAGGGAGGGCGAGACTCGCGGACGTGTGTCAGCGAGGAGCTTTTCCACGCGGCCTTCACGAGCGACTGCCGTGCGGGCCGAAATGTGTTGATGATGGGCGCATGTCGCCGCCCCCGGCCCATCCCTCCCTGACCTCTCTCGTGCCCCCACCGGGCGAGCTTCTTCGCACGCAGAGAAAAGCGGGCCGGTCCGCGGTGGTCGGTCTGATGCTCCTCTGGTGCGCCGCCTTCGTGAGTCCCTTCGTGACCTACCAGGCGGACGTGAAGGCGGCGGAGGGCGAGCTCCTCGTCCACCTGTCGGACCGCGCGGGCCTCCAGGCCCAGGCACTGGGCGCGCACCTCGGACTGCTGCGCGCGGAGCTGCAACGGCTCGCGGAGCACCCGTCGCTCAGGCCCGAGGATGGAGCGGGAGGGCCCGAGGTGGCGCTCCTCGAGAATGCCTTCGGACACACGTCCCTCTTCTCGGCCGGAGTCGCGCTGCTGTCATCGAGCGGCCAGCGCATCTGGAGCGACCCGGTGAACATGCCGCTCGGGCGCACACCGCTCACCTCGCGCCCGTGGTTCCGGCGGATGATGGAAAAGCGGGCCGCTTCGGTCGGACTGCTGGACGAGGAAGGTGGAGGGCTCGTCGCGGTCGCGGTCCCCATCGTGCGCGACGAGCGTGTCGTGGGCCTCCTCGTGGGCGAGCTCGCGACGGCGAGCGAGCTGCTACCGCCCCATCGCGGGGCGAACGAGTCCATGGTCGCCCTGCTCGGCGAGCGCGGCCGGCTCCTCCTGCCGGCAACACCCCCGCCCCTGCTGCGCCAGCCGGAGCTCGCCACACGCCTCCGCCCGCTGGTGGATGCTCCCGGAGCCATCACGCTCGGAGGCACGCGGCTGCTCGGCGCGGCGGCGCTCGTTCCCGGAACCGAGATGCTGCTCGCCGTGCTCGAGGACGAGGCGCGGGACCGCGAGCTGCTCAAGCGCCGCTACCTCGGCCAGCTCGGCTTCCACACCGCGCTGCTCGGCGGCGTGCTCCTCCTCTTCACGGTGCTCCTGCGTCGCTCCTACCGTTCGCTGATGGCAGCCGAAGAACAGCTGCGGCGCCAGGAGACGATGGCGGCGCTCGGCACGGCCTCCTCGCTCATCGCCCACGAGGTGAAGAACGCGCTCAACAGCATGCAGGCCGCGCTCAGCATGATTCGCGCGAAGGGAGGGGAGACGACCTTGCCCGTCCAGGCGCTGCGTTCCCAGGCGGACCGGCTCGGCCACCTCGCCCGCTCATTGCTGAGCTTTGCCTCCCCCCAGTCCACGCAGCGGCGCAGCTGCGAGATGCACCTGCTCGTCCAGGACGCGCTCCAAGCCGTGAAGCTCCTGCCGGAAGCAGCGGATGTCATCATCGAGACAACACTGCAGGAGGGGCTCTTCGTGAAGGGGGACCCGACGCTGCTGGTCTCCGCTGTCGACAATCTCATCCGCAACGCCGTCGAAGCCGGCGCCGTGGCTCATGATACAGGCCAGCAGCCCACGCCTCGCGTCGAGGTCCAGCTCCTCCGCGAAGGCATGGAGGTGGTGCTCGTCGTGGAGGACAACGCAGGCGGAGTGCCCCTGGCCTTCGAGCCCAGGCTCTGGGAGCCCTTCGCGGTGGGCCGGTCGAAGGGGATCGGGCTCGGGCTTCCGATGGTGCGCACGGCCATCCGCGCGCATGATGGAGGAAGCGTCTCCTATACCCGCGTGCCCGGCGGCAGCCGCTTCACGGTTCGTCTTCCACTTGAGAAAATGGCCTCATGAGCACCTCCCTGCTGCTCGTTGATGACGACCGGACCTTCTCCTCGCTCGCGGCCTCCATGCTGAGCCAGGAGGGCTTTCGCGTCCGGGTCGCGCGCTCGCTGCATGAGACCCGCGTCGCGCTCGCCGCCGAGGCGCCTGACCTCGTCGTGCTGGACCGAAGGCTGCCGGACGGAGATGGGCTTGTCTTCCTGCCCGAGCTGCGTGCCCAGCTTCCGGCGACCGTCGTGCTGATGGTGACCGCGCACGGCGATATCGAGAGCGCTGTCGAGGCCATCCGGGCGGGTGCTCGCGACTACCTGAGCAAGCCGGTCGAGATTGACGACCTGGTGATGCGCGCGCGCCGCGCGGCCAGCGACCTCCAGCTCCAGGAACGGCTGCGCCAGGCCGAGAGCGTCCTCGAAGGCCGGCATCGGATGGCGGAGTCCCGCTCTCCGGCGATGCAGCGAACCCTCCAGATGCTGGAGCGGATCGCCACCACTCCGCGAAGTCCCGTCCTGCTGCTCGGGGAGACCGGAACGGGGAAGGCGGTGCTCGCCCGCCATCTCCACGCCCTGCGCCAGAAGCAGGGGGCCTTCGTGCAGATCAACTGCGCCGCGCTCCCGGACACGATGATGGAGAGCGAGCTCTTCGGACACGAGCGCGGCGCCTTCACGGATGCGAAGACGGCCAGGCGCGGGCTCGTGGAGCTCGCGAGCGATGGGCTGCTCTTCCTCGACGAGGTGGGTGAGCTGCCGCTCGCGCTCCAGGCCAAGCTGCTCACCTTTCTCGACAAGGGGGCCTTCCGGCGACTCGGTGGCATGACGGAGCTCACGAGCACCGCCCGGATTGTCGCCGCCACCAACAAGGACCTCGAAGCGGAGGTCACCGCCGGGCGCTTTCGCGAGGACCTCCTCTTCCGGCTCGGCGTGTTCCGGGTGGACGTGCCCCCCTTGCGTGAGCGTCGCGAGGACGTGCTGCCGCTCGCGCGGACGCTCGTGCTGGAGCTCTGCTCGGAACTCGGCCGGCGCCCGGTCCCCTTCTCCCCCGCCGCGGAGGAGCGCCTGGTCAGCTATCCCTTCCCCGGCAATGTCCGGGAGCTGCGCAACGTGCTCGAACGGGCGCTCGTGCTCGAGGGCGGGCCCGCGCTCGAGCTGCAGTCGCTCGCCAAGGGAGGCGGCGCGCCGGCCCCGGTCGACCCCAACGCCTTCTCCGTGTCAGGCCCACCCCGGCCGCTCGATGAAGTGGAGCGACTCTACGTCCGGCACGTGCTCGAGCAGCTTGGGGGCAGGCGCATGGAGGCGGCCCGCGCACTGGGCCTGTCCTATCCGACCTTCCTCCGCCGCCTGGAGGAGAACCCGCCCTCGGAGTGAAGGACTTTAAAATTCGTTCATCACCCGGGCCGCGGGCTTCAAGATTCTTTCATCGCCCCGTCCGGAGGCGGCCCGCCCTCGACGGGAAGCGCCCGGAACTGACTGGCACAACGATTGCGTAGCTCCCCCCTGTCACGCCAAGCCCTGGTGTGGCGTGACAGCTGACAGGGGAGCTCAAGCAATGACTTCGGATGTAAAGGCAGCAGAGGCGAGGCCTTCGGTGAAGGCGATTCTCGCTTCGGATTTGCCAGCTTCGCTGGTGGTGTTCCTGGTGGCCCTGCCCCTCTGTATGGGCATCGCGCTCGCCTCTGGAGCGCCCATCATGGCGGGCCTCATTGCCGGCGTCGTGGGAGGCCTGGTGGTGGGCTTCCTGGGTGGCGTGCCGCTTCTGGTGAGCGGCCCCGCGGCGGGCCTCGCGGTGATGGTCTTTGGTTTCATCCAGCAGCTGGGCTTCGCCGTGACGTGCGCGGCGGTGGCCGCCGCGGGACTCGTGCAGGTGGCGCTCGGCGGGCTGAAGGTCGCGCGTTCGGCGCTGGCCATCTCGCCGGCAGTGATCCACGGCATGCTCGCGGGTATCGGCATTCTCATCGTGCTGGGGCAGGTCCACATCGTTCTGGGTGGCTCTCCGCAGAGCAATGCCTGGAGCAACATCCGGGAGCTGCCCGGGCAGATCCTCAACCTCCATGGCGCGGCCACGCTGCTGGGCCTGCTGACGCTGGGAATCCTCATCGCGTGGGGGTTCCTGCCGAACGGCCGGCTGAAGAAGGTCCCGGGGCCGCTGGTGGCGGTCGTGGGTGGGACCGTGATCGCGGCGGTGATGAACGCGGACGTGGCCCGGGTGCAACTGGCGGCGGATGCGCTGTCCGCCATCAAGCTGCCGTCCCTTCCGGAAGGCTCCATGTGGGGCGCCTTCGCCGTGGCCGTGTTCTCCCTCGCGCTCGTGGCGAGCGCCGAGTCGCTCTTGAGCGCGGTGGCAACCGACAAGCTCCACACGGGCCCGCGGGCGAACCTGGATCGCGAGCTGCTCGCGCAGGGTGTGGCGAACACCTTCTCCGGTCTGCTCGGCGGTCTGCCCATCACCGGCGTCATCGTGCGCAGCGCGGCGAACATCAACGCCGGCGCGAAGACGCGCTGGTCGGCGATCCTGCACGCGGTGTGGATGCTGGCCTTCATCACCCTGCTGGGGAGCCTCGCGGCCTACGTGCCCCTGACGGTGCTCGCGGGCCTGCTCGTGCACGTGGGCCTGAAGCTCGTGAACCTCGCCCACATCCGGGAGCTGCGGCACCGGGGTGAGCTGCCCGTCTATCTCATCACCGTGGCCGGTGTGGTGGGCATCAACCTGCTCGCGGGCATCGGTCTGGGACTCGGCGCGGCCATCCTCCGGCTCCTGTGGCAGCTGGGCCAGGTGCGCGTGGAGATCCACGCCGACAAGGGCGTCCACCAGGTCTGCATCAGCGGCGCGCTGACGTTCGTCGGGGTGCCGAAGCTTTCGACGGCGCTCGCGAAGATTCCGTCGGGCTCCAAGGTTGAGGTGGACGTGGCCGTGAACACGCTCGACCACTCCGGCTTCGAAGCACTCGAGAGCTGGGCTGACACGCATCGCAAGACGGGTGGCACCGTGAGAATGGAGCCGCTCGAGGACGTCTGGACCCGGCGCAGCGCGCGTGTGGCGCCCGCCACGGGGCCTGCCGCCTCATCCTCTTCCTCCCCCGTTCATCACGTTTCGACTCTTTCTCCCGGAGGTGTGCAGTGAAGAAGCTCATCCGAGGCCTGCTCGATTTCCAGCGCCACACCCTGCCCTCGTACCGGGCGACCTTCGCGCGGCTCGCGAAGGGTCAGTCCCCTGACTGCCTCTTCATCAGCTGCTCGGACAGCCGCGTGGTGCCGAACCTTCTCGTCTCCACGGACCCCGGCGACCTCTTCACCGTGCGCAACGTGGGCAACCTCGTTCCGCCGGCCAAGCCGGGCGGACAGCCCTCGGCGGACCGCGGGGAGGCGGCGGCCATCGAGTTCTCCCTGGGCTTCCTGCCCATCGAGGACGTCGTGGTCTGCGGACACTCGAGCTGCGGCGCGATGAAGGCCATCCTGGCCGGTGGCACCGTGGACGGCGCACCGAACCTCGAGAAGTGGCTCGCGCACGGAACGCCCTCGCTCCAGGCGCTGCGTGAGAGGAACACCCAGGTGGGCGAGGGGCTGCCGGACGCGGATCGCCTCTCCCAGCTGAACGTCCTCGAGCAGTTGGAGCACCTGAAGACCTACCCCATCGTGCGCGACAGGCTCGCGGCGGGGACGCTGCGGCTGCACGGCTGGTGGTTCGACATCGGGGCGGCGCAGGTCCACGCCTACCGCGACGACCTCGGCCGCTTCGTGCCCATCGACGAGACCGAGGGCGACCGGCTCCTGATGTCGCTGACGGACGAGCCGCCCGCGCTCCGCGCCGTCCAGTAAGGCAGCACTGAGCCAAGGCAACACCGAGCCTCGGCGATCCCGCGTTCAGCGTGGATCGCCGGGGCTCTGCTTTTCTCAAACAATGAGTCCAGGCCTGCTCAGCCGCGCCGTGCGTTTCAGGTGAATAAATGCGCGGACGGTGCGTGGAGATGGCACGGCGGCGGGAACGCTTGAGCGTACCGACCGCACCGAACCCGTTTCCCACCAGGTCTTCACAATGAATCGCATCGTCCGTGCCGCGCTCGTTTCGTCCCTGTTCGTTTCGTCCGCCAGCTTCGCGCAGGACGCGGAGTTCAACATGCAGGTGGACATCGAAGATCAGGACATGCCCTCCGCGCGCATCAAGATGAAGACCACGACGAACGTGGATGGTGAGGAGACGACCACCGTGAAGGTGCGCGGCGGCGGAGCCCGGATGGACGTGCGGATGACGGGTGGAATGACGGAGTCGGAGAGTCACAGCGAGCACCGCGAGACCCGAACGACGGAGACCCGGCGGGAGCCCCGGATGGACTCCCGGCCGGAGATGCCGATGGCCGCCGAGCCCTCTCACCGCGACTGTGGCACGCGTTCGGACGAGGGCTGCATGATGCGGCGGGATGGGCAGTTCCCGATGGACGCTTCCACCTGGAGCGGCTTCTACCAGTCGCTCAAGAGCGAGAACAACGAGATCGTCCGCCAGGAGAAGGCGGACAAGATGCTCAAGCGCGTCTACCTGACCGCGGCGCAGTTCGGCATGGTGCTGGACCTGTTCAAGAATGAGATTGTCCGCCTGGACGTGGCGCGCGTGGCCGCGCCGCACGTGGTGAATCCGCAGCACGCGCTGGGCTTCTCCTCCAAGTGGCGCAACTCCATCAGCGGCAGCGAGTACACGGACATCATCACCCAGTAGTCCGGACAGACATTCCGGGACAGGGGTTCGGGACTTCACATTGACCCCTCCCCGGCGTCTGGGGCGGTCCTCGCGTTAGGATTGCCCCATGACCCACCGGCACCGCGTCTATCTGGTCCCCGGCTTCTTTGGCTTTACGCAGATGGGTGACAAGGAAACGGAGCGCATCGCCTACTTCCAGAACGTCCCCCGTTTGCTCGAGCAGCGATTCAAGGAGCGAGGCATCGATGCGCGGGTGCACGCCATCGCCTCCGCCCCCACCGCCGGGCTGGCGGTGCGTGCCCAGGACGTGTTCCGGGAAATGGCACGGACCGCGAACGAGGACGACGCGCAGCTTCACCTGGTCGGGCACTCCACGGGCGGGCTGGATGCGCGCAGTGTCGTCTCACCGCGAATGGCGCGGGGGGCTCCGGACTTCGTGAAGCGCGTGCGCTCGGTCGTGACCATCGCTACACCGCATCACGGCACCCCGCTGGCCAGCTTCTCCCACCAGGGCGGCGTGGGGAAGACGCTGCTGCGCTACCTGTGGCTCTTCACCTTCCTCACCCTGCACCGCAAGGCCATGCCCTTGCGGACCGCCGCGCTGCAGGCGTGCTACTGGCTCGTCCTGAGGAGCGAAGAGGCGAAGCTCCCGCCCAACCTCTTCAATCAAATCGTCCGGCTGACGGCGGACCTCTCCGAGAGCGAACGCGAAGACCTCATCCGGTTCTTCAGCCAGGTGGGCGAGAACCAGGCGCTCATCCAGGACCTCATGCCGGTCAGCATGCGGGCCTTCAACGCGGACACGGCGGACCGGGAGGACGTGCGCTACGGCTGCGTCGTCACGGGCGCGCCGCCGCCCAGGCTGGCCCTCCACCTGCTGCTCACCCCGGACGCGCTGCTGCACGGACTCTTCGCCTTCCTGTATGCGAAGAGCGCGCCCCTGCCCCGGGAGCTCCAGCTTCCCGAGCTCACGGTGGACCAGACCCAGGCCCTCCAGGATGTCCTCGGCAGGAGGTTCGAGTCCCGGAGCGATGGCGTCGTCCCGAGCCGCTCCCAGGTCTGGGGACAGGTCCTCCACGTCGCGACGGCGGACCACATGGACGTCATGGGCCACTTCGACCAGCCCCCGGAGCACATCAGCTGGCTGAAGTCGGGCTCCCACTTCCAGGAGCCGCAATTCCAGGCGATGTGGGACCGGGTGATCGACTTCACGGTGGGCGGCGCCGCGACTGTTCACCCAGGTAACGAAGAGGCTCAACGCATGTCCGTCGACGGGTGACGTCCCGCCCGTCCCGACGGAGAGTCACCCCATGCGCCATGGACTCGTGACCCCGTTCCTCGCCTCCCTCCTGCTGGGCGCCGTCCCCGAAGCCCGGGCCCAGACGCCCCAGCCGCCCACGCGACAGGAAGGCAACCTCGCCCCGGGGCGCGGGGGTGAAAGCCAGCAGTCCGTGCCGCGACAGGGAGACATCCCTTCGGGAGCACCCGTGGAGACCGCGCCCCCGAACGTCCCGGAGTTCAAGCCCGCGTTCCCGCAGCAGACGCGCGCCCCGGCGGTGAAGACGCGCACGCCCATCGTGGTGACGGAGATCGCCTCGGGCTTCAACAAGCCGTGGGCCATCGCGTTCCTGCCGGATGGCCGCTTCCTCGTCACGGAGAAGCCCACGGGTTCGCTCTACATCGTCACCGCCGCGGGCAAGAAGTCACCCCCGGTGGCGGGCCTCCCCAAGGTGGACGGCCGGGGACAGGGCGGGCTGCTCGACGTGGAGGTGGGGCCCGACTACGCGAAGAGCGGGCTCATCTACTGGACCTATTACGAGCCGAGGCAGGGCGGCAACGGGCTCGCGGTGGCGCGCGCGAAGCTGGTGGACGGCCCGAAGCCGCGCATCGAGGGGCTCCAGGTCATCTTCCGCATGCAGCCCACGCTCGAGTCCACGCTGCACGCGGGCGGACGGCTCGTCTTCACGCCGGACGGGAAGCTCTTCGTCACGCTCGGCGAGCGCTCCATCCTTCCCGGCCGCGTCCAGGCGCAGGACCTCAAGAGCGACTTCGGAAAGGTCGTTCGCATCAACCCGGATGGCTCCATCCCCCAGGACAATCCCTTCGTGGGCAGGAAGGACGCCCGGCCGGAGATCTGGTCCTCCGGGCACCGCAACATCCTCTCCGCGGCCATGGACGCCCAGCAGCGGCTCTGGATTGTCGAGATGGGGCCGCGCGGAGGTGATGAGCTCAACCGCCCGGAGGCTGGCAAGGACTACGGCTGGCCCACGATTGGCTATGGCGAGGAATACTCGGGCGAGCCCATCCACAAGACGACGCAGGCCGCGGGCATGGAGCAGCCTGTCTATTATTGGGATCCGGTCATCTCGCCTTCGGGGCTCACCATCTATTCGGGGGCGCTCTTTCCGGAGTGGAAGGGGAACTTCTTCATCGGTGGCCTGTCCAGCCAGGCGCTGGTGCGGCTGGTCCTGAAGGACGACCGCGTGGTCGGCGAGGAGCGCCTGCTCACGGAGCGCAACGCGCGGATCCGCGAGGTGGTCCAGGGGCCCGACGGTGCGCTCTACCTGCTCACGGACGATTCGAACGGCCGCCTGTGGAAGCTCACCCCGGGGACCACCCCGAAGGGCCGCGCCCCCTGAGCGTGCAGCTCAGCTAGGGGACGACGGGCGAAGTCAGCAACTTGTCCACCCACACAGACAATGGGTCAAGGCGCTTTGACGGAAGGCGCTCGACTTCCAGTGAGACGATCGTCCCCCGGTGCACGACGTAGCGACCGTACTTCCCACACCCCGTGACCAGGATCTCTTCGATTGGACCGGGAGAGAACCCCCGGCCGTCCGTCCCCACGTGGTCCCTGGCAATCAGGCGGCGGCTGACGGTGAGCGCTTCCACGGGACAATCGAGTTGGGTGACCACGTGCTCACGGACGCGCAGCACTTCTTCCGGCGTATGCGCATGTGAAGGGAACGCGGGCAGGTAGACGCCGTCGTTGAGCCAGGGAGAGCTCAGGGAGGCATCTCCCACTTCGCGCTCCACGGGCAGCAGACCGCCCTCGGCATCTCCGTAGTGGAGCCACTGTCCACAGCCCTCGGCCCGCACGACCTCATAGAACTTGGGAGGCGTGCCGTCGCAGACTGAATCCGAGGTTCGCTCGGGGACGACGCGGAGCTGCTGTTCAGGACAGCTGAAGCGCGCCGCCGCATCCGTCCGGATGAGCGCCATCTCCTCCTGCGTGTAGCGATGCGGTCCGCGCAGCAGGTCGACGGTGGCACAACCGGCCTGGAGCAGGAATGGAAGGAGGAGCAGGAGCCGCACGTCCCCATTGTCACCCTCCTCCTTGCGCATTCTCAACAGGAGGGATGTCTCACTGGGATTACGGCACTGAAGCGGATTTCCGGTTGAGGTATGCTTCGAGCCGAAACATCCTCACCGGGAGACACACATGTTGACGTCGTTGAAGAAGGCGGGCCGGGTGCTGTTCGCGATGGGCGCGGGTGCGTTCGTTTCCTTTGGCGCCACGCTGGCGCTGTCCACGCCCGCGACCGCGGAAGCGTCGCAGGTGGAGTGCTACGCCGAGGAGTGCAACGCCAGCTGTGTGGCGAAGGGCTTCCGCCTGGGCAAGTGTTACAAGGCGGCCTGTACCTGCTTCTAGGCTCGGCCCTCTCCAGGAGTGCGAGCCGGGTGTGCTACGAGTCACACCCATGAAAAGGCACCTCGCGCTCGCACTCCTCCCTGTCCTCTCCGCGTTGGCTTGTGTTTCACCGGGAGTCGAACTCGGTGAGTCCGAACAGGCGGCCACGACGCCGCTCCGGCAGAAGGCGCTGGGCCGCATGCGGAACGCGGCGAAGTACTTCCATGACAACGTCGCGCGCCACGGCGGCTATGCGTGGCACCACAACGCCACCAACCTGAGCGAGCGCTGGGGCGACATCCAGCTCGACGAGGATCAGATCATGATCCAGTCACCCGGGACGTCGGACGTCACCATCGCGTTTGTCGAAGCCGCCCTCGCGGACCCGGCGACTCCGGCGCTCAAGACCTATGCACTGGACGCGGCGATGGCGCTGCGCCACGGGCAGGTGAAGTCCGGGGGCTGGCGCCTCTACGCGGACTTCAAGCCGACGCCGCTCCTCAGGGCCTGCTACCTCAACACCACGGCGAGCTGCGGCTGTGGCGGCTGTACGATGACGGTCTACGACGACCAGGTCACGCAGAACGCGCTCATCGCGATGATGCGCACCGACCAGCTCCTCGGGTTCGCGAACACGGACATCTCCGGCTCCTCCGCGTACGCCCGCGCGCGGGTGGAGACCTCGCAGTTCCCCACGAACGGCGGCTTTCCCCAGGGGTTCGCCGGCCCTGTCTCCGCGCGGCCCGCGCTCTTCGCGAGCTACCCGCCGTCGATTGGCACCTCGTGCGGCCTGGCGAATTGCTACGCGAATTCGTACACGAACGAGTACTGGGACGACCCGACGCTGAACGACAACCTGGCGACGTCCTTCGTGGAGATGCTGTCTTGGGCGAAGGAGCTCTATCCCTCGCAGGCCGCGACGTATCAGTCCATGCGCACCGCGTTTGGTGACTTCCTCCGCCGTGCGCAGATGCCGCAGCCCCAGCCCGCCTGGGCGCAGCAATATGACCTCCAGATGCAGCCGCGCTGGGCGCGCAGCTGGGAGGCGCCAGCGATTGCCGGCCAGGAGAGCCAGGACGTCATGTGGGCGCTCTTGCGCCTCTACCAGCTCGACCCGGGCGTCCCGGCGAACCGCGCGGCCGTCGGCACCGCGCTCGCGTATCTGGAGAGCGTCGATTACGCCAATGACACCCTTCTCTCCCGCTACATCGAGCTCGACGACACCGCACCGTCGAACATCGGCTTCTACACGGTGAAGGCTGGCGGCTACCCGGTGCGGTTCTCGACCGCGCCGCCGACGTACCAGAACTACGGCTGGGAGGTTCCGTCGCAGCTCGCAGCCATCCGCGCGGAGTACGACCGGCTGGCGACCGACACGACCGTGATGAAGCGCTCGTGCCAGCAGCTGCGCGCCGACACGGCCCAGGCGGTCGACGCGGCCGTGAACAACGAGCGGTGGATCACCCCGTACAGCCCGGGCGGCCCGCGCAGTGGTGCCACGCCGGGTGACTACCTCGACACGAGCACGTTCGTGCGGAACCTGCGCACGCTGGCGGAGTTCGTCACGCGCACGACGACCGACTGCACCGCCTGGAACTATTGAGACGGCGCGCGCCGCTTGACGCCCTGCCCGAATCAGGCGACGAACCGGGCCCATGCCCTACACTCCCATCGTCGCCACGCTGGGCTACGTGATGTCGCCGGACGGCCAGCAGGTGCTGCTCATCCACCGGAACGCTCGCCCGGAGGATGCCCATTACGGCAAGTACAACGGCCTGGGCGGCAAGATGGAGCGCGACGAGGACATCGCCGCGTGCATGCGCCGCGAGATTCGCGAGGAGGCCGGCATCGAGTGCACACGCATGGTCCTGCGCGGCACCCTGTCCTGGCCCGGCTTCGGCAAGCACGGCGAGGACTGGCTGGGGTTCATCTTCCGCATCGACGCCTTCGAGGGCACACCCCTGGAGAGGAACCCCGAGGGCTCCCTGTCCTGGGTGCCCGTGTCCTCCATCCTGTCCCTGTCGCTGTGGGACGGAGACCGGCACTTCCTGCCGCTCGTGTTCGACGAGGACCCGCGCCCCTTCCACGGCGTCATGCCCTACGAGGGCGGCCGCGCGCTGAGCTGGTCCTTCACCCGACTGTAGGGCCCCCTCCGGGCGTCCGCCGACCAACGCTCGCGCCGGTTTTCCGGCCAGCGCCCCGGCCCGGCCCGCTACAACCGCCGCCCCCCACTTGGGACTCACGTGAAGGAGCGCGGCGCATGGACCTCATTGGACAGCTCTCGCAGCAGCTTGGAGTGGATGGCACGCAGGCACAGGGGCTCGCGGGTTCGCTCCTGAAGCTGGTGCAGGGCACGGTGCAGGAGAAGGTCGGCCCGGACGCGGCCCGGCAGATGGACCAGGCCATCCCGGAGATGCAGGGCTGGCAGCAGCAGGCGCAATCCCCGGCGGGCGACGGCGGCGGCCTCATGGGCGCCCTGGGCGGAATGCTCGGTGGTGGCGGTGGTGGCGGTGGCGGCCTCATGGGCGCCCTGGGCGGCGCGGCGGCTCACGCGGGAGAGATCGCCGGCGTGGTGGCCATCCTCCAGCGCTTCAACCTGGACACGAGCAAGGCCACCCTGGTCGCCCCCCTGCTCCTCAACTTCCTCAAGTCCCGCCTGGACCCGGGCCTGGTGGGGAAGATCCTCGCCGTGATGCCCATGCTCGCGGGCGGCTCCGGTGGCGGCGGCCCCCAGGGCGGCGGTGGGCTGGGCGGAATGCTCGGCGGCATCCTGGGGAAATAGGACCGCCAGGGCCCCTGCAAGGCCCTGTCATTCCAGGGGGTTTCCGGAAAACGCCGGGCGGAAATGCAAAACAATTCCGCTCGCGGTGGCTTGAAGGGGAACGGCGGGCTCCCACCCGCCCTGGAGCCCCGGTCATGACCTTCCTGTCCCGCATGCAGCCCTCCCCCGCTCCCATCGCCCCCCGCCGGCTTCCGGAGGCCCCGTCGCAGGGCCCCGCGAACCGTCCGGCGCAGCGGCCCGCAGTCGGGCGTCCCGGAGACGGGTTCGAGGTTCGCGGTGGGCGCGCGGGTCCGGCCAGGGTGGGTGGAGACGCGGCTCCGGCCGGAGCTGGAGGCCATGCGGCTCCGGCCGGAGGTCCGGGAGGCATCGCCGCGGGCGGCGTCAGCGGTGGCACGCAGGCGGGTCCCGTGGCCGGCGGGCCCGGGAGTGATGGTCCTGGAGCCCTGGGACTCGAGGGCGGCGTCGCGGGACAGGTGCAGCCGGAAGGCCTGGCGGCGGGCGGCGTGGGTGGCACCGCGCAGCCGCAGGGCGCGATGGAGCAGTTGCTGCAGAGCGCTCGCGACAACGTGCCCGGCTTCACCTGGCTGGAGTCCAAGGTGGACGGGGCCCTCAAGGTGCTCGGAGCCGGCACCGACGTGACGGGCTCGCAGGTGGACATCGAGTCCATGAAGCCGGGCGACAAGTTCTCCACGTCCGGCGGCTTCGACGGCGGCTACAAGATGGGCCGCCTCCAGACGCGCGCGCAGATTGAAGTCAGCTGTGAAGAGGGCATGCGCACCAACCCGACCACGGGCGCGCGCGAGCCGGGGCCCAACTACCGGCTGAGCATCGACTCGGAGATCCTGGGCGGCGTGGGCTTCGAGAACAGCAAGCTCGACGCGAAGCTGCTCGCCGGCGGTGGCGGCAAGGTGGAGTTCAAGTTCGAGACGCCCGCCGAGGTGGCCCGGGCCAATCGCATCATGGACCGCATGAAGACAGGCATGCAGGCCAACATCGCGGGCGCGGCCGACATGCCTCCCAAGGAGGACATCGAGTGGCTGCGGAGCAAGATGGCCGCCGTGGAGCTGCGGGGCACGGGCGCCGCGCAGTTCGCCGCGGACATCCCCGTCCCGGGCGGGCCGCTGGTGAACAACCTCGACGTGGGGGGCAAGGCGCGCTCGGACCGCACGGTCCGCATCGAGTTCCCGGAGGGCAAGCCGCCCGAGGTCGTCATCAAGGACGCCGTCCAGGTGGAGGTGGGTGGCGGCCCGAACCGGAACCTGGAGGTGGACAAGTCCATCGTCGGACCGGACCGGATGAAGCTGCCCATCAAGGGCGGCGTGAAGGTGGGCACGTCGCTCAAGGGCAGCGGCAAGCTGGAGGTGGAGACGCGCATCCCGCTGCCCGCCGGGTCAAAGACAGACGAAGTCCTCAAGGATCCAAAGGCCGCGCTCGGCCCCGCGCTCAAGGACATGGCGGCGAACTCGCGCAGCAAGGTCACGCTGACGGTGGAGGGCGCTGGCCTGGTCCAGGGCAACGGCAAGGGCACGTCCTACGAGGTCAGCATCGAGGGCAACCCTGGCACGCTCGTGAAGAACGGCGCGTTCGGCAAGCTCCTGGAAGGCGACGTACCGGGGGCGTTCAACACGGCCGGTCAGGACGCGACCGTGGAGTACAAGGAGACGTCCTATACGCAGCGGGGCGTCTCCATGGCGCCCGGCTTCAAGGTCGGCCCCGTGAAGGTGGGCTGGGAGCTGGAAGTGGCGCGGCGCACGGTGGACGGCACTCCGACGGAGTGGAAGGGCAACGGCGCGGATGCGGCCCGCTGGCTGGAAGGCACCCAGGAGAAGCAGGCCGCCTGAGGCTACAGCGCCATCGTCCCGGCGATGATCTCCTTCATCACCTCGGACGTGCCGCCGCCAATGGTGAGCATGCGCACGTCGCGCCAGGCCCGCGCGACGTGTGACTCCTCCACGTAGCCCATGCCGCCGTAGAACTGCTGGCAGTCATAGGCCACGCGCTGGGCCAGGTCCGTGGTGAGGAGCTTGGCCATCGCGATCTCCTTCACCGGCTTCTGCTTGCGTTTGCGATTGAAGAGCTGCACCGCCTGATAGGTGAGCTGCCTCGCCGCCTCCACGCGGGTGGCGTGGTCCACGAAGGTGTGGCGCCACACCTGGAAGTCCAAGAGCCGCTTTCCAAACGCCTGACGCTCGCGGCCGTAGCGGATGGCTTCACGGAGCAGGTCGTCCATCACCGCCACCGTGTAGAGCGCCGTCACCAGGCGCTCCGCGTGGAAGCTGTTCATGATGTGGAAGAAGCCGTCGTTCTCCCGGCCCAGCACGTAGCGGGCGGGGATGCGGCAGTCCTCGAAGTAGAGGATGGCCATGTCCGACGAGCGGTGCCCCACCTTCTGGAGCTTCTTCGACACGGAGAAGCCCTTCACGTCCGTGGGCAGCGTCACCAGCGAGATGCCCGGCGCGCCCTCCCCGCCCGTGCGCACCGCCAGCACCAGGAAGTCCGCGCGGGCGCCGTTGGAGATCCACGTCTTCGCGCCCTGGATGACGTAGTCGTCGCCGTCCCTTCGCGCGGTGGTGCGCAGCCGGGCCAGGTCCGAGCCCGCGTCCGGTTCGCTCATCGCCAGCGCCGCGATGCGCTCGCCGGTGAGCGCGGGGGCCAGGAACTCGCGCTTCTGCTCGTCGGTGCCCAGCTCGTTGATGACCGGCGTGGCCATCTGTCCCTGCACCAGGAGCGACATCGCCACGCCCCCGTTGCGCGCTCGCGCCAGCTCCTCCGCGAAGGCGGCCACGTACCAATAGTCCAGCCCGCTGCCGCCATATGCCGGGGCGTGGCTGATGCCGAAGAAGCCCAGCTCGCCGCAGCGGCGGAACACGTCGCGAGGGAACTCGCCGGCCTGGTCCCACTCCAGCGCGTGCGGGGCCAGCTCCTTCTCGACGAACTGACGCACGGTGCGGCGGAACGCCTCGTGCTCCGGGGTGAAGCGCTCATCCATGGCGCGGGATGCTGTCAGGGCATGCCCCGCGCTTTCAAGCCGCGCCTCCTTCAGCGTGCGCGGATGAACGTGAAGGACAGCGCCTGGCCGCCTCGCTGGAGCGCGAGCAGCGCGGGGCTGCCCGGCGCGCCCAGCTCGCGCCGCCGAGCCTCGCCCGTGTCCAGCACCACCGCTCCGTCGATGGAGCGCAGCACGTCCCCCACCTGGAGGCCCGCCACGTCCGCGCCCTCCGCGATGCCGCTGATGACGACGTCCCGTCCCGTCATGCCGAAGCTCAGGCCCAGCCGCCCCGGCTCCACGCGCTGAAGCCCCAGGCGCCAGTCCCCCAGCGCCTGCGTCTTCCCCGCGGCGAGCGTCATCCGCCGGTCCACCAGCTCCCGCCCCCGGCTCCACGCGGTGAGCCGGTGCGCGCCCGGGGCCAGGTCCTTCAACTCGAAGCGCCCGTCCGCGCCCGTGGTGGGGGACGCGATGCCGTCCGCGTCCACATACGCGCCCGCGAGCGGTTCGTTCGTGCGCGCATCCACCAGCCGTCCGGACACGCCGCCGCCCGCGTCCACCACCACCTCCACGGCGGCCTCCGCGCCGGACGCGAGCGTCACGTCCACCTTGCCTGCGCGCCCGTCCGGCAGCGTGGCCGTGACGGTGACACGCGTGGGGAAGACGTCGTCCACCTGGAACGAGTCCCCGGAGAACTGACGCTCCACGCGGGAGAGGAAGTCGTCCTCGCCGCGCGCCGCGGTCACGGTCAGCGCGAAGCCCCGCACCTCGCGGCCTCCCGCCGAACGTACGGTGCCCCTCAGCCGGGCCGCGGGCTTCAGCTGGAGCGTGAACTCCTTCTGGGACGCGGACACGCTCGCGGCCTCGCCCTGCCGTCCGCCATTCGTGGACCAGACGCGCCACGCGTCCGAGCCCAGGCCGTCCAAGGCCAGCACCGCCTGCCCGGCTGCGTCCGTCATCTCCTCCGCCTGGATGTCCGTGTGGCCCGCCTCCGTGGCCATCACCGTCGCGTGGACGCTCGGCGCGCCGTTGGGCTCCAGCACCGTCACGCGGAGCGGCTTCTTGGGTTCGCCCACCACCAGGTCCACGTGGCGCCGGCCGCCCGCCTCCAGCTCCACCACCTGCTGCTGGTCCCCGTTCTGGAAGCGCAGCGCGGACAGCCACGCGCTCAACTGATAGCGCCCCGCGCCCACGCGCATCGACCACGTTCCATCCGGCTTCGCGGGCACATCGACGGACTCGGAGGCCGGAGCACCCACCCGGTGCGCGGTGACCGTCACCGCGCCGGACGGCCGCGCTCCGTCCTCCTTGCGCACGGTGCCCTCCAGCGCGCCTTCGCCCACGAGCGTCAGCCGCGCCGTCGCCGTCTTCCCCGCCTCCACGCGCACGGGCTGGCGCACCTGGTCCTCGCTGTCCGCGCGGCGCGCCGCGACGTACACGGTGCCCTCCGGCACGTCCTCCAGCGTGAAGCGCCCCTGCGCGTCCGTCACCGAGGGCAGCGCGTCCGGCAACGGCCGCCACCTGAGCTGGGCCACCACCGTCACACCAGGGAGCGGCGCCTCCGCGACATCCACCACCGTGCCCTCGATGCGCCCAGGCGTCGCGAGCTCCAGCACCAGCTCGAAGCGCTGCCCCGCGAGCACGCCCAGCCCCGGGCGCGTGAGCGGCTGGAAGCCCGGAGCGCGCACCTGCACGTCGTAGGCACCCGGCGCGAGTCCGCCCACCTCGAAGCGTCCATCCGCCTCCGAGCGCGCCTGGAGCAGGTCCGCGCGGTCGCCATGCGCGCGCACGCCCACCGTGGCTCCTGCGATGGCCTCGCCCGAGTCCTTGCGCCGCACCACTCCCGCGAGCGACGCCGCGCCGCCCAGGCGGATCCGCACGTCCCTCACCGTCATGCCCGGCCCCACGACGACCGCGCCTCCGGCCGCGCCCGTCTCCGCTCCGTGACGGGCCGTCACCTGGAACGACCCGGGCGGCACGTCCAGCGAGAAGCTCCCCGTGTCTCCGGCCTCCACCTCCACCGCGCCGTCCTCGCCCCAGGCGCTCACGCGCGCTCCCGGCGCGGGCGTTCCATCCGCCCGGGTGACGAAGCCCTCGATGAACGCGGAGCCATCCATCTCCACGCGCAGGTCCGTCCCCGGCACGTGCACGCGCGCGATGCGGTGGGGCGCGTGGCCCGGGGCTCGCGCCTCCAGTTGATATTCACCGCGCGCCAGCCCGTGGAACCCGAACGCGCCCCGTGCGTCGCTGAGCGCCTCATGCCGCGCCTCGTCTGGCACCGACGCGCCCGTCTGGAGGAACACGGGGAGCGCGTCCTCGAAGCCGGTATGCGGCGTGAGCGTCAGCCCCGTCATCGGCACGGGTGCGCCGCCCGCGCGCTCCACCGTCAGGCCTGTCAGCGACACACCGGGCTCCAGCAGGAGGCGAACCGTGGACAGCGCTTCTCCATGGGGACGCGTCACCTCCGCGCGCGCCAGGGCGAGCCCTTCCGCGTGCGCGGTGACGAGATAGGGCCCGGGACGCGCGGGCAACACCAGCGCTCCCGCCGCATCCGTCCGGCCCTGCCCCGCCACGCGCCATGACGGCAGCCGTGAGCCTGGGGACGCGGGCCCTCGCAGGTACAGCGTCACCTCCGCGCCCACGAACGGCCCCGAGGCCGTGACGGTCTCCACTCGCAGCGCGCCATCCGCGTCCCGCATGGGCTGTTCGACGGGCGCGGTCGCCCCACCCTCGGTCCGCACCGGGGCCCGCGTCGGGCCGGACGCGGGCCGCTCAGGAGACGCCGCCGCTTCAGCGCGCACCGACTCGGCGGGCGAGGCGGCGCGCATCCAGACGAAGACGCCGGCCAGCAGGAGCGCCAGCCCGGCCACCACGACGAACACCTTGCGAGACGACATGCACCCTCCGGGGGAGGTGGGGAGCCGAGCCCCAAGACACCTCACCCGGCCCCCAGGTTCCAAGGGGGTGCCACGCGTTTTCCACCGCCCGCCCCTGCTTCAGGGTGGGCGCCGCCACGCGGTGCTACAGGGGTAGGAACGCGATGCGGATGCCCACGGTGAACAGCGCGTGGAAGCCGTCATCCACGGGCGTGAGCCCCTGGTCGCGGGTGCCCACGCCGGTGATGTCCAGCGTCTGCGTCCCGGTGCGAACCGTGTACTGGCCCACGGACGCGGTGATGATGGGCCCCACCGACAGGGACCGCGCCACGCGCACGTCGCCGCCCAGCGTGAGGCGCGCGATGGTGGGCCCCCGGTCCGTCACGTGCGTGTCCACATGCGTGGGGAGGAACACCCCTGGCGCGACCTGCACCTGTGTGTCGCCCTCCACATGGCTCTTGAGGATCTCCAGGCCCACGCCCAGACCGATCCACGGATCAAAGCCTGAGCCCGGCCGGATGTGGTAGCGGACCTCCGGCCCCACGCGCCACTGGAAGGTGTCGCAGCTGAAGCCCTCCGGGCACGACAGGTCGTTCGTCTTGGTGAGCACCGGCTCCCAGCTGCCCCACACGCCCAGGTAGAACCGCGGCGTCACCCGGAAGCCCAGCTCCGCGATGAGGGGGAAGGAGATCTTCGCGGACTGGGTGATCTTCAGGTCCTCCAGACCGCCGCCCGGGGCCTGACCGTTCGTGTAGACGTAGCCCAGGCCGAAGCCCACGTTGCCGCTCACCGCGAACTGCGGCCCGACGCGCCCCTCCTGGTGGTGTCCCCCCGACTTCTGCATCTCCTCCGAGCTCATCGTGGTGGTCGCGGTCGTCGTGGACGTCTCCGACTCCGTTTGTGGCTCCGGCTCCTGCGCCCCCGCCGACGTGGCGATTCCCAGCGCGGCTGCGAGTGACAGCGTCCAGCGGAACGGCGCATTCATCGAGGTCATCCGGTACATCCTCCGTGTTCGGGATGGATGCGGACGGAAGCAAGCCGCGAGTGCCGTTAGAAGCCACCTGCCTCCAGCGCGCGCCGCCATTCGACAGACCCCCCCCCTCTGCGATCAGTCGCGGACATCCACCCCACCCCATGGGGAGGCAACCTGGCGGGGTGGATGGGAAGCGTGCGTGCGGGAGGACCCAGGAGAAGGGACGGGCGCCTTCACCGCGATCCTCAATCTAGCAAGTCGGCCCGAAAATCCAACGGGTTGACCCGGCGGTGGCCAGCGTTCACCTTGCCCGCTCCACGAACGCCCACGGGCGGAAAGGAAAGACATCATGGCCGGCCAGGAGCAGGAGCTGTCGCCCGAGGCGCTCGCGCTCATCGCCGAGGAAGAGGCCCTGCTGTCACGCGTCCAGCAGGCGCTGGCGGAGGCGCGCCGTCAGGCCTCGGAACGCACGCTGGACACACAGGGGCTGATGGCCCAGCTGGCGGTGCTGCGCGACGACGCCACCACGGCGCACGCCGCGGACCTGCCGCACGTCTTCACCCAGATGAACGAGGTGCGCTCCATGCTGGAGCGGCAGGAGGCCGTCCCGCTGCCAGACGCGCACGCCCCCTACTTCGCGCACCTGCGCCTGTCCGGGCCCACGGGCGCGCGCGACTACCTGCTCGGCCGCACCAGCTTCGCGAACCTCTCCGCCGGCGTGCGCGTCATCGACTGGAGATTCGCCCCCGTCGCCCGCGTCTTCTACAACTACGAGGAGGGCGACGCGTTCGAGGAGTACTTCGGAGACCGGCTCTCCGAAGGCGAGGTGGAGGCGCGCCGGCTGGTCATCATCGAGAAGGGCGTCCTCACCCGCATCAGCACCGGCCCCTACCTGCTCCAGCGCGATTCACAAGGCCGCTGGCACTCGCGCGGCCGTGACGCGGCCTCCGTGCTCGCGGGCGGCAGCGGCACCGCCGCGCGTCCGGGCTTCCTGGGCGTGGGCCGGGGCGCCACGCACGTGGAGGACGCCTTCGGCGTGACGGCGCTCCTGGACGCGGAGCAGTACGCCGCCGTCAGCACCGGCCCGGAGCAGCCGCTGCTGGTGCTGGGCAGCGCGGGCAGCGGCAAGACGACGGTGGCGCTGCACCGGCTGGCCAAGGTCATCTTCGACGACGCGAAGTCATACCCGCAGGCGCGCACCAAGGTCGTCGTCCCGGAGGAGGGCCTGGCCCGGCTCACGCGCCGGCTGCTCGCGCCGCTGGGCCTGGGCAAGGTGTCCGTGGAGACGCTGGAGGCCTGGTCGCTGGCCACCGCGAGAAGCGCCTTCAGCGTGCCGGGCATCAAGCTGTCCCCGGACACGCCCGCGCTCGTCTCGCGCTTCAAGCGCCACCCCGCCCTGCGCCGCGCGCTGGCCGGCCGCTTGCCCTTGTTCAAGGGCAAGGCCCTGCCCCCCACGCTGGACCGGCTGCGCATCAAGCTGGCGGACGCGTACATGGACCGCGCCTTCCTGGAGGCCGTGGTGGCGGACGCGAAGGGAGAGCTGCCGCGCACCGTGGTGGCGGAGGTGATGGAGCACACCAGGCAGCAGACCGCCACGCCGCTGTCGCGCCAGTACAAGGGCTTCGACGAGGACCGGCTCGTCACCGTGGACGGGCGCGCGATTGAAGCGGACACGCCGGACGCGCTCGCGGGCACCGTGGACGCGGACGACCTGCCCGTCCTCATGTTCCTCAAGGCGCAGCGGGGCCATCTGGGCGCGGAGCGGCTGGCGCACGTGGTGCTGGACGAGGCGGAGGACTTCTCCCTCTTCGAGCTCTTCGTCGTCAGCCAGCTGCTCGGCGACAGCCGCAGCTGCACGCTCGCCGGAGATGAGGTGCAACAGACGACGGCGGGCTTCGCCGGCTGGGACGCCGCGCTGGACGAGCTGGGCATCCGCGACGCCGCCACCTGCCGGCTCCAGGTGTCCTACCGCTGCCCGCGCCCGGTGGTGGAGCTGGCGCAGCACGTGCTGGGCACCCAGTCCCCGGCCACCGCCGCGAAGGCCGGCCGCGAGGGCGCGCCCGTGGGATTCCACCACTTCCCCGACGAGGCCCAGGCGTGGCTCTTCCTGGGAGACGCCCTGCGCGACCTGGTGCTGCGCGAGCCGCACGCGTCGGTGGGCGTCATCGCCAGCAGCCGCGAGGCCGCCCAGTCCTTCCACCGCGTCATCCGGGAGATGCCCTGGGCGCGGCTGGTGCTGGAGGGCGACTTCTCCTTCGAGCCCGGCGTGGACGTGACGGACGTGGACAACGTGAAGGGCCTGGAGTTCGACTACGTCGTCCTGCCGGACGTCACCGCGCGCGCCTACCCCGCGGACGACGAGGCCCGCCGCAGGCTGCACGTCGCCGTCACCCGCTCCTCCCACCAGCTGTGGGTGGCCTCCTCCGCCGTGCGCTCCCCGCTCATCCGCACCTTCCCCGGCGCGGACGCGTCGATTCAGGGCTGACGGCCACCACCGGCCCGCCACTCCTTCTGCCGCTGGGCGTGGGCCTCGCGGCGCGACAGCGCCTCCGACTCCTGGCGCGGAAGCTCCGCCAGGCGCGTGCGGTGCATGTTCACGCTCAGCTCCAGCAGGCCCCGGTGCTCCGAGGGCAGCTTGTCGCCGTAGTCCTGCAGCATCGTGGTGGCGAAGGCGATGGCGTCCTCGGACACCTGGCGGCGGTGCTCGTAGTACTGGTGCACCTCCTCCTCCGAGGCCTCGTTGGACAGCACCTTGCCGTAGAGCGCGTTCCACTTCGCCTTCACGCCCTCCCGGCGGCTCAGCTCCGCCGGGTCCTTCGTGGGCGCGTCCATTTCAAAGTACAGGTTGCCCGGCAGCTTCACGCGCAGCGCCTCCAGGTCCACCGGATAGGGGGCGTCCTCCGGGTCCGGTGCCGCCGCCTGCACCTGGGCCGTGGCCGCGCCCACCAGGTCCAGCCCGCCGTCCTTCGCGCGGGGCACCGCCGGAGTGGACGCGAACACGGGCGGCGGCGCGGGGGCCTGCGTCACCGGCGCGGGCGCCACCACCGGCGCGGCGTCCCGCGGAGCCGGCCCGCCAAAGACAAGCCACGCCCCCACCGCCAGGACCAGGACTCCCGCCGTGCCCAGGGGCAGCTTCCAACGCGCGTGCGTGCTCATGCCAAGGCCATACCCCGCGCCCCGCACCCGCCGCAACCCGTGCCATGCCCTTACGGCGACGCACTGCGCAATTGATACATTTAAAACATGTCACGACGCGTCAATTCTCAATTCCTGGCTGACGCGCGACGACAATCCCAATCGTTTCGGATGGAATGCTGCACCCAACATGGAATTCACTATTTTCACCGCAAGCGAAGTTTCCCCGCTTACGGCTGATAAACAAAAACGTATCATCCGCGGCCGTAACCCCACTCACTACTCCCCCTTTGGAGGAAGCCGCATGAGAAGTTTTCTCTGGATGAGCCTTCTGGCCCTCTCTGCCCCCGTGGGCGCAGCGCATGCTGAAGTGCTGGTGGAAGGCATCGTCGACGTGCTGGTGGACGGCGGCAATACCTACCCCTGGCAGAAGGTGACGCTGCCCGGCCTGAAGTGTGGCAACGGCTCGCAGTACAAGTTCTTCGTGCACAAGACGAACTCGCCCAACCTGCTGTTCATGATGGAGGGTGGTGGCGCGTGCTGGGACTACGATTCCTGTAGCGGCCGCCTGGGCATCCTGGGCGCGGCGAACCCCAACGGCATCGCCGACGACTACATGACGCAGTTCACGGCCAAGTACGTGTCCCCCATCGTCAACGGGGCGGACCCGGGCCTGCCCTTCCGCGACCGCAAGGACATCGTCACGAAGGGCTGGAACGTCGTCTACCTGCCGTACTGCACGGGCGACGTGCACATCGGCAACAACGCCAAGACGTACGTGGACGCCACCGGCGGCCAGGCGCCGCTGACCTGGTACCACAACGGCTACGCCAACACGCTGGCCGCGGCGAACTACGCCAAGCAGAACTTCCCCAGCGTGCAGAAGCTGCTGGTGACGGGCTACAGCGCGGGCGGCACGTCCACCTCCGCCGGCTACTACTTCATCCGCAAGGCCATCAACCCGGCCAAGGGGTACATGATCAACGACTCCGGCCCCATCTTCATGGCGCCGAACGCGAACTCCCTGTCGCGCCCGCTGCACGACAAGATCCGCTCGTCGTGGAACCTGGACTCGGTGTTCAGCCAGCTGCCGGCCAGCTTCAACATCAACGACATGGGCTCCATCAACAAGATGGTGGCCACGGAGTTCCCGAACGACCAGCTCGCGTACACGGGCTACACGCTGGACTACAACTACTCGCGCTATTCGTATGAGCGCTTCAAGACGCCCAACGACCAGGCGTCCATCCACGCGTACTGGAAGCAGGACCAGGATGCGTTCGTGAACGAGCTGAACAAGTACAACAACTTCAGCTATTTCATCCCGCACCACCGCGCCATCAACCAAAGCCACTGCAGCACCATCATCACCTTCGTGGGCGCGCACGCCTGCCAGCGGATGGAGAAGAAGTACTGGTACGAGTACATCGACAGCCCGTGGCAGTCCTGGGCCTGCCACAGCGAGATGGTCCCCATGGACGTCTTCCTGTCGCGCTTCATCAACAACAACCAGCGCATCCGCATCTACGAGCCGGCCAACAACTACAACAACGAGGACGCGGGCATGAGCATCCTCGCGCCCCTCATCAACGGCGCGCTCGGCGGGTAGTCCCCACCGTCGCTTCGCTGAAATGAAAACGGGAGCGGGCCCCAGGGGTCCGCTCCCGTTGTCTTTTCCGGGGCCTGTCAGGCCACCAGGAGGCTTCAGCTGAGGTCGAGCGTGCCCGCGTAATCGTCGTGGCCGAAGCGATCCACGTTCACGCCGAAGGCCTGGGCAATGGAGGTGAGCAGCTTGTTGTGCGGCACCGCGCCCTCCAGCTTCGCGCCCGGGCCCTTCCAGTCGCCCAGCGGGTCCTTCCCGGGGCGCAGGGACAGCATGCGGCCCATGCGGAACTTCCCGCCCGCGCCGCCCGCCAGCACCGTGGGGATGGACACGTTCATGTGGCCGGCGGCGTCGCCCAGCTCGTTCCCCCACAGGATGACGGTGTTGTCGAGCACCGTGCCGCTGCCCTCCGGGATGGACTTGAGCGTGTCCATCAGCCGCGCCAGCTGTTCGGAGTACCACCGCTGCACCGCCACCATGCGCAGGCGGATTTCGGTGCGCGCCGGCTCGGACTGGGTGTCCGTGCGGTGGGCGATGTCGTTGTGGATGTCCTCGTCGATGCCAATCCACGGCATGGACGGGCCGGGGATGGTCATGGTCACCACGCGCGTCAAATCACACGCGAACGCACGGGCGATGAGGTCCATGTGCAGTTCGGTGAGGGCGGGCATGTTGTTGATGTCACCCAGGTCGGTGTTGGCGGGCTTCACCGGCGCGGAGCAGTTGAGCGCGCCCGAGTTGGTGAGCCGCCGCTCGATGTCGCGCAGCGCCGCCAGGTGCGTGTCCAGCTTGGTGCCTTCCGCGGCCGCCAGCCGCGACTTCAGCCGGGTGGCGTCCTTGATGAGGTAGTCCAGGAGGCTCTTGCGCTTGGACAGCATGGCCTGCGCCTCCGCCTCGGAGCCGCCCATGCTGGCGAAGAGCCGCTTGTAGACGTTGGCGGGGTTCAGCTCGAACGGCACGCGCGAGCCGTTCTCCGTGAAGGAGATGCTGTTGTAGACGTGCTGGGCGCCGAACTGCTCGAAGGCGTGCAGCTGCAGGGAGCGGAACTGGGTGGAACCGCCCACCGCGTTGCCAATCACCTGGTCCAGGGACGCGTTGGCGGGCAGCTCGTCACCGCTGGACACCTCCACCTGGCTGCCGGTGAGGAAGGTGACGGGGCCGCCCTCGTGGCCGGTGCGGCCGTGCTCGTAGAGGACGCGGTAGTCCAGGCCGTCCAGCACCAGGAGCTTGTCCCGGTGGCGCTGGAGCGGCTGGAGGACGGAGTTCTCGAAGTCGATGTTGAAGCTGGTGTCATTGCCCTTGGGCACCCAGTACTCCGGCAGGAGGCCGTGGGGGGTGAACAGGGCGATGAAGCGCAGGGGCGCGGCGTCCGCCGCTTCGGCGACGGAGCTGGTGAGCAGGTGCGCGAAGGGCGCCGCCATGGCCGTGCCGGACAGGAGCTTCAGGATGCTGCGTCGGGAGAAGTCGCGGGGCATGGAAGTCAAAGCTCAACGGGTGGGCAGACGCCGCTGGGTGAAGGAAGACGAACGCACCAGGCTGACCAGCGCTTCGGTGATTTTCATGCCATCCGTGCGGTAGGGGCCCGTGCGCATGGCGGCGAGCAGCTCCGCGTCCGAGGCGTGCTCATCACGCCCCATGGCGTAGCGCACGAACTGCAACGGCACGCAGTTGGCCAATTCCTCGCTCGTCGTCAGGAAGCGCGCCAGCTGCGCGCCGCCGGTGAAGTTGCCCAGGTTGGTGGTGCCGTCCCTGGCGATGACCGCGCCGCTGGCGTCCACCTTCTTGCCGTTCTCCTCCGTGCGGTGCTGGCCCAGGCCGTCGAAGTCCTCCATGCCGAAGCCCATGGGGTCGATGGTCTTGTGGCAGCTGGCGCACGCGGCGTTGTCGGTGTGCGCCGCGAAGCGCTCGCGGGTGGTGGCGTTCTCCGACAGGGCCGGGGGAATGGTGGACACGTTGGCCGGCGGCGCGGGCACCGTGCGGCACAACAGGCGCGTGAGCACGAACTTGCCGCGCTTGATGGGCGAGGACGAGTCGAAGTGGGCGTACGTGGACATCACGCCCGCCTGCGTGAGGATGCCCAGGCGCTCCGGCGGCAGCGTCACGCGGCCCAGGCCCGTGTTGTCATCCACGTTGGTGCGCTCCAGCTCGCCGTAGAAGTTCGCCAGCGTCTCGTCCACGAACGAGTAGTTGGCGCCCAGGAGCTCCGCCACGGAGCCCGAGTGCTCCTTCACGATGAAGTCGATGAAGGCGTCGCGCTCGCGGACCATGGAGTCGCGGAAGTCCACGCTGTAGTCCGGGTACACCAGGTTGTTCTTGTTGACCTTGGCCAGGCCACCCAGCCCCAGCCACTCCACGAAGAACTGGCGCAGCTTCACCTGCGCGGCCTCCGTCTTGAGCAGGCGGCGCGCCTGGGCCTCGCGCTCGTCGGGCGAGGACAGCGTGCCGGCCTTGGCGGAGGCGAGCAGCGTGGCGTCCGGCGGTCCACCGGTCACCATGAAGGACAGCTCGGAGGCGAGCTCGTAGGCGGTCAGCTCCACCACCTGGCCCTTGCGGGCGGTCTCCGGCCCCAGCTCCGTGCGGTACAGGAAGGACGAGGAGGAGAAGAGCGCCTGGAGCACCAGCTCCGCGCCCGTCGCCATGGTGCCGCCCTTCTTGCCCTCGTTGAAGAGGGCCAAGAGGTCCGTCTCCTCCTCCGCCGTCACCGGCCGGCGGAAGGCGCGCTCACCCACGCGCTGGATGAAGGACCGCGCGCACTCGTCCTGCGTCTTGCCCTTGGGGCACGCGTAGAGGTCACTCAGTTGTGACTTGCCCTGCTCCGCCAGCGTCACCGCGGCGGTGTCGAGCTGATCCGCCAGGAGCGACGTCACCTGGAGCCGCTCGTGGGTGGAGAAGCCGAGGATGGTGTCCTCGGCCGCGAAGCCCTGGGCGATGTCCACCTCGGTGCCCAGCACCGCGGCGGCGGACTTGTTGTACTCGTCGCGCGTCAGCCGGCGCACCCGAGCGGGGGCCGCCGCGCTTTCAAGCTCCGCGTCCTGCCCACCGATGTTGCCGGTGCAGGCGGAGGCGGACAGCACGAGAGCGGAGGACAGGTAGAAACGACGCAATGGCATGATGTCTGGCATTCCTCGCATCCGCGCGGCCTGGAGCACCGGCGCACAGGCGGCTCGCATTGTACTGGTTGCTCCCCACGCGGACAGGGGTGAATTCATTTCCGAGCGTTTCCATGCTTCCCCAAGGAAGAAGCGGCACTCACGGAGCAGGAAGTGCGAACGCACCGGTCAGGTGCGCACACGGTGCGTAGCGACTCAGGGAGGAACTTCCTCACCTCGCGCCTTCCACCAGTTCTCCCCGTAGCTGATGAAGATCTGCTCACCAGGGTGGATGTCCCGCAGTGCGTGATAACGGAACACATCGCGGTCCTCCGCGCGGCTGTAGGACGCGTTGGGGTCGCTGGCGTGATTATAGATCATCCCGTAGCCCATCACGAGCGCGACCCAGTCGCCCTTGCGGGGCTCCTCGTGGCGGTGCCAGCGAATCTCGAAAACATAATCATCGAGCGGTTCACCCCTGCACTGCCGCTGCGGGACCTTGAGGTAGTGGCACTCCTCGATGAGCTCACCCGCGGCGATGAAGGTGTCGGTGAAGACGCCCATGCCCCACTCGCACGGCCGCACCTTCACGCCGGGGTGGAGGAACAGCGCCGGGCCCAGGTTCATGAGTGCTTCGCTCTCCCTTCCGGTGTCGTCCACGCGGCGCGAACCATCGCGCAAGACGGGCGGCCACGGGAAGCGGCGGCGAAAGGCGTGGGACCTTCCGCGACTTCCGGCGAAGTCAGCCTGCCTGCCCCCCGGGCACGGGGCGGCGGTGGAAGGTGTGGCGTAGCAGGTACAGGCCGGGAAGCAGGGGCAGCCACAGGGTGAAGCCGCGCAGGAGCAGGGTGCCCGCGAGCGCCGCCTCCACCGGGACGCCGAAGAGGTTGAGCATGCCCACGGACGCGGCCTCGTAGGTGCCCACACCCCCAGGGATGATGGACACCGTCTCCGCCATGGAGGCCACCATGAAGCTGACGAACACGGTGCTCAGGGGGACCTCCTGCCCCAGGGCCTGGAGCATGGCGCCCAGCGTGGCCGCGTCCAGCACGTAGACGCCCAGTTGCAGCAGGACGCCGCGCACGAGCAGGCCGGGGTTGAGCAGCATGCCGGGCGGCACCTCCGCGATGGCCTTGAGCAGGGTGCCCAGGGACGGGATGCGCCGGGCGAAGCGGCCCGGCTTCCACTCGCGGTGCCGCGTGGCCCAGAGGATGCCCAGCGGGATGATCAACGCCACCACGCCGAAGCCGGTGACGAGCCATTGGATCCACTCGTTCAGCTCGGACCTGCGCCAGAGGAAGAAGAGGCTCACGCCCACGCCCAGCGCCTGCGCGATGTAGAAGCACAGCACCGTGAGCAGCACCGCGCCCGCGGCGATGCCGGGGTTCGCGCCCTGGCGGCGCAGCCCGCGGCCCACGAGCAGCGACCCGCCCACGCCGCCGGTGGGAATCACCTGGTCGAACGCGAGCTTCATCAGCGACAGCCGCGCCAGCGACCAGAGCGAGGTCTTGATGCGCGCCCGGTGCAGGACCGTCCACCAGATGCCCGCCACGCACAGGTACGTGCCCACCTGACACGCGGCGGCCACCAGCAGCCACGCGGGCCGGGCCTGCCGCAGCAGCTCCAGGAACTGCTTCTCCTCGTTGTGCCGGGAGAGGATGAACGCAAGGAGCGCCACGAGCGCCAGCACCCCTGGAATCCACCAGCCCCGCCGTCGCCTCGTTGGCACCTCCAGCGGCTCTTCCAGGGTGGGGATGGGTTCGGCGCGAGTGCCCTCCATGCGTCTCCTTCCAGGGAATGGGCTGGCTTCGGAAAGGATGCGCTTCGCGGCCCCACGGGGCAGGTCCTGAAGCATGGCAGCCCGCCTGCTCTCCAAGCGGGCGAGCAGGGGCTCCAGGCTCCAGTGGCTTCGGGGGTGGCCTTCTTCAGCGGGCGCAGTCGCCCGTCACCTGCGGGGCCGCCGCGCCGTTGACGGTGTTGCCGCTGAAGGTGTTGCCGGCGCCCAGCACCAGCTCGGTGGCGTCGCCGCCGCCCCGGTTGCAGACGATGACGCCCCCGGCGCCGGCCTGGTTGCCGGTGAAGGTGTTGCCGCGCAGGGTGACGCCCGCGTTGGGCACGTCCTCCAGGTAGAGGGCCGCCCCGGGCCCGCGCACGGCGGCGTTGTTCTCGAAGATGTTGTTCTCGATGAGGTCGTGGTCGGGCTGGAAGTAGTGCAGCGCTCCGCCGCCGCCCAGGTCGTAGTGGTTCGTGCCGTTGGGCCACACCTCGTAGGTGCGCGGCTGGAGCGCGTTGGACCGGCTGCCCCGGAAGGCGGACAGCGTGTTGTTCCGGAAGGTGTTGCCACGCACGATGGAGTTGCGCCCGTGGGTGACGCACATCGCGCCGCCCCCGGACGTGGCCCCGTCGCCGGTGGCGAAGCGGTCGATGTCGCGGGTGCGGTTGTTCTCGAAGAGGGTGTCCGTCACCACCGAGCCGTCGGTGAACATCAGGTCCAGCGCGCCGCACTTGCCGGAGGACTCGTTGTCGCGGAAGAGCGAGTGCTCGATGGTGACCGGCCCCGGGTAGTAGGCCCACAGCGCGCCGCGCGTGCGGTCCCGGTCGCCGTTGTAGTCATTCTTGCGCACCTTCTCGAAGACCATGTGCCGGAAGACGGGGTCGCCGTCGCCCTTGGACTGGTCTCCGAAGAAGTTCATGCCCCACCAGCCGTAGGGATTGGTGGAGGTGAAGGTCACCGGCGCGCTGGCGGTGCCCTGCACCAGGATGCGGCCGTACACGCGCAGCTCCACGCGGCCGTTCTGGTGGTTCATCACGTCCTGCGCGCTGTCGCGCACGTCCGCGTCCGTCACGGAGGGGTTGCCCTTGAAGTCGATGACCACGCCCGGCTCCACCGTCGTCGTCTGGCCCTTGGGGATGGTGACGACGTACTGCGCGTTGCCCACGACGCGGTATGGAGAGCCGGCCAGCGTCAGGCGCGCGGGCATCGTGCCCGCCACCTGCGTGCCGCCGTCTCCGGGGATGACTACGCCTCCATCGGCGGTGCCCGCGTCCGGGGTACCGGCATCGGACGCCCCCGCGTCAGCCGTGCCGGCGTCGGACGTGCCGGCGTCCGACGTGCCCGCGTCTCGGTCCGGGGTCCCCGCGTCGTCGCGGTCCGGCGAGCCACTGTCGGGCACGATGCCCGACGGCACCTCTTCAACCGGTTCGACTTCGCCGGAGCACCCCACTCCACCTCCCAGCAGGCAGAGGACGGACAGGACGGTGTGGAGCGTGGCGGAGCGGTTCATGGTCTCTCTTCCCGGAAGCGCTCTGGTAGAAGCCCGCGCATGTCCGATGACATCCTCGTGCTGGCGTACTCCGGATGTGACACCTGCAAGAAGGCGCTGAAGTGGCTGGAGGCGCGAGGCGTCTCCTACAAGACGCGCCCCATCGTGGACCAGCCGCCCACCGTGGCGGAGCTGCGCCAGTGGATTCCCCAAAGCGGAGTGTCCGTGCGCAAGTGGCTCAACACCAGCGGGCAGAGCTACCGCGCGCTCGGCAAGGAGCAGGTCGACGCGGCCTCCGACGCGGAGCTGGTGGAGTGGCTGGCGAAGGACGGGAAGCTGGTGAAGCGGCCCGTGCTCGTCACGAAGAAGGCCGTCACCGTGGGCTTCAAGCCGGAAGCCTACGAGGCGCTCTTCCCCCTTCACGCGTCTTGAGGGCAGGCGGGCGGACGAGCCCCCGTCCGAGCGTCGTCGCGTGCGGGGCCGGTTGCCACGTTGAGTGGGCATGGAAATCGGAACCAGACGCCCATTGGGGGAGATCCTCCTGGAGCTGGGAGTGGTCGACAAAGGCCAGCTCCGCCTGGGGCTGGTGCACCACCACGAGGTCCATGTCCCGCTGGGCCGCGCCCTGGTGAGCGAGGGCGTGTGCACGGAGGCGGACGTCCTGCGCGGGCTGGCCATCCAGTTCGACGTGGAGGCCGTGGACCTGGACCGGCATCCGCTCGACCGTGCCCTGACCAAGCTGGTGCCCGCGCGCATCGCCCGGCAGTACGGCGTCGTACCGCTGCGGCTGGAGACGCGCGAGGACCGGGAGGTGCTCCACCTGGCCGTGCCCGCGCCGCTGTCGCTGGACGCGGTGGATGACGTGCGGGCCGTGTCCGGCAAGGCACGCGTGGAGCCACACCTGGCCTCCGACGGCGCCCTGTCCCGCGCGCTCAGCGCCCTCTATGGCATCCGCGAGACGGCCGGGGCCGCGCCGGAGCCGAGCCGCCCCGCCGTGCCCAGCCCGCCGCTGATTCTCTACGGATGGCCGCCCGTCACCGCGGTGCTCATCTCCCGCACACTGGCGCGCAATGGCATCCCGTCGCGCGTCGCCACGCCGCTGGACGTGCTGCACACGCGCGACAACGACCTGGTGCTCGCCCCCCTCCAGGCCATGGAGGGGCTGCTCGCGGGCGAGGTCCACATCGAGGGCGCGCTCATCGTCCACGGGACGTCGGACGACGAGGGCTTCGAACGGGCGCGCAAGCTGGAGGCGCGCGGCTTCCTGGCCAACCCGCGCGACGAGGAGTTGCTCCTGCGCGCCGTGCGCAGGCTGCGTCCCGACGCGGGCAGCGAGAACTCCTGGCCGCGCCACTCCTGACGCGGGAGGGCCGCTACGGCTTCGTGAGAGCTTCCGGAGCCGCCGGGGCTACCGGAGCAAGGGCCTGCATCGCCGGCTTCACCTTCGCGGCGGCGGGGCGCGTGGTGTGCTGCTCCTCTGGCTCCGGGTGCTCCAGGCCCAGCACGCCCAGCACCTCCGGGTACACCTTGTTCGCGAAGTAGCGCCCGCCAGCCACGGTGAAGTGCACGCCGTCCGTCATGCGCAGGCGCATGGGCTTGCGGAAGCCCTCCACGCGGGCCTGCTTCAGTGCCTTGCCGCGCGCGTCGGTGAAGTAGGGCCGCGTGTCCAGGTGCACGGCGTCCCCGCGCGCGGCGATGACCTCCCGCTGCAGGTCGCGGATCACCGCGAGCTTCTGCTCGAAGCGCTGGCGGCCCGTGGCGGGCAGCTCCAGCCAGACGATCTTGCGGCCCGGCGCGGAGATGGCCGTGACGAACTCCGTCAGCCGCTGGCGGTATTCGCCCTGCCAGTCCGGCTTGCCCCAGGCCACGGTGGCGCGTCCCTGCCGCGTGTGCAGGGCCTGCCCGTCGTTGCCGCCCAGGATGACCACCACGACGTCCGGCTGGTGCTGCTGCACCTCCTGCTGGCCGACCTCCAGCCAGTCGAAGAAGTCCGGGCGCGCGAGGCCCGTGGACGACTTCGCGCGGCGCTCGCAGCGGATGCGAGGGTGCGCGGCGAGCTGGTTCTGGAGGTACTCCCCGAAGCCCGTGGCGATGAGGCTGTCACCCAACAGCAACACGGTGCGGCGGGGCGCGGGCGCCGGAGCGGCGGCCTGGGCCGGAGCGGTGGGCAGCACGGGCGAGGCATTCAGCCCGGGGGCGGAGTCCGCGGCGGCCTGTGCCGCCGTGGACAGGAACGCCAGGAAGAGGAGCGCGCGAAGAGGACGGGTCGACATCGGCGGAGGCGAAGCTACTTCCCGCGCCCGCATCCGTACACCCCCCCGCCGGGCGGGTGGATCCGTTGCCCGCGCGCGCCCTTGTCAAGCCGCGCTTCCCACATCCGCCCCGAGCCCCCGGGCCGTCAGCACCGCGAGCCCCGCGGGCGCGAGCGCCTGGAGCCACGGCGTGAGCAGCCGCGCGCACTCCTCAGGGTGTGAGAAATAGGGCACGTGTCCCGCCCCGCGCAGCAGGTGCAGGGGCGTGCCCTCCGGCAGCGACGCGGCCAATCGCTCCAGCGAGGACGGCGGCACCAGCACGTCGCGGTCACCCTGGATGCAAAGACACGACACGTTCAGCGGGCGCAGGTCCGGCGGCGGCGGCTCCGCGTGGATGGAGAACGCGCGCCGCAGCGTCGTCAGCCGCTCCAGCATCGTGGTGGGCACCACGTCCGCCACCTGATGGGAGGCCACCGGGCGCCACGCCGCCAGCGACGCCGCGACGCGTCCGGGACGTCCCAGCACCGCGATGGGTCCCATCATCGCGATGAGCCTTCCGCGAGGCCCCACGTGCTCGGTGCGGGTGAAGGCCCCAAGAAACGCTACGCCGCGCGTCGCGCCGCCCGCGGCCAGGTGCGCCGCCACCATGCCGCCAAAGGAGCTGGCCACCACCGCGTCCACCGACCCCGTGACGCGCAGCACCTGCTCCGCCAGGGCCCTCGCGCCACACGCGGCATGCCCGCCTTCCGGGTACTCGACCATGACGGGACGCGCCACGTCCGTCAGCCGCAGGGCGAGCTCACGAAAGCCCGATCCACGCGCACCCAGCCCGGGCAACAAGAGGACACGGGGCCCCTCGTCATTCCCTGGCATGTCCGTCAGCTCCACCGTGCGCCGCATGTCTCTCGCTTTCCTTGAAACGCGCCAAAGAACAACGCAGGCCCCCTGGGTCTGCCCGCTCCCACCGGGTGGCCCGCACGACCCACGACCCGAGGGAAGTGCTCCCGGTCCCTCGCTTGCCATGACGGAGAGTGATACATGATTCATCCCACCACCCTTTTCCACCGACACGATTCACGGTGTCCGGAAGCCAAGGATTTTCGCGGCCGGCGTTCTGACAGCGTGGGGGCGAGGGGTTAAGAATGGTCACCGTGAATCTGCATGCCTTCGGGGAGTTTGTTCGCAAGCATCGTCCGGCCCTGGAGGTTCGGGCCGCGAAGCTTTGCGCTGGGAGTGTGGTCGACTCCACGGAGCTGGTCGGCGAGACGCTGGAGCGCGCCCTGTCCGTGTTCGAGCGGCTTCAGGACCAGGACACCGCCTCCGTGGCGCAGTGGCTGGATGGCGCCATGAGCCGCTGCTTCTCGCGGATGGGCGGACAGCTGCCGGACACGCGCGCCGCGGCGCCGGATCTCCAGCAGACGTTCGACCTGCTGCGCGCGCGCTTCCGTGAGGTGTACGCGCAGCCGGCGTTCGGCAAGAGTGCCGGCGTCCCCGGCGGCTGGCGGATGTAACAAGTCCCGCGCCCTGTGTTTCAGGGCGCCGGGCGGTGGCCGGACAGCGTCTCCACGTAGGACGCGGCCACCTGCAGGAAGCGGCCCCCACGCACGCCGGTGAGGTACTGGCGCTTCATCGCGCGGGTGGCCCCCACGTAGAACATCGCGCGGCGGATGCGTTCGTTCTCGCGCTCACTGCGCTGGCGCGCACCCGCCATCCACGCCTCGATGGAGTCCAGGGCCTCCAGTCCCGCGAAGAAGACGACGGGGCACTCGTGGCCCTTGCATGAGAACACCGTGGTGGCGCGCACGTGGTCCACGCCGCTCACCCGGAAGTCCGTCACGTCCCGGCCGCCCTTGCCGCCGTAGGCCTCCGCGGGCACGCCCGCCTTGCGCAGCGCGTCCGTGAACGACGCGGGCATCACCGGCGCCACCACCAGGATGTCGCTGGGGTGGACGCCCTCCTCGCGCACGAGCCGGGCGATCTCCTTCGCCACCCAGCGCGCCTCGCTGGTGCTGGAGGCGAAGTCCTTCACCTGCGGCAGCACGCCGCCGCGCTCGGTGGACTGCACGCGGTAGAGGCCTTCCAGCGTCTCCTCCGGCAGCCACAGGAGCCGCTCGCGGGCCAGCTCTCCGGCCTTCATGTACTCGCGCATGCCGGGGTCGGTGACGCGGTGCTGGCGCAACGGGTCCAGCACCACGTTGAAGGCCACGTCGAGGATGTCGCGCGTGGCGCGGAAGGTCTCCTTGAGCACGCGGGTGCGGCCGCGGAAGGACAGCCCTTCGGGGAGCTGCTCCTTCAAGCTGTCGATGGGCACCTGGCCGTAGACGTTCTGCGAGTCGTCCATGAACAGCTGGAAGCAGCGGGACTCGCGGCCGTCCTCGCCCATGATGGGGCGCACCAGCGCGTGCAGGGCCGCCAGGCCCTTGGCGTCCATGTCCTGCGCCTCGTCCACGAAGACGGCGTCGAAGGCGTGGGGCTCCAGGCGCCGGAGCGCGCCCACGTGCTTCACCGTCACCTGGGCCCTGAGCGGCCGGACCTGATCCGGGCCCGCGCGCACGGCGAGCGCCTCCATGAGCAGCTTGTCCACGAGCGGCGCGAGCGAGCGGTTGTAGAAGGACACCAGCACCCGGGCGCGCGGGTTCTCCAGCAGGTAGCGCGCGGCCCAGTGCGCCAGCACGTATGTCTTGCCGCTGCCGGCCACGCCGCGCACCAGGTGGTGGCCGTCGTCGAAGCGGCGCTCGAAGAGGGACACCTGCTCCTGCGTGAAGAGGGGGCCCGTGTCCTTGCCACCCGCGATTTCACCGCCCAGGCCCACGGGCACCAGCGGCGGCGGGGGCGGAGGAGGAGGCCGCGGCTGGGTGGCGAGCAGCTCCAGCTTCGGCGGCGTGCCGGCGTGGACGCGCACGCGCGGGAGCAGCGACAGGAAGCGCGCGGGCACGGGTGAGGCGCGGGCCTCCGCGCGCGAGGCGAGCACCAGCAGGTATTCCTTCGCGCGGCTGGCGGCGACGTTGAGGATGGGCACCAGCGTGTGCGGCGGGAAGGGCCGGCCACCGGCCACCGTGTCCACCATCACCACGTCGTACTGGGTGCCCTGCTGGCGGTGGATGGTGGAGGCGCTGAACATGTCGTGGCGCAGCCCCGCCGCGTTGCCCAGCTTGCGGAGGAGCGCCGCCTGCGCGCGGTAGGGCGTCACGCACAGCACCGTGAGACCCAGACGCACGGCCTGGCGGGCCAGCGTCACGGCGAGCTCCGCGGACAGCTCGCGCTGGTAGCCGGAGCCCGTCTCGCCCCGGCCGTGCGTGAGGCGGCGGGTGTCGCGGCTCAGGCCATCCAACACCAGCCACATCGCGCGGGATGGGAAGGCGGGCACGGGCGCGGGCTTCTGGGCCCGGTCCTTCACGATGTCGCCGTCCTCCAGCGCGCCGCCGTAGCAGAAGTGGCTCACCACCTTCGCGATGTCCGGGTGCATGCGGTGCTGGGTGCGCAGCAGCAGCACGTCCGGGCGCTCCGCGTCCTTCACCGCGTCCTCCAGGTGGGACAGGGCGCTGGCGCGCAGCCACGTCTGGGTGCCCTTCCCCGCCCCTTCCGCCGCGCGGCTCACGGGGCCAATCTGCTTGGGGTCACCCGCGAGCGTCACCTGCCGGGCCAGCGGGGCCAGCAGCGCCGTCGCCGCGCGTGTCACCATGCCGGCCTCGTCCACCACGAGCCGCTGGAAGGTCTCCTCGCCTTCCAGCTCCGACACCAGCCGCAGGGCGCGGTGCACGGTGAGGACCATGAGGGGGCTTTCGCCCTTCTCCGCCTCCTTGAGCGTGGGGTCCTTCACGCGGCCGCGCAGCGTGCGCAGCTCCGCCTGCATGCGGGCGAGCTCCGGCGCGGGCCCGCCCCGGGAGCGCTCCACGGTGAGCTCGCGCTCGCGCTGCTGGATGGTGTTGAGCAGCTTGCTCGTCTTGTTCTCCTCCAGCGCCACGGTGGGCAACTTGTGGAGGGACTCGCTGGCGCCGGTGCCACCGCGGAAGATGCTGCGGGCCAGGGGGCGCAGGGGGATGGGGTCGCGCTCCAGCAGGGCGCTGACGCGCATCACCAGCTCGTCCGCGGCGCGGTTGGTGGGGGCCACCGCGAGGATGCGCTCGTTCGGCCAGGCGCGCAGGGCGCGGGCGATGAGGTCCGCGACGGCGGTTGTCTTGCCGGTGCCGGGAGGGCCCCAGATGCTGCCCCACGGCTGGCGCCACAGCCGGTCCACGGGGATGAGCTCCGCGTCGCGGGGGGACGGGGTGGACGGGAGGAGCTCACCCTTCGCGCGCGCCAGGGCGTTGGTGAGGTCGGAGACGCGGTCCTCGTAGGCGGCCGCGGCGGCGCACAGGGCCTCCGCGAAGTCGTAGGGCCGGTAGCACCAGCGCTCGCAGGAGAGGACGCGGCGGTCCAGGTCCTCGCCGGAGTCGGAGGAGGCGAAGACGCGGCCGGACTCGAAGTCCAGGTGGACGATGTTCCCGGCGAACACCAGCTCCTCGCCCAGGAAGCCGAGCAGCGAGCCGCCGGACCAGTCCGGATCCGCGGCGGGAACGGGCACCAGTCCCAGCACGCCCGGCCCGGCCAGGCCCACCTCGCGTGCCTCCTGGATCCGCTGCGCGCGGTACTGGCTGCGCTCAGCCACCAGCGCGTCGCGCAGGTCCTCCGGAAGATAGGTGGGGGCGACCCACTGCTCCCGGCGGCGCCCGGAGGACACGGCGGCCTGCATGGCCTCGCGTTCCGCGGGGGTGACGTCACCGGAGGCGGACACGTCGCGAGCCGGTGCTTCTTCCGTGGGACGCGCGTCGGCCACGTCGTCCACGCGGATGAGGTCCTGCGCGGGTGGCTTCGGAGCGCGGCCGTTCGACGCTCCCGAAGCGACGTCCGCGTCGAAGGGGCCTGCGCCGGGCGTCACCAGCGCCTCGTTGTTCGGCGCACGGGCCGCGGCGGATTTCGCCGTGGCGGTGCCAGCGTCGACCGGGCGCTGAGGCCTGTCCTCGACGGCGTCCATCGACGCGTCAGTGGAGACGGGCTCCGCATCGGCGCTGGCAGCGTCACCCTGCACGGCGGGACGCGCGGGCATTGCGCGGTTCACGCGGTGGGAGGCTGGCATGGAGGCCAGCGCCGCGGAGTCCAGCTCCCGGAAGGTCAGCGTCCTCGCCTTCGCGGACGCCCTGCCCTTCACCTCCGTCACCGTCGGCGCGGGCGCGGGGTCCTCCGACTCCTGCGGCGGCCACGACGAGCGGACCCGGAGCACGGGCGCGGCGTGTCCCTCCTGGACGTCGGTGTCGTACTCCACGCGGAGCACGGGCATGAGGTCATCCGGAGCACGCTCGTCCCGCGGCGCCTCCCCCTGACCCGACTCCTCGTCCGTCCTGCGCATCATACGGGGTGCTCGCGGCGAGGCCCTTCCTCACTTCGGAAGCGGCGGCGCCGGGAAGCCGGCCAAGCTAGGGGAGGCAGCGATCTGCGTCAACGCACGCGGGGGCCCCTCGCACGCCTGCACCAGGGGTGAAGCCCTGGCCCCTTCACGCACGACAGCCCGGGCCGCGCACACTCGCGGACCCGGGCCGTCATTCACCGCCTTGGACCTCCGCGGGGACTACAGCAGCGGGCAGAGCAGCCCGTTGCCCGTGCCCGCCGGGCAACCCTCGCCCTGGCAGTAGTTGGGCCCCAGGCCCACGGAGAGGATGCCCAGGGGGCTGGGCACCTTCACCTTGCAGGTGCCGATGGTCGCGTTACCGGACGCGTCCGCCACCGAGTACACCATCGTGTAGACGCGGCCGTTGCCCAGCAGGCTGGACTCCGCGCGCAGCTGCGCGGACTTGCGGTCCGCGCTCAGCTTGATGTCCTGGCACTTGAAGAGGGCCAGGCTGAACAGCGCGTCCTCGGACTCATCCGACTCCACGCGGATGATGGAGGCCGACTGCTGCAGGTCCAGCGTCCCGCCGCAGGTGTCCGCCGCGGGCTGCGCGCAGTCCGCCAGCGTGACCGTCTTGTAGTCGGCGCCCAGGGTGCGGGCCAGCACCAGGTTCTTGCTCGCCCCGGCCACCGGCGCCGTCGCGTCCACCACCGTCACCGTGGCCGAGCACGTGGCCGAGTCCATTCCGTCCGACACCGTGAGCGTCACCGGCGTCGTGCCCACCGGGTACTGACCCGCCGGGCTGGACGTGAGGCTCAGCGGCTGCGGGAAGCCATCCGGATCATACGAACCATCGTCGATGGACGCCGCCGCCGAGCACGACGCGTTCGCCGCCACCGTCACGTTCTTGCACAGCGCCACCGGTGCCTGGTTCACCAGACAGCCACCTCCAGGAGCCAGCGTCACCGAGCCGGTGTTGTTCTCCTCGCTGTCCTCCGGGAAGAAGTTGAACGCGTCCGCGACCACGAACAGTTTCTGCGTGCCCTCCGGCACCTGCACCGCCGTCTCGAACGCGTAGCGCTCCTTGCCTACCAGCCAGGGCACGTTCACCGTCGCCAGCAGCGTGCCGCCCTCGGCCGGGTCCCCCGCGTAGATGCCCGCCACCGACGGGTCGATGCCCGTGGGCGCCTCGTTGACGATGGTGCCCGTCACCGTCGCCACCTGCCCGTCATCACACGTCACGCCCAACCCGCTGACCGCCAGGTCGATGCCCGTGTGCAGCGCGGCCTTGGACTGGCCTGGAGCCGCGCCCTCCTCCAGGGTTTCGGTACCACAGCCACCCAGCATCAGCAGGGACGCGAACAGGGACAACGGACGGCGCAGGGACATGACTCTCTCCAATGAGATGGGCGGGACCGGGATGGGGGGAGCGGCCTGACGCCAGACAATGACAGCCAGGCCCGCGTACTATTCTCTGCCACAAACGGATTTTTCTAGCAATACGGGCAAACATGTACCCAGGTCCAGGTATACATAGACACCCCGTTGGCGCCCCAATGACCCTGCTGTCTGTCTTTGCAAGGAGGCGAGAAACGGCGCACTCCGTGTCTGGGTTTGGACGACCTGACGGGTTGCCGGTCCCTCGGGGCTCAGGAGGGCAGGCGGCCGTCGCAGTGGACAGCGCCCGCCCTGATGGGGTTGGTTGGGCCCTCCCCACTGTTGAGGGGGAACCCAGCCCATGGCCTCCATCACCCCGCGCTACGCCCACCCGTTCCTACCCGTCACCCGCGCCGACATGCAGGCCCGGGGGTGGGAGCAATGCGACATCATCATCGTGAGCGGCGACGCCTACGTGGACCACCCGGCCTTCGGGCCGGTGCTCATCGCGCGCTTCCTGGAGGGGCGGGGCTTCAAGGTGGGGCTCATCCCCCAGCCGGACTGGCACTCGGCGGAGCCCTTCAAGGCGCTGGGGGCGCCCCGGCTCTTCTTCGGGGTGGCGGCGGGCAACCTGGACTCGATGCTCAACCGGCTGACGGCCCAGAAGAAGAACCGCTCGGAGGACCAGTACAGCCCGGGCGGACGCACCAACTGCCGGCCGGACCGGGCCTCCATCGTCTACGCGCAGCGCTGCCGCGAGGCCTTCCCGGACGTGCCCATCGTGCTGGGCGGCATCGAGGCCAGCCTGCGGCGCATCGCGCACTTCGACTACTGGAGCGAGAAGGTGCGCCGCTCCATCCTCTTCGACGCCAAGGCGGACCTGCTGGTGTTCGGCATGGGCGAGCGGCCCATCTGGGAGATCGCCGACCGGCTCCACCGGGGCGAGCGCATCGAGGACCTGAAGGACATCCGGGGCACCGCGCACCTCATCAACGACGCGGCGATGAAGGCCCTGGAGGCGGACCCGGCGAAGCGCGCGGCGGACCACGACAAGGTGGTGGTGCTGCCCTCCTACGAGGAGGTGGTGGCGGACACGCGCGCCTTCGCGGTGATGAGCCGGGACTTCCAGATGGAGACCAACCCCGGCAACGCGCGCGCCATCGCGCAGCGCCACGGCAACCGCGCCATCTACATGAACCCGCCCGCCCGGCCGCTGGAGGACGGCGCCGGACAGAAGCCCGGGGACACGGCCACGGTGGCCATGGACGAGCTGTATGACCTGAAGCTCAACCGCGTGCCGCACCCCATGTACAAGGAGCCCATCCCCGCCTACGAGACGGTGAAGCACTCGGTGGTGCTGATGCGCGGGTGCTTTGGCGGCTGCACCTTCTGCTCCATCACGGAGCACGAGGGGCGCGTCATCCAGAGCCGCTCCGCGCAGAGCGTGCTGCGCGAGGTGCGCGAGGTGCGGCGCATGGGGGACTTCCGGGGGACGATTACGGACCTGGGTGGGCCCACGGCGAACATGTACAAGCTCAAGTGCAAGAGCGAGGACATTGAAAGCCGCTGCCGCAAGCTGTCCTGCGTGCACCCGGGCGTGTGCGAGAACCTCCAGACGGACCACGGGCCGCTCATCTCGCTGATGAAGCAGGTTCGCGAGGAGCCGGGCATCAAGCACGTCTTCATCGCGAGCGGCGTGAGATACGACCTGGCGGAGCGCTCGCCGGAGTACGTGAAGGAGCTGGCGGCGCACCACGTGGGCGGCCAGCTGTCCGTGGCGCCGGAGCACGTGTCGCCGCGCGTGCTGGAGAAGATGAAGAAGCCCGGCATCGAGAGCTTCGAGCGCTTCCAGCACATGTTCGCGTGCGCCAGCGAGGACGCGGGCAAGGAGCAGTACGACATCGCCTACTTCATCAGCGGCCACCCCGGCTCCACGCTGGAGGACATGGTGATGCTGGCGCAGTGGCTGAAGGAGAAGGGCAAGCGGCCCCGGCAGGTGCAGGACTTCATCCCCACGCCCATGTCGGTGGCGACGGCCATGTATTACACGGGCCTGGACCCGCTGAAGATGGAGCCCGTGTACACGGCGAAGGGCCTGCGGGAGAAGCGGCTGCAGAAGGCGCTCCTGCTCTACTGGAACCCGGAGCACTGGCCGCTGGCGCGCGAGGCGCTGAAGCTGGCGGGGCGCGCGGACCTGATTGGACGGGGGCCGAACGCGTTGGTGCCGCCGGAGTCCGCCGCGGAGGCCGCGCGCCTGCGCCGTGCCTCGGAGGGCTCGAATGCGGAGGAGGGCTTGGCGACGAACGCGTGGCCCCGTCCTGCGCAGCCGCGTCCGTCCGGGACTCGGGGTGGGGGCCGCACGCCGCGTCCGGGCCCGCGCGGGCGGTAGCAGGCCCCCGGCTTTCGTTCCGGGGGGAGGCTCGGGTATAGGGTGCGCCGCCTTTCACGAGCGGCCACACCGCCGGAGCCACACCACCATGCCCAGGACTTCCCAGGAGCAGTCGCAGGAGCGCCACGCGTTCCTGCTCGACCTCTTCCGCAACCAGCCCGACCTGAGCCGCCAGGACGCCCTGGAGAGCTTCAAGGACCGCTTCGGCGCCACCATCAACCTGCGCACCTTCAACGAGCTGCGCGAACAGGCGAAGAAGGAGCTGTCCTCGCAGCCCGCCGCTCCGGTCGCCGCCCCCAAGGAAGAGGAGCAGGACGTGGACGTGCAGGACGAGCGCGCCGAGGTGACGGCGGAGGACGCGGGGACGCTGCTGAAGGCCGCGGCGGCCCCGGAGCTGCACGCGGGTGCGGCGCCGGCGAAGAAGCCGAAGGCGAAGGGCCCGGGCGCGCGCAACGTGTTCGTGGACGCGACGGCGGAGCAGCTCCAGTTCCTGGAGCGCGTGGTGCAGCAGCTCCAGGAGGCCGGTGCCGCCAACCTGCGCATCGACCACGCCACCGACCGGTGGATGGTGCTGGTGGTGGATTCCAAGTAGCGGACTCCCCGCAGTCAGACAGTCAATGCCAGACACAGGGCCCGCCTCTCCTCCACGGAGAGTGCGGGCCTTGCTGCTTCAGGGCCGCCGCGAAGACATACCGAATCCCTTTGTCTGTGGATGCACTCCCGCCAAACCCTGCAACCGGAATTACCCAAACAATCCTCTGCTCAGGATCTCGGAATGCACGGGCGAAGCTGGGCCCGGCACGATCGTCGCGTGCACTGGCGCCGTACCAGTCGACGCGTTCGCTCCCGAAGCGAAGTGACGACCTGTCAGGAGCGCGGGCCGTCCAGGGGCAGTGACACCGTGAAGGTGGCGCCGCCCCCTGGCGTCTCGGACAGGCCGACGCTGCCGCCGTGGGCCTCCACCACCTGGCGGGCGATCCACAAGCCCAGGCCCAGCCCTCCGAAGTTGCGCACGGACACCGCGCGCTCGAAGCGCTCCCAGATGCGCTCGCGGTCCTCGGGGCGCACGCCCATGCCGTGGTCCACCACCGTCAGGCGCGCGCGCGGGCCCGCCTGCTCCACGTGCACCTCCACCGGCTTGCCCGGTCCGTACTTCAACGCGTTGGACAGCAGGCCCTGCACCACCTGCTCCAGGCGCGCCCTGTCGAACCGGCCGCGCACCGGACCCGCGACGCGCAAGGTCACCTCGCAGCCCTCCCGGCACAATTCCTCCCGCGCCTGGGCCACCTCCTCCGTTACCAACGCGGCGAGGTCCACGTCCTCCGCCTTCAGGTGCACCGGCCCCGAGGACAGCAGGGACATGTCGAGCAGCGTCTCCACCACCGTGGCCAGACGGTGCACCTGCCGCCGGGTGAACAGGAGCCGCTCGCCCAACCGGGCGTGCGCGTCCGGCCCCAGGCCCCGCTCGATGAGATCCAACTGGAGCCGGAAGCCCGCCAGCGGCGTCTTCAATTCGTGGCTCACCACCGACAGGAATTCGTCCCGCGCGCGCACCGCGTCCTGCAGCCCCGCCTCACGCGCCGACAGCTCCGCCACCTCCCGGCGCACCCGCGCCATCTCCAGCTGGGTGCGCACCCGCGCCGCCAGCTCGCGCGCGGAGAAGGGCTTCACCAGATAGTCATCCGCGCCTGCCTCCAGGCCCTCCACGGAGGCCTCCTCGCCCGCGCGCGCTGACAAGAGGACGAACGGGATGGCCCGCAGCCGGGGATCCGCGCGCAGCTCGCGCAGCAGGCCGAAGCCGCCCAGGCGCGGCATCATTACGTCGCTCAGCACCAGGTCGGGCGGGCGCGCGCGGATGGCCTGGAGCGCGGCATAACCGTCCTCCGCCGTCTCCACCGTCACCGACGCGTCCAACAGCCCCGTGATGTACGTGCGCAGGTCCGCGTTGTCGTCCACCACCAGCACCCTGGCGGACATGGGTGGCAGCAGCGGGGTGGCCCTCACTCCTTCCGACGTTCGCGCCCCATCCTCCTGGCCCGTCGGCGACAGCCATCCGCGGATCTCCTCGACGTAGGCGGAGGCGCTCCGCGCGACGGAGTGCGAGGGACCCCTTCCCTCGGGGACGAGCTGCTCGCGCGGCAGGTGGCCGTTGCCCAGGGGCACCGCGACACAGAAGGTCGTGCCCTGCTCCGGCACGCTCTTCACGCCCACGGTGCCGCCGTGCAGCTTCGTCAGCTCCTGCACCAGGCTCAGGCCAATGCCGCTGCCCTCGTGGCTGCGCGAGCGGGCGTTCTCCACGCGGTGGAAGCGCTCGAAGATGTGCGGCAGCTCCGCCTCCGGGATGCCGCTGCCGGTGTCCCGGACCGTCAGCCGCGCCCTGCCCTCCTCCGCGCGCAGCCGGACGTGGACGCCGCCCTCGAAGGTGAACTTCATCGCATTGGAGAGCAGGTTGAAGACAACCTTCTCCCACATCTCGCGGTCCACCCAGACGGGCTCCGCCAGGGGCGGCAGGTCGAGCGTGAGGGTGAGCTGCGCGCGCTTCGCGATGGACTCGAACTGGCTCACCAGCTCCGCGGTGAAGGCGGACAGGTCCGTGGGCTGGAAGGCCGCGCGTACGCGTCCGGCCTCCGCCCGGGTGAAGTCGAGCAGCGTGTTGACCAGCTTGAGCAGCCGGGTGGCGTTGCGCTGGACCAGGGACAGCCGCTCCGCCAGACGCGGCGCCAGCGGCTCCGCCGTGTCAGACAGCGCGTCCTCCACGGGCCCGAGCATCAGCGTCAGGGGCGTGCGGAACTCGTGGCTCACGTTGCTGAAGAAGGCCGTCTTGGCCCGGTCCAACGCCGCGAGCCGCTCCATCCGATCCACGGCCTCCTGCCGTGCGCAAGCGCTGGAGGCGGCCGTGGCCAGGGCCCCCGCCACCAGCTCCAGGAAGCCCCGGTATTCGCCCGAGGGGTTCAGGAAGGGGCTCAGGCCCACCACCAGGAAGCCCAGGTCGCGGTCCCCTTCCGCGTGCGGCAGCGGCAGCACCAGGGCGGGCCGGGGCGGCGCCTCGGCCTCCGGCGGAAGCGGTGCTCCGAGCCACCCGTTCACGTCGTCCACCCGCACGGCCTGACGCGTGCCCGCCACCGGAGCCAGGAGCCCTCCCGCGAGTCCTCCATCTTCCGGCGCGCGCAGGTCGACGTGCGCGGGCACCGCCTCGCTCCGGGCGCCCATGCCAGTGGAGCCCACGAGCGAGGCCCGTGCCCCGTCCGCGTCCGTGACGTAGAGCCACGTGAAGGGCAGGTCCGCGGGGTTCTCCGCCAGCGCGTTCAGGCCGGCCCGGCACGCCTCCTCCACGGAGCCCGCGCCGCCGGCTCGCTGGGTGAGGAGGTGCAGCGTGCGCAAACGCCGCTGCCCCAGGACCTGCCCCGTCGTCTCCAGGGCCGGCGTGTAGAAGCCCACCACCTTGCCGTCGTCATCCAGCACCGGGGTGTAGGACCAGGTGAAGTAGGCCTCCTCGGCGGAGCCGCCCCGTTGGATGGGCAGCGACTGGCTCTCCGCCCAGTTCGCCTGCTTCGTGCGCTCCAGCTCGTCGAACATGCTCCCCAGCTGGTGCCACAGCTCCGGGAAGACGTCGCGCAGCGGCCCCAGTGCATGGTCCGGGTGCTTGGCGCCCATGATGGGAATGCCCGCGTCGTTGTAGAGCTGCACGCGCTCCGGCCCCCAGTAGATGAACATGGGGAAGCGCGTCGTCAGACACATGCTCACCAGGGTGCGCAGCGTCGAAGGCCACGACGCGATGGGGCCCAGCGGGGTCCCGGACCAGTCCCGCTCCAGGATGAGCCGCCCCATCACGCTGCCGCCGCGCAACGTCGCCAGCCATCCCTCGAGACGCGGCGCGGCCCCTGCGTCTGCCGCCGGTTGCGCCGCGTTCTGTACGTTCGTCGGACGGCTCAGGGGAGGCTCGAGGGGTGCGGGACGCGTGGACGAGGTGGCCTGGTGTGGACGTAGCCAGCCGGTCTCCCCACTTCAACGCCGGAGTCCGCCAGACGGCCCTTTCCGTCGCCTACCGAGCAGGGCTTCTCAGCGGAGAGGCCTCGAACCTGCCCACTGATTCCCCATGGGAGCAGGCGGGCCACCGCCGGTGGGCTCTCCGGACGCAGTGTCCGAGAGCGAGGGCCTCGCCGCTTTCACACGGGCAATCCCCGCGCGGTCTGGGTGAGATGAAGGGATGACGCGAACCTCATTCGCCCTCGTCCTCGCGCTGTCCCTCGGCTGTGCCAGCAGGCAGCAGACCTCCCCTCCTCCCGCGCGGGAGTGGGCCACGACGCTGCACCGGGACCACCCGCTGGTGGGGCGAATCTGGGACGTGGCGGGAGGCCGCTTCGTGGACGAGAGCGCCCTGCGCGCGGCGGTGGTGCCCGCGCGCTTCGTGCTCCTGGGTGAACGGCACGACCACCCGGACCATCACCGGCTCCAGGCGGAGCTGGTGCGCGCGAGGACGGACTCCGGTCAGCGTCCCGCGCTCGCCTTCGAGATGCTGGACGTCACGCAGCAGCCCGCCGTGGACGCGGCGCTGAAGGCCCATCCAGAGGACGTGGAGGGCCTGGCGAAGGCGGTGGACTGGGCCCACAGCGGCTGGCCCGCGTTCAGCCTCTACGAGCCCGTGTTCGCCGCGGGCCTCCAGGCGCGCCTGCCCATCGTCGCCGCCAACCTGCCCCGCGCGCAGGTGCGGGAGCTGGTGATGAAGGGGCCGGACGCGCTTCCTTCCGACCTGCGCTCGCGCCTGGGGTTGGAAGCGCCCGTGCCCGAAGCGGAGGCGAAGGCGGTCCGTGAGGAGTTGGACCGCTCGCACTGCGGACAGCTCCCCCAGGAGATGCTGGAGCCCATGGCGCTGGCGCAGCGGGCGCGCGACGCGATGATGGCGGACCGGCTGCTGGAGACCGTGCCCGCGGACGGCGCGGTCCTCATCACCGGCAACGGGCACGTCCGGAAGGACCGGGGCGTCCCCGCGCACCTGGAGCGCCGCGTGAAGGACGTCACGGTGCTGAGCGTGGCGCTGCTGGAGGTGTCACCGGAGGCGCTGAACCCCCAGGACTACGCGGCTGTCGTTGGCGCCACCACCCTGCCCTACGACTACGTCTGGTTCACGCCGGCCATGCCGGAGGACGACCCGTGCAAGGCGCTGCGGGAGCGCAACAAGAAGCCCTAGCACCGCGAGTGTCAGACCCCGGTGGTACGTGAAATGGCGGCACCGGGTGCCACAGCCGCAATTGATTCGTTTCCCATTCGTACCCGTCGAATTTGGAGACATTCCATCTGGGATCCACCGGGCTGATTCCATCCCATCCGCAACGGATTCCACGGCAATAACAGTCGCATCGCAATGTCGAATCAGACTGTCAATTCAAGACATCCTCACGTAATCAACACCTCATCCGGGTTCCCCGGATCGGCTGCCGTCCCCCCCTGACAGCCTGAACCACCATCCAAGAGAATGACAATGACGACTCGAAGCCTCGGGTTTCGTGCGTGGCGTTGGAGTGCCGTGCTTTCCCTGCTGGCGCTGACGGGCTGTGCCGTGGAGCCGCAGCCGCGGGAGGAAGTCCCCAACCAGGAAGAGCAGGCGAAGGTCCTGGAGCAGCAGGCGCATGAGCTCACCCCACCCGCGGGGTGTACCGAGATCACCATGGGCGCGCTGTCGAACGGCGTCCAGCTGACGCCGGTGATGTACGGCGGCCAGCCGACCTATCAGGGCACGTTCAACGGCCTGGGAGATCCGGCGCTGAAGGACACGGCGTTCGTCCGGCTGGACGTGAACACGGCGACGGGCGTGCATGACCTGGCGGCCGGCGGCGCCAACACCTTTACCTGCGAGCAGTGCGTCTACGGCTACCAGGACGCGGGCACGACGGGCCAGAAGCTGTTCGTGGCGGACACCGGAGCACTGTTGCTGGCGCTCAAGGTGTCGCCGCAGCAGTCGGTGGGCGTGCTCTTCAACGTGACGCTGCGCGAGTCGGTGAACGCGGCGCCGCTCAGCGCGCCCTACAAGGGCAGCGCGGTGGTCCCGGGTGGCGAGTGCAAGTGGATCCGCTACGCGACTTGGAACACCGTGCGTCCCATGGGCTGCGACCCGCGCGAGGGCTCGTGGACGGCGGGCGTGCCGGGTCACACCTGCGTGGCGGACAACTACTTCGCGGATGACGGCACGCTGGAGAAGTCGCAGGGCACGGGCACGCAGGGCGCGGCCTGCACCCTCACGCCCGCGGCGGACGCCAACCACCCGGCGACGACGGACTGCGCGGAGGGCTTCGCGTGCTCGGACCTGTTCACGGATGACCGGCAGTGCCTGAAGACGTGCGACCCGATGGCGGCGGTCCCCGGCTGCCCCACGGGTACCATCTGCGGCGTCTACGGCACGTGCATCGAGCAGGCGGTCCTGGAGCCGCTCGGCTTCGACTTCGACCCTGCCCTGATTGGTGAGACGTGCACCAAGAGCTACGCCGAGTTCTGCGGCACGGAAGGGGCGCGCGGCGCGTGCGTCAGCCTGAACGGCCAGACGAAGTGCCAGCCCTACACCCGCGCCCGGTCGGAGTGCGGTCCGGGCGAGGAGCTGGGCTTCATCAACTACCCGCTGTCCGGTGGCGGCTACGACCGCACCACCGGCTGGTGCTACCACGACGGTCTTTAGGCCCGGCGTGGGGGGAGCCCGGCCGTGGAGGCCATGGCCGGGCTCCCTGAAGTGACAGTGTCTCCAGGGACGGCACTCCGGGTGTGAGCGACCCGGTATGCTGACGCACATGCTCTGTCCTGCCTGTACGGAACCGCGTGCGCCGGACTCCGGGTCCCTGTGCCCGGAGTGCGGTGCCGCCCTCGTGCCCGCCACCGGGCGGCACCTGGATGACGTCGTGCTGGCGCGGATGCGACGGCGCATCGAGCACTGGCGCTTCGATGGGCTGCTGGATGCGGACACGGCGGTCCGGCTGGAGGCTTCGCTCGCGGCGCCTCCTGAAACGGTCGTAAGCGTTCTGGAGGTGCCCGCGCCCGAGGCCGTGGGGGTTCCGGTTCCGGTGGAGCCGGCGCTCGACTCCGCGGCGCGCGTGGAGGCCTGGGCGGATGACGTGGCCCACTCGCTGCGTCGCGCGGGCGGGTGGCGTCCGGGTTGGCTGGCCTCGCTCGCGCACTCGCTGGATGAGACGGCGCGGGCGGAGCGGGAACAACAGGCGGCACGGCGGCGGGTGGTGGTGGCGCAGGACGACCGCGAGTCCTCCAGCGAGGAGGACCTGGGTTCGGCGCTGGGGTCGGGGCAGGCGTTGTTCGGCCGGGGGCACCTGGACTCGCTGGGAGGCAGCGGCCTGGAGGCGGTCATCGCGCTGGACGAGGGCGACAACCCTCCCCGCTTCAACGAGTACATCTGGTGGTTCCTCGGCGCGGTGCTCGTGCTGGGCGGCTCGCTCATGGGCGTGCGCGAGGCGTGGCGGGCGCTGGGTGGAGTGCCCCGGCAGCTCATCGTCACGGGCGCGCTGCTGGGCTACCACGCGGCCTTCATCGGGCTGGGTACGTTCCTGGCGCGGCGCTCGCGGTCGGCGGGGCGCGTGCTCGCGAGCATCGGACTCGCCTTGCTGCCGGTGGTGTTCATCGCGCTGTCGGCCCTGGTGGCGCTGATGCCCACGGTCGGCGTTCCCACCGCGTTCGGCGTCGCTGCTGTCGCGCTCATTCCTCTGCGGGCCGCGGGACGGCTGTGGCCCGGGGCTTCCGCCACGACCTTCGCGGTGGCGCTGTTCCCATCGCTCCTGGCGGGGCTGCCGCTGATGGGTTGGGACGACGCGCCCTGGCTGCGTGCGCTGTGCGCGTTCGCGGGCGTGGTGGCGCTGGGGGCTTCGGTGTGGCGGGCACGGGCGGGCACGGCTTCGTTCGCCGGTGTGGGCGCCGCGCTCTACGGCGCGCTCTGGCTGGCGGTCTTCTGCGTAGCGAGCGGCCCCTCCGGATTCGATGCGCTGGAGCCCGGGGCGCCCCTGTTCGCGGGGCTCGTGCTGTGGGCGGTGGCGATGGGCGCGGTGGTGGCGGCGGGGGCGTCCTCGGAGGCCGTCCGGGCGGCGCATCCCCGCGCGGCCCCGGTGTTCGAGACGCTCGCGCACGCGGTGGTGGCCAGTGGCGCGCTCGCGGGGGCGCTCGGCGCCTTCTCGGTCTTCCCGGGTGAGGACGCCTGGGTGGATACGGCATCCGTCTGCGCACCCGTGCTGGCCGCGCTCGTCTTCTTCCTGTTGGAGTTCCGCCGCCGGGCCCTGGTGCATCCGGCCGTCATGGCCTCACTGCTCGCGGGGGCGCTGGTCGCACGTGTGCAGGCGCCGGACGTTCCGGCGTGGTGGTGCTTCGGCGTCGCGGCGGTGGCGTCCGGACTGATGCTCCTGGCGCGCGTGACGTCCTCCGGCATCCTGCGCAACCGGATGCTCGCGTGGAGTGTCGTCGTCTCGCTGGCGACGATGCCCGCGTTCTCCGTGCTGGCGTGGACGCAGGGGACGAACGCGCCCTGGCCCCAGGCGTACACGGGGGCGGTCATCGCGTTCGCGGCCCACTTCGCGGGGCGGTGGAGGTGGCGGGGCCTCCACTATCTGGGCGGTGTCGCGCTGCTCTTCGGGGCGCTCTCGGCCGTGGACGGGACTCCGTGGCTTGCGTCCAGCGCGGCGGGCCTGGGCGTCTTCGCGCTCGCGGCGGTGCTCTATGGCCTGGGCGGGCTCGCGCAGTCCGCGTGGCTGGAGCGCCAGGGGATGCGGGACGCGCTCCGGCCGCTTGAGGACCTGTCGCTGGCCATCGCCGCGCTCGGGGTGGCTTGGGCGCTGGGGGTCGCGCCCGCCTTGCCGGACGTGCTCTCAGGGGTCGCGGAGCCCTTCTCGACGGTGCTCGCCTGCGTGCCCACGGCGGTGGCCACGGGGGTGCTGCTGCTCCGCGTCCGGCGCGACGGCAGCAGGCTCGTCGGCTTCCTGGCGGCCATGGGGCTCGCGCTCACGGTGTCGCAGGGCCTGGGCACGGTCTCCGACTTCGCTTCGGCGCGGGCCGCGCTCGTGGCGGCGGGCCTGGGCTTCGGCTTCGCGCTGTTCGCGATGCTTCGCGGCCAGGGACTCGACACGGTGAAGGGCCGGCGGCTGCTGGACGTCTTCCCCCTGCCTTTCGGCGCTCGGGGACGGCCTCTCTTCACGGATGGCTTCGCGGGCGCAGCGCTCGTGCAGGCGGTGCTCGCGGTCATCACGCTCGTCAACTGGGTCGCCCTGCCCGACAGCGCCGAGCGTCCGGCGGCCCTGCTCGCGGGCGTGCTGCTCACGGCGGGCGCGCTGCTGGCGTTCGTGTCGCGTGGCTTCGTGGCGTTCCAGATGCGGGGTTCGGTGGTGACGCTCGCCCTGTGCGGCGGGTTCATCGCGCTCACCGGGGCCGTCAATCGCGCGGGCCGGCCGCTTCCGCCCGACGTGTCCGCCTGGCGCCTGCCGCTTATCGGCATCGCGCTGTGGGTCCTGGCGCTGGGTCTGCGGCGTGTAGGGCCGTGGGTGGCCCAGCGCCTGGAGAGACCCAAGCACGGGCCGCTGTACCACGCGGTGCCCCACCTGGGCGTGGCCGTGCTGGCCGTGCTGCTGCTGCGCTCGGCCTTCGTCGTGGGCCTGCCGGATCCGTCCCGCGCGCTGGGCCTGGTGCCGCCGCTCCTGGTGCTGGGGCCGGCGCTGTTGACGGTCCTGCTCGCGGCCTCGTTCCGCTCGCGGGTCCTGGCGCATTGGGGGCTGCTGCTGGGACTTCCCGGCGCCGCGCTCTGGGCCGCGCAGCAGTCGCTGATGGGCAGTCCGCTGGTGGCGCTGATGCCTCCCGACGGGCAGTGGATCCGCGTCTCGGCTGTGAATCTCATCAGCCCTTCGCTGGGATGGTTGCACCCGGAGGCCTGGATGCCGCCGGGCGGCACGCACTTCCTCCTGTGGCAGCAGGCGTTCGCGGGCATCGCCGCCGCCGGGCTCGTCTACGCGGTGTTCGCGGTCGCGGTGGCCCGGGTGGACGCGGGGCGTGCGTTCTTCCGGCGGCTGCTGTCCCTGGGCACCGATGACCGCCCGGGCCCCTTCCTCGATGCCCTGAGCCGGGAAACGCTCACCGCCGTGGTGCTCGTGGCGGCGGCGGCTTTCTTCCAACCCGGCGTGCTCGCGGCGGACCTCGTCCTCGCCACCGGCGCCGTGCTGTTCGTGGGCGGCGCGAGGGGGCGCGGACGCGGCGTGGTGGGCCTGGGGCTCCTGCTGCTCGTCCATGCCCTGGCCCACCTGATGCCGCACCTCGAACCGTGGCCGGGACCCACGCTGGCGCTGCTGGGGCTCGGGGTGGTGGTCGTCGCTCCCTGGCTCGCGAAGCGTCGGGGCCACGACGAGGGCCGGGCGCGACTGCGTGCCCACCTGTCCGTGCTGCCCTACTTCATCGCGGCGGCGGTGTATGCGCTGGCCGTCGAAGGGCACACGTCATCGACGCTGGCGGTTCCCCTCCTCGTGTTGGAGATGATCTCGGGGCTGACGGGCGAATGGATGCTGTCCTTCGCCTTCCCCCTGACGCTGGGCCTCCTCTCGGCGGCGCTGCTCGTGGCGGCCTTCCAGTGGCGCGGGGCGCTCGCAGGGTTCATCGCGGGGCTCGGGACGATGGTCGCCGGAGGCGCGGTCGTGGCCACGGGGCTGGCGTTCCTCGCGCAGGCCAGGGCCCCCTGGGACCCCACGTACCAGCCCCTCTTCACCCGGTCCGGAGCGGAGCTGGCGCTGGCCGCCGCGGGGAGCGCGCTGGCCCTCCAGGTCACCCGCCGCATGACGTCCCGCCGCCGGAGCGACGTCGCGGGGGGCATGGGCTGGGGCCGCGACCTGTGGCTGGTGGCGAGCGCGGCGCTGCTCGCGGCCGTCGCCGTGGGAGGCCAGGCCTCCGAGGACGTGCTGCCCGTGGCGCTGGCGGCCATCGGGCTGGCCGTGGGCGTGTCCCTGCACGCCGCGTGGCGCGAGCACACGGGCCGCCATGTCTACTTCGTGCAGCTCGCGGTGGTGGGCGTCTACGCGCTGGTGCGCGGGCTGTACGCGCAGGGCCTCCGTCCCGAGCATGACGCCCTCTTCGCGCTGTCGCTGGGCTTCGTCCTCGTGGGCGTGACGGTGCTGGCGCGCAGGGCGGGTGTGCGTCCCGTGGAGCAGGCGACGCGGCGGTTCGCGGCGCTCCTGCCCATCGCGGTGGCGCTCATCCTCCCCGCCGACGCGACGGGCGATGCCGCCCTGTTCGCGGGAGGCTCCGGCCTGCTGTACGCGGCGCTGGGCGCGGTGGAGCGCAGCCGGATGTTCGGCGCGTTCGCCGCGGCGGCCTGCAACCTGGCGCTGCTCATCGCCGCGCTCGCGTTCGGTCTGGAGGGGCTGGAGGTGTACCTGGCGCCGCTCGGGCTGCTGCTCCTGATGATGGGACAGCTCTTCACGTCCAGCCTCCCGCACGCGGCGCGCAACGCGGTGCGCATCCTGGGCGGACTGCTGCTGTATGTGCCCGCGGCGGCGAAGCTGACGGCCAGCCTGGGAGAGTCCGAGGATGGCACGTATGCGATTGTCTTCGGCGCTGTCTGTCTTCTGGGGGTGGCGGTGGGCATGGCCCTGCGCATCCGCGCCTACCTGGCGCTGGGGACGCTGTTCCTGCTCCTGGACGTGGTGGCCAACCTGCTCGACGCGGGCCTGCGGGACCACCGCATCGGCTTCCTGGTGATGACCCTCACGGGGCTCACCATCGTCACCGGGCGCGTGATGGCGACCTTGAAGCGCCAGGAGTGGGACCTGCTGCTGCGGCGAGTGCGCGTCCAATTGCGCGGCTGGGACTGACGGCTCCGTGCGGGGGGCGGACGGATTCCGTGCATCGATTTTGGGCCCGGGGGCTCATCGGAAGCGATGAACGCGCCCTTCCGAACCCTGCCGGTGTGCCTGTTCCTGCTCCTGTCCGCGCAAGGACAGGCCGCGCCGCCCGCCGCCGCCCCGAAGCCCGGCCCCACCCGGTCCGTGAGCGGCCCGACCGACGCCGAGCGTTACGCGCGCCGGTGCCAATCCCAGACGGCCCAGCGCATCGCCCGGCCCCAGGGCACGATGCTGTGGGGCACCAAGCGCGGCTGGGATCCGGAGAAGCAGACGGACGAGCGCACCAGCGTGCTCGTCTCCGTGGCGCTGGACGCGCCCCGGCAGGCGGAGGACGGGGTGACGGCCCTGCGCTTCGACCATGGCCGGCTGTGGCCGGTCCCCGCGCCGGAGGCCGGTGCGACGGCCAGCGACGTGGTGGGCACCGTGCTCCAGGGCACCGCCAGCGACGGCAAGCCCGTGGAGGTGGCCATCTGCGGCGCGGAGCCCGCGGCGGATGATGCAAGCCGCGTCTTCTACCGCATCGAGGCGTGGAACCCGGTGGCGCGCGAGTGGGAGAACCCCTGCGTCGCGCTGGACCGCTCTCCCGCGCCCCGGGCCCTGGCGGTGGGCGGCGTGTGGGACGCGAGCGGCGCCCACTCCGAAGCGGCGGACCGGGTCACCTTCGCGTGTGAGAACGGCGCCATCTCCAAGTGCATCCTCTGGGGCTACGCGCCCTGGGCATCCCGGGACGGGAAGTCGCTGTCCGGCCTCCACCAGGCGTGCACCCGGCTGGCCCGCGCGGACTACTGCGGCAACGGCCGGAGCCACACGCGCCAGGACACCACCATCGACATCTACGACCGGCTGGGCGTGCTGGAGCGGGCGACGGAGGTGACCCGCGAGTGGGACCCGGCGAAGGGGTCCTTCGAGGCGGCCTGGGCACCCGACGGCGCCACCTGCCTCTCCCGCACCCGCGACGGCCGCGCGCTGGACATCATCCTCCAGGAGTGCCCTGGCCGCTTCCAGGCGGACACAGGCGACGCACTCGGCGAGGGAGAGGTGTGCACGGTGCGCCGAGGCGACGTGAAGCCCGGGGCCGCGCTGCTGCGCAACCTCTCCTATGGCCCCCCGAAGGCGGAGCCCGCGCGGGTGCAGTAGCTCAGCCTTCCGACGAGGGCTCGCGCTTCTCGCCGAGGAGCTGGCTCAAGGTCAGGTCCAGCTGGCTGTCCACGAAGGCGATGAAGCTCTGGAAGTCCTCCGTGGAGAGGCCCAGCTGTTCCTGCAGGCGGCGCCGGGTCTCCGTGTAGACCTGCTGCTGCACCCGCTTCAGCCAGCGGGAGATGGTGGACTGGTTGACGCGGAAGAGCGGCGCCATCTCATACGTGGAAAGCCGGTCGGCGAAGTGGAGGCGGAGCAGATGGCGGTCCTCGGCCGACAGCGTGGCGGCGGCTTCCCTCACGGCCTGACGGAAGGCCGCGTGGTGGCGGCGCTTCATCACGTCCAACTCCGGATCCAGGCCCTGCGCGGGCAGCGCCTTGAACAGCTCCTCCGCGTCGTCCTCCGTGGAAGGCTTCTCCTGTCCGCGCAGCTTGTTGGTGATGCGGCTGGCGATGACGACCACCCAGCTCAAGAGGCCCCCACGCCCCGTGTAGTCCGCGATGGCGGGCGCGTGGCCCGCGCTGGCCACCAGGAGCTTCACGCTCACGCGCTGGCGGACCTCGTCGATCATCGAGTCGGGCTGGCGCAGGCTCCGCAGCCGCTCCGGCAGCCGGGCCAGGTAGTGGCGTTCAAAGGCCTCCAGCGCGACGGAGTGGCCCTGGACGCACGCGCACGCCAGGTACAGCTCCGGCAGGGACAGGGCGGAGACGAGCGGCGCGATGGGCGCGGTGGGGCTGGCCGGGGGGAGCCGCTCCGCGACGTGGGTGACGAAGCGCGCGGCGGTCAGCGGGATGCCCGGCCAGCGGGCCTGCGCTTCCTCCCAGGCGCGCGACAGCAGGGCGTCGAGTGCCGCGAGCTCTTCCGGCGAGGGGGCCACGAAGCGCGTCTTCGTGTGCGAGAGGAAGGTCGCGGCCAGTGCGGACACCTGGGACATGGCAACGCCATAGCATGGCGCGCCCCGGCCCGCCCCCCACGCGCGGCGCGCGCACGGTGCGGGGGGGCGTGTCCGCGTGTGTCATTGAACGCCGCGCGCCGCGTGGCTAGCGTGAAGGCTCCCACCCCGTGAGCGCGCCCCCTTCCAGCTGCCTGACCGACGACATCCTGGTCCAGCTCCTCGAGGACCAGCTGACGGATGAGGCGCTGGCGCAGGTGCACCGCCACGCCGCGGGATGCAACGAGTGCCGGAGCATGCTGGCCACGCTCACGCCCGGCATCCAGCGCTCGTCCGTGGAGGACCCGGAGCCCTCCGACGAGAGGGAGACGGACCGGCTGCCGCCGCCGGAGCCGGAGCCCTGGACGCCACCGCCGTCGTTCGATGCGTTCCGCCTGGAGCGCCCGCTGGGCCGGGGCGGGATGGGCATCGTCTACCTGGCGCACGACACGTCGCTGGACCGGCGCGTGGCGGTGAAGTTCATGGCGGCGACACAGCCGGATGAGCGCTTCCGCGACCTGTTCACCACGGAGGCCCGGGCGCTCGCGCGGTTGCAACACGCGAACATCGTCAGCGTGTTCAGCGTGGGCGCGGTGGACGGCCACCCGTACATCGTCTCCGAGTACGTCGTCGGCGAGACGCTCGCGGAGCTGCCCCTGCCCGTGCCGTGGCGCCGGGTGCTGTCCCTGGGCGTGGGCCTGGCGCGGGGGCTGGCGGCGGCGCACCGCCAGGGCGTCCTGCACCGCGACCTCAAGCCCTCCAACGCGCTCGTCACGCGCGAGGGCGAGGTGAAGCTGCTCGACTTCGGCCTCGCCGAGCGCTTCGAGGTGGGCGCGGAGCTGGCGTCCGGATCGCCGCTGCTCGTGGGCACCCTGCCCTACCTGGCGCCGGAGGTGCTCACCGGAGGCCCGGCGTCCGCCCGCAGCGACCTGTATGCACTGGGCCTCATCCTCCATGAATTGTGCACGGGCCAGGTGCCCCGCCGCGCCTCGCGAAAGCCCGAGGACACCCCGCCCCGCGCCGCGCTGGGACCGGAGGTGGACCCCGACTTCGCCGCACTCATCCAGCGCTGTCTCGCGGTGGATCCGCTGGAGCGCGTGGGTTCCGCGGAAGCGCTGAGCGAATCACTGGAGCAGTTGGAGCGCTCCATCTCGCCCGCGCCGCTGGCCGCCGGCAATCCCTACCGAGGACTCGCGCCGTTCGCGGCCGAGCACCGGGCGCTCTTCTTCGGACGCGAGGGCGACATCCGCGCCGTGCTGGAGCGCCTGCGCACGCGGCCACTGGTGCTCGTCGCTGGCGACTCCGGGACGGGCAAGTCCTCGCTGTGCCGCGCGGGCGTGCTGCCCCGGGTGGCGGCCGGAGACCTGGGCGACGGACGCGAGCCGCACATCGTGACGCTGTGGCCCGGTCATCGCCCGCTCGAAGCGCTGGCCGCCGCGCTCGCGCCGGTGCTGGGGCGCAGGGAGGCGGAGCTCGTCACCGCCCTCACGGACACGCCGGCCTGGCTGGGACAGGCGCTGCGCGAGATGCATGGACGCGGGCGGGGGCTGCTGCTCTTCGTCGACCAGTTGGAGGAGCTGCTCACCCTCTCCGACCCCGGCCAGGCCGCGCACTTCGCCCGCCTCCTGGGAGAGCTGGCCCTGCCGTCTACCGGAGTGCACGTGCTGCTCGCGGTGCGGGGCGACTTCCTCACGCGCCTGTGCGCGCTCCCGGGCCTGGGGGAAGAGGCGGAGCGGGCGCTCTACATCCTCCGGCCCCTATCGCCCGAGGGCGTTCGCGAGGCCATCATCGGCCCGGCCCGCGCGAGGGGCGTGGCCTTCGAGTCGCCGGAGCTGGTGCGGACGCTCGTCGATTCCACGGCGCATGGCGTGGGCAGCCTCCCGCTGCTCCAGTTCGCGCTCGCGGAGCTGTGGGAGCGCCGCGACGCCGCCCGGGGCCGCATCACGCGCTCGGCGCTGGAGGCGATGGGCGGCGTGGCCGGAGCGTTGTCCCGGCATGCGGACGGAGTGCTCGCGCGCATGAGCCCCGCGGAGCACGCGGCGGCGCGGCGGCTGTTGCTCCAACTGGTGACGGCGGAGGGCACGCGCATCGAGCGTGGCGCGGAGGACCTCGCGGACGCCTCGGACGACACCTCCCGCGCGGCGCTGCGGATGCTCGTGGAAGGCCGGCTGTTGCACACGCGCACGGTGAGCGGTCTGCCCCGCTGGGAGATTGCCCACGAGTCGCTCATCTCGAGCTGGGGCACGCTGCGCGACTGGCTGGATGACGACATCGGGCACCGCGTGCTGCGCAAGCGCGTGGAGGCGGCCAGCGTGGAGTGGGACCGCCTGCGCCGCGCCAGCGAGGCCCTGTGGGGTCAGCGCCAGTTGGATGAAGTGCGGGTGCTGGAGCCCGCCACCCTGGGCACCCGGGAGCAGGCCTTCCTCCGGGCGTCCCACCGGGCCGTGCGCCGCGCGCGTTGGGGACGGGGCCTCACCGCGCTCGTGCTCGCGCTCGCCGTCCTCGCGTCGTATGGCGGCCTCCGGCTCCAGGCGTACCTGGAGGACTCGCGCTTCATCGCCGCGGAGCTGGGCACCGCGAAGGAGGCGCTGGCTTCGGGCCGCACCCTCGCCGCGAGGTCGCTCGCGAACCGGGAGGAGTCGCTGGCCATGTTCGACGGCCGGCCGCCCTCCTCGCTGGGCCCGGAGACCGCGACGAATGCCACGGGCCTGCGCAGCGCCGCGGAGAAGCGTTGGACGGAGACGCTCGCCCTGCGTGACAAGGCGGAAGCGGCCTTCACCCGCGCCAGCCGGAGCCTGGAGCGCGGCCTGGACCGCGACCGCCACCACCCCGACACGCGCCGGCTCATCGCGGAGGTCCTGTCCGAGCGCGTCCTCCTCGCGGAAGCGTTCCACCAGCGCCACGAGCGCGACGCGTGGCTCCAGCGCCTGGAGCAGGAGGTGGACTCAGCGAAGGAGGGCGGGGCCTCCCTGCGGCGGTTCCACGAGCCCGCGGAGCTGACGTTCGAAAGCACGCCGCCGGGAGCCCGCCTGTCCATCACGCGCGTCCTCCGGAGCGACGGGCCGTTCCGCCGCGAAGCCGTGCCGGCCACCGGGAGCTCGCGCTTCGTCCTCCCGGAAGGCTCCTACCTGCTCCACGTCACGCAGCCGGGACGGGTGCCCCTGGACGTTCCGGTGTTCCTCACGCACGGCGCGCGTGAAGCGTTGCGCCTCACGCTCCCCACCCAGGTGCCCGAAGGCTACGTCTACATTCCGCCGGGCTGCTTCCTCCTGGGCAGCGCCGAGCCGGAGGTGGTGCGCCGCTTCACCTTCAGCCCGCCCATGCATCGCTACTGCCTCACCGGCGGCTATCTGGTGGGCCGCGACGAGGTGACGTTTGGCGACTGGCTGACCTACCTGGAAGACCTGCCGCCGGACGCGCCCGCGAGGAAAATCCTCGAACAGCCGCACTTCGGCGACGGAGGCACCATCACGCTGCGGTGGCGGCAGGGCACGGGCTGGGTCTTCACCTTCCACCGCACCCGCGAGGAGTTCCGCACCGCGAAGGAAGGCGAGCCCCTGCTCTACGCGGAGCGCACGCGGCACGCGAGCGTCGACTGGAAGCGGCTGCCTTTGTCCGGCGTCTCCGCGCAGGACCTGGAGGGCTACTTCTACTGGCTCCACCGGACGAAGCGGCTGCCAGGAGCGCGCCTGTGTGGCCAGCACGAATGGGAGTACGCGGCCCGGGGCGCGGACGGCCGCCGCTATCCCCACGGCGACCAACTCCAGCCCGACGACGCCAACATCGACGCGACGTACGACCGGCGGCCGTTGGCCTTTGGACCGGACGCGGTGGGAACGCATCCCGCGTCGGTGAGCCCGTTCGGCCTGCGGGACATGGCGGGCAACGCCTACGAGCTCACGCGCTCCGTGACGCCGGAGTTCGGCAGCGTCGTGCTCCGGGGAGGCTCCTGGTATTACGACTCGTTCGTCGCGGCGAGCGCCGACCTGTCTCCCGGCGACGCGACCGCGCGGGACGTCCGCATCGGCGTGCGCGTCTGTGCTTCGTTCGACCCGCGCTGAAGGAGCTGCTCAGCCAATCACATACACGCGGTTCGGGATGCCGTCCTCGGTGACGTGGCGGTCCAGGCGCATCCCGAGCCGCTCCGCCACGCGGATGGACGCGGCGTTCTCCGGGTGGATGATGGCCACCAGGGGAACGTGCGGCAGGTGCCGCGCCGCCAGCGCCAGCGCGACGCGGGACACCTCCGTCGCGTACCCGGAGCCCCAGGTCTCGGGCGTGAAGCGGTAGGCGAGGTTGAGCACGCGCTGGCCTTCCAGCTCCTTGTGGCGCAGGCCGCCCAGGCCCACGACGACGCCGGGCGCTTCGAGCCGCTCCACCAGCCAGTACCCCACGCCTTCGCGCGCCCAGTCCTCCAGCCAGAGGCCCATGATCCGCCGCGCGTCGTCCAGTGTCTGCATGTAGCCACGGCGGCTGAACTGGTTCGTGGTCGGATCCGAATGGAGGGCGAAGACGGCGTCCAGGTCGCCTTCGCGAACAGCGCGGAGCAGCAGCCGGTCGGTGGTCGTGCGTTCGAAGTGCTGAAACATGCCGGACAGCTTACGTGAACCAATCCCAGTCGATGTCGTCCGGAAGCGGGGCCGGTGCAACGCGGCGCCGGGCGGAGACCTCCTCGCGCCAGGAGGCCCGCCCGCCCGGGAGCGGCCAGGCGCGCGAGACGGTTCCCCTGGGATTGGGAGTGAAGTTGAGCAGCAGCATGCGGTTGACGCGGTCGACGGTCTCCGGCGTCGCCCCGGAGCGCAGCTGGAACTCCGCGCTGAACAGGGCGCCCTCCTCGCGGACGGCGCTCGCGGGACGCGGCGGGGTGACGAAGGGCCACAAGCCCAAGAGCGGAGGCTCCACGTCTTCGAGCAGCGCCGCGTGCAGCCGGTCGTGGCCATCCAGCACCAGCCACTTCGCCAGGATGTCCACGTAGAGCAGCAGCACGGGCGGCAACGTCCCGTCCCGTGCGCGCTTGCGCCAGCTCTTCACGCGGCCATCCTCGGGTGACGAGAGCGCCCGCAGTCCGAGCACGACACCCGGCGTGTGTTCGGTCCGCGCGTCCCACCAGTCCTCGTTCCAGGCGTGGAGGAACCGCGTCACGGCGGACAGCGAGTGCGGCGGCATCGGCGGCTGACCGAAGCCCCATTCCATGGGGGAGACGGGATGCCGCTCCGACTTCTCCGAGGCGATGGCGCGCACGGGGCGCAGACACCAGGACCCGGCGTGGAGCACCGGCAGAGGGGCCTCCACGAGCGCACGCGCCACCCGCCACGCCCAGGCCTCCCACCAGGCCCCGGTGCCGGACGCGGCCTCCACGGCCCGGACCTCGGGCGCGGACAGGGGTGGCAGGACCTGGGGGGCCTGGGCCGTTCCCCGGAGGAAGGCCGCGCGGTCCCAATAGGAATCGATGCGGGTCCAGAGCAGCGTCTGCCCCGCGCCGCGCAACCGGATGCGGTAGCCGGGAGCCGCCTCCAGGTGCACGGAGGGCCGACGCGCCCAGCGGCCCGTGGCGGGCACGTGCAGCAGCAGGCCGGGGCCAGGGGTCTCCAGTCCCCAGCTCCGGGTGTCATCGGCGACGATGGAGACTCCCGCGTTCATGCGCCGCGCTCCTCCAGATGCCCGGCTCACACGGGCAGCTGGAGCGTAGCCGACCGCACGCAAGGCATGCGGCCGTGCACGAACGCTCGTCTCCCCCTGCCGTCCCGCGCGGGCGCACCCCACCTTGGGTCAGGAGGTGATGCGATATGGCGGACAGGATTCTTGAACAGCAGCATGAGCACGAGCGGGAGCAGGAGCGCGAGCGGCTGCGCGAGCAGGAGCAGAAGGACCTGGAGGTGGAGTCGCATCGCGGCGCTCGCCCCCTGGAGGGCTTCGCGGGAGGCCACACGACGTGGACCGGCGACCAGGACGACGATGCCGCCGCCCGCGTGCACGCCGGTGACGCCGAGGCCTCCTGGGAGGCCAGTGAGCGGCAGGCCCGTCTGGAGCCGCCCGAGCCCGACGCCGAGGACGACCCCGGCCGGTAGCCGTCCTCCGCGCGCTTCTTTCGCGAGGAGGTCGGGAGACTCCTCGGGGAAGCAGAGCCCGTCGCCGGGCTCAGGGCGCGCAGTAGCGCAGCGAACGCAGGGTGTAGGTCCGGGGAGTGTCCGTGGCGGTCATCGTGAGCGCCCCCAGCTGATGCCCCGCCAGCTCATGCAGCCGCACCCATGACGCGGCGGCGTGCATGGGCATGGACGCGGTGCCGGGAGTCCAATCCTCCACGACGCCGGTCGCGCTCCGCCCCCAGAGCCACCCTTCGAAGCCGAAGGCGGCATCTCCGCTGGGGTTGGTAACGAAGAGCATGGAGAGCCACGCCAGCTGGAGTCCCCGCGAGGTCATCGTCGCGCCGAACAGGGCGGTCTGGCTCTGCTTCGTGGCGGTCAGGCTCTCCGCCATGCCCTGGTCGAAGAGGGACCGCACCTGAAGGAACTGGGGAGTAAGTCCATGCGTGTCCCGGTAGAGCAGCGTCGGCTCGCCCGCGCCGCCCACTTCCGAGGGAGCCGTCAGCATCAGCCTGGGAGCGGCCGCATACTTCACCGTGAGGATGCGCTCGTCCCCCACGGGCAGGAGCTCGCGGTCGTAACGCTGCAGCCAGACGCGCGTGTCATCGAACGAGCCCGCCTTGTTCTCGTTCGCCTTCACCAGGAACCCGCCGTCCCCCAGGCCCAGCACCTCCGCCGCGGAGAGATCCAGCGAGTCCGACCGGTGCAGCACGCGGGGCGCCGCCAGGGCCTGGCCGGCGGGGTCCACAACCATGCCCTGCACCTCGCGGGCACCGGCGAGATCCCACGTCCAGGTCACCGCGAGCCGCTCTCCATCCAGGGATGGGGCCACGTGTCCATTCGCCCAGGTGTAGGGCCCTTCGAAGAGGACGACGCCCTCGCCGATGGGAGCCCCCAGCTCATCGAGCTGCACGAGGCTCCCCCGCACGAAGTAGCTCGGCTCTGAGTACACGACGATGGAGAAGAGCGCCGGCCCGCGAGAGGTCCGCAGCATCTGGGTCCTCGACACGCGAATGGGCGCGGGCGACAGCGGCAGGGTCGCCGAGCCCTTCAGGGTCAGGGAGGCATCGAGCCGGAGGAGCTCAATGGCCGCCAGGCCGTCGGAAGAGACGAACAAGAAGCCCCCCTCCACGGGCAGGCTGTCCGCCCATCTGTCATCAGGAGCCCACTGCATCGGCGCGACATCCGCCCACGTCGTCGGATCCGTCACGCCGTCGCAGTCGTTGTCCAGGCCGTCGCAGCGCAGCTCCGACGCCTCGTAGTCCGCGCCATAGGAGCGCGCCGTGCACACGGGCTCGTAGGCGCCGTCCACCCACGCCCGCTTCGCCCCCGCGCACACGCCCTGGGTCTTTTCGCAGGGCGCGCCTTCCGGTACGCCGCTGTCCACCGTGCCCGCGTCCGCGACGCCTGCGTCGCCCGAGGTGCCCGCATCCGTCCCGGCATCCACCTGCGTGCCGGCATCCTGCTCGGGGCCCGACGGGCTCGTGGAGGAACCACAGCCCGAAACCAGCAGGGCCACCATCAACGACAGGCTTCCCCACGGGCCGCCCCACGACTTCATCCGCGCTTGCATGTTCCCCTCTTCGTGCTGCCCTGATCCGCCAGGTCCCCAGCGCCCGAGATGTATCACGCGCCTCCGCGGAGCACCGTGAGCCCACGCAGGAAGTCCTCCGGCAGCGGCGACTCCACCTGGACGAGTTGGCCCGTGGCGGAGGACGGCACCTCCAGCCGCCACGCGTGCAGGGCCTGACGCTCCACCGCGAGCGCCGCCGGGTGCTTGCGCGCCTCCTCCGTGCCGTAGAGCGAATCCCCCAGCACCGGGAACCCGGCCTCCGACAGCTGCACGCGGATCTGATGCGTGCGCCCCGTGTCCAGGTCGATGTCCAGGAGCGCCCCCTCCCGGAACCGCTCGCGCACCGTGAACGTCAGCGCCGCCCGGCGCGCGGAGGGCACGCGGGTCGTGAAGCGGCGCGGATCCTTCGGGTCCCTCGCGTACGGTCCTTCCAGGTGCCCCGTGTCCGGCGGACGGCCCAGCACCAGCGTCTGGTAGCGCTTGTCCACGCGCTTCTCCTGGAACGCCTTCAGGAGCGCCGCCACCGCGTCATCCGTCCGGGCCAATGCCAGACATCCGCTCGTCTCGCGATCCAACCGATGCACCACGCCCGGCTGGACCACGCCCTCCACGTCGAACGGCGGGCACCGCGCCGCGAGCAGCCCCACCACCGACGCCGCCCGCCCCTCCGGCTCCACCACCAACCCCGGCGGTTTCGCCACGATGACGAGCGCCGCGTCGTCGTACAGCACCGGCAGCTCCGGGCCCTCCCGGGAGGCATGCGGCGACGGCCGGGGCTCCGGCGTCTCCAGGGTGAGCTCCTCGCCGCCCCACAGCTTGCGCGTGGCCTGGGCCTTCTTGCCCCGGATGCGCACGCGCCCTGCGTCCAGCATCGCCCGGGCCCGCTCCGGCGTGAGGCCCGGGACGTGCTTCGTCAGGAACCGGTCGAGCCGCTCGCCGGCAATCTCCCGGGGAACCACGAGAACCTTGTGCCGCGTCATGGCTTTCCCCGTCTCCCAAGGCAGGCAGGGAGTCAAACACCGTGTAGGCGTGCGCCCACCGAGCACGCGTCAGGGGCGCGCTGTAGAAAGAATATCTCCGTGGCCACCTCCTTGTTCTCACGTTCGGGCTCCGCCCGGGCCCTGTCCCATCGCGACTTCACCCTTCTCTGGCTGGGCACGCTCGTGTCCAACATCGGCACGTGGATGGAGTCCGTGGCCCTGGGGGTCTACGTCACGCAGGTGACGGGCCAGGCCGCCTGGACGGGCGGCGTCGCCGCGCTGACGCACCTGCCTTCGTTGGTGCTCGCGCCCCTGGGTGGAGCGCTCGCGGACCGCTTCGACCGGCGCACCTTCATGGCCGTGTGCGTATGCATGCAGGCGCTGCTGGCCGCGTTGCTCACGGTGCTGGCCGCAACGGACAACCTGTCGGTGCCGTGGGTGGCGGTCCTCTCGCTGCTCAACGGCGCGTTCAGCACGCTGGTCATCCCCTGCGCCACGGCGCTCACCGTGGCCGTGGTGCCTCCGGAGGACCTGCACAACGCGCTCAGCCTGGACTCGGCGCAGTTCAACCTGGGCCGCATCATCGGTCCCGTGCTGGCCGCGCTCGTGCTGACGAAGGTGGGCATCGCCGGGGCGCTGTTCGTCAACACGCTGTCCTTCCTCGCCGTGCTGCTGGCGCTCGCGGGGATGCGCGGCGCGGCGAGCACGCTGCCTCCCAAGGTGGAGGCGCTGTGGGCCGGCATCATGCGCGGCGTGCGGCTGGCGTGGACGGATCCGGGCATCGCGCTCGCGCTGGGCTCCGGGGCGCTGGTGGGCTTGCTCATCTCTCCCTTCGTGGGCCTGGTGCCGGTGTTCGCGCTGAAGGTGCTGGGCGGGGACGCGACCACCACGTCCATGCTGCTCACGGCGCAGGGGACGGGCGCGGTCATCGCGGCGTTCGGCTCCGGCGCCCTCGTCGCGAGGATGGGGCGGCGGGTCTTCCTGGAGGCGTCGCTGCTGCTCGTGGGGCTGTGCTCCGCCGCGTACTGGCTGTCCCCCTCGCTGCCGGTGGCCCTGGTGACGCTGTTCATCCTGGGCGCCGTGTACCTGGTCGCCTTCACGGGACTGAAGACGGTGTGCCAGGCGCGCACGCCGCCGGAGCTGCAGGCGCGCGTGAGCAGCCTGTTCCTGCTCCTGGTGAACGCGGGTTACATCCTGGGCGTCTGGGGACAGGGCGCGCTGTCGGACCGCGTGGGTGTGCGGCCCATCACCGCGGGCTGTGCCCTGCTCTTCTTCGGCATCGTGGTGGGGATGCGGACCCTGCGCTCGCGAGGCCTGGCCGCGCTGGGCACCTGAGCGTTCAGCCTCCCGCGGTCCCCTTCACGGGCAGCAGCGCCAGCACGCGCGCGAGCACCGCGACGCCCTCCTCGTACTCCGGCAGGTCGATGTGCTCATGCGGCGTGTGGTCCAGCGCGGCGTCGCCGGGGCCGTACGCCACGGTGGGCACGGCCCACGCGGAGGCCACGGTGTTCCAGTCGGACGTGCCCGTCTTCAGGCGCAGCGTGGGCTTCACGCCGCGCTCGCGGATGGCCTGCTTGAAGACGCGGGAGAGCGCGTCGTTGCCGTTGGTGGACACGGCGTTCTTCCGAGCCACGGTGCGCACCGTCACGGTGGGTACGGTGGCCAGCGCCGCGAGCAGTGCGTCGGTGTCCGTGGACGGGCCGGTGCGGATGCTCACCGCGGCCGTGGCCCACTCCTCCGTCTCCGTGGCGCCGGTGTGGAAGGCGTTGAGGGAGGGCAGGTTCTGCTCGAAGAGGGATGGGCGCTCGCGGTTCCAGTCGTCACACAGGCGCTTGAGCGCGTTCCACGCCTCGATGACGTGTTCGGCGGCGGCGCGGTAGTCGCGGCTCGCGGTGTGGCGGCGGCTGGCGCGGTGCTCCAGGTCCAGGCGCAGCAGTCCCTTGTAGCCGATGGTCACCGCGTGCGCGCCGCTGGGCTCGCCGTTGATGACGAAGTCCGGGGCGTACTGGTCGCGCACGTGCAGGGCGCCGCGAGTGATGGCGACCTCCTCCTCCACGCAGCCCAGGAGCAGGAACTGCTTGCCGGCGCGCTCCGCGTCGTCCAGCAGCTCCACGGCTTCGATGAACGCGCACAGGGGGCCCTTGGCGTCCACCGCGCCCCGGCCGTAGAGCTTCTGTCCCTCCAGCCGCACGGGCACTTCCCCGGGCACGGTGTCGATGTGGCCCAGGAACGCGATGACGGTGTCCCCGTCCCCGTAGCGGGCGACGGCGTTGCCCACGGCGTCGGTGTGCGCCCGCCAGCCGCGTGTCCCCAGCCGCTCCACCAGCGCTCCGGCGAAGGAGGCCTCCTGGTGGCTGGGGCTGTACTGCTCCACCATCCACCGCAACAAGTCGACGCCTGGCTCACGCGCCCGCATCCGCCCTGCCTCCATCCCGAAGGGTGAACTTCGTGCCGCCCGCCTCCTCCAGCGCGGAGAACACCGGCCGAGCCACGCGCGACGCGCTCACGTACGCGGTCGGAACTCCGCCCAGCAGCGCCCGGCGCACCGCCTCCAGCTTGTAGCGCATGCGGCCGCCCGCCAGCGGCATGCAGCCCTCCACGTCGTCGCTGGAGCGCACCAGCGAGGCGGGGTCCTTCGGATCCGCGAGCAGCCCCGGCACATTGGACAGGATGACCAGGGCCTTCGCGCCCAGCGCCGCAGCGATGGACGATGCCACATGGTCCGCGTCCACGTTCACGAGCACGCCGTCCTCCGTCACCGCGGGAGGACACACGACGGGCACGTAGCCGCCATCCAGCAGCGTGCCCAGGAGCGCCGCGTTCACCGAGGAGACCTCTCCGGCCAGATGCTCGCGGTCGATGCGCATCCGCCCGTCGGCGTCCTGCAACTTGAGTGGCGGCCGGCGGCGAGCGGTGAGCACGCGGCCGTCCGCGCCGCACAGGCCCAGCGCGGTGACGCCCTTCGTGAGCAGCGCCAGCACCACGGCTTTGTTGACCTCACCCACCCACGCCATGGTGAGCGCGCGCAGCGTGGGCGCGTAGGTGAGGCGCACGACGTTGCCGTTCGCGGTGGTGGCCTCCGGGCGCGCCAGGCCCAGCGAGCCCAGGAGCCGCTCACCGGCCTCCGAACCTCCATTGACGACGACGACGCGCTCGCCCTGGCTTACGAGTTCCACGACGTCCGAGCAGACGTTCTCCAGGTCCACGCCCGCCGCGCCGCCAATCTTCACGACGACGGGACGGCGGGACGGAGCGGCGGAGGTGGCGCTCATCCGATGACGCTCGCGCCGCCGTCCACGAGTTGCACGGTGCCGGTGATGAAGGAAGCGCGCTCGCTGGCAAGGAACACCGCCGCGGCGGCGAACTCCTCCGGGAGCCCCACGCGCTTGAGCGGGATGTGGGCGCCCATGGCGCGAAGGCCCGCCTCCACGTCACCCGCGTTGCCGGCGGTGCGCTCGACGGGAGGCGTGCGCATGTAGCCCGGCGCCAGCACATTGACGGTGATGCCGGCGTCGCCCAGCTCCTGCACCAGCGCGGCGGAGAAGCCGACGATGCCCATGCGAGCGAAGCCGGACAGCGCGAAGCGGGCCACGGGCCGGTGCACCGTCTCGGAGGTGATGAACAGCAGGCGTCCCCATCCGGCCTTCTTCAGGTGAGGCAGCGCCGCGAGCGCCAGGGAGATGGGCGGCAGCAGCACCGCGTCCGCCGCGCTCCGGTACGCGTCCACGCCGAAGGTAGAGGCCGGACCGGGAGGAGGACCGCCGCTGTTGGTGACGACGACGTGCAGCGCGCCCAGCTTCGCCACCACGTCATCCACCCAGCGGCGCACGTCCGCGTCGTCCCTCACGTCCACGCGAGTCGCCAGCACCCGGCCGCCCCGGGCCACGGACTTGAGCCGAGCCTCCGCCTGGGCCAGCCGATCCGTATCTCGAGCGCCGATGGCGACATGCGCGCCCTCCTTCGCCAGTTCCTCCGCGACGGCGAGCCCCAGCCCGCTGGAGCCACCAGCGACGAGCGCGACCTTGTTGGCGAGTCCCAGTTCCATCCGCGTCCCTCCAGAAGTTGGAGCACGGCTGCGCCCCAGCGAGCGCACCGCACATCACCGAACCACGCATTCACAGGTCGCGGCATTCCAGCCGGCCCCGCACAACATCCGCTCCGCCAACCGCACCCAGCGCACATCATCTCCGCCCAGGCCCAGCGCCAACGATTGGCCCGTAGAGACAAGTCCCCCACTTCGCGCCGGACAGAGCCGCATTGACGGAGTCCCCTCCCCAACCCAGCCCAGCCGTCCCTCGTGCACCCGACCGCGCCGGTGCACGGCCCCCGCAGAGCCCCGGATATCCCCGTCCGGCACAGCCCCAACCTGTCCGACTGTCCGACAAGATTCCGCGGCCCGGATGAACCGGCAGCCTCCAGGCGCAGGGCGCCCAAACCGGTCCAACTGTCCGACAGGTTTCCGTGCCCCAGATGGAACGACGGGCTCCCGGCTGCGGTGCGCCAAAAACCTGTCCGACTGGTTTCCTGCGGTCCGGTTGGATCGGCAGCCCCTGCCGCGGTTCTCCAAAACCTGTCCGACTGTCCGACCGGTTTCCGCTGCACGGAGGAGCGAAGCCCCGGGCTCGGTTCTCTCGAACCTGTCCGACTGTCCGACAGGTTTCCCCAACTTGGACCGAGCGCAGTCCCTGGTCCCGGTTCTCTCGAACCTGTCCGACAGGTTTCCGTGGCTTGGGCGGAGCAAAGCCCCCAACCCTGTTTCTCCAAATCCTTCCGACGGTCCGACAGGTTCTTGCGGCTCGGGCGGAGCGAAGTCCCCGGCCCCGGCGCGCCAACCATGTCCGACTGTCCGACAGGTTTCCTCCGCTCGGGCGGAGCGGGGTCCATGGCCCCGGTTCTCCAGAACCTGTCCGACTGTCCGACAGGTTTCCTCCGCTTGGGCGGAGCGGGGTCCATGGCCCCGGTTCTTCAGAACCTGTCCGACTGTCCGACCGGTTTCCGCAGGTCGGGAAGGACGAGGTCCCGGGCCCTGGTTCTCCAAAACCTGTCCGACTGTCCGACAGGTTTCCGGAGCCTGGCTGGCCTGGGGGCCCACCACCATGGCCGCCCGAACCTGTCCGACTGTCGGACAGGTTTTTTCGGTTCGCCGCCGACGGGGGCTCAGCCGGGTTCTCGCCTTCTCATCCGTGAGGACAGAGCTCATGTCCGAAGGCTCAGGGCCGGGTTTCCGCGCCCGCCGCATCCGGCGCGGCCCCTCCGGTGGGAGCGCGCCGGGCTCCGCTGAAGTACCCGTACTTCGCCATCAGCGGCCAGGCGAGCGCCACGGTGAGTGCCTTCGATCCAGAGGCCAGCTCCCCCTTCCATGCGTCGTCCTCGCCGCGCAGGAGCGTGGGTCCGCTGCGGAAGCGGTCCGGGTTGCCAGTGACGGTGTGGTTCTTCCCCAGCACCACCGTGCGGCCCTTCACCGGGTTCTGCGCGCGCGGCACGCCCACCAGGTCCAGCACCGTGTCCACTGCGCGGTCCGGCGCGGCGATGAAGTCCTCGTAGCGCAGGAAGAGCGATTGGGCGGGGAACCTCCGCGTCACCTCCTCCGACGCGGCGTTGAAGCCCAGCCAGTACGCCGTGCTGCGCGCCGCGGACATGGGGACGACGTACTGCTTCGTCTTCGTCCACGAGTGCGTCACCGCGCGCGGGTCGCGCACCAGGTGCAGGTACAGCGGCCGGATGCCCTCCACGCGCGGCAGCAGCGCCGCCTCGGACGGGAACTTCCCGCTGTCCACCAGCACCCTGCTCCCCGTCGCTCGCGCGATGGTGCGGTACGTCCGCGCGAGGAAGTCCGCGTGCGCATGGAGCGCCTGCGAATCCCCAGCCTCGTCCAGCACCCGCAACGTGTGCCGCGTGCGCACGGCGGACTGCTGCCTGCGCACCACCTCTTCCGCGTGCGCGCGCGGCGTCTGGCCCGCTGGCACGTCGGAGGTCAGCACCGTGTCCCAGATGCCGCACTCCAACAACTGCTGGCCGCAGCCACACAGCGTGTTGGAGCCGTTCCCGTACGCGTTCTTCCAGAGGAAGCTCAGCTCCCCCACGTGGAAGAAGCCCGGCACCTCGTTGAGGACGTTACCCAGGATGGTGCTGCCGCTGCGGCACCAGCCGGTGATGTAGAGGACCGTGAGCTGCGCGCCCTCGCCCTTCGCGCTCGCGGAGGCCATCAGGTCAGCGACGCCACGAAGAAGTGGGTGGGCAGGTGCACCGCGAGCGTCGTGTAGACCTCGCCGTAGGCGGCCAGTCCCTCGCGCGGGAAGATGCCCGGCGGCGGCTCCGCGAACCGGATGACCGAGCGCTGGCTGTCATACAGCGTCGCCGCGGCGGTGAAGTCCCCCACGATGATGGTGCCCGGGTTCACCATGCGCGTGCGGCACAGGCGGATGCCCATGGCGGCCAGGTCCGACAGGAGCGTCTGCTGGCCCACCAGGTGCTCGTAGAAGTCCAGCGAGTTGATGACGATGCCGTCCGCCGAACCACCCATCTGCTCCACCTGCGCGCAGGCGTTGAGCAGCGAGGCCACCGCGTTCTTCTTCGCCGGCAGCCGCACGATGCCCGGCGTGTGCAACAGGCCCCGCACGCCGTCCCCGCCCTTGCCGATGCACAGCGCCTGGTTCTCCGCCGTGTTCAGCCGCACCAGCAGCCGGAAGTCGATGAACTGCGCCAGCGACTGGGAATCCTCCAGCAGGTTGCGCGGCACTTGAATCCACGCGCGCGTGGGCTTGAGCGCCTGCGTGTCCTGATGGAACTCGAAGCCGGCTTCCGGACGCAGCTCCACGTCCTCCACGGGCCCGGTGGGCTTCGTCTGGGGGTGCGTCTCGTACCAGAAGGGGACAGGGTCGCGCTCCGCCTTGGCCGTCTTGAACATGCCGCGCACCGCGATGCGCGGACGGCGCTTGAAGCCGGGGAACGCGTCCACGATGGACGTGTCGTAGTCCACGTGCGCCTGCGTGCCGTGCTTCTGGACCGCCGCCGCGAACGCCGCGCCAGGGGACAGCGACGCGTCCGCCTTCGATTTCGTGCTCAGGATGCTCATGGGGTGAGGCTCCTCGGAGTCAAAATGCGGGAGTCAGAAAGCGGTCTAGAGCGGATGCAGGCCCCGGAAGCCCAGCCCTTCCGTCTCCGGGCGGCCCAGCATCAGGTTCAGCGCATGCACCGCCGTGCCAGCGGCGCCCTTCACCAGGTTGTCGATGGCGGCGTTCACCACGATGCGGCCCCGCTCCGTGTCCACGTCCACCGACAAGTCACAGTGGTTCGTGCCCAGCAGCGGCCCGGGCTCCGGGAACGGTGACAGGGACGCGCTGGGCCGGAGCAGCCGCACGAAGGGCTTCTCGCGGTAGCGCGTGGCGATGGCGCGCACCACCTCCGCCTCTTCCACCGGCCGCGCCGCGAAGGCGTGCACCGTCGCGAGGATGCCGCGCACGCCTGGCACGGCCGTGGCGCTGAAGTGGATGGTGGGCTGTTGGCCCGTGACGCGCGCCACCACGCCCTCCAGCTCGCCCGTGTGCCGGTGGCCCACCGGCTTGTAGCAGCGCAGCGCGTTCGCGCGCTCCGGGTGGTGCGAGGAGCGGTCCGGCGTGGAGCCGCCTCCGGACGAGCCCGTCTTCGCGTCCACCACCAGCACGTCCGGACGCGCGAGCCCCGCGTGCAAGAGCGGCAGCAGCGCCAGGAGTCCCGCGTGCGCCATGCATCCGGGCACCGCGACGTGACGCGCGTTCGTCAGCGCGTCGCCCATCCACTCCGGCAGGCCGTAGACGAACGCGGGCACGTCACCCGGGCGCGGGTGCTTGCCGTACCAGCGCTCATGCCCCGCGGCGTCCAGGCGGAAGTCCGCGCTCAGGTCCACGACCCGCTCCGCCAGCCGGGACACCTTCGCCCAGCGCTGGAGCAGCTCGCCTTGAGGCATGCAGCTCACCAGCACGTCGCAGGGCGCCAGCGCGTCGTGCTGCGTGTAGCGCAGTGTCCCCACCCCGCGCAGGTGCGGATGCGGGAAGTCCAGGCGCTTGCCAGCGAACTGGCCGGAAGTGGCCTGCACCACCTCCACGGCCGGGTGCGCGAGCAACAGGCGCAGCACCTCGCCGCCGGTGTAGCCCGCGGCTCCCAACACCGCCACGCGCACGCTCATCGCCGGGCTCCTCCGGCTCCGGAAGCGACGTACTCCGCGATGAGGTCCGGCAGCGGGACGCCCGTCTCGTCGATGCTGCGCGCGAACTCCACGCAGTGGTTGATTTCGTTGACGTAGATGTCGCCGCCGCGCGTCTCCAGCAGGTCCACCGCCACCATGTCCCCGCCCACCGCCTCCGCAGCGGCCTCCGCCAGCTTCGCGTGCACCACCGGCACCTCGTAGCGCTCCGGCACGGCGCCGCGCGCGGTGTTGGTAATCCAGTGCTCGGAGCGCCGCCGCAGGCCGCCCACCGCGCGTCCGATGACGTAGACGCGCAGGTCGTAGCCCGGCTTGTCCACGAACTCCTGCACCAGCGCCACGTGGTCCTGCGCGCCGCCGGTGCCAAAGCGCGTGGACAGCACGCCCTCGGCCGAGGTGCGCGAGTCCAGCCGGGCCACCATCCGGCCCCAGCTCCCCAGCACGGGCTTGGTCACCACCGGGTAGCCCTTCTTCTCAATCGCCTCCAGGCACGCGTCCTCGTCGAAGGCCACGAACGACCACGGCATGGGCACGCCCTTCGCGGCCAGCGCGGCGCTGGTGAGCGCCTTGTCCCCGCACAGGGAGATGGTCCTCGCGCTGTTGAGCACGCGCAGCCCCTTCATCTCCAGGAACGTGGCCAGGTAGCGCGCACGCGTGAAGGACATGCTGCGCATCAACACGGTGTCGGCCTCGGTGACGCGCTGCCGGTCCATGGACAGCACCATCCCGGAGTCCTGCACCAGGTTGACGGCGCAGTCGCGCCTGCGCAGCGCCTCGAGGAGGAGCTTCTCCTCAGTGCGCACGCGCGTATAGACGAGGTCGACCTTGCGCATGGCGCGGGGCTACTCCCCCCAGTCTTCCTCGACCTCGGGTGCTTCCTCGAGCCGCAGCGGGTTGATGCCCACCACCTCCAGCTCGGCGGAACAGCCGTCACAGGAGAGCACCTCGCCCACCAGCCGGTTGCCGCCCGGCACCGGCTGCGCGCAAAGCGGGCACTGCTCCGGGGGAGCGGACTGCGTCATCGGGTTCGGGTTCTGGACCTGCATGTCAGTCCCTCCTCGTTGCGGATTCCACGGCAAACACCGGGGTTCTTGGGAGCACTCCCAGGATGCGCTCGGCCACCTGCCCGCCCTCCAGCCCATGGCCCTTGAGCAACGCCTCGTGCGAACCGGCGCGCGAGTCGTACCGGTCCTGCAAGCCCACGCGCAGCACGCGCCGCTGAAGGTCCAGCGAGCACACCGTTTCGCACACCGCGCTGCCCAGTCCGCCCAGCACGTTGTGCTCCTCCACCGTCACCAGGAGCCGCGTGCGCGCCGCCGTCTCGCGCACCGCCTCCTCGTCCAGTGGCTTCAACGTGTGCACGTTGAGCACACGCGCGGAGACACCCTGCGCCTCCAGGAGCTTCGCGGCATCCAGCGCCACGGACACGCCCACCTCGCCGTGCGCGAGCAGCCCCACGTCGTCGCCCTCGCGCAGGAGCGCGGCACGGCCCAGCTCGAACGGCGGGCGCGGGATGTCCAACCGGGTGACGCGGTTGCGGCCCAGCCGCAGGTACACCGGCCCGTCGTGCTGGAGCATCGCGCGCGTGGCGAGCACCGTCTCCAGGCCGTCCGCGGGCGACACCACCGTGAGGTTGGGCATCGCGCGCAGCACGGCCAGGTCTTCAATCGCGTGGTGCGTGGGGCCGAAGAAGGCGCCCGACACGCCGCCGTAGTCGCACACCAGCTTCACGTTGGCGCGCGCATAGGCCAGGTTCAGCCGCACCTGCTCGCACGCGCGCATCACGCCGAACGCCGCGAAGCTGTGCGCGATGACGGTGTGCCCGCCGTGCGCCAGGCCACACGCCATGTCCAGCATGGTGGCCTCGCAGATGCCCAGGTTGAAGTAGCGCCGGGGATGGCGCTTCTCGAACGGATCGCCTCCGCCGCCCAGGTCCGCCTCCAGGAAGACGACGCGCGCGTCCTCCTCCGCGAAGCGCGCCGCCGCGTGCCGGAACACCAGCCGGCTGGACAGCTCCGGGTGCGCGGCGAGCCACGCCTCCGGCGCATGGGACAGGTCCACCGCGGGGGCAAGCGACGCGCTCACTGGCCGTCCTCCCCCAGCGACGCGAGCGCCCGCCGCAGGTGCTCCGGCGAGAACACCGCGTAGTGCGGCCCCTTGCCCTTGAGCATCGGCACGCCCGCGCCCTTCTGCGTCCGGGCGACGATGGCGCGCGGACGGTCTCCCACGACGGGCGCCTCCAGCGCGGCCACCAGCGCGGGCAGGTCGTGCCCGTCCACCTCCAGCGACTGGAAGCCGAACGCGTCCAGCCTCTGCACCAGCGCCTCCTGCGACAGGATGGACTCGGTGGGGCCGTCGTTCTGCCCGCCGTTGCGGTCGATGATCAGCGTGAGGCCCGTGAGCTTGCGGTGCGACGCCACCTGGAGCGCTTCCCAGTTGGAGCCCTCGCCCATCTCTCCGTCGCCGCAGACGACGAAGGTGCGGTTGGCTTCCCCGCGCAGCACATGCGCGAGCGTCAGCCCCACGCCCAGGCCCAGCCCGTGGCCCAGGCTGCCGGTGGCGAACTCCACGCCCGGCACCGCCGCGTTCACGTGGCCGGTGAAGATGCTGCCGTCCGCGTTGTACTCGCGCACCAGCGTCTCCACGTCCACGAAGCCGAACTCCGCCAGCGCCGCGTAGAGCCCCGCCGCCGCGTGCCCCTTGGACAGGATGAGGTGGTCGCGCTCCGGAGCCTTCGGCGCGCGCGGATCCACGCGCATCACCCGGCCCAGCAGCGCCACCAGAATCTCCACCATCGACAGCGAGCCGCCCAGGTGACAGCCCGACGGCGTCGCCGCCAGCCGCACGATGGTCTGACGGATGCGCTTCGCCCGGCGTGGCAGCAACGCCAGTCCCGCATCCGACGCGGCGCCCGCAGCCCCGTCCCCGGTGCGGGCAGGCGCCAGCGGGCCGCCGGAGGCCGTGGGTTCTTCTGGCGTCCGCGCGTCGCGCGACAGCCCGGGGGTCGTTGGATTCGCCGAGAAAGTCATGCCCGTAGCGTCGCTGTTACAGCCCAGGAATCCGGCTGTTGTGAGACACCCTAGGAAATCGCATCATGCGCCGTCAACGCGGATTTTCTTAAGATATAGACGCACGAGAAAAAACCGTCTCGCCCGGTAATCTCGCGGTGTTACACGCGCGGGAGGTCCGGCATTCCCGGTTTCGCGTCACTCGGAGGAGACCTTCAGATGGGGCAGCGTTTCCATAACGCAGCGGCATTGGAGAAGGGTTCGGAGTACCGCCGAAAGGGTTGGTGGCGTGACACCACGGTGGTTGACGATCTGCGTCGCTGCGTCCAGGCGCACCCGGACAAGACCGCGATCATCGCCGCACGGTACTTTTCCAAGGACATCACGCGGCTGACGTACGCGGAGCTGGCGCGATACATGGACCGGTTCGCGCTGGGCCTGCGCGAGTTGGGCGTGGGGCGCGAGGACATCGTCGCGGTGCAGCTGCCCAACGGGTGGCACTTCACGGCGCTGGCGCTGGCGTGCGCGCGGTTGGGGGCGGTCATCGCGCCCATTCCGCCGGACTACCGGCGGCGCGAGGTGGAGTTCATCCTGGGGCGCACCGAGGCCTCCGTGTACGTGGGGCCCACGTCGTGGACGGGGCACTCCCACCGGGACATGGCGCGCGACATCGCGTCGGTGCTGCCGTCCCTGCGCCACCGGGTGCTGCTGGGCAGCAACACCGACCTCCAGACGGGCGAACGGGACTTCGAGCGCCACTTCATCGAGCGCGAGTGGGAGAAGGAAGCGTCGCTGGAGGGCATCGCGCCAGCGTCCGCGGATGACGTGTGCAACATCCTCTACACGTCCGGCACCACGGGTGAGCCGAAGGGCGTGGTGCACTCGCACAACACGAACTACGGCATCACGCGCGCGCTGTGCGACACGCTGGGCATCAACGCGACGGACGTGGTGGCGCTGCCGTCGCTGCTGACGGCGTCCACGGGGTTCACGTACTCGTACCTGATGCCCATCCTGCTGGGGGCCACGGCCATCTACATGGACGTGGGCGACCCGGAGCTGACGCTCAAGCTCTTCGAGGAGCACGGCGTCACGTTCACGTACGGCATCCCCACGTACCTGATGAACCTCATCGCGTTGCAGCGAAAGCGCCAGCGGAACACCTCCTCGCTCCGGCAGCTGGCCACGGGCTCCATCCCGGTGCCACCGCACCTCATCGCGGCGGTGCGCGAGGTGTTCGGCGTGCGACTGCACACGCTGTGGGGCATGACGGAGAACGGCGCGGTCACCATCACCCGGCATGAAGATGCACCGGACTGGCCCAGCCAGAGCGACGGGCGGGCGGTGGCGTGGATGGAGACGAAGATCGTCCCGGCGCTCGCGGAGGACGGCACGCCGTATCCGGACGGGACGGGGCGGCTGCTGGTGCGAGGCGCCAGCCAGTGCCTCACCTACTTCAAGCGCGACGACGTGTACGCCGCGGCGGTGGACGCGGAGGGCTGGTTCGACACGGGCGACCTGGCGCGCGACGACGGGCGCGGCGGCATCCGCATCGTGGGGCGGCTGAAGGACGTCATCTTCCGGTACGGGTACAAGATCCCCGTGGTGGAGGTGGAGTCCGCGCTGTACTCGCACCCGAAGGTGAAGGAGGTCGCGGTCGTCGCGCACTCGGACGACAAGATTGGCGGCGAGCGGGTGTGCGCCGTCGTCGTGGTGCGCGAGGGAGAGGCCCCACCCACGCTCAACGAGCTGCGCGACCACCTCAAGCAGCAGGGCATGTCCAACCAGTACTGGCCGGACCGCCTGGACCTCATCGACGAGATGCCCAAGACGGCCACCGGCAAGGTGCGCAAGTACCTGCTGCGCGACAGGCTGAAGCCCACGTGAGCGGGCGGGAGGAACAGCCTTGAACCCGAGCCCCGAAGAAGCCGCCAGCCTCACGGACACGGAAGCGAAGCTCGCGGCGTGGTGGAAGGACTTGCTGGGCGTGGAGGTCGTGCGCCCGGAAGACCACTTCCTGGAGATTGGCGGCAACTCCCTGATGGCCACGGTCCTGTCCAATCGCATCGAGAGCGAGCTGGGCGTGGAGGTGTCCATGGTGGAGCTGTTCAACACGCTCCGGGCCGTGGCCACGCTGTGCGACGAGCTGCGCCAGGAGCAGACCGCTTGAGCCAGGCCGCCCCCGCCGAGGGCGGCCCCCTTCCCCGCTTTCCCCCGAGCGAGACATGACGACCGAGCACCCCGGCTCCCCTTCCGCCTCCGCGCCGAAGTCCCCGGCGAGGCCCCGTCGCCGAGCGCCGCCCGTGGTGCCCGTTCCCCGCGATGCGTTGCTGCCACTCTCCTTCGGGCAGCAGCGGATGTGGTTCATCGAGCAGCTCACGCCCGGGGGCATCTCCTACAACGTCCCGTACTTCGCGCGGCTCACCGGCGCGCTGGACATCCCCGCGCTGGAGCGAGCGCTGGCCGTGCTGGTGGAGCGGCACGAAGCGCTGCGCACCACCTTCGCCGTCGTGGACGGACAGCCGGTGCAGCGCATCGCGCCTTCGCTGCCCCTGCCGCTGCGAGTGGAGTCCCTGGAAGCGTTCCCCGCGTCCGAGCGGGAACACGCCCTGCGACAGGCCGCGGAGGTGGAGGCGCGCGTGCCCTTCGACCTGGGCGCGGGGCCGCTGGTGCGTGTGCGGCTGTTGCGGCTGGGAGAAGCGGAGCACGTGCTGCTCCTGATGCTGCATCACATCTGCTGCGACGGCTGGTCGCTCACGGTGATGGAGCGGGAGCTTCAAGCGCTCTATGCGGCCTTTCGCGCCGGCACGACGCCCGCGCTGCCCGCGCTGCCCGTGCAGTACGCGGATCATGCGGTGTGGCAGCGGCAGTGGATCCAGGGCGAGCACCTGCGGCAGCAGCTGGAGTGGTGGCAGGGAGAACTCTCTGGAGCACCCGCCGCGCTGGAGCTGCCCACGGACCGTCCCCGTCCCGCCGCGCAGTCCACGCGGGGCGCGGTGTACCGCCACGCGCTGCCTCCGGGGTTGGGGAAGGCGCTGGAGGCGCTGTGCCGCAAGCAGGGCGTGACGCTGTTCATGGCGTTGCTGGGCGGCATGCATCTGCTGTTGTCGCGGCTGAGCGGCCAGGACGACATCGTCATCGGCTCCCCCATCTCCGGCCGCACGCGCCAGGAGGTGGAGCCGCTCATCGGCTTCTTCATCAACACCCTGCCCCTGCGCGTGCGGGGTGAAGGTGCGCTCGGCTTTGGGGAGCTGCTGCGACGCGTGCGCAAGACGTGCCTGGACGCGTACGCGCGCCAGGAGGTGCCCTTCGAGCAGTTGGTGGACGCGCTCCAGCCCGAGCGCGACCTGAGCCGCCCGCCCCTGTTCCAGGTGTTCTTCACACTCCAGCACTCGGCCGTGCCCGCGCTGGAGCTGGAGGGGCTGCGCACGTCCGAGCTGGACTTCGAACCGGGCGTGTCGCGCATGGACCTCACCGTCTTCCTGCGCGAGACGCCGGAAGGGCTCGTGGGGCTCTGGGAGTACAGCACCGACCTCTTCGACGCCGCGACGGTGGCGCGCTTCGCGGAGCACTACACGCGCCTGCTGGAGGCCGCGGTCGCGGAGCCGGAGCGCCCCGTGGCCACGCTCCCACTGCTCACCGCACAGGAACGGCGGCACCTGCTCGACCAGGGGACGGGAGCCGCCGTCCCCTACCCTCGGGATGCGTCCCTGCCCGCGCTCTTCGCGGAGCAGGCCGCGCGGACGCCCGGCGCCGTGGCCGTGGAAGCGGGAGGCCAGCGGCTCACGTATGCGGAGCTGGAGGCACGGGCCAACCAGCTCGCGCACCACCTGCGTGCGCAGGGCGTGCGGCTGGGAACGCCGGTGGGTCTGTGCGCGGGCCGGTCGCTGGAGATGGTCGTGGCGACGCTCGCCATCCTCAAGGCGGGGGGCGCGTACGTGCCGCTGGATCCGGGCTATCCCTCCGAGCGCCTGGAGCTCATGGCGCGCGACGCCCGCATCACCGTGCTCCTGCTGGAGCAGGGACGCGAGTCCTCGCTGAAGGGGTTGGCATCACGGGTCGTGGTGCTCGACCCATCCTGGCGGGACTTCGAGGACCAACCGAAGGCCGCGCCCGACGTGCAGGTCCCCGCCGAAGCGCTCGCGTACGTCATGTACACGTCCGGGAGCACCGGGCGGCCCAAGGGCGTGGGCGTCCCCCACCGGGCCGTGACGCGGCTGGTGAAGGGCGTGTCCTATGTCCGGTTCGGCGCCGAAGACGTCGTCCTCCAGCTGGCCACCACGTCATTCGACGCCGCGACGCTGGAGCTGTGGGGCGCGCTGCTCAGCGGCGCGAAGCTGTTCCTCTATCCGCCGGTGACGCCGTCGCTGGAGGAACTGGAAGCGACGCTGGAGCGTGAACGCATCAGCGTGCTGTTCCTCACCACGGCGTTCTTCGAGCAGATGGCGCTGAACCGGCCCGCGGCGCTCGCTCGCGTGGCACAGGTCCTCACGGGCGGCGACGTGCTGTCCCCGCTGGCCGCGCGCAAGCTGCTGGACGCGGGCCGAGCGGTCACCAACGGCTACGGCCCCACGGAGAACACCACGTTCTCCGCCACGTATCAGGTGAAGCGGGACCTGGACGCGCGGATGCCCGTGCCCATTGGCCGACCGTTGGAGAACTCGCAGGCGCTGGTGCTGGACGCGCGCCTGGAGCCGGTGCCGCCCGGCGTCGTGGGCGACCTGTACGTGGGAGGCGACGGCCTCGCGTGGGGCTACCTGGACAGGCAGGACCTCACCGCGGACCGCTTCGTGCCCCATCCCTTCAGCGATGTTCCCGGTGCGCGGCTGTACCGCACGGGCGACCGTGCTCGGTGGCTGCCTTCCGGTGAGCTGGCGTTCATGGGGCGCGCGGACACGCAGGTGAAGCTGCGCGGCTTCCGCATCGAACTGGGAGAGATTGAAACCGCCCTGCGCCACCTGCCCGGAGTGGAGGACGCCGTGGCGGAGGTGCGCGAGTACGCGCCCGGCGACAAGCGGCTGGTGGCCTATGTGGCCGGCGCAAGCGTGGACGTGAACGCGCTGCGTTCGAGCCTGTCCGCCCAGCTGCCGGCGCCGTTGGTCCCAGCCGCCTTCGTGAAGCTGGACCGGCTGCCGCTGACGCCCGTGGGCAAGGTGGACCGAAGGGCGCTCGCCACGCCCGTGGGCGACGCGCTCACGGAGGACGCCTACGTGGCGCCCGTCACCCCGACGGAGACAGCGGTGGCCGAGGTCTGGGCCGCGCTCCTGGGCCGCACGCGCGTGGGCACGCAGGACTCCTTCTTCGAACTGGGTGGGCACTCGCTGCTCGCGACACAGGTCACCTCGCGATTGAGGGAGACGTTCCAGGTGGACCTGTCCGTGCGCGCGCTGTTCGAGGCGCCCACTGTCACCAGCCTCGCGGCGCGCATCGATGCGCTGCGGAGAGAGAGCAGCCGGATCCAGTCCCTCCCGCTGGTTCCCGGTCCCCGGGACGGCTGGTTGCCGCAGTCATTCGCGCAGCAGCGGCTGTGGCTCATCTCGCAGCTCGACACGCTGGGGTACTCCTACAACGTGCCCATGGTCACGCGGCTGCGGGGCGCGCTGGACGCGGACGCGCTGGAGCGGAGCCTCGCGGAGGTCATCCGGCGGCACGCGGTCCTGCACACCACGTTCGACGAGGTGGACGGCCAGCCGGTGCAGCGCATCGGGCCACCCTGGGACTTCACACTGGCGAGGACGGACGCGGAGGCCGCGAAGCTCCCGGAGCAACTGGCCACGGAGGCACGACGCCCGTTCGACCTGCGGCGCGGCCCGCTGATGCGGGGGCTGCTCCTGCGCGTAGCTGACGACGACCATGTGTTGATGCTCGTCATCCACCACATCGTCTTCGACGGGTGGTCCATCGACGTGCTCCAGCGCGAGCTGAACGCGCTCTACCCCGCACGCGGCCAGAGCACATTGCCGCCCCTGTCCCTCCAGTACGTGGACTACGCGCGGTGGCAGCGTGAGTCATTCCAGGGGGAGGAGCTGGAGGACCAGCTCACGTGGTGGCGCGAGGCGCTGGCGGGGGCACCGCCCGTGCTGGACCTGCCTACCGACAAGCCGCGGCCGCCCGTGCAGACCTTCCAGGGCGCGAACTTCGAGGTGCTGCTGCCCCAACCCCTCCACGGCTCGCTCCAACTGCTGGGCCAGCGCGAGGGCGCCACGCTGTTCATGACGCTGCTCGCGGGGTTCCAGGCCCTGCTCGCGCGATACAGCGGCCAGGAGGACGTCGTCGTCGGCTCGCCCATCTCCGGCCGCAATCGCCGTGAGGTGGAGGGGCTCATCGGCTTCTTCGTCAACACGCTCGCCCTGCGCGCGGACGTCTCCGGCTCACGCTCCTTCCGGCAATTGCTGCGCGGGGTGCGCGAGAGCTGCCTGGGTGCCTTCGCGCATCAGGACCTGCCGTTCGAACAGCTCGTGGACGCGCTCAAGCCGCCGCGAGACCTGAGCCGGACGCCCCTGGTGCAGACGATGTTCGTCCTGCAGCGGGCCGCGACGCCGCTGTCCCTGCCCGGCCTCGCGGTGGAGGACTTCCCGTTCCAGTCGGGCGTCTCCCGCTTCGACCTCATGCTGTTCATGCGGCAGACACCACAAGGGCTCGTCGCCTATTGGGAGTACAACTCCGCCCTCTTCGAGGAGGCGACCCTTGTCCGGATGGCCGGGCACTACGTGCGGCTGCTCGAAGGCGTCACCGCGAACCCTGAGCAGTCCCTCGCGGAACTGTCGCTCCTGTCGAGGGAGGAACGCGAGCAACTCCTGGTCGCGTGGAACAGCCGTGAGGACCGGCTCCCCGCTCCTGGGCTGATCCACGTCTGGGTGGAAGCACAGGTCGAACGGACACCGGATGCGGTCGCGGTGACGAACGGGACGGAGTCGCTGACCTACGCGCAACTGGATGCGCGCGCCAATCAACTCGCGCACCACCTCATCGCCCTGGGCGTCACGCCGGGTAGCTCCGTCGGGCTGTGTCTGGAGCGCTCCAACCTGGACATGCCCGTCGCCGTCCTCGCCACCCTCAAGGCCGGCGCTGCCTACGTCCCACTGGACCCGAACTATCCAGCAGAACGTCTGGCCCTGATGGTGGAGGACACACGCGCTCCGGTCGTCCTCGCCCATGAGGGCTTCGTGCGGGCGCTGCCACCGGCCACCTCCGCGCGCATCGTGACGATGGAGACCGTCTCGCTGGCGTCCCGTCCCACGTCGCCTCCGAACGTGAGGCTGTCGCCTGAAGCCGTCTGTTACGTCGTCTTCACCTCGGGCAGCACCGGCCGGCCCAAGGGCATCGCCATGTCCCACCGGGGCATCGGCAACATGCTCGCGTGGCAGACCCGTCGGGCGGTGCGCGCGGAAGCCACCACGCTCCAGTTCGCCTCGCTCAACTTCGACGTCTCCTTCCAGGAGATCTTCGGCGCCTGGTGCATCGGTGGCCGCCTACTGCTCAGCTCCGCCGAGCTGCGCCGCGACCCACCGGCGCTGCTGCGCTACCTCACCCAACACCGCGTGGAGCGCCTCTTCCTGCCCTTCGTCGCGCTTCAATCCTTGAGCGAAGCAGCACGCACCGCGACGGAGCTGCCCCCACTCAACGAGGTCATCACCGCGGGCGAACAACTCCAGGTGACACCCGCCATCGTCGCTCTCTTCGAACGGCTGCCCGGCTGCGTCCTCGAAAACCAGTACGGTCCGTCGGAGACCCATGCGGTCTCCGCGTGGCGCGCCTCGGGCGTCCCGAGCACGTGGCCCGCCCTGCCTCCAGTGGGAACGCCGCTGCCTTCGGTCCAGGCCTACGTGTTGGATCCGCGCCGCGAGCCCTGTCCTGTCGGAGTTCCGGGCGAGCTGTACGTGGGCGGTGAAGGGCTCGCGCACGGCTACCACGGCCGGCCAGACCTCACCGCGGAGCGCTTCGTGCCTTCCCCCTTCAGCACCACGCCGGGCGCACGCCTCTACCGCACGGGCGACAAAGCCCGCTGGCTCGCGGACGGACAACTGGAGTTCCTGGGCCGCCTGGACGGTCAGGTGAAGCTGCGCGGCTTCCGCGTCGAGTTGGGCGAAGTGGAAGCGGCCCTGCGCGTCCTGCCCGACGTGCGCGACGTGGTCGTCGTGGTGCGCGAGGACACACCGGGCCACAAGCGACTGGTCGCCTACGTAGTCCAACCGGAAGCATCCCTCTCACCGGAGGCACTGAGGCAGGCGCTGGCGCGACGGCTGCCGGAGCACATGGTGCCCTCCGCACTGGTGCGCATGGACGCGCTACCGCTGGGCCCGAGCGGCAAGGTGAACCGCAACGGCCTGCCCGCGCCCAGAGAAGAAGCCGCGGACGACACCGGGTTCCTGGCGCCGATGACGGCGGTGGAGAAGGTGATCGCCGACATCTGGGCGTCCCTGCTCGTGGTGCCGCGCGTGGGCCTGGAAGACCACTTCTTCGAGCTGGGTGGGCACTCGCTGCTCGCCACGCAGGTGGTCTCCCGGTTGCGAGAGGCCTTCCAGGTGGACCTGTCCCTGCGCGTCCTCTTCGAGGCGCCCACCGTCGCGCAGCTCGCCGCGAGGTTGGAGGAGCAGCTTCACGGCGCGAACCGGAAGGCCGTCCCGCCGCTGGTGCCCCAGCTTCGCGGCGAGCTCGTTCCGCAGTCGTTCTCCCAGCAGCGGCTGTGGTTCGTCTCGCAGCTGGACACCAGCGCGCACGCCTACAACCTGCCCCTGGTCACCCGGCTGCGGGGACGGATGGACACGCACGCGCTAGAGGACGCGCTCAACGCCCTCATCCGGCGTCACGAGGTCCTGCGCACCACGTTCGACGAAGTGGACGGCCAGCCGGTGCAACGCATCGGCCCCGCGTGGAAGCTCGCCCTGAAGCAGGTGGACGTGGAGCCGCGCATTCCGCTCCAGCGCCAGGTGGAGGCCGAAGCGCATGTGCCGTTCGACCTGCGGCGAGGCCCCCTGGTCCGGGCCACGCTGCTCCGGATCGCGGACGAGGATCAGATCCTCATCCTCAACTTCCATCACAGCGTCTTCGACGGGTGGTCCATCGCCTTGCTCCAGCGGGAGCTGGATGCGCTCTACCTCGCCCGGAGCCAGGGCACGGAGGCCGCACTCCCGCCCATCTCCATCCAGTACTCGGATTATGCGCTGTGGCAGCGCGCGTGGTTGCAGGGCGACGTGCTGGAAGAACAGGTGGCATGGTGGCGCGAGCAGATGGCGGGGGCACCGCCCGTGCTGGACCTGCCCACCGACAAGCCGCGTCCGCCCGTGCAGACCTTCCGGGGCGCGTACATCGAAGTCCCCTTGCCACCCGCGCTGACCAGCGCCCTCGTCTCCATGGGCCAGCGCGAGGGCACCACGCTGTTCATGACCCTGCTGGCGGGGTTCCAGGCCCTGCTCGCGCGCTACAGCGGCCAGGACGACGTGGTGGTTGGCTCGCCCATCTCCGGCCGCAACCGCCGTGAGGTGGAAGGACTGCTTGGCCTCTTCGTCAACACGCTCGCCCTGCGCGCGGACGTTACGGGTTCGCGCTCCTTCCGCCACCTGTTGCGCGGCGTACGCGAGAGCTGCCTGGGCGCCTTCGCGCATCAGGACCTGCCATTCGAACAGCTCGTGGAGGCGCTCAAGCCGCCACGCGACCTGAGCCGCGCGCCGCTGGTCCAGGCCCTCTTCGTCCTGCAACAGGCGGCCGTCCCCTTCTCGTTGCCCGGGCTCCAAGCGGAGGACGTCCCGTTCCAGACGGGCGTCTCCCGCTTCGACCTCATGCTCTTCGTGCGCGAGTCGGAGCAGGGGCTGACGGCCTTCTGGGAATACAACACCGCCCTCTTCGAGGAAGCGACCCTCACCCGGATGGCCGGGCACTACGTGCGGCTGCTCCAAGGAGCGGTCCGCCATCCCGAGCAGCCCCTGTCGGCCCTGCCACTCCTCTCCGAGGAGGAGCGACGCCAGGTCGTCGTGACGTGGAACGCCGCGAAGGACGTCTCTTTCGAGCCCGGGCTCATGCACCGCTGGGTGGAGGCACAGGTCGAACGGACACCGGAAGCGGTCGCGGTGACGAACGGCGCGGAGTCACTGACCTACGCGCAACTGGATGCACGCGCCAACCAACTCGCGCACCACCTCATCGCTCTGGGCGTCACGCCGGGTAGCTCCGTCGGGCTGTGTCTGGAGCGCTCCAACCTGGACATGCCCGTCGCCGTCCTCGCTACCCTCAAGGCCGGCGCCGCCTACGTCCCACTGGATCCGAACTATCCGGCCGAGCGACTGGCCCTGATGGTGGAGGACACGCGCGCTCCAGTCGTCCTCGCCCATGAGGGCTTCGTGCGGGCCCTGCCACCGGCCACCTCCGCGCGCATCGTGACGATGGAGACCGTCTCGATGGCGTCCCATCCCACGTCGTCTCCGCACGTGAGGCTTTCGCCTGAAGCCGTCTGCTACGTCGTCTTCACCTCGGGCAGCACCGGGCGACCCAAGGGCATCGCCATGTCCCACCGGGGCATCGGCAACATGCTCGCGTGGCAGACCCGTCGGGCGGTGCGCGCGGAAGCCACCACGCTCCAGTTCGCTTCGCTCAACTTCGATGTCTCCTTCCAGGAGATCTTCGGCACGTGGTGCATCGGTGGCCGACTGCTGCTCAGCTCCGCCGAGCTGCGCCGCGACCCACCGGCGCTGTTGCGCTACCTCACCCAGCACCGCGTGGAGCGGCTCTTCCTCCCCTTCGTCGCGCTTCAATCCTTGAGTGAAGCAGCGCGCACCGCGACGGAGCTGCCCCCGCTCAACGAGGTCATCACCGCGGGCGAACAACTCCAGGTGACACCCGCCCTCGTCTCCCTCTTTGAACGGCTGCCCGGGTGCATCCTCGAAAACCAGTACGGTCCTTCGGAGACGCACGCCGCCAGCGCATGGCGGGCTTCAGGGCCTCCGCGCACCTGGCCCGCGCTCCCTTCGGTGGGAACACCGCTGACCAACGTCCAGACCTACGTCCTGGATGCACGCGGGAATCCGAGTCCCGTCGGCGTCCCTGGGGAGGTGTTCATCGGAGGTGAAGGGCTCGCGCACGGCTACCACGGCCGGCCAGACCTCACCGCGGAGCGCTTCGTGCCTTCCCCCTTCAGCGCCACGCCGGGCGCACGCCTCTACCGCACGGGCGACAAGGCCCGCTGGCTCTCGGACGGACAACTGGAGTTCCTGGGCCGCCTGGACGGTCAGGTGAAGCTGCGTGGCTTCCGCGTCGAACTGGGCGAAGTCGAGTCCGCCCTGCGCGCCCTGCCCGACGTGCGCGACGTGGTCGTCGTGTTGCGTGAGGACACCCCGGGCTTCAAGCGGCTGGTGGCCTACGTGGTGCAACCGGAAGCGGCCTTCTCCGCGGAGGCGCTGAGACAGGCACTGGCGCGACGGCTGCCGGAGTACATGGTGCCTTCCGCCCTGGTGCGCATGGACGCGCTGCCCCTGACGCCCAGCGGCAAGGTGAACCGCAACAGCCTGCCCGTTCCGACGGAAGAGGCCATCCCCGGGACCGTCTACGTGGCCCCGGTCTCCGCGGTGGAGAAGCTCATCGCGGACATCTGGGCACCGCTGCTGGGCGTGCCGCGCGTGGGCACTCAGGACCACTTCTTCGAACTGGGCGGCCATTCGCTGCTGGCGACCCAGGTGGCCTCCCGTCTGCGCGAATCGCTTCAGATGGAGCTGCCCGTGCGAGTGCTCTTCGAAGCCCCGACACTCGCGGACCTGGCCGCGCGAATCGAAGCCCTGCGTCAGGAAGCCCATCCCGTCAAGGCACCGTCCCTGGTGCGCACGGAGGCCGGAGACTCCGCGCCCCAGTCCTTCCCGCAGCAGCGGCTGTGGTTCATCGACGCGCTCGCACCGGGCGGGTTCGCCTTCAACGTTCCCTTGTTCATCCGGTGCAAGGGACCGCTCGACGTGGCCGCGCTGGAGCGGTCACTCGCGGCGCTCATCGACCGTCACGAGTCCCTGCGCACGGTGTTCGCGGAGGCGAACGGCCAGCCCGTTCAGCGCGTCCTGTCCTCGGTCCCCTTCTCGCTCGCCTTCGAGCGGCTGGAGGACGTGCCGCCCCAGCAGCGCGACACCGTCCTGCGCCAGCGGGCCGAGGAGCGGATGCGCCACGTCTTCGACCTGCGCTCGGGTCCACTGCTGACGGCGACGCTGCTGCGGCTGGACGCGGAGGACCACGCGCTCTTCCTGCTCATGCATCACATCATCACGGACGGCTGGTCCACGGACGTGATGGGGCGCGAGCTGGGCATCCTCTACGACGCCTTCACGCGGGACCAGACGCCGCGCCTGCCGCCGCTGCCCATCCGGTACACGGACTACGCCCGCTGGCAGCGCGCGACGTTGCAGGGCGAAGCGCTCGACGCGCAGCTCGCGTGGTGGAAGCGGCAGCTGAGCGGGGCGCCCCACGCGCTGGAGCTGCCCACCGACCGGCCGCGTCCGCCCGTGCAGGCCCAGGCGGGCGCGGCCCACATGGTGCGGATCCCCGCCGCGGTGGACGCCGCCGTGCGCGAGCTGTGTCACCAGCAGGGCGTCACGTCCTTCATGGCGCTGCTCGCGGGCTTCCACGCCCTGCTGTCGCGCTACAGCGGCCAGGACGACGTGGTGGTCGGCTCGCCCATCTCCGGCCGCAACCACCGCGAGGTGGAGGGGCTCATCGGCTTCTTCGTCAACGCCCTGCCCCTGCGCGTGAAGGTCTCCGGCGCCGAGTCCTTCCAGGTCCTCCTCGCCCGTGTTCGCGAGACGTGCCTGGGCGCGTACGCGCACCAGGAGGTGCCCTTCGAGCAACTGGTGGACGCGCTCCAGACGCCGCGAGACCTGAGCCGCACGCCCGTGTTCCAGGCCGTGTTCGCGCTCTTCAAGGACTTCCCCGGCTTCCCCCTGCGAGGGCTGGAGACGGCGCCGGTGCCCTTCGATCCAGGGCTCGCGAAGCACGACCTCACCCTGTTCATGCGCGAATCCGCCACCGGGTTGCTGACGCACTGGGAATACAACACCGCGCTCTTCGACGCGGCGACGGTGGAGCGCATGGCCGGGCACTACCTGCGCCTGCTGGAGCAGGTGACGCGAAATCCGGAGCGTCCGCTCGCGTCGCTGTCGCTGCTGACGGAGGCGGAGCGTCAGCAACTCCTCGTCGAGTGGAACGACACCACGCTCGATGTCCCCTCGGACCTGCGCGTGCCCACGCGCATCGCGGAGCAGGCTCGGCTGAGGCCGGAGGCGCTCGCGCTGGCGGGCGACGGGCAGCGGCTGACGTTCGGGGAGCTGGAGGTCCGGTCGAACCAGCTCGCGAACCTGCTGCGCGCGCAGGGTGTGAAGCCGGAGACCGTGGTCGCCCTGTGCGTGGACCGCACGCCCGGCTACGTGTGGGGCGCGCTGGGCATCCTCAAGTCGGGCGGGGCCTATCTGCCCATGGACCTGACGTGGCCGGAGGCCTGGTGGCGGCACGTGCTCACGGACAGTGGCGCGCGCATCGTCGTCACGCGGCAGGCCTTCGCCTCCCGCTTCGAGGGATGCGGCGTGCGAGTGCTCTGCCTGGACGCGGAGCCAGCACTGGAGGCACAGGCAGTCACCGCGCCCGGCGTGGCACTGCACGCGGAGGCGATGGCCTACGTCATCTACACGTCGGGCAGCACCGGCCGGCCCAAGGGCGTCGCGGTGACACACGGGACGTTGGCGAACCTCGTCGCGGGGCTCGGCACGGCGGCGGGGATTGGACCGGGAGACCGGGCCACGCTGCTGACGGGGCTCGCGTTCGACGCGACCGTCTTCGAGACCTGGCCGTCGCTCTCGCATGGCGCCAGCCTCCATCTACCCTCGGACGAGGTACGTGCGGAGCCCGCGCGGCTGGTGCGGTGGCTCGCGGCGGAGGGAATCACGCTCACCACGCTGCCCACGCCCATGGCGGAGGCGGCGCTGGAGCAGCCATGGCCGTCCGGCATGCCGCTGCGCCGGGTGCACGTGGCCGGTGACGTTCTGCACCGCCGTCCGGGGCCCTCCGTTCCGGGACAGTGGCTCAACTGCTACGGCCCCACGGAGAACACCGTCATCGCGACCTCCGGCGTCGTGAAGCCCGAAGCGCCCGAGGGCCTGCTGCCCCCCATCGGAAGCCCGGAGCCCAACGTGCGCGTGTACGTGCTGGATGGCACGGGACACCCCGTGCCGGTGGGCCTGTGGGGCGAGCTGTTCCTGGGAGGCGCCCAGGTGGCACGCGGTTACCTGGGCCAGCCCGCGCTCACGGCGGAGCGCTTCGGACCGGATCCGTTCTCCCGCGAACCCGGCGCGCGCCTGTACCGCACGGGCGACGTGGTGCGGTGGCTCGCGGATGGGACGCTGGAGTTCCGGGGCCGCGCGGACTCGCAGGTGAAGCTGCGGGGCTTCCGCATCGAACTGGGCGAGGTGGAGGCCGCGCTGCTCTCGCAGCCCTCGGTGAAGGAAGCAGTAGCGCAGGTGCGAGAGGACGTGCCGGGACAGCGCCGACTGGTCGCGTACCTGGTGCTCCGCGAAGAGGCCACGTTCGCGGTGGACGCGCTGCGGACCTCGCTGCGCCGCTCGCTCGCGGAGCACGCGGTGCCGTCGGCGTTCGTGGTGTTGGAGCGGCTGCCCCTCACCGCGAACGGCAAGCTGGACCGCAAGGCCCTGCCCGCGCCGGACGTGCACCGCCCCGAGCTGAGCGAGGACTACCGCGTCCCCGAAGCCGGCCTGGAGCAGACACTGGCCGCGCTCTGGGCCGAAGTGCTGGGCCTGGAGCGCGTGGGCGCGAGTGACAACTTCTTCGACCTGGGCGGCAACTCGCTGCTGCTCCAGTCCGTGCACGCGAAGCTGGAGGCGCTGGTGGGCCGCAAGGTCCCGCTGGTCACGCTCTTTCAGTACCCCACGGTGCGCGCGCTCGCCGGACACCTGTCACCGCCGAAAGACACGCCACCGGCGGCGGCTCCCGCACCCGCGCAGGACCCGGGAGCACAACGGCGGGACAACCTGCGGCGCATGGCCCAACGGCGCGGACGTCCGGGTTCCAGCTGAGCGTCTCGCTCACGAAAGGAAGGCCGCGAGCTTCGCGCCCAGCCCTTCGGCGTTCCCGCCCGTGAGCATCGACTGGTGGTCGCCGGGCACGGTCTCCACCCGGACCACCGCGCCCGAATCCAGCCATTCGAGCTCCACGTGCTTCGGCATGTGCTCGATGACCGTCGCCGCGCGGAAGAACTGGAGGGTGCCGCCATCGAAGCGGGGCATGGGGTAGTCGCGCAGGGCCGTCATGTTCGCCTCCCAGACGCGCACGTACCGCCGCTGCTGCTCCGGATCCGAGAGGACCTGCTCCTGCGCGAAGCCCACCCCGCCCACCCGGGCCCGGGCGATGTCCCCGGGGCCCGGCGTGTCGAGCATCGCGCACAGCGGCACCACGTGGCCTTCCGCCGTCAGCCGCCGGGCCATCTCGTAGACCACCGCGCCGCCGAACGACGCGCCCACCAGCAGGTACGGACCCACGGGCTGCAACGCGCGCAGGCCTTCCAAATAGGCCGTCGCCATCTCGTCGACGGACGTGTGCAGCGGCCCGTCTGGCTCCAGCCCCCGGGACTCGAAGGCGTAGGCGGTCCGGCCCGCGTCGATGGCTCGCGCCAGGTCGCGGTAGAACACCGCCTGACCTCCGGCCGCGTGCACGAAGAAGAGCGGCGGACCGCGAGTGCCCTGCTGGAGCAACGCGACCCCGGGGGGCAGGGACCGGCCCTCCTCCCGTCCTCCCAGCTTCCGGGCCAACAGCTCCACCGTGGGCGCGGTCAGCATCTCCTTCAGCGCGAGCCGCTTGCCGAAGCGCTCGGAGATCATCGCGAGCAGCCGGAGCGCGACCAGCGAGTCGCCGCCCAACGCGAAGAAGTCGTCGCGGATGCCCACGTCGTCCAGGCGGAACAGCGTCTGAAAGCACTCGACCAGGGACTGCTCCGTGGCGTCACGGGGTGCCACGCGCTCACCGCGACGGGGAGCACTTCCCTTCGGCTTCGAGGAGCCGGTCGCCTTCGCCTTGGCCGCCATGGCGTCGCGAGTAACGGGGCTCGGCGCGGCGTCGTCCAGGCTGTAGTGCTCGCGGTCGAAGCTGTAGGTCGGCAGGTCCACGCGCCGACGCCGCTCGCCGTCCCGGATGCGTTCCCAGTCCACGTCCACGCCCGCGGCCCACGCTTCGCCCAGGGCCGCCAGAGCGCTCCCGGGCGCATCGCCCTTCGTCGGCAGGGTGGCCAGCACGGGCTGCGTCTTGCGCGCCGGATGCTGCCGCGCGAGCGCGGTGAGCGTCGTGCCCGGGCCCACTTCAATCAATGCTCGGTCGCCGGATTCCAGCAGGCAGCCCAGCGCGTCGGAGAAGCGAACCGTGTGCCGCAGGTGCCGGACCCAGTAGTCCGGTGACGTCGCCTCGCGCTCCTGGAGCCACCGGCCGGTGAGGCTGGACACGACGGGCAGCGAGGGCGCGCGGAGCCTCACGCGGGCCACCTCCCGCGCGAAGCCTTCCAGGTACGGCTCCATCATCGAGGAGTGCGCGGCGCGCGCGTAGCGCACCCGCTTGTGCTCGATGCCCCGCGCCGTCAGCGCCTGCTCCGCGGCCTCCAGCTCCGGCAGCGGTCCGGAGAGGACACAGGTCTCCGGGCCGTTGATGGCCGCCACCGACACGGCCGGCCCCACGAGCTCCGAGACCTGCTCCACGGGCGCGAGCACGGACACCATCCCGCCCGAGGGCATCGCCTCCATCAATCGTCCGCGAGCGACGACGAGGCCCAGCGCCTCCTCCAGCGTGAACACACCCGCGAGGCACGCGGCCACGTATTCGCCGAGCGAGTGCCCCAGCAGCGCCTCCGGCTTCACGCCCCACGACAGCCACAGCTGCGCGAGCGCCCAGTCGCAGACGAACAACGCGGGCTGGGACCACAGCGGCCGGTCCAGCTCACGGGCCGCCGCGTCGAAGCGCTCGGGTCCGGCGAAGAGGATGTCGCGGAGGTCCGCGCCCATGGGACCGCGAAGCCACTCCGAGCACCTATCAATGGCCGCGCGGAACGCGGGCTCACGAAGGAACGCCTCGCCCATGTTCACCCGCTGCGCACCGCCGCCCGGGAACAAGAAGGCCACGCCGCGAGACTCGCCCTCGTCGAACACGGTGCGGATCCGAGGAGGCGCATCCTCACCGGCGGAGGACCGCCCCTCCAGGAGCGCCGCCGAGTCCTCGCCCTGGCGGACCACGACGAAGCGGCGCCACGGGAAGCGCGCACGCCCCACCTGCAACGTATGAGCGACGTCCGCGAGCCAGGCGCCCGAAGCCCCCTGCACACGCTCCGCGAGCGCCGCGGTCATCCGCGCCAGTGCCCCCTCCGTCTTCGCGGACAAGAGCAGCACCTCTTCCCCACGCCGGGGCGCATCCGTCTCTGGAAGAGCCGGCGCCTCCTGCAACACCACGTGCGCGTTCGTGCCCCCAATCCCCAGCGCCGTCACCCCCGCGCGCAGCGGCAACGGGCCCTCCCACGCACGCGTGCTCCCCACCACCTGGAAGGGACTGCCCTCCAGCTCCAGCATCGGATGCGGCTTCGTGAAGTTCAGCGTCGGAGGCAGCGTGCGGTGCTCCATCGACAGCACCGTCTTGATGACCCCCGCCACGCCCGCCGCCGCGTCCAGGTGCCCGAAGTTGCTCTTCACCGCGCCCAGGCCACACGCGCCCGGCGCAGCCCCCTGGAACACCTGCTTGAGCGCCGCGACCTCAATCGGATCCCCCAACGCCGTCGCAGTCCCGTGCGCCTCCACATAGGACACGTCCGACGGCGTCACCCCCGCCACCGACAGCGCCTCGCGGATCACCGCCGCCTGCCCCTGCACCGAAGGCGCCGCGAACCCCGTCTTCGCGCCCCCGTCGTTGTTCAGCGCCGTGCCCAGCACGATGGCGCGGATGCTGTCCCGGTCCGCCACCGCGTCCGCCAGCCGCTTGAGCACCAGCATCCCCACGCCATTGCCCACCGCGGTGCCCGCCGCGTTCACGTCGAACGGCCGGCAGCGCCCATCCGGCGCCAGGATGCCGCCCTCCTGGTTGCGATGCGCCCCCAACTGCGGCGTGCGGATGGACACGCCTCCCGCGAGCGCCAGGTCGCACTCGCCCGCGAGCAGCGACTGACACGCAAGATGCAACGCCACCAACGACGTGGAGCACGCCGTCTGCACCGTCATCGCCGGACCCGTCAGGTCCAGCTCGTACGACACCCGCGTGGCGAGGAAGTCCCCGGAGAGCCCCAGCGCCCCCGCCAGCCCCGCGGCCACATCCCGCCCTCCGTACGACGTGAAGCCCGCCCCCGCGTACACCGCCGCCCGCATCGGCTGGCCCCGGGGCGCATACCCCGCGGACTCCATCGCAGCCCACGCACACTCCAGGAGCGCCCGGTGCTGCGGATCCATCTGCTCCGCCTCGCGCGCCGAGTACCCGAAGAACGCCGCGTCGAAGCCCTCCGCCTCCTCCAGCACCCCCGCCGCGGTGATCCACTCGTCGCCCTGGGGCAGCCCCAGCCGCTCGCGGCCCGCCGCGTCCAACCGGGTGATGGAGTCCACCCCGCCCACCAGGTTGCGCCAGAACTGGCGCGCGTCCTCCGCCCCCGGAAAGCGCAGCGCCAACCCCACCACCGCCACCGCCATGGGCGCGTCCTCGCCCCCGGCGGCCGCTTCGGCCTCGTCCGCGTGGTCCATGGCTCCCGAGCCTGCCAGGGAAGTCCGGACCCCGGGGAAGGACAAAGCCCGCCTGCTCGCCCTGGCGCGGTCAGCCTTGACGCGGTAGTTCTATTTTCCTCAATTTGCAGCAAATCCAGCGCCCGGAGCAGCCCACCATGAGCACACAGAGCGCAGTCCCCTCACCCATGGAGGCGCGGCTGGCCGGGTACTGGCAGGAGCTCCTGGGCGTGGACGCCGTGCGGCCGGAGGACCACTTCCTGGAGGTGGGAGGCAATTCGCTCCTGGCCACGATGCTGGCCAACCGCATCGAGGACGACCTGGGCCTCCAGGTGGGCATGGTGGACCTGTTCAACACGCTGAGCGCGGTGGCGGCCGTCTGCGAGCGCCTCCAGCAGGAGACCCAGGCCGCGAGCTGACGCGCCCGGAACGTGGCCGCAAGACGACGGGCCGGGCGGGTGGACGGGGCTTGCCTCTTTTCCCCCCGCCCCCGGTTGGGCTAGCAGGGGGGCCATGCCCATCCTCGCCCTCGTCCGTCATGGTCAGTCCCTCTGGAACCACGAGAACCGCTTCACCGGCTTCGTGGACGTGCCCCTCACCGAGCAGGGCCGCGGCGAAGCCCGCAAGGCCGCCGACGCCCTCCAGGGCCTGAAGTTCGACGTGGCCTACACCTCCGCCCTCAGCCGCGCGCAGGAGACGCTCGCCATCCTGCTGGACACGCTGGGCCAGCGCCCGCCCGTCATCCGCGACGCGGCCCTCAACGAGCGCCACTACGGCGACCTGCAGGGCCTCAACAAGGCGGACGCCGCCAAGGAGTTCGGCGAGAAGCAGGTCCACATCTGGCGCCGCTCCTTTGACGTGCCGCCCCCCAACGGTGAGTCCCTGGAGATGACCGCGAAGCGCGTGCTGCCCTTCTTCGACCGCGCCATCGCGGGCGACCTGCGCCAGGGCAAGAACGTGCTCGTCGTGGCGCACGGCAACTCCAACCGCTCCCTGGTGATGCGCCTGGACAAGCTGTCCGGTGAGACGGTGGTGGGCCTGGAGCTCGCCACCGGCGTGCCGCTCGTCTACGAGATTGGCGCCGACGGCCAGGTCGTCTCCAAGCGCGGCTGAGACGCCCTGCTGGCAGGGGCTTCCTGGGGAAGACGGGAGGGGGCTTGAATGAGCAGGCCTCTGTCCCGTCAGATGGGAGGAAGCAAGAACACCCCCAAGGATGCACACCATGAAGGCCCTGACCCTCGCCGTCGTCCTGCTCTCCTCCGCCGCTGCCCTGGCCCAGACGGAGCCCAAAGCGGCGGACTCAGTCAACATCGCTGGCGGCGCCGAGTTCCGCCGTCCCCCGCCCCCGGGCCACTCCACGCCGCGCCCCGTGCCGATGCCGCAGCCGGTGCCCTCGCGCAACCAGGTCGTCATCGACCGTGAGCAGGCGGAGCGCCGCATCGACCGGCTGGAGAACGCGCTGCGCGACGCGATGTCCCGCACGAAGGACTCCAAGGGCCGCGAGAGCATCCGCAAGGCCATGGAGGAGCTGGACAAGCTGAGCGAGTACGTGGCCGACGCCGCGCCGTACGGCACGGGCCTGCCGCCCCCGGGGCCGCATCAGCCGATGCCGCCCCCGCCGCCGGTGGTGCGTCCCATCACGGATCAGCAGTTCCGCAGCATCACCGCGGCGATGGTGCGCGAGTCCTTCCCGCGCGAGAAGCTGCGCATCCTGTCGCAGGTGGCCCCGAACGAGAACTTCCTCGTGACGCACATCCTGTCGGTGCTGGGGCAGTTCTCCTTCTCCAACGACAAGCTGGAGGTGGTGCGCCTGATGCGGCCCACGCTGCTGGATCCGCAGAACGGCTACCAGCTGTACCAGGCGTTCCCCTTCTCCAACGACAAGCAGCAGCTGCAGGCCATCCTCGACAGCGGCGGGCGCTACTAGCCCTCCCGCGTCACCGGGAGAGCGCGGACCAGATGGTCCGCGCCTCCTGCGAGTCCACGGTGGCGTGCACGCTGGCCAGCACCCGTCCTTCCGCGTCCAGCGCCAGGACATAGGGGGTTTCGCTGGAGGAGAGGCCCAGCGCCCGGGCCATGCCACCGTTCTTGTCCAGCCAGGTGTCCTGCCAGTAGGCCTGGGGCACCTGGCCCTTCGCCTTGCCGCGCGCGGTGCCCTCGCTGACGAAGAACGGCAGCTTGAGGGCGATGAGCGACTGGCGGTGCACCGAGTCCGAGACGTGCTGGTCCGCCGCGTCGAACCATCCGCGCATCTGGGCGCTCGCGTCCTTGTCGGTGATGACGACCATCAGCGTGGGACGCCCCTTCAGCTCCTCGCTCGCATGCTTCCCGTTCGTCAGGTCGCGCGCGGAGAACTCCGGCAGCGACTCTCCCGGTGAAGGCAGCGCGAACGCGACCGGGGCCGCGAGCAGCACCCCCGCGAGCGCTGACACCGTGAGCATGGAGCGTCCCCGTCGCGAGCCTCTGGATTGGCGAGCCATGGGAAGACAGGTGTTCACGCGGAGTCGGATTCCCTAGCGCCCGGAATGCCTGCGCACGCCCGGCCGCCTGCCCCGCGTGGGGATCCGCTAACGTCGGCGCTCCCCTTTTCGTACCGGGAGTCCCCCCTTGAGAGCCCTTTCCCTCACCCTGCTCCTGCTGCCGCTGACGGGCGGCGCGGCCGTGAAGAGCGTCTCCACCGTGGCCGAGCTCCAGACCGCGCTTTCGTCCGCGAAGGCCGGCGACGAGATCGTCCTGGAGGACGGCACGTACACCGTCAACGCGAACCTCACCTGCGCCGCGGAGGGCACCCAGGCTGCGCCCATCATCGTGCGCGCGAAGAACCGCCACGCGGCCACCGTGCGCTTCAACGCGCTGGAGGGCTTCAAGGTGTCCGGCCGGTACTGGACCTTCGACGGGCTCACGGTGGAGGGCATCTGCGCGAACGACCAGAACTGTGAGCACGCCTTCCACGTCACCGGCCACGCGGAGAACTTCGTCCTGCGCAACAGCCGCGTGCGCGACTTCAACTCGCAGCTCAAGGCGAACGCGGAGAAGAACGGCAGCGGCGTGTGGGAGATGCCGCACCGGGGTCTCATCGAGAACAACGAAATCTACGACACGCACGCGCGCGCGACGTCCACGCCCGTCAACAAGCTGAACATCGACACCGGCGATGACTGGGTGGTCCGCGACAACGAGCTGCATGACTTCTCCAAGCAGGGCGGCATCTCCTACGGCGCCTTCATGAAGAGCGGCGGCAAGCGGGGAATCTTCGAGCGCAACCGCGTCCTGTGCGTGAAGGACCAGCCCGCGGGGGACACGCGCATCGGCCTGTCCTTCGGCGGTGGCGGCACCGGCAATCAGTACTGCGCGCCGGCCTTCGACCCGACCGTGCCGTGCTCGCCGGAGCACACGGACGGAATCATCCGCAACAACATCGTGGCCAACTGCTCGGACGTCGCGGTGTACCTGAACAAGGCCGCGAACACGCGCGTGCTGTTCAACACGTTCATCGGCACGACGGGCGTGGACTACCGTTACGCCGCGTCCACCGGCGAGGCCTTTGGCAACGTCCTGACGGGCGTCATTCGCAACCGCGACAGCGCCACCGGCACCCAGAGCACGAACCGCTCGAACGTGACCACCACCACCTTCGCGTCCTGGTACGTGGCGCCGCTCAAGGGCGACCTGACGCTCAAGGGCGACGTGTCGTCGCTCATCGGCGCGGCCCCGAAGAACACGCTGGCGCCGGAGGACTTCTGCGCGCGCGCCCGGCCCGCCTCGGCCACGCTGGGAGCGCTGGAGCACTCACTGGGTGACTGCCCCGCGAACACGGGCGGCGGCACGGACGCGGGCACCGGCGGAACCACGGACGCGGGCACCGGCGGAACCACGGACGCGGGCACCGGCACGGACGCGGGCACCGGAACCACGGACGCGGGCGTTGTTCCGGACGCGGGCCCTGAGCAGAACCCGTCCGGGGACGGGGACGAGGACGATGACGGCGGTTGCAGCGCGAGCCCCGGCCTGCTGCCCGCGCTCCTCGGGCTGCTCGTGCCCCTGGCCCTGCGCCGGCGCGCCCGTCGCTAGCGGAGGCCTCGCGAGGCGGCTGGAGACCCCAGCCGCTTCGCTGCCCTCACGCCCTTTAGAACGCGGAGGAGACGAACAGGCCCGGTCGGATGGCCAGGATGCCGCCCACCACCAGCGCCAGCGACACCAGCGTGCCCACCAGCGGCAGCACGTAGCCAGGCGGCGTGCGCCGGCGGTTCGCGGACAGGGGGCCCTGGATGGCGCCCACCGCGAGAATCATCATCACCATGTGCCCGATGAGCGCCGGGTAGTACCCGCGCGTCACCAGCACGCCAATGCCCACGAGCACCTGCAGCTGCAAGAAGCCGGAGTAGGACGCGCCGAGGATGCGCCCCACCTTGTCGAACGGGCGCTTCGTGGCGACCGCGAACGCGAAGAACGCGAGCGCGATGACACCGGACAACAGCACCAGGTAGCGAAGACCCGAGTGGAGATGGAAGAAGAAGGTCATGGGCGCAAGGGTTTAGCACCCGCCGGGCGGGGCGCGACGTTTCCTGCAAGCTACGACGGGTCCGGCTTGGGCGTGCGCTTCGTGCTGGGAGGCAGGGGCGGCGCGGAGATGCGCTCGGCGGGGGGCAGCTCACCCGTGAGGCTCTTGAGGAAGGCCACCAGGTCGTCCACCTCGCCGTCCTTCAGCGTGCGGCCCAGCTGGTAGCGCCCCATCAGGCGCACCATGGTGGGCAGGTCCTTCACGCTGCCGTCGTGCAGGTAGGGCCCGGTCATCTCCACGTCGCGCAGGGTGGGCACGCGGAAGTAGCCCCGGTCTTCCTCGTTCTTCGTCGCGTCGAAGCGGCCCGCGTCGGTGAGGGCCGGATACGCCTCCACCAGTCCCAGCTTCTGGAACGACGCGCCGCCCACCGCCGGGCCGTTGTGGCACGTGGTGCAGCCGGTGGTGACGAAGGCCTCCAGGCCGCGCTGCTCCTGCGCGCTCAGGGCCGCGTGCTCCCCCGCGAGGAAGCGGTCGAAGCGCGACGACGTGGTGAGCGTGCGCTCGAAGGCGGCCAGCGCCCGGGCGGCGTTGGCCAGCGTGACGGGCCTGCCCCCCTTGGGGAAGGCGGTGCGGAAGCGCGTGGAGTACTCGGGGATGGAGGACAGCGTGGCCTCGACGCGCTTCGCGTCCGGCATGGCCATCTCCACCGGGTTCATCATCGGCCCTTCCGCCTGGGCCTCCAGCGTGGCGGCGCGGCCGTCCCAGAACTGCGCGATGTGGTGGGCCGCGTTGTAGACGGTGGGCGAGTTGCGGCTGCCCTTCTGCCCCTTGTGCCCTTCCGACAGCGCCTTGTTGTCCACGCCGAAGGTGTCGAGGCCGTGGCAGCTGTTGCAGGACACGTCGTGGTTCTTCGACAGGCGCGGCTCGTGGAAGAGCATGCGCCCCAGGGCCACCTGCTCCGCGGTGTCCTCGGGCAACGGGGCCTGGTTGCGAGGCGCCTGGAAGAAGTGCGACGCCAGCTTCGCCACCGCCGCGGCATCCGTAGCCGAGGGCTTCGGGGCCGGGGCCTGCTCCGCCACCGGAGCGGGCGCGGACGGCTTCGCCTCCGGAGCCTTGTCAGGCGAGCGCTCACAACCGGCGAACAAGCCCGTCCCCATCACCGACAGGGTGAACCCGAGCAGCAGTCGATTTCGCATCATGTTGGAGAGCCTCCCGTGTGCGGCGCGGAGCGCACCGTACCAGTGACCCGGGCGGCTGGCTTCGAGACGGAACGTCGCACCCACGGCGCGGGCTTTCCCATTCCATCAGTCCGGCAGCGTCTGCCCGGACGGCGGCCCGGCGGACGCGGCCCGGGGCTCCTGCGGAACAATCCCCGCGCCGCTACCTCTTCTTCAAGGCTCCGGCTACGTACCGGGACCACGCAGCGGCGCATCCGGCTGGAAGCGGGGCGCCACGGAGGACGGCGGATGCAGGATGGAGACACGGGCGGCAAGGGGCGGGAGGTGGACGTGCTCGTCTGCCGCAAGTGCCTGACGAAGAGCGCCCGGAGCGGAGGGCAGGACCTGCCGCGCTGGCTCCAGGGGGAGCTGGCCGGGCGGGGCCTCGCCGGTCAGGTGCGCGTCACGCCCACCGGCTGCATGAACCAGTGCCCGCGCCGGCAGGTCACCGTGCTCGTCTCCGACTCCGATGATCCCGAAGGCCGCCTGCTGCTGGTGGAGCCCCGGCTGCAGCGCGACCTGCTGCTGAAGTTCGTGGAGCGCCGCGCGCGCCCGGACGCTCCCGCCGCCACTCCCGGCGACGGCGACGCTCCGGGGCGGCAGGAGCACCTCGGTGATGAACCGGTCCACGAGGAACGAGGCCAGTAGCCCCGTCGCGGTGCCAGCGGCGTCCCACGCCAGGTCCTTCACGGAGAAGACGCTGCCGCGAGCCCGGTCGTACACCTCCTTGCCCAACCCCACGCCCAATCCCAGTCCCACGCCGGTGAGCGCCCGCGCGCCCGGCGAATCGAAGAGGACGGCGCCCGCGCCGTAGCCCACGCCCGTGGCCGCCGCGCACGCCGCGAAGTGTTTGGGCTTGTCGTTGCCAAACCAGTCATCACCAGACGCGGCGCGGCCAGAGGCCGGGACGGCGAGGAGCACCAGGGCGGCGAGCGCGGAACGGGCGGACATGCATCCATCCTGTAGCATCCTGCGCGGAGGACGCGACCTGGGCTGAGAGTGAAAATCCGGCGCGTTTCCACGCTTGCCGACCTCCACGGTGGGTGCGTTTTCGAGACGAGGCCCGCACGTGGGCTTATGCTCGGACCGTTTTGAAAGGCTTCGCTCCCTCTCTCAACTTCCGGCAGACCCGGCACCCCGCGTTGGATGGCGCGCGAGGACTGGCCGTGCTCGCCATGGTGATGGGTCACACGCTGGACGCGCTGCTGGCGCCCGCGTTCCGGGACCACCCGTGGATCCAGGAGTACTGGAAGGTCCGGGGCATCACCGCGCCGTTGTTCCTGCTGGTGAGCGGCTGGGCGGTGGTGATGGCGCTGGGCACGAAGCCGGGCGCGGCGAAGGACTCCTTTGGCCGCCGGTTCCGCCGCGCGCTGCTGCTGCTCTTCCTGGGCTACCTGCTGCACTGGCCGGGCTGGGGCGCGGTGCGCGAGCTGGGCTTCTCCGACGCCATGCTGCGCAAGGTGTTCCAGTTCGACGCGCTCCAGTGCATTGGCGCGGCGCTGCTCCTGGGCGCCATGGCGCTGGTCGTGACGCCGCACCGGGGCGCGCGGGCGCTGCTGTTGGGCGCGCTGGCGGTGGGCATCCCCCTGGCGAGCGCCGGGATGTGGCAGGCGGGCGCGCACCTGCCGGTGCCGCTGCAGCAGTTCATTGGCAATGGGGAGGGCAGCCGCTTCCCGTTCTTCCCCTGGGCGGGCTTCTTCTTCGCGGGCGCGTTCGCCGCGCACGGGCTGCACGTGCTCAAGCCGGGCCTGCCGCAGGGCTTCGCACTGCTCGCGTTGGGCGGAGCGCTGCTGGCGCTCACCCGTTGGGTGCCCGTGGAGTGGACGCCCACCAGTCCCACGATGGTGATGTACCGCGTGGCGCAGGGCCTGCTGGTGCTGGGTGTCGTGAACCTGCTGCCGCAGCGGGTGAGCGGCCTGCTGGCGCCGCTGGGACGGCTGTCGTTGTGGATCTACGTGCTGCACCTGCCGGTGGTGTACGGCTGGGCGGACATCGCGGGCCTCGCGCAGCGCATCGGTCCCCGGCTGGGCATCGCGGCGGCGCTGGGCGTGTCCGTGGCGCTGCTGGTGGGCTGCTACCTCGTCGCCCGGGTGGGCCGCTGGGTCCGCGAGCAGGCCCGTCCCTGGCGCGCCGGCTCCACCACGCTGAACGCCAGCGTCGGCACCGCGCGCCTGGGCCAGTAGCCGCCTTCAGCCCTCGGAGCCGGTGCGCGGCAGCTTCGCGGGCGGCTCGGTCGCGCTTCCACGCGCCACCAGCTCACGCGTCACGGACTCCAGCGCGCTGATGCGGCGGCCCGCGCGGCCCCGGGCCCACGTCGCCACCTCCGGCGCCTTGAGCAGCTCCACCGCCTGCTCCACGCCGCCCGCCTTGCCCTTCAGCGCCCTCGCCGTGACCAGCCGCACGTTGCGCGCGGCCCTGCGCGCCAGGCCCCCGTTCCACAGCAGGTCCAGGGCGAACGCGGTCCACACCGTCAGCTCGTCGTCCGGACGCAGGAACGCCTCGAAGCGGGCCAGTGCCTGGGCACGCGGCTCACCGGCGCGCAGCTCCTCCTCCGGCAGCTCCACATGCAGCGGCGTGCTGTACGCGAGCGGCTGCTCCGGCGCGATGACCGCCTCGAAGCGCTCGCCCGTGGCGTAGCGGACGGCCACCAGGTGCACCAGCTCCGGAGGGATGCCCGCCTCCAGCGGGTGCGCGTTCGCCTCCGCGTAGAAGAGGACCAGCCTGTCCGCGACATCCGCCAGCGAGCGCAGCTCCAGCGGCGGGCGCCACTCGCCCTTGTAGATGCGGCGGCGGTTGGGCCCCGTGCGCGTCTCCTGCCGCTCCAGCTGCGTGTCCACCATGAACTCGAACGCGCCCAGCATGCGGTCGAAGTAGTCCGGCTTGCCCTCCAGCTGGCCCAGGATTTCCGCCACCGCCTCGATGGTGGAGACGCAGTGGTCCGCCGGCTCCGCGCGGATGCGGTAGTTGCTCGGGCGGCGCGGCACGAAGCCGATGCGCGGCAGCGCCGCGAGCACCGGGTTGCGCATCACCACCTTCTTCGCCTGCGGCCAGGTGCCGTCCACGACGATGAGCGTCTCCGGCGGGTTCGCCTGGGCCTCCTCCACGGTGATGGCGTCCTCGCCCGGGAAGAGCACCGCGACGCGCTCGGGGTTCTTCGCCAGCTCCTCCAGCCGCGCGTGGCCGGTGAAGTCCACGCCCCGGTGCAGCTCCGAGTTGGTCAGCGACAGGTGCGCCATGCGCGCCGTGCCAATGGCCACGCGCCGCTCCCGCGGATGCTGGAGGAACACCACGCGCGTGCGCGTCTGGAGCTGGGGGACGTGCGCGCAGTAGCACGCGCTTTCAGGACGCAGACACTTGATGCAGAAGGTACGCACGCCCGGCCCTTTATCACGGCCCTGACCCTGGCGGCCGGGCTCGGCCCTCCCGGGAGGCTCGCCCCCTCCCCTGCCCGCCCGGGAACGGCTACATGGAGGGGACCGTGAACCTGCTCCTGCTCTTCGACGAGGACTTCCAGCCGGACGGCACCGCCCGGCTCACTGGCCGCCGCGCCCAGCACGCCCGCGAGGTCCTCAAGGCCGAACCCGGCGAATCCCTGCGCGTGGGCCGCCTGAACGGCCTCACCGGCACGGGCGAGGTGCTGGAGAACGCCCCCGGCCTGCTCCACCTGCGCGTCGAGCTGACGGACCCGCCGCCGCCAAGGGCCGGCGTGGACCTGCTCCTGGCCATCCCCCGCCCCAAGGCGCTGAAGAAGGTCCTGCCCGCCGTGGCGTCCCTGGGCGTGGACCGCATCGTGCTGGTGAACGCGGCCCGCGTGGAGAAGAGCTACTTCGACTCCAAGGTGCTCAACGAGGCCTTCGTCCGCGAGCTGCTCCTCCAGGGCCTGGAGCAGGCCCGCGACACGCGCATGCCGGAGGTGCTGATCCGCGAGCGCTTCCGCCCCTTCGTCGAGGACGAGCTGGACGCCGTCTTCGGCCCGGAGCCGCTGCGCCTGCTCCCCCACCCGCCCGCCAGCCTCTCCCTCCAGGCCCGGGACATCACGCGCGCCACGCGGGTGGTGCTCGCCATCGGCCCGGACGGCGGCTGGGTGCCCTTCGAGGCCCAGCTGCTGGAAGCCCACGGCTTCCTGCCCTTCTCGCTGGGCCCCCGTATCCTGCGCGTGGAGACGGCGGTGCCGGTGCTGCTGGGTCAGGTGACACTGCTCAAGGCGCCGGCGCCGTAGCCGGCGTGGGAGCCGCCGCGGCCGCCACCGGCGCGGGCTGGAGCTTCTGCCAGTCCTCCAGCGAGATGGGCTTGGTGACCTTGAGCACGGACACGTCCACCTTCTCCTCGCGCGGTTCGGTGCGCGTGTCCTCGGTGACGGTGAAGTTCAGGCGATTGATTTCGTGCCCGGCCTCCGTCTCCAGCACGACGCGCCAGTCACCCGGCTTGGGCGTGGTGCCCGGCTGCGCGTAGTAGCGGTAGCCGCCCTCCGAGCCGTTGCTGCTCACCGAGGCGAGGAAGCCCTTGCCCAGCGCCGTCCAGCCCTTCTCCGGATGGTCGAAGTACCAGCGCACGCGCACGCGGTACGGCTCGAAGCCCTTGGGCGCGAAGATGCGGAAGAAGTACATGGGCTGCTCGCCGGGCCGCACCATGAAGTCCTGGTCGCCGTGGTGGAACGCCGTCCAGACCTTCCACCAGGGCTGCACCTCCGACGTCAGGTGATACACGCCCGGGGAAACGCGCTTCACCTGGTGGTAGATGCCGCTGTACTGCACCGCCAGGGGCACCGGCGGAATCACGCCCAGGAAGTAGCACCCGAGCAGCACCGCCTGCGCGCCGAAGCCGGGAATCGCCACCGTGCGCAGCAGCGCCTTCTCATCCGGGCGCCACCGCTTGAGCACGCGAAGCAGCCCGTAGATGCTCCCGCAGCCCAGCACGACGGAGAGCGTGAAGATCCACCACCCCACCCGGCCAAAGAGCACCGGCAGCAGCGACGCGAAGTACAGCGTCACGCACAGGCTGAAGACGGCCACACGGATGACGGGGCCCAGCTGACGGAAGCGCGGCAGCTCGTTCGCCACCAGAAGCCCGAACATGCCCGCCATGAACAAGAGCGGCGTGAAACCCGACGAGCTCTTGAAGAGGAACAGGGTGAACGCGCTCAGCAGGCTGCCCATGAAGAAGTGCAGCGCGTCCTCGCGGAAGCGCCACACCTTGCCCAGCAGCTTCGGCGGCTCCACGCCTTCGGGATAGCGCTGCTCCAGCACCAGCAGGCCCGCGAGGATGGCCAGGTAGACGAAGTTCTGCACCTCCGTGAGCGCGTCGTCGACAGGGCTCAGGGTGAGGACGTCGTAGAGGAAGCCCGCGAAGAAGAAGAGGGCCATCTCCTGCCGCTCGTACTTCGCGCGGAAGGCCTGCACGCGGTCCACCAGCGTGGGCGTCTTCTCCGTGCTGACGAGGTCGTCCGGATCCACGACGCCAGCGCCGGGCGTGGCGACCGCGACGTTCGCGCCGGGAGGAAGGGGGCCCCCCTCGACCGGCACTCCGGGCACTTCGGTGGACGCGTCCTGCGGCTTCGACTCAGGCGGTGTGACGGTGAGCACGGCGGCTTTCAACCCCTCTTGGCGACCGCCGCCCAGTCTACGCGGGGGACGGGGCCCGGGTCTTCCCCCCGGCCCCGCTCCCTCTCAAACGCCTACTTGCCGCCGGCGGCGACCAGGTCCTGCAGCTCGCCGCGCTCGGCCAGCTCCATCAGGATGTCCGACCCGCCCACGAACTTCCCGTGGATGTAGACCTGCGGAATGGTGGGCCAGTTGGAGTAGTCCTTGATGCCCTGGCGCACGACGGGGTCCGCCAGCACGTCCACCGTGTGCACCGGGCCCAGCGGCTGGAGCAGCTGGAGCGCGCGCGCGGAGAAGCCGCACTGGGGGAACAGGGAGTTGCCCTTCATGAAGAGGACGATGGGGTGCGACTTCACCGTCTCGTCGAACTGGGCCTTGAGGGTCGGATCCATGAATCGTTGCTCCTTCTTCAGCGGGGCCCGAGCTTCTTCCACTGCTCGGGCGAATAGGTCTTGAGCGCCAGCGCGTGCAGCTCGCCCGACTTCAGCCACTGCTGCAGCGGCGCGTACACCAGTTGGTGCTGCTCCACCATGGTCTTGCCGGTGAAGGCGGGGGCGATGACACGAGCCTCGAAGTGGTCTCCCGTCCCCGTGGTGTCGTTCAACTCCACCTCCGAGCCCGGCAGGGCCTCGAGGAGGTAACGGCGAAGCGTCTCAGCGTCGAGCATCAGTTCATCCCCTTTCCCATCACCAGCATGGCCGGGTCCACGCCCAGTCCGCGCAGGGTGGCATCCCACAACTTCGCCGGGTCCTGTCCCAGCACCGCGTCCGCGGTGGCGTCGGCGTACAGCCACGAGCCCGCGGCGATTTCATTCTCCAGCTGCTTGGGGCCCCAGCCCGCGTACCCCAGGCAGAAGCGCACGCGCGGGTCCGTCCGCTGCAAAAGGGGTCCCAGCGCGTCCAGCGTGACGCTCAGGTAGAGGCCCGGCAGGACGGCGTGCTTCTCCGCGACGGAGTCGTCGTCATGCAGGACGAAGCCCCGCTGGGGCTCCACCGGGCCGCCCACGAACACCGGCTGCGACACGCGGTCCGTCGAGATGTCCATCGACTGACCGCGCGCCAGCTCACCGAGCGTCAGGGGCGCTCCCCGGTTCACGATGAGCCCCATGGAGCCCGTCTCCCCGTGTTCGATCATCAGGATGACCGACCGGTAGAAGTTCGGGTCTCCAAGCTGGGGCATGGCCAGCAGGAAGCCGGTGGCGAGGTTCTTCACGCCAGGGAGCATCGGCCGTCCGGCGGGGGTGTGCAACCGGAACCCGCTCCCCTGCTGCTCTCAGTGCCAGCTCTGGTGCTTGGACTTCAGCGCCTTGGCCAGCTTCTCCGGATCCAACGGCTTGCCGATGAAGAGATCCGCGCCCAGGCCCTTGCACTTGCGAGCGGTGGCCGCGTCGCTCATGGCGCTCACGCCGATGAGCACGGCCTGAGGGAACTTCTCGCGCAGCTTGGACATGAGCGTGGTGCCGCTGCGGCCGGGCAGGAACACGTCCACGATGGCGGCGTCCATGCGCTTGTTGCGCACGGCGAACTCGGCCTCCTCGGCGCTGCCCACGGGCATGGCGTCGTAGCCCCAGGTGCTCACCAGCTCGACCAGGAGCTCGCGGTGCGCGGCGTCGTCCTCGACCACCAGCACCGAACCCCGGACGGTCTCCTTGCGCAGGCCGTCGTCACGCGGACGCTCATCACGGGCAGGCGAGAGGGGGATTTCTTCCGTCGGGAGGGACATGATGTTCACCTGAGGGCAAAGGGTTTCCGTCCGTGTGAAACCGCTGCCTCAATGTGCGGCATTCCTCACACTTCGCGACGGGTACCTCCCCCCAAAGCCTGGGAAGCAAGCGAGGCGCCAAGCACCAGCAGGACGAGCAGTCCCCAGGCGGGAATCACCACGCGGCCGCCGCCCTCGTAGATGAGCGCGGCGTAGGACGTGCCCAGGTAGCGGCCCAGGGACATAGGCTCCATGCGGGCGATGCCGAAGAAGCTCACCGTGGACTCGGTGAGGATGGCGCTCGGCAGGCGGCTCAAGAACACGGCCAGCACGAAGGGGCGCAGCAGCGGCCACAGGTGCACGCGAAGGACGTGCGCGCCACCACCGCCCAGGGCCCGCGCGGCGGCCACGTACTCCTGGCCCTCCAGGGTGGCCAGGCGGTCGCGGAACATGCGCGCGGGGCCGGCCCAGCCCACCAGGGCCAGCGACGTCACCATCAAGCCAAAGGGGCCCAGGCCGCCGCCCATGCCCGCGTCCATCAGGGACTGACCGGCGAGCTGGAGCACCATCACCACGAGGACATCCGGAAGGGCGAACACGGCGTCCACCGCGCGCAAGAGCACCTGCTCCGTCACGCCGCCGGACAGCCTCGCGAGCGCCGCGACGGCCAGCCCCAGCACGGTCGACAGCGCGCCGGCCGCGAGCCCGATGGCCAGCGACACCCACAGGCCACCGAAGGCCAGCTCGCACACGCTCCGGTCCGGCCGGTTCAGGTCCCAGCCGAGCGGACAGGTGTTCGCGAGTGCTTCGGGAAACAGGCGGCCGGCCACGAGGCTCAAGGCGCCCAGGCCCACGAGGAGGACCAGCCCCACCCAGGCGCGCAGCGGGATGCGGCTCAAGCGCGGGCCTCCCGGGCGCGGGGATCCACGAGCATGCGCAGCATCTCCACGGTGAGGCTCACGACGACGAGCACGGTGGCGAAGGTGGTGGTGGACACGACGACGACGGCGACCTGCTTGTTGAGGACGGCGAGCACGTAGAGCTGACCGAAGTACGGCAGGCCGAAGACGCGCTCCGCGGCGAACGAGCCCGCGAGCAGCGCGGTGGCGACGGGCGTCACGGCGTCCAGGAGCGCGGGCCACACGTTGGGGAGGACATGGCGGCGCAGCACGGTGCCGGGGTCCAGGCCCTTGCTGAGCGCGGTGCGCACGTAGTCACGGGACAGCTCTGTCTCCAGCGCATCCCCCACGAGCGTGCCCAGGAAGGTCCCCGGCCAGATGGCGATGACGACCGCCGCGCACAATTCCGGCAACAGGTGTCCGCGCTCCACCACGGCTGGGGCCAGCAGCAGCGCGGGGATGAACACGGGCGTCCCGAACGCGATGGCGGGGAGCACGTCCCCGAGCACGGCGAAGCGTCCCCGCCGCCAACGGGTGCGAAGGAGCGCGAAGCCCACCGCCCAAGCGAGCGCGAGGGGAAGCGCGACCAGGCCCACACCCACGCTGCCGGAGAGTTTCTGGAGCAGCTCATCGCCGGTGATGCCCTGAGCGCTGGTGCCCAGGCGTTCCCCGGCGAAGAGCTTCTCCCAGGGCCGAAGGAACCCGAGCGGTTCACCGATGCCCAGGTCGCGCTGATACGAAGCCGCCAGCTCCGGGGACACCTGCCGCTTGTTGTCGCTCTCCGTGGTGAGCGGCAGCGCGGCCATGAGGAAGTACGAGGCCACCGCCACCACCGGCACGAGCACGAGCTGGCGCACGAGGCGCGTCGCGATGAGGCGCATGCGCTAGGGCCCCTGCCCTTCCGCGCGGGCCGAGGCGGCTTCATCCGGGCCCAGCCGCAGTGCACGCAGCGCGAGGAAGTTGAACGGATCCACGTCCAGGCCGTGCAACCGCGCCCGCGCCCGGAAGTAACGGTCCGGGTGGTACAGCGGCGCGATGACGGCCTCATCCCCCACCAGCACCTGCTGGGCCTTCGCGTACAGCTCGCGCGCGTGCACAGGGTCGGGGTCGCCGTCCGCCATCTCCAGCAGCAGCTCGAAGCGGCGCATCGGCTCGCCGCCGCCCTGCGTCTCCCAGCCCGTCTGGTGGTTGCCCTGCCGTTCGAACAGCGTGAAGAACGTGTTCGGGTGCGCGTAGTCCGCGCCCAACCGCCGCAGATACAGGTCATACGCGCGCGGTCCCTGCGGCGTCCTGCGCGCCACCTCCGCGGAGAAGTCCGACCGCGAATCCACCACCACCTGCACGCCCACCTTCGCGAGCTGCGCCGCGATGCGCTCCGCCAGCGCCTCCTCCGGCACGAACGAATCCCCCGCCTTCACCACCAGCCGCAGCGGACGGTCCAACCCCTTCACCCCCGCCAGCTCCGCCTTCGCCCGCTCCGGCTCGTAGCGAGGCAGCAGAGCCGCCTGCTCTGGCGTCGCCGCATCCGGCAGCTCCGGAGGCAGCAACACATTCGTCGCGCGAGCGGCCGGCAGCAGCCCCGCGAGCAGCGCCTCCCGGTCCAGCGCCCGCGCCAGCGCCCGGCGCACCTCTGGCCGGTCCAACGGCGGACGCTCCGTGTTGAAGCCCAGGAAGTACGTGGACAACAGCGGCTCACGCTTCAGGTCCGCCGCCTTCATCCCGCGAAGCGCCGCCGCGCTGTCCACGAAGACAAAGTCCACCCTGCCCCGCTCATACAGCGCAGGACCGATCTCCGACTTCATCAGCGTCAACACCGGCGCGGGCGTCTCCCCTGGCCCCATCGGCGGGATGAATGCGCTGCGCGGGTTGTAGACCAGCCGCACGCGCTCGCCCGCGCGGTCCCACCGCTCGACTCGATAAGGCCCCACCGCCAGCGGACGCCCGTCGCGAGGCCGGTCGAAGTAGTCGCGCACCGCCTCGTCCGACTTGCCCTCCAGGTCCACCGAAGGCGCGGGAAAGAACAGGTACACGTTCGCGAGCCGCGCCAGGAAGTAGCTCCGGGGCCGCGCCAGCGTCACCCGCAGCGTCCGCGCCGCCACTGCCTCCACCCCGACCCGCGACAGCGCGGCCGTCACCTCCGCCTGCGGCGCCCCGCGCTCCTGCAGCGCGAGCACCTCCTCCGCGCCCTGGAGGTCCGCCATCTCGCCGCGCTCACGGCCCAGCAGCGCCCGGTGCCACCCGAAGACGAAGTCGCGCGCCGTGACGGGAGAACCGTCCGACCACGTCACGTCCTCGCGCAGGTGGAACGTGTAGACCTCATGCCCGGCCGCGTCCGCTTCACGCTCCCACCGCTCCGCCAGGCCCGGCTGGACCGAGTGGTCCGCCCCCAACGTGGTGAGCCCCTTCTGCGTGGCCAGCATCACCGGGTAGTTCACCCAGCTCTGCGGATCCGAGTGGCTCCAGTCGAGCGTGGTGGGCATCGCCGGCACCACCACCTTCACGCCCGGCTCCGGCTGGAAGCCGCACGGCCCGCAGGCCGCGGCCATCACCAGCACCAGGGAGTAGGACAGGATTCGCGCGCGGGGAGCCACCGCCCGCGTTGTACCCCGACCGGCTCCGGAAAAGAGAGAAGCCAGGAGACCGGCGACTCCTGGTCGGCCGGCATCCTGGCTTCGTCACCACCCATCCCAGGCCCCCTCAAGGGGCCCGGGACTCAAGACCTCAGGAGGCCGGCGCGGAAGGCGTGGACACCGCATCCGGTACGGACAGCCCCATCTTCAGGTTGTCCCCCGCTCCCTTGCGGCCGAACTCCTCCGGCTTCTCCAGGAGCAGCGCCTCACGCAGCACGTCGTCCACGAACTCCACCGGGACGATGCGCAGCGCCTTGCGGATCTTCAGCGGGATGTCCTTCAGGTCCTTCTTGTTCGCCTTCGGAATCAGGACCGTCTTGATGCCCGCGCGGTGCGCCGCCAGCGTCTTCTCCTTCAGACCGCCGATGGGCAGCACGCGGCCACGCAGCGTGATTTCACCCGTCATCGCCACGTCCCTGCGGACCGGCACGCGCGTCAGCGCGCTCACCAGCGCCGTGGCCATGGTGACACCCGCGGACGGACCGTCCTTGGGGATCGCGCCCTCCGGCAGGTGGACGTGGATGTCGTAGTTCTCGAACACCTTGCGGTCGATGCCGAAGCGCTCCGCGCGGCTGCGCACGTAGGACATGGCCGCCTGGGCGGACTCCTGCATCACCTCGCCCAGCTTGCCGGTGATGATGAGCTTGCCCTTGCCCGGCATGGACGTGGCTTCCGTGGTGAGGATCTCACCGCCCAGCTCCGTCCACGCGAGGCCCGTGACGATGCCCACCTGGTCCTCGCGCTCCGCCACGCCGTAGCGGAAGCGGGGCGTGCCCAGGAACTTCATCGCCTGCTTGCGGTCCACCTCGATGAGGTCCCGCTTGCCGTTCTTCAGCACGTCGCGGGCGATCTTCCGGAACACGCCGCCAATCTCACGCTCCAGCGAACGCACGCCCGACTCGCGCGTGTACCGGTGCACGATGGTCTTCAGCGCGTCGTTGGTGATGTCGATCTTCAGGTCCGCGAGGCCATTGGCCTCCTGCTCCTTCGGAATCAGGTAGCGCCGCGCGATGGAGAGCTTCTCCGGCTCGGTGTACCCCGCGATGCGAATCACTTCCATGCGGTCCTGCAGCGGACCGGGGATGTTGTGCATCGTGTTCGCGGTGCAGATGAACATCACCTTGGACAGGTCGTAGTCGAGGTCCAGGTAGTGGTCGTTGAAGTTGTGGTTCTGCTCCGGGTCCAGCACCTCCAGCAGCGCCGCGCTCGGGTCGCCACGGAAGTCCGTGGACATCTTGTCGATCTCGTCCAGGAGGAACACGGGGTTGTTGCTGCCCGCCTTCTTCAGGGACTGGATGAGCTTGCCCGGCATCGCGCCGATGTACGTGCGGCGGTGGCCGCGGATCTCCGCCTCGTCACGCACACCACCCAGCGACAGGCGCACGAACTTGCGGCCCGTGGCCCGCGCGATGCTGCGCGCCAGCGACGTCTTGCCCACGCCCGGAGGACCCACGAAGCACAGCACGGGGCCCTTCAACTTCTTCACCAGCTGCTGCACGGCCAGGTACTCGAGGATGCGCTCCTTCGGCTTCTTCAAGCCGTAGTGGTCCTCGTTGAGCACCCGCTCCGCTTCGGTGACGTCCAGCCGGTCCTGGGTCTCGTCGTACCAGGGCAGGCTGATGATCCAGTCGATGTAGTTGCGGACGACCGTGGCCTCGGCGCTCATCGGGCTCATCATCCGGAGCTTCTTCAGCTCCTTCTTGACCTTGAGCGTGGCCTCCTTGCTCATCCGCTTGTTCTTCAGCTTCTCTTCAATCTCCTGGATCTCGTTCTTGAACTCGTCGCGCTCACCCAGTTCCTTCTGAATGGCCTGCATCTGCTCATTCAGGTAGTACTCCTTCTGGGTCTTCTCCATCTGCTTCTTGACGCGCGTGCGGATCTTCTTCTCCACCTGGAGAATCTCGATCTCGCCCTGCATCAGCTCGTAGAGCTTCTCCAGGCGCTTGGCCGGGGACTCCGTCTCGAGCAGCGCCTGCTTGTCGTTCAGCTTCAGCGACAGGTGCGCGACGATGGTGTCCGCCAGGCGCGCCGGGTCGTCGATGCTGGCGACCTGCATCAGCATCTCCGGCGGGATGCGCTTGTTGAGCTTCACGAAGGCTTCGAAGACGGAGTGGACGGAGCGCACCAGCGCCTCCAGCTCCACGCTCTTCTCCAGCGTCTCCTCGACCTCGTCCACCTCGACCATGAAGAAGGCGTCGTTCGGGTGGAACTTCTTCACCTTGGCGCGGCGCACGCCCTCCACCAGGACCTTCATCGTGCCGTCGGGCAGCGGAAGGAGCTGGATGAGGTGGCCAATGGTGCCGAAGTGGAAGATGTCGTCGGGCGAGGGGTCGTTCGTCTTGGCCTTCTTCTGGGCGGCCAGCAGGATGACCGCCTTGTCATCCGGCCCCTTGTGGGCCATCGCGTCCTTCAGCGCCGCGATGGACTTCTCCCGGCCGACGAACAGCGGAACCACCATGTGCGGGAACACGATGATGTCCCGAAGGGGCAAGAGCGGGATGGTGAGTCCCCGCTTCTGGGCTTCCTTCTTGTCGTCACGTCCGAAGAACATGTATCCGCCACCCGCTGGCCTGCCGTACGGGCAAGCCCTTCAAGAGTTGCCCACATGCCCGCCAAGCGCGCATGCAGGGTGAAACGCTGCTCTATAACACGCCGGTCGCAGGACCCGTTCCCCGCTCAAGATTAGGGGTCCGCACCCTGCCTTCAAGGGAACACCGGGAGGCAGGAGTGTGTCCTGCCCCGATTCTAGCGGCTCTCGGCCGCTACCCCGGCATCCGGCCGTGCGACGTCCAGAACCTGGAAGAGGAAGGCATACATGTCCACGCTGGACTCGATGGCCTTGGCCACCTGGTCCGCCCCGCCATGGCCCGCGTTCGCCTCAATGCGTAGCAGCGTGGGCGCCGGATTGCCCTTCGCGTTCTGCACCGCCGCCACGAACTTGCGCGCGTGCATGGGGTCCACCCGGTCGTCGTGGTCCGAGCTCATCATCAGGAGGGGCGGGTAGCGCACGTCCTGACGCACGTGGTGGTAGGGCGAATAGGCGTACAGGGTCTTGAACTGCCCGGCGTCGTCCGCCGACCCGTACTCCGGCACCCAGGTCCGCCCGCTGCCGAACAGGTGGAAGCGCACCATGTCCAGGAGCGGCACGCCGCACACCACCGCGCCGTACAGCTCAGGGCGCTGCGTCATGGCCGCGCCCACCAGCAGGCCGCCGTTGCTGCCGCCGTAGATGGCCAGCTTCTTCGCCTGCGTGTACTTCTCCTTCGCCAGGTACTCGGCCGCGCCCGCGAAGTCGTCGAACACGTTCTGCTTGTTCGCGCCCCGGCCCGCCTCGTGCCACGCGGTGCCGTACTCACCGCCGCCGCGCAGGTTGGCCACCGCGTACACGCCGCCCGCGTCCAGCCACGGCAGGATGCTCGCGCGGAAGCCCGGCTGCATGCTGACCAGGAAGCCGCCGTAGCCGTACAGCAGCGTGGGCGCGGTGCCGTCCTTCTTCAGGCCCTTCTTGTAGACGAGGAACATGGGCACCTTCGTGCCGTCCTTCGACGTGAAGAAGACCTGCTCCGTGGTGTACGCGTCCGGGTCCATGGGCACTTCCACCTTCGCCCACAGGTCCACCTTCCCGCTCTTCACGGACGTCCGGTACACCTGCCGGGGCGTGGTGAAGGAGCTGTAGGAGAAGTAGGCGTCGTCCTGGTCCTCCAGGCCCATCAGGTTGCTGGCGGCGCCCACGCCCGGCAGTTGCACGGTGCGCACCGGCTTGCCCTCCAGCGTGGTGATGCGCAGCTCCGTCGTCACGTCCTTGAGGTACTCCAGCGCCAGGTGGCCGCCCACCAGCGACACGCTCTCCAGCGTGGCCTTGGGGTCCTCCGGCACCAGCTCCTTCCAGTTCGCGCGCTCGGACTTCTTGGGGTCCACGGCGAAGACGCGCTGGCGCGGGGCGCCCTCGTCGGTGACGACGTAGAAGCGGTCCTTCCAGGCGAGGACGTTGTACTTGGCGCCCTTGCCCTTCACGAGCAGCCGCCAGTCCTTCTCCGCCGGGTGCTTCCAGTAGACGTCGTTCTCGCTCCAGCCGCGCAGGATGGACGCGAACAGGTACTTGCCGTCACGCGACAAATCACCCTGGAGGAACGTCGTCGGATCGCCGGTGCGCTCGTGCACCACGACGTCCTTCTTCGGATCCTCGCCCAGCTTGTGGAACTTGAGCGTGGTGTAGCCCGGGCGCGCGTCCACCGGGATGGAGGGGTCCGTGGGCAGCCACTCGTAGTAGAAGCCCTTGCCGTCCGGCGTCCAGTTGGTGTTGGCGTACTTCGCGCCCTCGATCACGTCCACCTTGGACCACTCACCGGTGTCCACGTCGATGACGTGCAGGGTGGCCTCGTCCGCGGCGTTGGGGCGCACCGGGAAGGCCACGCGCTTGCCGTCCCACGACGGCACCCAGCGGCCCAGGGACACCGGGCCGTCCTTGCTCATGACGTTGGGGTCCAGCAGCACCTTCTCCTGTCCGGACTCGCCGTCCTTCCAGTAGACGATGGCCTTCTCCTTGTCCTTGTGGGTGCGCATGAAGAAGAAGCGGTTGCCCCGGCGGAAGGGCGCCGTCACCGAGTCCACGTAGAACAGCTCCGTGAAGCGCTTCGTCAGCGCGTCGCGGCCCGGCATCTTCGCCAGCGCGTCGCGGGTGAAGCCGTCCTGCGACTTCATCCAGGCCTGGACCTCCGGGGCCTTCTCGTCCTCCAGCCAGCGGTACGGATCCGCCACCTGCTCGCCGTGCAGCGTGTCCACCACCGCGTCGGAACGGGTCGCCGGGTAGGCCATGCGGGAAGGGCCCTCCTGGGCCGGAGCGCTCGGCGTCGCTTGGGACGCGGCGGGGGCTTCATCACGCGTGGCTTCCTTCGCGGAAGTGCAGGCCACGAGCGACAACAGGGCAGGCATGAGGAGCTTTCTCATGGGGGACAGCAGATACAAGAAGCCCCCCGCCCCGGCCCGCAAAAAAGCGTGGCCCGCCCCCACGCCCGGAAGGCCCCCTTGGAAAGACGAAGGGCGCGCCCCGGTCCAATGACCGTGACGCGCCCCGTCATCCCCGTCAGGCTCTTGCGAGCCCCTAGAGGATGAGTTCGCTCTAGGCCGATTCCTTCTTCGGCTCGGGTGTCTCCTTGTTGTCCTGCGAGTGCAGGACGACGGGCTCGCTCTTCTTGAGGATGACCTCCTCGGAGATGAGCACCTCGCGGGCCGTCTTGCGGGACGGGATTTCGTACATCACGTCCAGCATGGCCGTCTCCAGGATGGAGCGCAGGCCGCGAGCGCCCGCCTTGCGGCGGATGGCCTCCGACGCGATGGCCTTCAAGGCCCCGTCGGTGAACTTCAGCGACACGCCGTCCAGCTCGAAGAGCTTGCGGTACTGCTTGGTGAGCGCGTTCTTGGGCTCGCCCAGGATGTTCACGAGCGCGCCTTCGTCCAGCTCCTCCAGCGCGGTGATGATGGGCAGACGGCCGATGAACTCCGGAATCATGCCGAACTTGAGCAGGTCCTCCGGCTCCACGTGCTTGAGCAGCTCGCTCAAGTTGCGCTGCTTGCGCGACTGGATCTCCGCGCCAAAGCCCAGGCTGCGCCCGCCCAGGCGCCGCTCAATCACCTGCTCCAGGCCGCCGAACGCGCCGCCGCAGATGAAGAGGATGTTGGTGGTGTCCACCTGCAGGAACTCCTGCTGCGGGTGCTTGCGGCCACCCTTGGGCGGGACGTTGGCCACCGTGCCTTCGATGATTTTGAGGAGCGCCTGCTGCACGCCCTCGCCGCTCACGTCGCGGGTGATGGAGGGGTTCTCCGACTTGCGGGCGATCTTGTCGATTTCGTCGATGTAGACGATGCCCCGCTGCGCACGCTCGATGTCGTGGTCCGCGGCCTGGAGCAGGTTGACGATGATGTTCTCCACGTCCTCACCGACGTAGCCGGCCTCCGTGAGGCACGTGGCGTCCGCGATGGTGAAGGGGACGTTGAGGATGCGCGCCAGGGTCTGCGCGAGCAGCGTCTTGCCGGAGCCCGTGGGGCCGAGCAGCAGGATGTTGCTCTTCTGCAGCTCCACATCGTCCATGGCGACCTTGGACTCGATGCGCTTGTAGTGGTTGTGCACCGCCACGGAGAGCGTCTTCTTCGCGCGCTCCTGGCCCACCACGTACTCGTCCAGCACGGCCTTGATTTCAGAGGGCCGGGGGATGCGCAGCTTGGTGTCCTTGGTCTCCTCGCGGTCGATCTCCTCCGCGATGATGTCGTTGCACAGCCCGATGCACTCGTCGCAGATGTAGACCGTCGGGCCCGCGATGAGCTTCTTCACCTCCTTCTGCGACTTTCCGCAGAAGGAGCAGCAGAGGGTCTGGTTGTCTCGCTTCTCCACGTTCTTACCCGCCATGAAATCCCTCGCTGCGCCTGAAAGGCCCCAACCCGCTTCGCGTCCGGTCCCCTGCCCCCACCAATCTAGTCAGCCCCCATCCGGAACGTCCACGCACCTTCCGGGTACTTAACAAGGGGAAAATAGCGGTGACGGGAGAAACGCGAAGGCCGGAGGCGTGGGAGAAGATTCCCAGCACCCCCGGCCGCCGACCGGGTGCCTGACGCCCCGGTCCGTTCGGATGTCAGTGTGTCTACTTCTTCTCTTCCGGCTTCACCCCGACGACCTTCCGGGGGTCCTGGATGGAGTCGATGATGCCGTACGCCTTCGCCTCCGTGGCGCCCATGAAGTAGTCGCGGTCCGTGTCCTTCTCCACGCGCTCGATCGTCTGGCCGGTGTGCTTGACGATGAGCTCGTTGAGCTTGGCCTTCATGCGAAGGATTTCACGGGCCTGGATTTCGATGTCCGTCGCCTGGCCGCGCGCGCCGCCCAGCGGCTGGTGGATCATGATGCGGCTGGAGGGCAGCGAGTAGCGCTTGCCCTTCGCGCCGGCGAGCAGCAGCACGGCGCCCATGGAGGCCGCCTGCCCCACGCAGATGGTGGAGACGGGCGCCTTGACGTACTGCATCGTGTCGTAGATGGCCAAACCGGCCGTCACCGAGCCACCGGGCGAGTTGATGTAGAGGTTGATGTCCTTGTCCGGGTCCTCGGACTCCAGGAACAGGAGCTGGGCGACGATGGCGTTGGCCACGTCATCGTCGATCTCCGTTCCCAGCATGACGATGCGGTCCTTCAGGAGCCGGCTGTAGATGTCGTACGAGCGCTCACCCCGGTGGGTCTGCTCGATGACGTAGGGGACGGGCATGAAGGGCATGTCGGATGGACCTCTAGAAGGAACTCAGAAGGCTTGAGGAAAAGACCTCAAGAATACTTCGCCCGGCCCTTGAGGAATTCAATCGTCTTTTCCTCACGGAGTCGCAGAGACAACCCAAGGCGCTCGTCCGGGCCCTTGAAGTACTTCTTCACCTGGGCGACCGGCTGGTTGGCCTCGATGGCCAGGTCCTCGATGCGCTTCTCCACGTCCTCGTCGGACGCCTGGATGTTCTGCTGCTGGGCAATGGCCTCGAAGAGCAGCGTGCCCTTCACCTCCAGGGTGGCCTTCTCCCGCATCTCGTCGCGCAGGCGGTTGAAGTCCAGGCCCAGCTGGCGCGGGTCGATGCCCTGGCGCTGCATCTGGCGGAAGGCGCCCTCCATCATGGAGTCGATGGCGCGCTCCACCATGGCGCGGGGCACGTCGAACGGGTTCTTCTCCAGGAGCGCCTTGATGAGCCCGTCGCGCTCGTCCACGGTGGCCTGGTTCTTCTTGGCCTTCTCCAGGTCCGAGCGAACCTTGGCGCGCAGCTCGTCCGCCGTCTGCGCGACGCCCGTCTGCTTGGCGAAGTCGTCGTTGAGCTCCGGCACCACCGCCTTCTTCAGCTCCTTGACGGTGATGTGGAAGACGGCCGTCTTCCCGCGGACCTCTTCGGCCTGGTAGTCCTGGGAGAAGGTGTACTCCACGTCCTTGGACTCGCCGACCTTCACGCCCGCCAGCTGCGGGATGTTGCCCTGGATGAGGTCGCCGTCCTCCACGCGCACGCCAATGCCGTCCGCCTTGCTGCCGGGGAACGCGTTGCCGTCCACCTTCGCCTCGAAGTCGATGGTGACCTGGTCGCCCTGGGCCGCGGTGTCGCGGTCGGTGACGGGCTCGATGCGGCCCAGGTTCTGGCGCATGTTCTCAATCTGCTGGTTCACCGCGTCGTCCGCGACGGCGGTGTCCACCTTCGTCAGGGACAGGCCCTCGAAGTCCTTGGCCTCCACCTTCGGCTTCACCTCGACGCGGGCCTCGAAGCTGAAGGGGGCGCCGGGCTTGAGGCCGGAGTTGGTGACCTGGGGGGAGGCCACGGCCTCCACCTTGTGCTCGCGCACGGCGTCCAGGTAGGCGCGCTGCACGACGCGCTGGATGACGTCGTCCTCCACCTGCTCGCGGTACTTCTGCTCGAGGATGCGGCGGGGAACCTTGCCCTGACGGAAGCCGGGCATCTTCACCTGGCCGCTGAGCGCGGTGTACGCGCGGTTGAGCTCCTCAACGACGCGGGCGGAGTCGACCTCGATGGAGAGCTTCTTCTCGATGGGAGAGAGCTCTTCGACCTGGACCTTCATGCGGGCCTCGCTCGCCGCCTCCACGGGCTGTACGTCCCGGGGCGGCAACCGGAAAGTGGGACGTGCGGCTTTAGGGGATAGGCACGAACGGGTCAACGCGAAATGGGCGAGGAGGGACTCGAACCCTCACACCTTGCGGTACCAGATCCTAAGTCTGGCGCGTCTACCAGTTTCGCCACCCGCCCGACGCGTCGTGCGACCGTCCTACCGCGAAACGTCCGTGGGGGACAGGGCCTTTCCGGCGCGCGCTTCCCGGTGAGGGAGTGCCGGAAAAGACACAGGGCCCCTTCCGTTTCCAGAAGGGGCCCTGCGAGTGAGAGCGGAGGGAATCGAACCCACAACCTATGGATTAAGAGTCCATTGCTCTGCCAATTGAGCTACGCTCCCGGCTTTGCGTTCGGCCGCGTTGGCTGCGCGACGTCCGAGGTGGCGCGGTGAATACCGGTCGCCGCCCGCCCTGTCAAAACGTTTTTGCACCCCCCTTTCATTCTCCGCGTTGGAACCGGATGCCTGGCGTGCGGCCGTCCGTCCCCGCGTCCGGGAAGCGATGCGAAGGGGCGGCCCGGCTCGCATGTTGATCCACGCCGCGATTCGCGCTGCAGGCCTGTAGCAGGGTCCCCTCCGGGCCCCTGCCTCGCCGGTCGTGCGCCGTGTTCCCGCGGCAACCATGTGGGCGGGCGAGGGTCGTCCGCCTTTTCGAGCGGTGCTGGAGACACAGTGATGGATGCGAATGTGAAGGCGGAAGGAACGACGTCGCCGCAGGGCGCGGCCTGGAACCGGGAGCGGGTGGACCTGGTGAAGCGGACCATCTGCCCGCGGGGAATCAGCGAGGACGAGTTCGCCCTCTTCATCGAGCAGTGCAAGCGCAGCGGGTTGGATCCGCTCCTCAAGGAAGCGTTCTGCGTGGCGCGCCGCCAGAACGTGGGCAACCGCGAGCGGCCCAACTGGGTGACGAAGTACGAGTTCCAGCCCTCCGAGGCGGGCATGCTCGCCCGGGCGGAGCGCTTTCCGGACTTCAAGGGCATCCAGGCGAGCGCGGTGTTCGCCGAGGACGAAATCGTCGTGGACCAGGGCAAGGGCGAGGTGGTGCACCGCTTCAACCCGGCCAAGCGCAAGGGCGCCCTGGTGGGTGCCTGGTCGCGCGTGGTGCGCGAGGGGAAGCTGCCGGTCGTCGTGTGGCTGGACTTCTCCGGCTACGTCCAGCAGACGCCGCTGTGGGCCAAGATTCCCACGACGATGATCGAGAAGTGCGCGCGCGTGGCGGCGCTGCGCAAGGCGTACCCGGAGGCCTTCGGCGGACTGTACGTGCGCGAGGAGATGCCGGCCGAGGAGTACGACGCGCACGACGAGCCCGCGCCCGCCTCCGGTTCCTATGAGGTGCTGGGCTCGAAGCCGGGCCCGGTGAAGGCGTCCTTCCCCACCCTGGCCCCGGCCCCCGCGGAGGCCGCCAAGGCGGCGCGTGCGCCGGAGAAGGAAGAGCCCCGGCTGGACGTGGACGTGCCGTTGGCGCCGGCCAAGACGGTGGCGGCGGTGCCCGTGGCCCAGACGCCCGAGCGTCCGAAGGCGAGCGCGGTGGTGGTGGCGTTCGGCCCCTACAAGGGCAAGACGGCGTCCGCGCTGTCCGACGACGAGCTGAGCGAGACCATCGACCTGGCGCACGAGAAGCTGATGGAGCAGCCCCGGGCCAAGTGGGCGAAGGCCATGCGCGAGAACCTCACCGCGCTGGAGGCGGAGACGGAGCTGCGCTGCCAGGTGCCGTCCGCCAAGGACCGCGCCGGGACGAACCCGGAGGCCTGAACTCCCGCGTGACCGCGAAATGAACAACGCCCGCGTCCCGGAAGAGGGGCGCGGGCGTTTCGCTTTCAGGCCACGAGGGAGCTGGGAAAGGGAGTTGCGCCCAGAGGGACTTGAACCCCCAACCCTCGGCTTCGAAGGCCGATGCTCTATCCAGTTGAGCTATAGGCGCGGGCGAAGCGAGAGAAGAAGGGCGAATGACCGGGATCGAACCGGCAACCTCCGGAGTCACAGTCCGGCGCTCTAACCAATTGAGCTACATTCGCCGTCACTTCACACATCACGGCTTTAAAGGCGGCGGTCTCCTACCGTGGAAACCGGGGCTGTTCAAGGCCCAAAACCAACTGCCAGCAGATTTGCGCCCCAGGCAGGGCTCGAACCTGCGACCCCCGACTTAGAAGGTCGGTGCTCTATCCAGCTGAGCTACTGGAGCTGGTCGACAACAACGCTGCTGATACCCACGGCACTTCAAGTCGGGGCGAGAGGATTCGAACCTCCGACCCCCTGCGCCCAAGGCAGGTGCGCTACCAGGCTGCGCTACGCCCCGAGAAGTGCTGCATTCTTCGCCTAACGCGGACGGACGCGCAAGCTTGCTGTTCCTGACGCCCGCCCGGCCGGTCAGAGCGCCAACAGATGGCGCCGCATCAACTGGAAGGCCCGGGCCCGGTGCGACACCCGCGACTTCTCCTCCGGAGCCAGCTCCGCCATGGAGCGCCCACCCTCCCCCTCCACCTGGAACACGGGGTCGTAGCCGAAGCCGTTCGTGCCCTTCGGCGCCCGCAGGATGACACCCTCGCAGCGGCCCACCTCCACCCGCGGGGCGTCCCCCTTCCCCGTCACCAGCGCCAGGGCGCAGCGGAAGGAGGCGGTGCGCTTTTCATCCGGCACGTCCGACAGGTCCACGAGCAGCTTCTCGTACCGGGCCTTGTCGTCCCCCGGCGCGTAGCGGGCGGAAAGCACGCCGGGCCGCCCGTCCAGCGCGTCCACGCACAGCCCGGAGTCGTCCGCCAGCGCGGGCAGCCCGGTGGCCTCCGAGTACTCGCGGGCCTTCTTCACCGCGTTCTCCTCGAAGGTGGCGCCGTCCTCCACCGGCTCGGGCACGGGGGGCAGGTCCTTGAGGGACACCACCTCCACCGCGTCGCCCACGAGCGCGCGCAGCTCGCGCAGCTTGCCGGCGTTGCCGGTGGCGAAGAGCAGCCGGGGCTTCATCCCAGCACCTTCGCCTGCGCGGCGGCGAGCTGCTGGATGGCGGCCAGCCCCCCGTCCAGCATCGCGTCCATCGACTTGCGGTCGAAGAGCTTGTGCTCGGCGGTGCCCTGCACCTCCACGATGCGGCCGTCGCCCGTGGCCACGAGGTTCAGGTCCACCTCCGCGGTGGAGTCCTCGTCGTAGTCCAGGTCCACACGCACTTCGCCGTTCACCACGCCCACGGACACCGCGGCCAGCGGGGTGAGGCCCTTCAGGATGCCCGGCTTGTTGAGCGAGCGCATGGCCAGCACCAGCGCCACGTACGCGCCGGTGATGGACGCGGTGCGCGTACCGCCGTCCGCCTGGATGACGTCACAGTCCAGCGTGAAGGTGCGCACGCCCAGCGCCTGCAGGTCCACCGACGCGCGCAGGGCGCGGCCGATGAGCCGCTGAATTTCCATGGTGCGGCCGGACTGCTTGCCCTTGGCGGCCTCGCGCGAGCCGCGAGTGTGCGTGGCGCGCGGGAGCATGCCGTACTCGGCTGTCACCCAGCCGCTGCCCTTGCCCATCAGGTGCGGCGGGACGCGGTCCTCCACCGAGCAGGTGACGAGCACCTTGGTGTGGCCGAACTCCACCTGGACAGAGCCCTCCGCGTAGCGGTTGACGTTGGGCGTGAGGGTGACAGGCCGGAGGTCCAGCGCACCACGGTTGAACGAACGCACGAGGAAAGGCTCCTGACAGGGAGGGACAGGCGAAGCCCCCACGCTTTATCAGGGCGCGGTGGATCCAGCCACCGGTTGCGAGGGCGAGGAGTCCCGCCGGCGCGTCTCCCGCAGGAAGGCCAACACCCCGTCCGCGATGGCCTCCGCCAGCGTCTCCTGGTACGCGGCCTTCCCCAGCCGCGCGCCCTCCTGCGGGTGGGAGATGAAGCCCACTTCAATCAGCACCGCTGGCGCCTCCACGCCCGTGAGCACGAAGAAGGGCGCCTGCTGAACACCCCGGTCCGCCGCACCGCTCTTGGAAACGAGGCGCGGGTGGATGGCGTAGGCCAGCCGGGACGCATCCGTGTGCGCCTCCGTGCGCGCCAGGTCATCCAGGATGAAGGCCAGCGTGGAGTGCCCACGCGCCGCACGGGCCGTGGGTGCTTCCGCGTTCTCTCGGTCCGCCACCGCGCGCGCCGCCTCACCGGAGGCGTTGGCGGAGAGGAAGTACGTCTCGATGCCCTCGGTGCGCTCGCGCAGCCGCTTCGTGGGCATGGAGTTGGCGTGGATGGAGAGGAAGAGGTCCGGCCGCTGGATGTTGGAGAACTCCACCCGCTCCGACAGCGCCATCAGCGTGTCGCGGTCGCGAGTGAGGAACACCTCGCTGCCCGCGGCCTCCAGCTTCTCGCGCAGGCGCTGGGCAATCTGGAGCGCGACCTCCTTCTCCCAGAGCTCGCCGGGCCCCTTCGCGCCCTCCTTCGCCCCGCCATGTCCCGGGTCGATGACGATGCGCGCGCCGCGCTCCCCTGCTCCGGCGAGGACCGGCAGGAGGCACGCGAGCATCAAGAGACAGAGGGGGGAGCGGCGCGGCGACATTCGCGCCGCGATGTTAGCGGAGGCCCGGCCCGGAGGCGAAATCCGCTCCCGGGCGAGTGTGCTTCAGCCGATGACGTCGATGCCGGGGCGGCCCGCCTGCACTTCGCCGATGAGGGCCGCGTCCACGCCCGCCTTCTCCAGCGCCTGGATGGCCTTGAGCGCGTGGCGCGCGGGCACGCTGGCCAGGAGGCCACCGTTGGTCTGCGCATCCGCGAGCAGCCACTGGATGTGCTCCGGCAGCCCCTCCGGGAACGTCACCTGCTTCTTCACGTGGGCGAGGTTCGTCTTCGTGCCGCCTGGAATCACGCCCGCCTCCGCCAGCGCGGGCACCTCCGCGATGAGCGGGATGCGCTCCAGGTCCACCGCCGCGCGCGTCTTCGCGCCGTTCATCATCTCCAGCAGGTGGCCCAAAAGGCCGAAGCCCGTCACGTCCGTGAGCGCGTTCACCTTGAAGGCGCCCGACGCGAACACCTCACCGGCCGCCTTGTTGAGCGTGGCCATCTGCGCCGTCACGCGCTTCATCAGCGCCTTGGACGCGAGGCCCCGCTTGATGGCGGTGGTGGCGATGCCCGTGCCCACGGGCTTGGTGAGCAGCAGCACGTCCCCCGGCTTCGCGCCCGCGTTGGTGAGCACCTTCTTCGGGTGCACCACGCCGGTGACGGCCATGCCGAACTTGGGCTCCGGGTCGCGGATGCTGTGGCCGCCCAGGATGGGGATGCCCGCCTCGTCCGCCTTGGACTGGCCGCCCGCCAGGATCTTCTGCAGCGTCTTGAGCGGCAGTTCGTCCGGGAAGCACACCAGGTTGAGCGCGAACAGCGGCTTCGCGCCCATGGCCCAGATGTCCGACAGCGCGTTGGCCGCGGCGATGGCTCCGAACTGGAACGGGTCGTCCACGAGCGGCGGAAAGAAGTCCACCGTCTCCACCACGGCCATGCCCGGCGCCACCTGGTACACGGCGGCGTCGTCGTTCGTGTTGAAGCCCACCAGGGCCCGGGGGTGGGACGCCGCCCCCTTGAGCCCGCCCAGGACCGTGGCCAGGTCCCCTGCCTTGAGCTTCGCCGCGCAGCCCGCGCAGTGGCTCATCTCCGTGAGGCGCTTCTTCGGCGCCACCGGCTTCTTGCCCGCCATGGTGTTCCCGCCCTACTCCGCGCGCACGTAGTCGCGCTTCATGAGCTGCACCACCGTCTCGGCGGTGAGCACGTCGTCGCCGTCCGAATGGTCCAGCACGCCGCCCAGCGAGCCGTGGTTGTGGATCAGTTGCAGCACGTCCAGGTGCTCCGGCGTCAGTTCCTTCAAGGGCGCCGTCAGCGGCTGCGCGATGCGCAGCGCCGTGGCCATGGGCGGCAGGTTCGGCTGCAGGCGCTTGAACTCGTCCAGCTGCCGCAGGGCGTCCATCAGGAGCGCTTCGGTGGAGGAGTCCAGCTCCACCATGAACTCCTGCGAGTCCGCCGGGCGCAGCTCGAAGTCACCCTCTTCCCAGGTGACGATGCGGTTGAAGCTCTTCTGCGGGCCCAGGTTGTGGTTGTCGTCGATGACCGCGTAGTACACGCGGCCCTGGCGCAGGTAGATGCGGCCCTCGTGGGCGTTGTTGACCACGAGCACGCCGTTCTTCTTGGACGTGTGGAAGAGCTGGAGCAGGTCCGGGAGGGGAATCTCTTCAATCTTCCCCGTCATGGAGCTGGCCTTGGTGGTCCGCGCGGCCTGGGCGGCGGCGGCCTCCTCCAGCTTCTGCTTCACGACGCTCTCGTCCACCGGGGCGCTCTCCGCGCCCTGGTGCACGAGCTTGAGGATGGAGGTCCCGATGAGGATGCGGTCCCCCTCCTTCAGCTTGGCCTGCTTGACCTTCTCGCCGTTGACGAAGGTGCCGTTGGTGGACCCCAGGTCCTCGATGGTGATGGCTCCGTCGGAGAACAGGATCTTCGCGTGCTTGCGCGAGACCATGTCCTCCACCAGCACCATGTCCAACTCGCTCGACCGTCCGACGACGATCTGCTTGTTGGCCTTCAGCGGGAACTCACCGCCCTGGTACTTCCCGGAGATGAACTTGAGGGCAAAGGACTTCGCCGTACCGCCAGGAGTGCTCACGGTGCCGCGACCTCGATGATGGAAGTTGCCATGGTGCTCAACCCGTCACTTCCGCCTTCCCCGGGTCCTTCACCAGGTTGAGGTACATCTGCGCGCTCTTGTTGCCGGGGCTGCGCACGAGCACGTCTTCCCAGACCTTCACCGCCTCGTCACGGCGTCCCGCCGAGTACAGGGCGATTCCATAGTTGATCCGTCCAGGAATGTACGACGGATTCTGCGCGATGACCTGTTCGTACTCCGCCAGGGCCGCCGCATTGTCGCCGGCGTCGCGGAGGGCGTTGCCCAGCTTCAGCCGGATGTCCACGAACTCCGGGAAGTGGGCCAGCGCGCGGCGGTACTCTTCAATGGCCTTGGCCCACACACCGCTGGAGGCGAACACGTCGCCGATGTCGGCGTACATGTTGGCCACCTTCTTCATGACGTAGGGGTCCAGCTCGCCGGGGGCGCCCTTCTGGCGGGACAAGGCGGCCTGGTAGACCTCCTTCGCCTCCGCGTACTTCCCCATGTCGTTGTAGATGACCGCCAGGTTGAGCGCGGCCTCGGTGTACGCGGGGTTGAGCCGCAGCGCGGACTCAAAGGCCCGCTGCGCCCGGGCGAACTGGCCCTGGTCGTGGTAGATGATGCCGAGCATGTTGTAGACGTCGGCGAAGGTCGGATTCTGCTCGACCACCTTCGTCAAGAACTGCTCGGCCTGGGCGTACTGCTTCTTCTCGAAGGAGCCGCGCCCGAGGGTCAGTAGTTGCTTGAGGGCTTCGTCCATGACTCGGCCCGCGCGGGCCCCTGCCTCCTCGGGAAGCCTACATCAGCCCGGGCGAAAACAAGAATTGATCGCCCTCGCGCACGAGCAAAAGCGGTCGCTCGCCCCGGGTATCCACCGGCCGGGCCGGAAGGTCTCCCTCCACCCGGAAGTGCTCCGTCACCGTCACCTCGTCCCGCTCCAATCGTGCGTACCACGCCTGGACCGTCAGCCGCCGTTTGCTCAAGGGGGCCACTTCCGCCCACGTCTGCCCTGCCCCGCCATCCCCTCCCGGGCCCGCCAGCCGTGACAGCGCCTCCGGCCGGCCCTCCGCCAGGGCCCGCCGCCGCGCCTCCAGCGCCGCCACCGCCGCCACCAGCCGGGGCGCTACCGAGGATTCGGGCTTCCACCGGCCGGACGCGCGGGTGAAGGGAACCACCTCCACGCCCGCGGTGCTGACCGTGGTGGCGCCCAGCACACCCTCGAAGTCCAGCGTGGCGAAGGCCTCCGCGCGCTGGCCATCCGGCGCCACCGAGACGGAGATGCGGGCGTACTGGAGCTTCCGCGAGATGAGCGGAGCCTGGGCACCGGGCACGGGCAGGGACACACCGTCGTGCTCGGCTTCCTTCAGCGTGGTGATGATCTCTGCTTCCGGCCCGGCCACGGCGCCCAGCAGGCGCGAGCCCAGGAACAGGAGGACGCAGGCGGCGGCGAGCACGGCGATGCCAATGCCTCCCAGCCGGCCCCAGTCCTCCGAGCGCCTCACGAGCCCAGCATCTTCTGGGCACGCTGGGCGGCGGGCGTGCCCGGCAGGCGCTTGAGGACTTCCCGCAGCGTGTTCTGCGCGCGCTCCGTGTCGTTGAGCTTCACGTACGCGTTGTGGAGGTCGAAGAGGGCCTCCTCCTCCAGCGGCGTGCCCGGGTAGTCCTTGAGCAGCCCCTCCAGGCGCTGGGCCACGGCCTTCCAGCGCTCGCGCTTCGCGTAGAAGGACGCGACGTACAGCTCATGGCGAGCCAGGCGCTGGCGGGCGTCATCCCGGTGCGCCGTGGCTTCCTTCACGTACTGCGAATCCGGGTACTCGCGCAGGAAGACGCTCATGGCCCGGAGCGCGTCGTACATGGGCTTCTGCTCCTTCTCGTAGGAAGGCGGCAGGGCGAAGAACTCCGAGGGGAACTCCTCCACGTAGGAGAGGGCCGCGCGGTAGGCGGCGTAGTCCACCTTGGGGTGCGTGGGGTGCAGTCGCATGAAGGAGTCGAACTTCTCGCGCGCCTCCGGGAACATCTCCCGGGCGAAGTCCAGGTCCGCCAGCTTCAGCTCCGCCTCGCGGGCGGCTTCCAGGTAGGGGAACTTGGTGCGGACGTGGTCGAAGTACTTCTCCGCCTTGAAGTAGTCCTTGTCCTCCAGCGCGGCCTCGCCCAGCGCCAGGTTCTCCGCGGCCATGGTGGCGTAGTCAGGCTCGCCCGCGGGCCCCGCGGAGAGGGCGGCACAGGCGGACAACATCAGGGCGGACAGGACGAGGACGACGGAGCGCATCACGCCCCCAAACTATTCGTCCTGCCCGGAGGGGTCCAGCGAAGGTTCTCCCACCAGCCGGGTCACGATGTCCGGCGCGAACCCCCGGCTGAGCAGGAGCCGCCCTGCCCGTGCCTGCTCCTTCGCGTCCAGCGGGCGGCCGGCCAGGCGCCGGCGCTCCAGCACCTGCCGGGCGGCCTCCAGCGCGTCGAAGCCCACCGCGTCCTTGGCCTCCGACAGCGCCCGCCGCGCCTCCGTGCCCTCCAGCCCGTGGGCCTGGAGCCGTTGGAGCACGGCGCGCGGGCCCAGCCTGCCCCTGCCCAGCAGGGCCTGGGCGCGTTCACGCGCGAACTTCGCGTCGTCCAGGTAGCCCCATTCCGAGAGGCGGGCGAGCACCGCGCCGCGGACGGAGTCGGGGTAGCCCTTGCGCTCCAGGGCGAGCGTCAATTCATGACGGCTGCGGCCGCGCGCCTTGAGCAGGCGAAGGCAGGCATCGGTGGCGCGCTGGACAGCCTCGGGGCCTTCGGGCTCGTCAACCATCGCGGAGTCCCTACCATGTGGTAACAGGCCTTCGCCATGCACCCCATCCTCGCCCGCTTCCTCACCGCAGACGCCGCCAGGGAAACGCTCCGCAAGGAGAAGGCGGGTGAACCGCTGACTCCGGAGGAGCAGCACTTCGTGGCCGCCGCGGACGCCAACCCCAAGCAGAAGGCCATGCTGCTGGGCGTGAGCGGACGCGCGCTGTCCTCCGATGCCCAGGCCGCGCTGGTGCTGCTGGCCGCGCACGCCGCCGCCCGCGCGCTCACGCAGGACGAGTCCCTGTCCGCCGCGACGCAGAAGGCGCGCGAGGCGCTGAAGGAAGAAGGCGCGAGCGACGAAGAGTCGGACGCGTTCCTCGCGTCCATCCTGCTGGAGGAGGCCTTCGGCTACGAGCAGGAGGTGGACAACTTCGACTCGGACTACGTGAAGGAGTCCCTGGGCGAGGTGCCCGCCCTGGCCGCGCTGTCCAAGGAGTCCGTGGACGCGCTGTTCCTCGCGTTCGCCAAGGCCGCGCCCAACGACGCGGACCGCAAGGCGCGCGAGCACATGGCGCGGGCGCTGTTCGACATCGCCTGGGCGGAGGGCCCCACGTCCATCAACCCGGAGCACCTGGAGACGCTGCTCGACAACGAGGTCGTCCAGGAGTCCGACGAGGCGCAGGACGCGCGCGTGCGCGCCACCGTGTCGCTGCTCCAGACGCTGGCGCACCAGGGGCTCATCGGCCCCATGCGCCTCACCCGGCTGCGCGCGCAGCTGGGGGACGACGACGCCTGAGCGGCGCCCTCCCCCTTCGCGCAGGGATTCCTAGAAGCGTTCGATCTGGAAGTCGTCGTCGCCCCCGGCCGCCGGAGCAGGCGCGGCCACCGGGGCGGGCGTGGGCGGACGGGCCGCCACCTGCGGAGGCAGCGGCCGGCCCTGGACGACTCCGGGCGGCGGAGTGGCGGGACGCTGCGCCGCGACACCGGGCGGAGGAGTCATGGGCCGGGCGGCCATGGGCGCTCCGGGACGCGGGGCCTGGGGCACCGGCGCGGGCGTGGGCGCCACCGGGGCCGCCTGGATGGGCGCGCCCTTCTGCGCGAACGACTGCGAGCCCGGGATGGGCCGCTCCTCGCCGGCCTGGGCGTCGAAGGCGTCCCACTTCGAGTCGGACGTGCCGCTGATGCCGGAGAAGCGCAGCGCGAAGTCGTCCGGGTTGCTGGCCTGGCGGTGGGCCTCTTCGTAGGTGACCAGGCCGTTGCGCACCAGGCTCATCAGCGACTGGTCGAACGTCTGCATCCCGTAGGAGTCCGTGCCCTGCGAGATGGCGTCGTGGATCTCCTTCGTGCGGTCCTTGTCCTCAATCAGCTCGCGCACGCGCGCGGTGACACGCAGCACCTCCACCGCCGCCACACGGCCCTTGCCGTCCGCGCGCGGCACCAGGCGCTGGCTGACCACGCCGCGCAGCACGCTGGAGAGCTGCAGGCGCACCTGCTTCTGCTGGTGCGGGGGGAACGCGGACACGATGCGGTTGATGGTCTCCGTGGCGTCCAGCGTGTGCAGCGTGGACATCACCAGGTGGCCCGTCTCCGCGGCGTGGAGCGCCGTTTCGATGGTCTCGTGGTCGCGCATTTCGCCCACCAGGATGACGTCCGGGTCCTGGCGCAGCGCGGACTTCAAGGCCTGCGAGAAGCTCATCGTGTCCACACCCACTTCGCGCTGGTTCACGATGGAGCGCTTGTCGCGGATGAGGAACTCGATGGGGTCCTCGATGGTCATGATGTGGTTGGTTTCGTTGGAGTTGATGTAGTCGATCATCGCCGCCAACGTCGTGGACTTGCCGGAGCCCGTGGTGCCCGTCACCAGCACCAGGCCGCGCTCCTCGCCACACACCTTCTCCAGCACCGTGGGCAACAGCAGGTCCTTCATCGTCATCACCTTGAAGGGGATGACGCGGAGCACGGCGCCCACCGTGCCGCGCTGCTGGAAGACGTTCACGCGGAAGCGGCCCAGGCCCGGCACGCCGTAGGCCAGGTCCACCTCGTTGCTGACCTTGAACTTCTCCTTCTGGAACTCGTTCATGATGCCGAACGCCATGCGCGCCACCTCTTCCGGGGGCAGGCGGCGGCCGTCCTTGAGCGGCACCAGCGAACCATCCACGCGGAACATGGGCGGCAGGCCCGCCTTCAGGTGGATGTCGGAGGCTCCGCCGCGCAGGGCGATCTGCAGGATTTCGTTGAGTTCCATGAGGGTGCCGGGATGGTAGCAGAACGCCCGCGCGCACCGCGACGGGGCGACGCCCACCCGCTTGCCCGCAAAGCACGACGGCGGAGGCTTCCCGAAGGAAACCCCCGCCGACGAACGGCCGGACAGCTGGCCGACAAGCGTGATTAGCGCTTGGAGAACTGGAACCGACGACGGGCGCCGGGCTGGCCGTACTTCTTGCGCTCGACCGCGCGGGCGTCGCGGGTGAGGAAGCCGGCCTTCTTCAGCGCCGGACGGAACTCCGGGTTGAAGGCGCACAGCGCGCGCGCGATGCCGTGACGGATGGCACCGGCCTGGCCAGAGAGGCCGCCGCCGCGCACGTTGACCGTGACGTCGAGCTTGCCCTTCTGCTCCAGGATCTCCAGCGGCTGGTTGAGCACCATCTTCGACGTCTCACGGCCGAAGTACTCGTTGATGTCGCGGCCGTTGATGACGACAGCGCCGTTGCCAGGACGCACCCAGACGCGAGCGGTGGCCTCCTTGCGGCGGCCCGTGGCGTAGAAACCGAGTTCAGGATTGATCGCCATGGTTGTTCTTACGCCTCGACCTTGAACGCCACCGGCTTCTGCGCGGTGTGCGGATGGGTGTCACCAGCATACACCTTGAGCTTCGTCATCATCTGACGGCCCAGGGCATTGCGGGGCAGCATGCGGCGCACGGCGTTGAGGATGATGTCCTCAGGGTGACGCTGGCGCAGCTTCTGGAGGTTGGTGATCTTCAGGGCACCCGGGAAACCGGCGTACGGGTGACGGTAGTACTGCTTGTCCGTCTCCTTCGTACCCGTCACCTTCACCTTCTCGGCGTTGATGACGATGACGTGGTCACCCGTGTCGATGGACGGGGTGTACGTCGGCTTGTGCTTGCCCTTCAGGAGGGTGGCGATCTGACTGGCGGCGCGACCAAGCACCTTGTCGGACACGTCAATGACGTGCCACTGGCGCTTGATGTCCCCAGCCTTGGCGCTGTAGGTCTTCTGCGACATTTCGTGCACTCCAGACTTCGGCGCGGCGCCCAGGTGCATGCCAGGGGCCGCGTGCTCGTGCGTAACCAACCGCGGGTCCTCCGTCCAAAACTCCGACAGAAGCCCGGAAAGGCTGACCCTCCTAGTAGGACGGCGGGATCAAGTCAAGGTTGGGCGTACGGGGGACCCCTCAGGGCGCCCGGCCAGGGGTGCCCGGGCCTGGTCCCCCGGCGGCGGGCTTCTTGAAGCGCTCCTTCAGGCTCGCGAAGAAGTTCTTCTCCTTCTCGTCCGGCGGTCCCTGACGCGGCGCGTCCATATCCACTGTCTCGAAGGCGTCCGGGGGCAGGTCCTCCAGGAAGCGCGAGGGCGTGCGGGGGACCTCCTTGCCGCGCTTCACGCGCACGGTGGAGCGGGTGAGGTAGAGCAGCTCCTTGGCGCGGGTGATGCCCACGTAGCAGAGGCGGCGCTCCTCCTCGAGGTTCTGCGCCTCGCCCTGCATGCCGCCGTGGGGCATCAGGTCCTCCTCCATGCCGATGAAGAAGACGAGCCGGTACTCCAGGCCCTTGGAGGCGTGCAGGGACATCAGCGTCACGCGCTTGTTCTGCCCCGGGACGTCCTCCTCCTCCTGGCGCGTGTCCAGGCTGAGGCGGTTCAAGTACGTGAGGAGGCTGGCCTTGGGGCCCTCGCGCTTCTCGAACTTCTCCAGGGACGCGAGCACCCCATCCACGCCCTTGAGCTTCTTGTCCGCGGCGGTGCCGGAGACGGCCTTGGCGCGGGTGGCCTCCCGGAAGCCGATCTCCTCCAGCAGCTTGTTCGTGGCCTCCGACAGGCGGGGCGTCTGGGCGAAGGCGTCGCGGTAGCGCTCCACCATCTCCACGAACTCCAGCACCTTGCCGCCCGCGCCCGAGGGCAGGTCGTCATAGGTGTCCGCGCGGCGCATCGCCGTCCAGAGCGTCACACCCTCCGCGCGCGAGTGCGCGTGCAGCCGCTCCATGGTGACGTCGCCAATGCCGCGCGAGGGCACGTTGACGATGCGCATGAGGGAGATTTCGTCCAGCTTGTTCGCCAGGACCTTGAAGTACGCGATGACGTCCTTCACCTCGCTGCGGTCGAAGAACTCGCTGCCGCCCACCACTTCGTAGGCGATGTTCTTCTCGCGCAGCATCTCCTCCACCGGGTGGGCCTGGCCGTTGGTGCGGTAGAGCACCGCGATGTCGTCCGCGGGGACGCCCAGCGAGATGTGCTTCTGGATTTCATGCGCGATGAAGCGGGCCTCCTCTTCATCATTGGGGCACGCCACCACCTTCACCAGCGGACCGCCCTTGCGGTCGGTCCACATGCGCTTGTCCTTGCGCTCCGGGTTCTTGGCGATGACGGCGTTGGCCGCGTCCAGCACGCGCTGGGAGGAGCGGTAGTTCTGCTCCAGCCGCACCTCCTTGCCGCCCGGGAAGTGCCGGTCGAAGTCCAGGATGTTGCGCACCTCCGCGCCGCGCCAGGAGTAGATGCACTGGTCGTCATCCCCCACCGCGCACACGTTGCGCGCTTCGCCCGCGAGCAGCTTGAGCAGGTCCAGCTGGGCGTGGTTGGTGTCCTGGAACTCGTCCACCAGGAGGTACTGGAAGCGGGCCGTGTACTTGCGGTGCAGGTCCGGGTGCTCGCGCAAGAGGCGCGCGGGCAGCACCAGCAGGTCGTCGAAGTCCACCGAGCCCTGCGCCTTGAGCGCGAGCTGGTAGTCCGCGAAGACCATGGAGGTGATGAGGTCGTAGTCGTCCCCCATGCCCTCAGGCTTGGGCTGGGGCGCCTCGCCGGAGTTCTTCGCCTTGGAGATGAGGGTGAGGACCTTGCGCGCGTCGAAGGCGCGGTCGTCGATGCGCTTCTCGCGCATGGCACGGCGGATGATGGAGAGCTGGTCGCCCATGTCCGCGATGGCGAACTTCCGGGGCCAGCCCAGCCGGTGGATGTCCTCGCGCAGCACCTCCGCGCCGAACGCGTGGAAGGTGCACACCAACACGCCCTGGGCGCGCGGCCCGGCCATGTGGATGAGGCGTTCCTTCATCTCCGTGGCGGCCTTGTTGGTGAAGGTCACCGCCAGGATGTTGCGGGCCATGATGTGGTTCGGCCGCTCGTTGAGCAGGTGGACGATGCGGTGGGTGATGACCCGCGTCTTTCCACTGCCAGCGCCCGCCAGCACGAGCAGGGGGCCCTGGAGCGTCACCACGGCCTCGCGCTGAGGAGGATTGAGCTTCGAAAGGTCCATTGCGCGCGGGCCAGGGATACCCTTTGATTCGTTCGTGCGCGACTATTTCCTCCGGCTGGCCATCGCATCGCTCGCGCTCGGCGTGGGCGGCGGATGCCGTGACGACGAACGCACGACATCTCCCACCCCGCGCGACGTGGTGACGACCGCCGCACCGTGCGTGTATTTCAAGGACCTGGCGCCGTTCCTGCCGGAGTCGCTGGAGGGCTTCACGGTGGGTGCCACTGCGGGCTCCACCGGTAAGTACGGCGAGGTGTCCGTGTCGGAGGCGGAGCGTACCTACACCCGGGGCGAGGGCCGCGAGGTGAAGGTGCGCATCGTGGACACCTCCATGGGGTTGAAGCTGGGGCAGGCCATCCGCGAGGCGTCGCAGAAGGCCAAGGGCCGCGCGGCGAGCGACCCGACGGCGCCCATCCAGTGGAAGGAGGCTGTGGGCTTCGTGCGCTATGACGCGGACGAGGCCGTCGCGGAGGCGAACCTCCTGGTGGGAGATAGGTTCGTGGTGGCCGTCACCAGCCGCGGCTTCCCCAGCACCGTGGAGGTGCGGCGGGTGGCGCGAGGCATCGACCTGGCCGGGCTGGCCCGGCTGCAGTGATTCAAGAGTCCAAGGAGCGTTTGTGGCGGTGAAGGACAAGGGGTCGCGGCCCCAGACGACCCAGGAGTTGCTGGAGCAGGAGAAGGCGGCGCGCCTGGGCGTGTCGTCCCTGGGCAAGCGCGAGTTCATGGACCAGTTCCAGAAGCTGTCCAAGAGCTACGCGGTGGACCCGGGCAACCCCGGCTCCTACGCGTGCGAGGGCTGTCAGCGCTGCGCCAACTGCATGTTCTGCAAGGACTGCGACAGCTGCCACCAGTGCACTCACTGCACGCGGTGTGAGCTGTGCACCAACTGTTCGCACTGCGTGGAGTGCAAGAACTGCCACGCGTGCGCCTACTGCGTGCAGAGCGAGAACTGCTCCAGCAGCGCGTACGTGGTGATGAGCAAGAACCTGCAGGACTGCAACTACTGCTTCGGGTGCGTGGGGCTGTCCAAGAAGGACTTCCACATCCTCAACGTGGGCTTCAGCCGCACGGAGTACTTCAAGGTCATGGGCCGGCTGCGCAAGGAGCTGGGCATCCCGTAGCAGCCCAGCCCCCTGCCCCGCCGCGCCCTGCCTTAAAGGGCGCGCACGTAGAGGGCCTTGAGGTACTCCGTCTCCGTCAGGCCCGCGAGCACGGGGTGGTCCAGGCCCGCGCCCCGCCGCTCCAGGATCTGCACCGGGCGCTTCGCGTCCGCGGCGGCGTCCAGGACCATGGACTCGAAGCCCTGCCGGTCCAGCTTCCCGGAGCACGAGCACGTGACGAGCAGGCCGTCCGGCTTGAGGCAGCGCAGGGCGCGCAGGTTGAGCTCGTGGTAGGCGCGCAGCGCGGTGGCCAGGCCCTCGCGGCGCTTGGCCAGCCCGGGCGGGTCCAGGACGATGGTGTCGAAGCGGCGGCCCTCCTGGTCGAAGCGGCGCAGCACGTCGAACGCGTTGCCGTTCTCCACCTTCACGTTGGCGCGGCCGTTGGCCTCCGCGTTCGTCTGGATGCGAGCAGCGGCCTTCGCGTCCTGCTCCACCGCGAGCACCGACGTGCAGTGCTTCGCGAGCGCGAGCGCGAAGCCGCCGTGGTAGCTGAAGCAGTCCAGCGCTTCGCCACGGCCCAGCTCGCCCGCGCGCAGGTGGTTGTCCACCTGGTCCAGGAACGCGCCCGTCTTCATGTCGCCCAGGAGGTCCACTTCGAAGCGGTTGTCGCCCTCGTGGTAGGTGAAGCGCGCGGCGCCCTCGCCGTGCAGCAGGCGCACCTCGCGGGGCAGGCTCTCGAAGTCGCGGCCGGAGGCGTCGTCGCGGCACACGACGTGGCTCGCGCCCGTCCGCTCCACCAGCGCGCGCGCGAGCATCTCCTTGCGCGCGTCCATGCCCTCCGACAGCGTCTGCACGGTGAGGCCCTGGCCGTAGCGGTCCACGAAGAAGCCGGGGAGCAGGTCCGCCTCGCCGTGCACCAGGCGCAGGCCGTCCCGCCCCGGCAGCACGGCGCGGCGGGCGAGCGCGGCCTCCATGCGGCGGATGAAGAAGGCGTCGTCCACCTTCTCTTCATTCGGCCCCTTGCGCGTGAGCAGCCGCAGGGCGAGCGGGGAGCGGCGGGCGTAGAGCGCCTGGCCGATGGGGTTTCCCTGCGGATCCACCACGGCCACCACCGCGCCCGGCATGTCGGTGGCGGGGGCGTCGGTGAGCTCCGTGCGGTACACCCAGGGGGTGCCGCGACGCAGTGTCTTGGCGCCCTTGAGGCTGACCCGGGCGGTGGGAAGAGAAGGCATGTCTTGAGCTCACTCCAGGCCGCGTGCGGCCAGTTCCTCGTCGTCTTCCCCGCGCAGATGCCCGATTTCATGCAGCAGTGTCACGCGAATCTGTTCGCGCAGCTCTTCCGGGGTGCGCACCGCGCGGGCCAGGTTGCGCCGGTAGAGGGCCACCGAGCGGCAGGGCGTCTCCGAGCCGTCGCACGGCTCCTGGAGGGAGGGCCCCCGGAACAGGCCCAGGATGGTGGGTGACAGGGGCGGCTGGTTGGCGAGCAGGTCGTCCTCGGAGGGAATCTCCTCCGTGGCCACCGGCACACCCTCCAGGTCCCGGCGCATGTCCGCGGGCAGGTCCGCCAGCGCGCGCGTCACCTGGGCCTTGAACTCGTCCGCCGACGGCAGGGGCGGCGGGGGGAAGTCCTCGGGCTCCAGCGCGCGGGCCTTCTGGAAGTGGTCCTCCGCCTTGGCCCACTGGCTTTCGCGCTCCAGGAGCAGGCCCAGGTGCTGGTGCGCGTGCGCCGCGCGGTCCTTGTCCTTCAGGAGCGACACGAAGGCCGCCTTCGCCTCGCGGAAGCGGCACAGCTCGAAGAGGGCCAGGGCCTTCTCGTACTTCGCCTCCGCGTTGCCCGGCTCGCGGGCGAGCACGATGGCGGCGCGATCCAACGCATGGTCCGCCTGCCCCAGGTCGTTGAAGGCCATGGCGGCCACCAGCGCCAGCGGCGGCACGAGCTCCGGGGGAGTGGAGGGCTGGGACAGGCCGCGCTCGGCGTAGAGGGCGCCCAGTTCGTCCCGCTCGCGCGTGGAGGGCAGCTGCACCGCGTACAGGTGCGCGGCGCCCAGGAGCGCGTCCGCGTCCCCCGGGTCGATGGCCAGCGCGCGCGCGTAGGCGAGCTGCGCCTCCGGCTCGCGGTTGAGCGCGGCCAGCGCGGCGCCCCGTTCCGCGTGGGCGGCGGCGAGGTCCGGCTCCTGCGCGGCGGCCTGCGCGGCGCAGGAGAGCGCCTCTTCGTAGTGGCCGGCGTCGTAGTAGTCGCGGGCCGCGTCCAGGGGGGCTCCGCCCTTCGCGTCGCACACCGCCAGCGGATGCACCTCCGCCACCGCGTCGTCCGGGTGCTTCACGGAGGCGTGGGGGCCCGCGTCCACGGAGGCCCCGGCGAGCGCTCCCGCGTCCGTGCCCGCGTCAGCCGCCACGGCGGACGTAGCCGCGCCCGCATCCGTGCCCGCGTCGGCGTCCGCCGGAGGGGGCCGTTTGCAGGAGGCGAGCAGGAGGAGACAGACAGCGAGCAGACCGCGCCGCGACATGGGCCGGGAGGCTATGGCATCCGCCCCATGCACAGGAAGCGGGGACGTGCCTGCCCGCCTGTGGGGTCCCATCCCCTCCTCGGCTGCATTACCCTCCGGCCTCCCATGAGAGAACTCATCCTGGCATCCACCTCCAGCGCGCGCCGGGTCCTGATGGACGGGCTGGGCGTGCCCTACCGCACCGAAGCCCCCAACGTGGACGAGCAAGTCCCCGAGGACCTGCCCGCCGACGAGGCCGTGCGGATGCTCGCCGTGCGCAAGGCCCGCGCGGTGCAGGAGCGCCACCCGGACGCCTGGGTGCTGGGGGCGGATCAGCTGGTGGAGGTGGGCCGCGAGGTGCTGGGCAAGCCCCAGGACCGGGACGGGGCGCGCGCGCAGCTGACGCGCCTGCTGGGAAACACCCACGTCATCCACACCGCCGTGTGCCTGCTGGGACCGGGCGGCCATCATTCGGAGACCCTGGAGGACGCGCGCCTCACGTTCTTCGCCGTCCCGCCCGAGGAGCTGGAGCGCTACCTGGACACCGGCGAGTGGGAGGGCTGCGCGGGCAGCTACCGCGTGGAGGGCCGCGGGCAGGCGCTGCTCCAGAAGCTGGAGGGTGACCGCACCAACGTGCAGGGGCTGCCCATGCTGTCGGTGGTGCGGCTCTTGCGGCAGGCGGGCTTCGACCTCTTCGCCCGCCGCCAGGCTCCGGCGTAGGCCCTGGCGCTCAGCGCGGGCCGGACAGCTCCGCGAGGATCTCCTGGTACGCGGCCCGGGCCTTGTCGGCCTGGTCCGCCTTGAAGCTCGCCGCGGCCACCACCGGATGGCCGCCCCCGCCGTAGCGGCCGGCGATGGCGGACAGGTCGTGCTTGCGCGTCTCCGGCTTCCACGGGTTGGAGCCCAGCGACACCTTGGCGCGCGACGCGCCCCTCCCCACCCACAGCGTGTAGCGCGCGTCCGGATAGAGCGCGTACGCGATGAACTTGTTGAGGCTGTCCACGCCCTCGTCCACCAGGTCGAAGGAGACGACGCCGTTCTCGTACCGGGCCTTCTCGCGCACGAGGTCGATGTTGCGCTGGTGCTTGAAGAGCAGCGGCTCCAGCGGGGCGGCGATGAGCGGCGAGCGGGCAATCTCCGCCAGGCCTTCCGTCTGCATGCGCCGGATGACCTCCGGGATGAGCGTGTCGTCCTTCGTCGCCTCCAGCACCGTCATGATGCGCAGCGCGGGCTCCTCCAGCGCCACCGCCATCTGGGGGCTGGGGAACTGCGCGCCGTCGATGATCTCCGCCCAGTGCAGCAGGTCCTTCAGCGGGGACGCGTCCCAGCCGAAGCGCTCGCGCGCCACGTCCGCCAGGTACAGCGTGCAGCTCTTGCGATGCGGGTCGTGGAACTTCCGGCCGCTGGTGTCGCGCTGGAAGTGGGGCTCGTCGCCGGGCTGCTGGAAGGCGGAGGCGTGATGGTCGAACCACCAGGTGAGCCGCGCGTCCTGGCTGTAGCGGAAGTCGACGATGACGTTCTCGTCGCCGGTGAAGACGGCCGGGTCGATTCCCTCCGCCCCTGGCTTGTGGGCGAGGCCCCGGTAGCTGAACGTCGCATCCGCGCGCACGCGCTCCCGGTAGAAGCGGGTGAAGACCGCGGCGCTGGCCGCGCCGTCGAAACAGTTGTCGTGGAAGAGGACCTGGACTCGCATGGGCGCCCGCCCTCTACCCCAAAGCCCCGCCGCAGCCCAACCGCACCGTGGTCGCCTGCCCGCAGGGGCTGTGGCCAGGGGGTGACACCCGACCCAGCCCTGTCGTCGCACGACCTCAGGCAGGTGCGCGCCATTGAACGATGCGTGGAAATCACCGCGCTGGATGAACGAAAAACTCGACAGAACGAGGAATGACCCTGAAGGGCTGAAAAAAAGAAGGCCCGCTCGCCCCTCGGAAACCCGCTACCCGCGAGGAAAACCCCTGGATTCAGGAACCTGACGGGGAGGCTGAGCCCTGGCACCTCGCCTGCATGGTGTCAGACCGACGAGGTACTCACCCGCGTGTTGGCAGTGGCGGGAGGAACCATGGCGAAGCGGACCGCAGGCAAGACGAAGGGTGGCACGGTGCGGCGGCAGGGTCGGCGGGTGATGCCCGCGCTGCGTCGCACGGCGAAGCGCGCGCGGGTGGCGGCCCAGAAGGCCCAGCTCACCGTGGGCGAGGTCATCGCGGCGGCGTTCGACACGGCGGGCGGAGAGATGAGCGGCGTGCTGGAGCTCGTCACGTCCCCGCAGATGACCCGCGCGCTGGGCCGCCGCATCGTCGTCGTGGGCTGAAAAGAGCCCGCGCCCCGGCCCTCGAAGCCCAGGCCGTGCTCCGTTGAAACGGAGCGCGCGGGCGCGGAGTCGTCGCGACACGGCTGTCAGTCTTCCTCCACCAGGTGCCGCGTTTCGCGTGAGCGCGGGTGGAGTCCTTCTCCCCTCCTTTTCGTCCTGGAACCTGGATCCGCGGGACCGGGTAATGGATCCACTCGGGGTTCATCCGGACCCTGGACTGCCCGCGTTCGTCACTTCGCGTCGGGTGTGCGGCGCGCTTCGCACCTGAAACACGACGGCCCGTACTCCCCAGTGAAATGAGGAACACGGGCCGGGAAGTCCCGGAGTCCGGGGCTTGGGAGGCTTGTGACTAGCGAGGCTGCCAGCGCGGGCGGTGGTCGTCACCCTCGCTCGTCAGCACCGTGTACGTGTCCTTCGGGTGGGTGATGGCCGTGGCGGCGGGCTGGCCCGTGGCCGGGTCGATGGCCCTCACGACGAGCTGACCGCCCAGGACGTAGGCCACGAGGCTGCCGTCCGGGGAGAACGACGGCAGCGTGGCGTTCTCCGCGAAGAGCACCGGCTCGCCCACCTTCGCGCCCGAGCTGTCCACGCCCTGCACGTAGATGTCGTTGCCCCGGTCGGCGCCGCACAGCTCCGCGCCAACGTTGCCGCACAGCGTGGCCGCGTTGCCGATGAGCAGGAAGTTCGCGCGCACGTACGCCACCCATTTGCCGTCCGGCGACCAGTTCGGGTTCGCGATGTACGAATCGACCGAGCCGCCCTCGACGGGCCGGGGCATGGTGCCCGCGAGCAGCTTCGGGTCGCCGCCGCCCGTCACCGGCAGCGAGTACAGCTTGAGCACCGGGGTGGCCTCCGTGCCGAAGTTCACGGTGGTGCCTTCCGGGTTGGCCAGGAAGAGCAACTGCGAGGTGGTGCGGTTGTAGTGCGGCTGCTCGCCCGAGGTGGGCGAGCCCGCCAGCGGAGTCGGCGTGCCGCTGCCCGTGGAGATGGAGATGCCAGTGTTCGCCGCGCTGTACGCGAAGCTCATGCCGTCGGGCGCCCAGTCCGGGAAGGTGCCGTTGACGGTGGCCTGCGCAGGCGAGCCGCCCGTCGCCGCGATGGTGGAGATGCCCGTGCTGCCGCGCACCCAGGCGATGAGGCTGCCCGGCTCCCACTCCATGTAGCGGATGCGCGCACCGCCGGCGGCCGTGCCCGTGGTCAGCACGGTGGGCGCGGCGGCCGTGAGCGGAACGGGGCGCACCGCGAGTTCACCCGCGGCGCCGGTGACGTCCCCCTGCACGAAGGCCACCTGGGCGCCGTCCGGGCCGAAGCGCGGGTAGGCGCTGGCGACGCCGTCGGCGCTGAGCGACGTCATCCCCGGCACGTCGTATTCCGTCACCAGCGCGCGCGTGCCGCCGTCGTTGCCCGTCACGGCGATGTGGAGCGACTGGCAGGTGGCGGCCTCGCAGCGCAGGCCCGCCATGCAGTCCGTGGACGCGGTGCACGCATCACCCTTGGCCACGTTCATGCCCGCGTCGGTGCCGGCGTCGACTTCCGTCCCGGCGTCCTCGGTGCCCGCGTCGGCCTCCGTGCCCGCGTCGACCTCCGCCCCGGCGTCCTCGGTGCCCGCGTCGGCCTCCGTGCCCGCGTCCTCTTCCGGCAGGGGCGCGAGGTTTTGCAGCTCGCACGTGTTGTCCGCGTTGCAGATCCACGCCTGGCCCTCCGGGGCCGAGCCCTTGTCACGGCAGTCGAACAGGTCGACGCACTCATCGCCACAGCCCGTCCCCAGCACCGTCAGCGCCCCCAACAACGCCCCCAACACCACTCGCTTGATCATTTCCACGTCTCCAAAGTCGCGATGGCTCCAAAGTCAGGGGGCGCGTCATAGCTTCGCGTTCACGGGTGCCGGCAGGCCTTGAAGGGCACGGCATCCGGGGCTGTCAGTGATTGAACTGGAATGGGAAGAAGGGTGCTCAATGATCGACACGCACTGCCATCTGGACGCCTCGCGCTTCGACCCGGACCGGGACAGCGTTGTCGCGCGCGCCTGGGCCGCGGGCCTGCACGGCATCCTCATCCCCGCGGTGGGCCCGGACACGTGGGAACCATTGCTCGCGCTGCCGCGAAAGGACGCGCGCATCCAGGTGGGGCTGGGCATCCATCCCCAGTTCCTGCCGGACCTGCCAGCGAAGGACGACGGCGCGCACCTGGAGCGGCTGGACGCGCTGCTGTCGCAAGGCGGCGCGGTGGCCGTGGGCGAGTGCGGCCTGGACGGCCCGTCCCTCCCCGGCGCCCCGCTGGAGCGGCAGCTGGCGGTGCTGCGCGGACACCTGGCCCTGGCGCGCAAGCACGGGCTGCCGGTGCTGATGCACTGCCACCGGCTGCACCCGGCGCTGATGGAGTTCCTGAAGGAGGAAGCGTGGCCGGAGGCCGGCATCCTGATGCACAGCTACAGCGGCGGCGCGGAGCTGGCGCGCTTCTACATCCAGAAGGGCTGTCACTTCTCCTTCGCGGGCCCGGTGACATGGGCGGAGGCGCGCAAGCCGCTGGACGCCCTGCGCGTGATTCCGGCGGACCGGCTGGTGGCGGAGACGGACTCGCCGGACCAGGCACCCACGCCCTTCCGGGGGCAGCGCTCCGAACCCGGCTACCTGCCCCACATCCTCGCGGGCATGGCGCACGTGCTGGGGGAGCCGGTGGAGGCGCTCGCCCAGCGGACGACCGAGAATGCCCGGCGCCTGTTCCGGGAAGCTTTCCCCTCCCCTTCGCGGTAGGCGAGCGTCGCGTGATAGAGGAGCCCCTCATGAACCCGCAGCCCGCCCCCACCCCCACCGCCGAGACCGAGGCGCCCCCCGCCTCCCCGGCCGCTTCGAACACCGTCGAGCCGGCGGCCTCGCTGGCCAGGCCCTTCAAGCTGTCGCGCCGCTTCGACCGCACGGCGCGCCTGTTGGGCGACAACGCCATGGAGCGGCTGGCCAACGCGCACGTGGTGGTGTTCGGCCTGGGCGGCGTGGGCAGCTTCACCGCGGAGGGCCTGGTGCGCAGCGGCGTGGGCCGGCTGACGCTGGTGGACCACGATGACGTGTGCGTCACCAACACCAACCGCCAGCTGCACGCGACGGTGAAGTCCGTGGGCAAGTCGAAGGCGGAGCTGATGGCCCAGCGCTGCCAGGAGATCAACCCGCAGGCGAAGGTGGAGGCCCTGCGCGAGTTCTACCGCGAGGAGCTGGCGGAGACGCTGCTGCCCGCGGGCCGCTACGACTTCGTGGTGGACGCCATCGACAACGTGAAGGCGAAGCTGCACCTGTTGCACCGGTGCGTGACGATGGGCCTGCCGGTGGTCAGCTCCATGGGCGCGGCGGGACGCCTGGACCCCACGGCCATCCGCGTGGAGGACCTGAGCGAGACGCACATGGACCCCTTCGCCAAGGACATCCGCAAGCTGCTCAAGCGCAAGTACGGCGTGGAGACGGAGCGCCACACGGGCATCACCGCCGTGTACTCCATCGAGACGCGCCGGCAGCCGGTGCCGCTCAACTACGACGACGCGACCGACGGCTTCCTGTGCGTCTGCCCGCAGGACAACGAGTTCCACACCTGCGACCACCGCACGCAGATTGACGGCAGCGTGGCGTTCGTCACCTCCGCCTTCGGCATGAACGCCGCGGGCGTGGTGGTGCGCCGGCTCGCTTCCACGCGGTAGCGCGCTTCAGGCGACTCGGGGCCGGGCCTGCGCCACCGCGGGCTCCCGGCCGCACGGACGGCGGAAGACGCAGCGGGCGCAGGCGTCCAGGTTCCCCGTCTGCGGGAAGGCCTCGGAATCCTTCGGCGTGTTGGTGGCGACGTCCTTGAGCAGCGCGCGCATCCCGTCCACGCTCCGGGCGAAGTGCTGGCGGAAGGCGTCCATGGCGGACGGATCCACCGTCACGTCGTGCTCCAGTCCCTCGTTGAGGTACACGAGCGACGCGCGCACCTTCTCCAGCGGGTAGCGGTAGCGCTGCGCGATGTAGAGCGCGTAGCCCAGCACCTGCTCGTCGTAGCCCTCGCGCGAGCGGCCCGTCTTCCAGTCCACCACCACGACGGAGCCTTCGGCGTCCACGTAGGCGAAGTCCGGGATGGCGAAGGTCTTCACTCCGTCCATGACGAAGTGGGCGAAGTCGAAGCCCGCGTCCACCTCCAGCCACTGCGCGGGCTTGAGCCCCTTGGCCACCGTGGGCCAGCGCGACTGGAAGAACCACGCGAGCGCGGAGCGCACCGTTTCGAAGTTCTGCTTCCAGGACTCGTTGGGGACGTCCTCGGCGTACTCGTGCTCCGCGAGGCCGGTGAAGGGCTTGCGGTACTTCTGCGTCCAGTAGGCCTTGGAGCGCGAGTGCCGGAAGTCGTCCTGCATCAGCTTGTGCGTGCGCGCTTCCACCTTCGCGGGGTCCACGTCACGGCCGGCGCGCCAGTCCAGCAGCACGTCCTTGAGGGCCTCGTGCACGATGCTGCCCGCCCAGGTGTAGCGGTTGTGCAGCTTCTTGAGGACGTAGAGCTCGCGCACGTCCTTCGCCGCCTCCGCCTCCCAGCCGCCCCAGGAGCGGTAGTAGTAGAGGTAGTAGGCCCGGAGGCACTCGGAGAACTTCTCGTGGCGGCTCTTCGACCAGGAGAAGTCGTTGGTGATGGGAGGGCGGGCCATGGACGCGGGGCATCCTATAGACGATCGCCCGCCCCGCCAGAAGAGGGACGGGCGGCCGGACAACCGCCCCGTGCCGTCGGTAAAAACGCCGGGTGCGCCCGACCGTACGGGTATGGTGCCGCGCCGCCCCCGCGGAGAATCACATGAGCCCACGCAAGCGCACTGACAGCGGGGCACGCCCCGCCCCCGTCTCCCCTGAACGCCACGCCGCCATTCATGGTCCGCTGCTCTCCTGGTACGACCGGAACAAGCGCGACCTGCCCTGGCGCCGCACGCGCGACCCGTACGCCATCTGGCTCAGCGAGGTCATGCTCCAGCAGACCCAGGTGTCCACGGTCATCCCGTACTGGGAGCGTTTCCTCGCGCGCTTTCCCACGGTGAAGGCCCTGGCCTCCGCGCCCCTGGACGACGTGCTCTCCGGGTGGAAGGGGCTAGGCTACTACTCGCGCGCGCGCAACCTGCACCGGGCCGCGCAGGAGGTGGTGGAGCGCTTCGGCGGGAAGCTCCCGTCCACGGCGGAGGAGCTGCTCACCCTGCCCGGCTTCGGGCGCTACACCGCCGGGGCCGTGGCCTCCATCGCGTTTGGCGAGGAAGCGCCCATCGTGGACGGCAACGTGGCCCGCGTGCTGTCGCGCCTCTTCGAGGTGGAGGGCCTGCCCGGGGACCGCGACCGCGAGGCCACGCTCTGGGCGCTGGCCTCCGCGCTGGTGAAGGGGCAGCGGCCCGGAGACTTCAACCAGGCGCTGATGGAGCACGGCGCCACGGTGTGCCGGCCGGAGTCACCGCTGTGTCTGCTGTGCCCCGTGCGCGACGGGTGCATCGCGTTCAAGAAGGGCCGCGTGGACGAGCTGCCTCCGGCCAAGGTGCGCGCCGCGCCCCGCAAGCTGTTCCTGGCGCTGGCCGTGTGGCCGCACGCGGGCACGCTCCTCTTCGCGCGTCGCGCGGACAAGGGCCTCTTCGGCGGCCTGTGGGAGCTGCCCGCCGTGGAGGTGGTGGAGGACACGTCCGAAGCGGAGGCGACGGAGCGACTGGCGACGACGCTGGGCGCGCCGCTCACGCTGGAGGGCACGCTGGACAGCGTGCGCCGGCAGCTCACCCACCGCGACCTCACGCTGCGGCTGTTGCGCGTGACGGGCGGCAAGCGCCCCACGAAGTCCGCCGCGTTCCAGGAGCTGCGCTGGTGCACGCCGCGGGAGGCGGAGGCGCTGGGCATGAGCACCGCGATGCAGCGCGCGCTCGATGCCGCGCTGGGGCACGGCGTGTTGGGAGACGACGCCGCGCCCGCGAAGAAGAAGACGGCGAGCCGCCCTGCCCGGAAGGCGGCCGGCCGCTGAAGCGCATGGCGGCCTTCAACTCCCGGACCGCACGTGCGGGCCTATTCCGCTGATGGATTTTCCGAGCGGGATGGCCCGTTGGTCCCTCAACACTTCGCGACCTGGGATGTCGCTCCGGCAACCCCGCACGCCTTGGGTCTCTTCCGCGATGCAGGAGCGCGTCCGAAGCTTCAGGCCGCCTTTTCCAGGAGGAAGCCCCATGGCCCGTCAGAACGCGCAGAAGTCGCAACCGAACCCGGCCCCCAAGGCCGCGCCGGAGCGCACCGAGGACAAGAAGCCGGTGGCCACGGCGAGCGCGCCCACGAGCAAGACCGCCGCGCCCACGCAGGAGCAGATCGCCCGCCGTGCCTACGAAATCTTCCAGGCCCGGGGCGGCACGCACGGCAACCCCGAGCACGACTGGCACCAGGCTGAACGCGAGCTGCGGCTCGGCCGTCAGTAGTCAGCCGCAACGGCCGCCCGCGTTTTTCAGTGCGCGGGCGGAAGCCCCTGGAGGGATGGGCGCTCGGACTCCAGCGCCCGCTTCAGCCGGCGCTGGGCCTGCTTGAGTTCCTCCAGGATGCGCTCGGCGTCCACCACCGAGCGCATCGCCAGGCCGCACGCGGGCGTCAGCAACACCGTGGACAGCGCGCGCGAGAAGCCGATGTCGTTCGGCAGCGCCGCCTTCAACGACGCCTCCACCGAGTCCGACAGCTCCTCCACCGAATACGTGGACGCCAGGTCCGTGGGGATGACGCCCAGGCTCAGCGTGGCGCCGGAGTCCAGGAAGCGCTTCAGCGCGTCCGTCTCCTCCAGCATCGCGTCCAGCGACAGCCTCACGTCCAGCGACACCAGGTCCGCCTGCGCGTCCAGCAGCACGCCCCAGTCCGTGTTGCCGCAGCAGTGGACGCCCACGAGCGCGCCCTCGCGCTGCAGCGCCACCACCAAGAGCCGCAGCTCCTGCTGGGCCAAAAGGTGCTGCGGGTTCATCCGCACGTAGGCGTAGAGGCCCGGCTCGTCCAGGTAGAACAGGGGCGTGGTGCCCGTGCGCTTGAGGGCGCGCACCATGGCCAGCGCGCGCACCATCACCAGCCGGTACAGCGCCGCGTCCAGGCCCGGCACCGCCAGCACCGGCTCGCCCGTGGCGGTGCGCACCACGGAGCGCACCGTGAAGGGGCCGGACAGCTGCGCCTTCGCGAAGGCGAGCTTGCGGTGCTCCACCTCCCAGAGGAACGGCTTCCACGCGCGGCACGCGTCCGCCGTGGGCTCGAAGGACTCCAGGTTCCCGGAGGCGAGCGCCGCCTCCAGCCGCTTCTCGAAGGCCTCGCGCCCCGCGCTCCACGCGTCCACGTCCACCGTGCAGACGCCGTCCTCGTCGAAGCGCAGGCCCGGCAGGCCCTCCAGCGCGGCGGGGATCATCAGCTCGGACGGATGGCCCACCGGCAGCTGCGGCAGGAACGGGATGTCCATGGCGAGCGCGGCTTGCAGACCCAGTTCCACCTGGGTGTGCGGCAGGCTGCCAATGCCCGTCGTGGCACACGCGGGCAGGAGCTGGACGGCGCGACGGATGGTGGGCGAAGGCATGGGCGGCAATCTAACCCTTCCGCCGCGCCCGGGCCCGGCCTTCGGGCCCGCGACGCATCAAGTCACCGAGAAATACGTCGCGTTCGGGTGGTGGAAGACGATGGCGGACACGCTCGCCTCGGGCTCCATCATGCAGCCGTCGGTGAGCTGCACGCCGATCTCCTCCGGCTTGAGCGCGGCGAACAGCTTCGTCTGGTCCTCCAGCCGCGGGCACGCCGGGTAGCCGAACGAGTAGCGCTTGCCGGTGTACTCCGCGCGGAAGCGCTCCAGCATCGTCATGTCCGCGCGGTCCGGGAAGCCCCACATGCTGCGCAGCTGCGTGTGCAGGAGCTCCGCGTAACCCTCCGCGGTCTCCAGCGCCAGCGCCTGCACCGCGTGCATCTTGAGGAACTCGCCCTTGGCCTTGAAGCCTTCGGACAGCTCGCGGATGCCCGTGCCCGCGGTGGTGACGAACAGCGAGAGCGCGTCCACCGGCTTGCCGTTCTCCAGCGGCTTCACGTAGTCCGCCAGGCACAGGCCGTTGTCCTTGTCCTGCCGGGGGAAGTCGAAGGACGTCACCGGCTCGCCCGTCGTGCCGTCGAAGAGCAGCACGCGGTCGCCGTCGCTGGCCGCCTTGAAGAACTGGAACACCGAGCGCGCGTGCATCACGCCACCACGGAGCAGCGTCTTCAGCTCCTCCACCGCCTCCTTCAGCGCCAGCGCCTTGCGGCCCTCTTCCGTCTTCGCCAGCTCCGCTTCCGCCGGCGTGCCCAGCGCGCGCGACGACGTGCGCAGGCCCAGGTGGCGGCCGTAGAGCATCACCGGGTTGATGAACTTCCAGATGTGGTCCAACGGCGTGTTGGTGAGCACGTGCCGCGCGAAGTCCGGCGCGGGCGGCACCGCGTCCAGCACCGGCACCTCCGTGCTGCGCGAGCGGCGCACCGGGGCCGCGGGCGCGGGCCGGTCCTTCGCCTCCTGCGCCAGCTTCAGCCGCCGCGCGGCCAGGTCGTCCCGCAGCTTCGCGTGCGCGCCCGGTTCGACAATCTGCTTCGCCAGCTCCAGGCCGTTCATCGCGTCCTGCGCGTAGGCCACGGTGCCGCCGCCGTAGGCCGGGGCGATGTTGCGGTCCACGAAGTTGCGGCTGAGCGCGGCGCCGCCCACCAGGATGGGCGTCTCCACACCCGCGCGCTTCAGGTCCTCCGCGGTGGCCACCATCTGGTGCGCGCTCTTCACCAGCAGGCCCGACAGGCCCAGGATGTCCGGGCGGTGTTCCTTCACCGCCAGCACCAACTGCTCGGGCGGAACCTTGATGCCCAGGTTCACCACCTGGAAGCCGTTGTTGGCGAGGATGATCTCCACCAGGTTCTTGCCGATGTCGTGCACGTCCCCCTTCACCGTCGCGAGGACGATCTTCCCGCGCGACGCCGCCTGGGTCTGGCTCATGTGCGGCTCCAGGTGGTTCACCGCCGCCTTCATGGACTCCGCGCTCTGGAGCACCTCCGCGACGATGAGCTCGTTGGCGCCGAAGAGGCGGCCCACCTCGTCCATGCCCTTCATCAACGGCCCGTTGATGATCTCCAGCGGAGGCATCTCCTTCATCGCCAGGTCCAGGTCCGCGGTCAGGCCGTCGCGCGTGCCTTCGATGATGTAGCGCTGGAGCCGCTCGAACAGCGGCAGGCTACTCACCTGGGCGCGCGCGGGCTTGCGCTCGCGGAAGTGCGCCGCGAAGGGCGTCACGGGGTCCGCGGTCCGGTTGTAGAGGAGGTCCTCGGAGAGCTTCCGCTCCTCTTCCGGCAGCGACGGGTAGCGCTCCAGCTTCTCCGAGTTGACGAGCGCCATGTCCAGGCCCGCCTGCACGCAGTGGTACAGGAACACGGAGTTCAACACCTCGCGGCCCGCGGTGGGCAGGCCGAAGGACACGTTGCTGATACCCAGCACCGTGCGGCACTGCGGGAAGCGCTGTTTGATCAGCCGCACGCCCTCAATCGTCTCCACGCCGCTGCCGGTGTACTGCGCGTCACCCGAAGCGCAGGGGAACACGAGCGGGTCGAAGTACAGGTCCTCCGGGCGCATGCCGTACTTCTGGGTGAGCAGCTCGTAGCTGCGCTCGGCCACGGCGAGCTTGCGGTCGCGCGTGACGGCCATGCCCACCTCGTCGATGCAGCCCACCACCAGCGCCGCGCCGAAGGCCTTAGCCAGGGGGACGACCTTCTCGAAGCGCTCCTCTCCGTCCTCCAGGTTGACGGAGTTGATGATGGCCTTGCCCTGGCAGTACGTGAGCGCCATGGCGATGACCTTCTCGTCCGTCGAGTCGATCATCAGCGGCACGCGCACCTTCTTGACCACCACCTCCAGGAAGTGGCGCATGTCCTCCAGCTCGTCCCGGTCCGGGTTCGCCAGGCAGATGTCGATGACCTGCGCCGCGCGCCGCACCTGGGCGCGGGCAATCTCCGACGCGTCGTCGAATGCACCCGCGACGATGAGCTCCTTGAACTTCTTGCTGCCGATGACGTTGGTGCGCTCGCCCACGATGATGGGGCGCTGCTCGTCCGTCACCTCCAAGTAGTCCACGCCGGACAGCGACGAGCGCGGCTTCGGCACCTCCGTGCGCGGCTTGAGGCCCTTCACCATGGCGGCGAGCGCCTCGATGTGGCCCGCGTGCGTGCCACAACAGCCGCCCACCACGTTGATCCAACCGTTGTCACAGAAGCGCTTGAGCGACCGGGAGATCATCTCCGGCGATTCCAGATACTGACCGTTCTCGTCCGGCAGGCCCGCGTTGGGCACGCACGACACCGGGAACGGGCTCATGGAGGACAGCGACCGGATGTGGTCCGTCATGAAGTCCGGACCCGTGGCGCAGTTGAGCCCCAGGTACAGCAACTCCGTGTGCTCCAGCGACGTGGCCAGGCTCTCCACGGACTGGCCCGCGAGCATGGTCCCCATGGGCTCGATGGTGCCGGACACCGCCACCGGCACCGCCCAGCCCAGCTTCTTGAAGGCCCGGTCGATGCCCAGCAGCGCCGCCTTCACGTTGCGCGTGTCCTGCGCCGTCTCCACCAACAGGTAGTCGGAGCCACCCACCGCGAGCCCTTCGGCCTGCACGGCGAAGTTGTCCACCAGCTCCTCGAAGGTGATGCCGCCCGTGACGCTGATGGCCTTGGTGGTGGGGCCAATGGAGCCCGCCACCCAGCGCATCCGCCCGTCCTTCGCCTCCGCGGCCTTCGCGGCGTTGAGCGCCAGGCGGGACGCGGCGATGTTGATCTCCATCGCCTTGTGGCCCAGCTCGAACTCCGCCAGCACCACGGGGGTGCCACCGAAGCTGTCCGTCTCCGTCACGTCCGCGCCCGCGGCGAAGTACTTCGCGTGGATGCCCTCGATGACGTCCGGGCGGGTGAGGGCCAGGTGCTCGTTGCAACCCTCGTACTCCGCGCCGCCGAAGTCCGCCGCCACCAGCTGGTGCCCCTGCAGGAGCGTGCCCATGGCGCCGTCCAGCACCAGGATGCGCTCGCGCATCGCGGCCTTGAGCGCCTCCACGCGCTGGCCGTGCTCCCCGGGGGGAAGCGGCAGGGGGTGGGCGATGTGGCTCGTCATGACGGTTTGACTCCGGTCAGCAGGAAGACGCGGAAGGGACTGGCCCCGTCGCGCGCGTGCGTCTCGCGGGTGAATGACGTGAAGCCGGCCTCGCGAAGGGCCGCTTCCAAGACTTCGGGCGAAAAGCCCAGGTGCCGGTGCCCCAACCGCTCCAGCACCCACTTCTCTTCGTGCGGCAGCAACTCCAGCACCACCAGCCGGCCGCCCGGCTTGAGCAGCCGCGCGGCCTCCGCCACCACCGCCGCGGGCGACTCGACGTGGTGGAGGCTCTGCGAAATCACCACCAGGTCCATGCGCCCGCCGGCCAGGGACAGCCGGTGCAGGTCCTCGCGCAGGAACGTGATGTTGGTGAGCGCGTCACGCAGGGCCAGGGTTCGAGCCTGGGACAGCGCGTCCTCGCTCTGGTCGATGGCCCACACGTGCCGCGCCCACCGCGCCATGGCCCGGCTGAACACGCCCGTGCCGCAGCCGAAGTCCGCCACGTCCAAGGGCGGCAGCAGCGACGCCAGCGCGCCCGCCCAGAGGAACCACGACTGGCCGGGCTCCAACAGCCGCTCGTTGAGCGCCTGCCGGTCCTCCCGCGCGCGCAGCAAGTCACTGAGCCGCGCGGAGTCCCCCGCCGCGTCCTCCGCCTCGCGCGCCAGCCGGACGAGCGGCCAGCGCGAGTCATCCGACTCCAGCGCCAGCGAGTAGTAGGTGAAGCCCGCCTGCCGCTCCTCGCGGATGAGCCCCAGCCCCTTCAGCTTCGACAGGTGATGCGACACCGACGACTGGGCCACCCCCACCAGCGACACGAGCTCCGTCACGTTCAGCGGCGCCTGGGCCACCAACCGCAGGATGCGCAGCCGCGTCGTGTCCCCCAGGACACGGAAGGATTGGGAGAGGACGTCCATATCGAGCCATCAACATATATCGATGCTCGCCCCCAACCACAATGGCCCCGCCAACGCATTGCGTTGCCTTGGAGTGCACCCATCCCATAAAAATCCGAAATGGCTCCCTCCTCGACGCTGCACTCCCTGCTCGAAGGCAAGCGGTTCGGACTGGTCCTCTCCGCGGGCTACTTCGGCTTCTATGGCCACGCGGGTTTCTTGAAGGGGCTGCACGCCTCCGGCCTCAAGCCGCACGCGTACGCGGGCACGTCCGCGGGCGGGATGGTGGCGGCGTACGCGGCGGCGGGCATGCCCATGCCGGCGCTGGAGGAGCTGGTGCTGCGCCAGACGCGGGCCAACTTCTGGGACCCGGACCCCATTGGCGCGGTGCTGAACGTGGCGTCCCAGGGGCACGGCTTCACAGGCCTGCTCAAGGGCGAGCGCTTCCGGCGCCTGCTGGAGGACACGCTGCCGGTGTCCACCTTCGAGGACCTGCCGCACCCGCTGCTGCTCACCGTCGCCAACCTCACCCACGGCACGCACCAGGCGTTCACCACCGGGGAGCTGGCCCCGCGCGTCCACGCCACCTGCGCGTACCCGGGCCTCTTCCGCGCGGTGCCGCTGGACGGCCAGCTGTTCTGGGACGGCGGCCTGGTGGACAAGGCGCCCGCGCTGTCGCTCCAGGAGAGCGCCATTGGCAAGGACCTGGACGCCATCCTCGTGCACTACCTGCCCAGCCGGACGCGCAAGGTGGTGGGCGGTCCCATGGCCTATCCGCAGGGCCTGGCCGCCGGGTCCGCCGCGCTCCGGCGCGACCACTTCCGCCTCCAGCTCACCGTGCTCCAGACGCGCAACGTGCCCGTCTACGTCGTCGTCTCCAACCTGCCGCCGGTGACACCCGCCACGCTGGAGCGCGGCTTCGACGCGCTGGATCAAGCCCGGCTGTCCGCGGAGCGCGCCCTGGCCCGGCCCCCCGTGCCCTTCGAGCAGACCACCTGAGCCGGCACCGGAGCCGGCTCCGGTGCCCCATGGGCACGACCGCCTGTTTCAACAAGGGCCGAATAAGTCACCAGGAAAGAAATAACTGAATAGCCCGATTTGAATGACAGACCGGCGTGGCATGGTGGGGATGCTGTTCATCCCGGAGGAAGTCCATGCTGAAGTCGACGCTGTCCCCGCTCCGCCTGCGTGGCGCGGTCATGGCTGTGTCCCTGCTGGCGTTGGCCCCCGCTGCTGGCGCCGCCCCCTCGCTGGCGCCGCGCGCGCTCCTGGCGAAGCCCACGGGGCGGGAGCTGCCCGCGGGCACGTTCGTGGAGCGGCTGGTGGTGAAGTTCCACGAGGGCAGCCACGTGCGCCTGCGCGACAACGCGCTGCGCGCCCTGGCTTCCGAGCGCAGCGCTGGCGAGCGTGAGCTGCTGTCCGGCCTGCGCCTGGACTCCGCGCGCGTGGAGTCGGACCTGGCGGAGGTGGTGTCGCTGTTGGAGCGCGCGCCGCGCATCGGTGCTCTGGACCGGGTATTCCAGGCGGAAGAGGCCACGCTGGACGCGAGCAAGGCGTCCGGTGAGCGGGCGAGCGGCGAGCAGCTGGCGGACCTGAACCTGTACTTCGAAGTACCGCTGTTGCCCGGCACCACCGCGGACACCGTGGCGGACCTGGTGGCGGCGCTCAACCGCGTTGGAAGCGTGGAGACGGCCTACGCGGCGCCGCCCCCGGAGCCGGCGATGGTGAACTTCGCCATGGAGGCGGGGCTGCGCACGCTGCTGTCCGCGGCGGACCTGCCGCCCACCACGCCGGCGTACCAGTCCGCCCAGGGCTATCTCAACGCGGCGCCCTCCGGCATCAACGCGACGTACGCGTGGACGCAGACGGGCGGCCGGGGCACCAACGTGAAGATCGTGGACATCGAGGGTGGCTGGCGCACCACCCACGAGGACTTCCCCACGTTCTTCCGCGTGGGCGGCACGCAGTACAACGACCTGGGCTGGCGCAACCACGGCACCGCGGTGATGGGTGAAATCGTGGGCGCGAACAATGCCTACGGTGTGACGGGCATCGCCAGCGCGGCGTCCCCGGGCGTGGAGGCCATTGGCGCGCAGAGCAGCGCGAGCGCCATCACCAACGCGGCGGCGGCGGTGGGCGCGGGCGGCGTCATCCTCATCGAGCTGCACGCGGGCGGCCCCGCGGACGGCACGGCCTGCACGTGCAACACGTCCCAGTGCAACTACATCGCGATGGAGTACTGGCAGGACAACTACGACGCCATCCGCAACGCCACCGCCAACGGCGTCGTCGTGGTGGAGGCGGCGGGCAACGGCAGCGCGAACCTGGACGCGGCGGCCTACGGCGGCCGGTTCAACCCGGCCACGCGTGACTCGGGCGCCATCCTGGTGGGCGCCAGCACCTCCACCACGCGCGTGCCCATGTGCTGGACCAACTTCGGCCAGCGCGTGAACGTGCACGCCTGGGGTGAGAAGGTCGTCACCACCGGCTACGGCGACCGCTTCGGCAGCGGCTACGGCGAGGACCAGTACTACACGTCCACCTTCAGCGGCACCTCCAGCGCGTCGCCCATCGTCGTGGGCGCCGCCGTCAGCGCCCAGGGCGTGGCGAAGGCCAACGGCCGGCTGCTGACGTCCGTGCAGATGCGCGGCCTGTTGCGCAACAACGGCACGGCGCAGGCGGCGGACTCGCGGCAGATTGGCCCGCTGCCGGACCTGGCGAAGGCCCTGCCCAAGGTCATCTCCGGCAACTACTGAGCTGACAAAGGCCGCCGCCCTCCACGCGCGGCCACGCGGCCCTCCGTGCCCTTCGGGTGCGGAGGGCCGTTGTCTTTCTCAGCGCCCGCTGTAGCGGCGGTGGTCCACCATCAGGCAGCGGTCCTGCACCACGCGGATGCCCGCGGCCGCCAGCTTCTTCGCCGCGGCGTCGTTGCGGATGCCGGACTGGAACCACACCGCCTTGGGCTTCTTCGCGATGATGTCGTCCACGTGCTGGTCGATGTCACCGGGCCTGCGGAACACGTCCACCAGGTCGATGTCGCCCGGGATGTCCACCAGCTTCCGGTACACGGGCTTGCCCAGGATCACCGTCGCGTCCGGGTAGTAGACGGGCACCGGCACCACGTCCACGCCCGCCTTCGCCAGGTACTCCGGCACGTAGTACGCGGGCTGGGCGGAGTGGTCCTCCGTCTTGATGCCCAGCACCGCCACGCGCCTGGCTTCCTGCACCACGTGCTTCACACCCGCTTCGGTCTCGATGAGGTACTCGTCGTGGCTCATGGCCCTTCCTCCTGGAGCGCTTCCGCCTGGGACTCGGTGGTGAGCGTCAGCGTGCCGCCCGCCCCCACCGCCTTCACCTTCAGCAGGCGGCGCACCGGGATGAACCGGGACCACGTCACCACCTGCTCGCCTTCACACGTCACGCCCTTCGAAAGCTCGGGCGAACCGGCCTCCGCCCACGCGGCCTTCAGCTCCGCCGGGGCCTTGGGTGGCAGCGCGTCCAGGCACTTCAGCGTCAGCACCACTGCGTCGCCGAACGTCGTGAGCCGCGTGCCCTGCACCGTGCGCTCCAGCAGGAAGGCGCGCTCCTCGCCGTTCACGTCCACGGAGTCCACCGCCCAGGTGCGCTGCCCCTCCACCAGGTTGCGCTGGAGCAGCCCCGCGTACTTCGCCTCCCACTCGCGGCGCGTGCGGATCTCCAGCGCCTCCGGGCTGAAGAAGCGCTCCATCTCCGGCACGCCGGTGCCTTCGGGCGCCACCTGCCGCAGCGCCTCCTGCGCGGCCTCCGGGCCCACCAGCTTCACGAAGGTGCCGTCCGCCGCCAGCTGCATGCGCAGCGTGAAGCGCTCCAGCACGGCGCCGGACACGGACGGCACGTCGTGCCCGTCATGCACCTGGCGCGGGGTGCGCACGGCTTGGGCCACGCGCCAGCCGCCGTCGGACGGGGTGAAGCGCGTCTCGGTGGTGAAGGCCGCCTCGTCGCGCACTTCCGGCCGGCCCTCGCGCTGGAGGGTGCGGGTGGCGCGCACGGATTCGGTGAGGAGGCGATCCACGGGGGGTTTGAAGTCCAGACGCACCGGCGGCGGCAGCCCCGGCGCGGGGTTGAGCGGCGGATACCGGGACTTGCACCCGGCAGCCAGCAACAGCAGGAGATAGCTCCACAAGAGGCCCGTACGCATGCGCTCGCGAACGCTGGCAGAAAGCCAGGGCGCCCGCGAGCGTCTTGCAACGTCCTTGTGTGGAGTGTCAGCGCGCGGTCGACACTAGGGGTGGCGCGTCTCACCCTCGGAGGCACCCTCGATGCGGTCGCGTCCGATGTTGCGCCGGTCGCGGTCCACGCCATCGTCGTCCTTCAGGCCGTTCATCGCGAAGCGGCGCTCGGCCTCCGCCAGGTCGCGCAGCACGTGGTCGCGCAGCATGTACTCATCCTGCGGCAGGGACTTGAGGATGTTGATGATGTCGACGGGGGCCTCGTTGTCCGCGGCGGCCTCGACGAGTTCCTCGCGTGTCGCCGGGTACTCCACCCCATCCAGATGCGGGGTGATGGAGCGCGAGGGATCCTCAGCCTTTCCGTAAGCCATCGTGTCTTCCACCTTTCTTGCGCCCGGAGCGTCCAGTGCCCGGACGGCCATCCATGCCTCAACGTGGGGATGGTGCCCGCCCAGGGCCACCCTGCCGCCCGCCACCTCCTACGACGCCGGGCGGCCAAGGGACCGGCCGTCTTGCCCGCGTTCGCTTCAGGGTAGAGTCCCCCGCGCCAACGCCCGCCGGAGTGTCCTCCCTGATGTCCGCAGCCTCCCTGCTCGCCGCCTGGCTCACGCTCGCCAGCCCTCCCGCCGCCCCGCCGTCCGCCCCCCCTGTCGCCAACACGGCCCCGCGCGACGTCTACGCGCTGGACGACGCCGCCTTCGTGGCCCAGGCCCGCCGCGACCTGGAGACGCTGCGCCAGGGGACGGATGGGCTGCGCCGGCTGCGGGAGGAGGCCTTCCGCTCCAAGGCGCTGTACCGGCGCGGCAAGGACGCGCCGTACACCCCGGACGAGAAGCAGCTCCTGGTGTCCACCTGGGCCGCCTTCTTCGACTGCTTCGTCTCCACGGAGGTGGTGCGCCAGCGCTACTGGGACTTCCTCAAGGTGCCCGCCCTCACCCAGCCGAAGAAGCACGCCTGGGGCTTCCTCCTCACCCACGCCGCGCTCGCGTCGGAGCTGGCGCAGGGCATGGCCTTCGCGGACCTCACCGGGGGACAGGCGCAGCTGGAGGTGCTGCTGGATGAGCCCGGCCCCGAGTACGGCCTGCCCGCGCGCGCCTTCAGCCGATTCAAGGAGAAGGTCGTCCACGTGGGCACCAGCACGCAGCTCTTCACGGGCGACGGCTACCGCGCGACGCTGCACCCGGTGCTGTCGAAGTCCGGCGTGCTGGACGAGCCCGGTGTCCCCGCGCTCTTCCAGACCATGCGGCAGGACAGCAAGGCGGCCCGCTCACGCCTCTTGAAGCGCGGCCCGGTGCTCTTCGCCAAGGCCGCCGCGGACCTCACCCAGGACACCACCGCGAGGGCGGTGTTCCCGGTGCAGAAGACGGTGGCCGAGTGGATGGGCGACACGCGCGTGCACCGCTCCGGCAGGCCGCTCATCTCCCGGGAGCAGGTGCTGGCGCTCCTGCCGCGCATGGCCCCGGGCGACGTGATGGTCGCGCGGCAGAACTGGTTCCTGTCCAACATCGGGCTGCCGGGCTTCTGGCCGCACGCGGAGCTGTACGTGGGCACCGCGCAGGAGCTCTCCCAGACCTTCGACGCGAACCCGGAGGTGAAGGCCTGGGTGGCCACCCTGCCCGGCCGCCCAGAGACGTTCACCGCCCACCTGGCGAAGGCCTTCCCCGCCAAGTGGGCCGAGTACACCGGCAAGGACGCGCACGGGGACCCGCTGCGCATCATCGAGTCCATCAGCGAGGGCGTGAGCTTCACCGGCGTGGAGCACGGCATGCACGTGGACTACCTGGGCGTGCTGCGGCCCCGGCTGTCACAGGTGGACAAGGCCCGCGCCATCCTGCGCGCCTTTACCTTCCAGGGCCGGCCGTACGACTTCAACTTCGACTTCTTCTCCGACCAGTCGCTGGTGTGCACGGAGCTGGTGTGGAAGTCCTACGCCCCGTCGAAGGACATGAAGGGCCTGGACATCCCCCTGGTGAGCGTGGCGGGTCGCAGGACGCTGCCGGCGAACGAAATCGTGCGCGTGTTCGACGCCGAGTACGGCCAGCCCGGCCGGCAGTTCGACTTCGTCGCCTTCCTGGACGGGCGGGAGGGCACGGCGGACGCCGTCGAAGCGAACGCCGAGTCCTTCCGTTACACCTACCGGCGGATGAAGTGGGACATCGCCCAAGAGTGAGGCTAGAGGCACACACACCATGACGGAAGACACGGCGAACGAGTTCCTGGCCCTGGCCTCCCCCCTCTACGAGCGGATGATTGCGCAGCAACAGGCGAAGGTGCTCAAGCTGGCGCGCGAGGCAGTGCCCAACATCGGGCCGGAGGAGCTGCGCAACCCGCACGACTTCCCGGAGCTGAAGGAGCACCCGACCTTCGAGTTCGAGGACGGCATCCTGGCGGGACTGATTTCAGCCCAAATGGCCCTGCGTGCGGAAATCAAGGGCCGGCTGCCCGCGGCACCACCGGGCGCCTGATGCTCGGCTGCCTGCTTTTGCCGTGAGGAGCATCCGTGGGTTACTGGTGCGCACCGTGAGCTTTTCCTCTGGTTTCGGCCCTCCGCTGGCGCGAGAGCGGCTGGTGTCTTCCCTGGCCGCGGAGCCACCGCGGCTGGACCTGGCGGCCCTGGCCATCGCGACGTTGGGCCGTGAGGACCTGGATGCTCCGGGTTGTCTCCGGACATTGGATGCGCTCGCCGCGCGGGTGCAGGTGGAGGCGGAGCGCCTGCGCGAGAAGGGCGAGGCCCTGGCCCCCCTGCGCGCCCTGCGCCACGTGCTCGCGGACATCGAGGGCTTCCGGGGCAACGAGGACGACTACCACTCCCCGGACAACAGCTTCCTGGACCGGGTGCTGGAGCGGAAGGTGGGGCTGCCGATAACCCTGTCGGTGCTCTACCTGGAGGTGGCGCGCCGCGCGGGCATCCCGCTGTACGGCGTCCCCTTCCCCGGCCACTTCCTGGTGGCGTGCGACGCGGGCGACCACAAGCTGGTGATGGACCCGTTCCACCACGGCGACATCCTCACGGAGCACGGCTGCGAGGAGCTGCTCAAGCGCGTGGCGCCGCAGCTCAAGTTCGACCGGGCGATGCTCGCGCCCGCGCCGGTGGAGCTCATCGCGTACCGCATGCTGTCCAACCTGCGCCGCGTGTACCTGGGGCGCGACGACAGCCAGCAGGGGCTGGCGGTGGTGGACCTGCTGCTGCTGTTGGCCCCGGACCACCCGGGCGAACTGCGCACCCGCGCGTCGCTGCTCACCACGCTGGGGGCCTTCCGCGCGGCGCTCAAGGACGTGGAGCGCTGCCTGGAGCTGTCCCCGGACGCGCCGGACCGCGAGCGCCTGGAGCTGTCCGCCCGGGAGCTGCGCGAGCGCGCCGAGTTGCTCAACTGAAGAAAGGGAATCCGTCGAATGTCGTCCGCGCCTGAGTCGCCCAAGTCCCAAGTGAAGCCCTGGCCGCGGCTGCGCCGGGGGTTGGAGCACGACTTCACGGTGGTGAAGGTGCGCGAGGACGTGGTGATGGATCCACGCACGAACCTGGAGCACCCCCGCGTACACATGGACTGCGCGGACTGGGTGAACGTCATCGCGGTGACGAAGCAGGACGAGCTGGTGATGGTGCGCCAGTTCCGCTGCGGCATTGAGGCGGCGACGCTGGAGGCGCCCGGCGGCGTCATCGACCCGGGCGAGGACCCGGCCACGGCCGCCGCGCGTGAGCTGGAGGAGGAGACGGGCTACCGCGCCGGCCGGCTGGAGGCGCTGGGCGTCGTGCACCCCAACCCGGCCTTCCAGACCAACCGCTGCCACACGTACCTGGCGCTGGACTGCGAGCGCGTGAGCGACGGGGACCTGGATGAAGGAGAGGACATCGCCGTGGAGCTGCATCCGCGCGCGGACCTGCCCCGGCTCATCTTGGAAGGCCACATCACGCACTCGCTGGTGGTGGTGGCCTTCTTCCTGGAGCGGCTGCGCGCGGAAGCGAAGCGCTAACCCGATTCGCGCTCCCAGGTGCCGGAGCGTCCGCCGGACTTGTGGTCCAGCTGCACCGCTTCGATGACCATGCCCCGGTCCACGCTCTTGCACATGTCATAGACGGTGAGCGCCGCCGCGCACGCGGCCGTGAGCGCCTCCATCTCCACGCCCGTGCGGTCCACCGTCTTCACCCGCACGCGGACCTCCAGTCCTTCGTCCACGGGCGTGAGCGTCACATCCACGCCCGCGAGCGCGATGGGATGGCACAAGGGCACGAAGTCCGGGGTGCGCTTGGCGGCCATGATGCCGGCGAGCCGCGCCGCCGCGAGCACGTCCCCCTTCTCCACCTGCCCCGCGAGGATGCGCTCACGCGTCGCGGGCAGCATGCGCAGGCGCGCGGTGGCCACCGCCACGCGGTCCGTCTTCGGCTTGTCGCCAACGTCGACCATCTTCACCGGCCGGCCCCCTTCGCCACCGCGGCGAGCAGGTCGTCCGCCACGTCGTCCGGATCCTCCAACCCCACGGACACGCGGATGAGGCTGTCGCGGATGCCCGCCTGGGCGCGCTCCTCGGGTGTCATCCGGCGCGCACTGGCGCTGGCCGCGTGCATCACCAGCGTGCCCACGTCACCCAGCGACGGACCGGGCTTCGCCACGCGAAGCGCCTCCAGGAACCGGTCCCCTTCCTTCTGCCCCGCGCCCTTGATTTCGAACGCAACCATGGGCCCGAAGCCGCCCTCCAGCACCCGCGCCGCCACCGCGTGGTCCGGGTGGGAGGAGAGGCCCGGGTAGATGACCCGCTCCAGCAGCGGCGAATCCGAAAGCCGCTTCGCCACGTGGGCGGCGTGCTCGTTGTGGGCCTTCATGCGGACGGGCAGCGTGCGCAGGCCGCGCAGCGTGAGCCACGCCTCGAAGGGGCCCAGCACGTCACCGGACAGGATGCGCGCCGAGCGCAACGGATCGATGCGCGCCTTGGAACCGCTCACCGTGCCGCCCAGCGCGTCGCTGTGGCCGTTGAGCCACTTGCTGGTGGACTGCACCGCATAGTCCGCGCCCAGCTCCAGCGCACGCTGGCCGAAGGGCGACGGGAACGTCGCGTCCACCGCGAACACCGAGCCCGCGTCCTTGCAGGCCTGCGCGAGCGCGCGGATGTCCGGCACGCGCAGGAGCGGGTTGGAGATGCTCTCCGCCAGCACCAGGCGCGGGCGCCACTCGCGGATGCGCGCGGGCGCGTCCGGGGACGTCTGGTCCAGAGGGCGCAGCTCCAAGCCCCAGCGGGCGCACAGGTTCTTGTAGAGCGCCCGCGTGACGCCGTAGCCGTCCGTGGGCATCACCAGCACGTCCCCGGCCTTCCACGGCTGCGCGTCGAACAGCGAGCGCAGCGCGGCCATGCCGCTGGCGTAGGCGACGCAGGCCTCCGCTCCCTCCAGCGCCGCCACCGCCTCCTCCAGCAGCGCGGCGTTGGGCGCGCTGATGCGGGCGTAGGCGTAGTCCTTTCCGTCCAGCGCGTCGGACAGGTCGTCGCTGCTGTCGAACCAGTTCACCGCCGCCGGGAAGATGGGCGGCATGACGGGCACGGCCTTGCTCCCGGTGAGCCGGGAGCCCGCGTGCACCGCCACTGTCTTCTGCTTCGTCTTCATGCGCGTGTCGTCTCGCTTGGGACGGAAAGGAGGAGGGACTACTCGCCGTGCTCGATGAGCCAGCGCTCCGCGTCGATGGCGGCCATGCAGCCCGTGCCCGCCGCGGTGATGGCCTGGCGGTAGTAGCTGTCCTGCACGTCGCCGCAGGCGAAGACACCCTCGACGTTGGTGCGCGTGCTGCCCGGAATCGTCTTCAGGTAGCCGCTCTGGTGCGTCTCCAGGATGCCCTGGAACAGCTCCGTGTTCGGCGTGTGGCCAATGGCCACGAACAGGCCGTGCGCGTTCACCAACTTGCTGTCGCCCGTCTTGACGTTGCGCACCACTGCGCCCGTCATCCCCTTCCCGTCGCCCACCACCTCTTCCACGGCGGAGTCCCACATGAAGGAGATCTTCGGGTTGTTGAGCGCGCGCTCCTGCATCACCTTGGACGCGCGCAGCGAGTCGCGGCGGTGGATGAGCGTGACGTGGTTGACGATCTTCGCCAGGTACGTGGCCTCTTCCATGGCCGTGTCGCCGCCGCCCACCACCAGCACGTCCTGCTTCTTGAAGAAGGCGCCGTCACAGGTGGCGCACGCGGACACGCCGCGGTTCTTGTAGGTGTCCTCGCCCTTGACGCCCAGCCACTTGGCCGTGGCGCCCGTGGAGATGATGACCGTCTCCGAGCGCACCTGGATGCCGCTCTCGCTCTCCAGCAGGAAGGGCCGCTTGGAGAAGTCCACCTTGGTGACGTTCTCCATGTGGATGACGGTGCCGAAGCGCTCCGCCTGCTTCTGGAAGCGCTCCATCAGCTCCGGACCGGTGATGGCCTCCGGGAAGCCGGGGTAGTTCTCCACGTCGGTGGTGACCATGAGCTGGCCGCCCGGGACGCGCTGCGGGTGCTCCAGGGTGGGGCCGCCGGCGAACACCACGGGCTCCAGGTTGGCGCGCGCCGCGTAGATGGCGGCGGTGTAGCCCGCCGGTCCCGAGCCGATGATGGTGACCTTCTGGATCTTGTCCTGCGACACGGCGCCTCCTGCGCTCATACGTTGACGGGCCCGGACGGTAACAGACGCCGCCTTCCTGGCCATGATACGAACCTGGACCCCATGGATGCCGCTGTCCTCAAGAAGGTTGCGCTCTTCGAGGGATTGACCCAGGGCCAGCTCGCCAAGGTCGCCCGGATTGCCCAATCCCGGTCGCACCCGGCCGGAGACTTCCTATTCCGCGAAGGTGACACCGGCCAGGACATGTTCATCCTCGCCGACGGCAAGGTGCGCATTTCCAAATCCGTGCCGGGCATCGGGGAGGAGGCGCTCGCCATCCTCGAACCCGGTCAGTATTTCGGGGAGATGGCGGTCATCGAGGATTCGCCCCGCTCGGCGGACGCCATCGCCCACACCTCCTGTACGGTGTGGGTCATCGAGCGCGCGAAGCTGGACCAGCTGATGTTCACGGACAAGGACCTGGCCTACGTCCTTCTCTGGACGTTCGTCCGCACGCTGAGCGAGCGGCTCCGCGAGACGAACGACAAGATCAAGGGCTTCTTCGCCATCTCCCGCTTCTAGCCAGCGGCCCCTGCGCTTCTTGGCTCCTCGCACGCCAGGAGTGCGAGTGGAGCATCGCTGTCCGTCCCGCCACGGGGCCTCTTCACGCGTTGCTGGACGGGCCCTGCCCTGGCGTCCAGGAGTAGCGCCTGAAGGGCACATGCCTTGCTCAAGCCCGCCGTCGCGTGGACGGAGGCGGGATGGAACAGGGTGGAGAGGCGTGGGCGGAGCCGGGCGAAGGGGAAGCCACGGGTGGCAGGTCGGTGAGGGCGCGAGGCGCGGGACGGGGGGATGCGCGCGAGCGCCTCTTCCGCCTGGGCGCGGAGGCCCTCACCGACCTGGAGTTGTTGGGGCTCCTGTGGACGGAGGGGCTGGGGGACGCGGCGGACGGCGTGGCGAGGGACGGGCTCAAGGCGTTGGTGCAGGAGGATCCGCGCGTCTTGTGCGCGCGGCGGGGCGTGGGGCCGGCCCGCACGTCCCGGCTGTTGGCGGCGCTGGAGCTGGGAAGGCGCGCGCAGCGCTCTTCGGAGAAGCGGCCCCGGCTGCGCAATCCGAAGGAGGTACACGCGTATCTGGCGCCCACGCTGGGCGCGCTCCGGCGCGAGGTGTTCCACGTGCTGTGCTTCAACCCGCGCAACGTGCTGGTGCATGACGCGCGGGTGGCGGAAGGGACGCTGAGCGCGTGCCCGGTGGACCCGCGGGAGGTCTTCGCGGCGGTGCTCTCCTCGCGGGCCACGGCCATCGTGTTCGCGCACAACCACCCTTCCGGAGACCCGGAGCCCAGCGTCCAGGACGTGGGGCTCACCGAGCACCTGGCGCGGGGGGCGGGCCTCCTGGGGGTGAAGCTGTTGGACCACGTCGTCGTGGGGGACGGTGCGTTCGTGTCCATGTTGGAGCGGGGCATCCTGCCGGACAGCGAGCGGGAGGGGCGGCGCAAGTGCGTCTCGGGCGGGAGCTGGTGATGGGGGCTGGCGTGCTGCTGGGGCTGGGGACAAGCCCCGTGCGTGTTGAGGTGCTGGAGGAGACGCGGGCCCAGGTGGTGCGGACCGGCGGCGGGCAGGCGTGCACGGTGGAGCGCTGGCGGCTGCCACCGGGTGCGCGCGAGGGAGACGTCCTCGTGGACGGCCGCCTGGACCCGGAGCGGACGGAGGCGCTGCGGCGCGAGGTGGCGTTGAAACGGGCCGCGCTGGCGGTTCCCCTTCCTCCGGGGCTCGAGCTGTGACGCGGGGACACCGGTATCCACGAGGGGATTGGCGTTGACGGCCCATCCAGGATGATGAACATGCGCGCGATGACGGAGTCCCTGCCCTTCCTTGAAGATGCCCAGCAGGGACTGGTCCGGCACTTCGGCCTGCCGGAGTTCCGCCCCGGCCAGGCGCCCGTCATCAGCTCCGTCCTCAGCGGCCGCAACACCGTGGTGGTGATGCCCACGGGCGCGGGCAAGTCGCTCTGCTACCAGCTGCCGGCGATGCTGTTGCCGGGCATCACGCTGGTGGTGTCGCCGCTCATCGCGCTGATGAAGGACCAGGTGGAGCAGCTCACCGCGAAGGGCATCGCGGCCACGTACATCAACTCGTCCCTGTCGGACGTGGAGCGGGCGGAGCGCCTGCGCAAGCTGCGCGCCCGCGAGTACAAGCTGCTCTACGTGGCGCCGGAGCGCTTCCGCAGCGCAAGCTTCCTGGAGCTGGTGTCCGGACTGGGCGTGGAGCTGTTGGCCGTGGACGAGGCGCACTGCATCTCCCAGTGGGGCCACGACTTCCGGCCGGACTACGCGCTGCTGGGACAGGTGCGCAAGCGGCTGCGGCCTCCGCGCACGGTGGCGCTCACCGCCACGGCGACGCCGGAGGTGCGCGAGGACATCGTCCGCGTGCTCCTGATGAAGGACCCGGCGGTGTTCGCCCAGGGGTTCGACCGGCCCAACCTCTTCCTGGACGTGGTGAACGTCAGCGGGGACGAGGAGCGCCGGGACGCGTGCGCGAGCCTGGCGGCGAAGGGCGGCGGCAGCGGCATCATCTACTGCTCCACGCGCAAGGCGGCGGAAGGGATGCACTCCGCGCTCGTCACGCGCAAGGTGAAGGCGGTGCTGTACCACGCGGGCATGGAAGACGACGCCCGCCGCCGCGCGCAGGATGACTTCATGTCCGCGAAGGAGGCGGTGGCGGTGGCCACCAACGCCTTTGGCATGGGCATCGACAAGCCGGACATCCGCTTTGTCGCGCACGCCAACATCCCCCGCGCGGTGGAGGCGTACTACCAGGAGATTGGCCGCGCGGGCCGCGACGGCAACCCCGCCACGGCGGTGCTCCTGTTCAACCACGCGGACGTGTACACGCAGGAGCGCCTCATCGAGGGCAGCCACCCATCCGAGTCCGTGCTGTCGGACATCTGGGCGCAGCTGCAGGCCGTGGAGGAGTTCGACCGGGGCGTGCACGCGCTCGCGGGCATGGTGGGCGCCAGCGAGTTCGAGGTCTCCGCCGCCCTCAAGATTTTCGAACGCGAAGGCAAGCTGGAGCGTGGCGGCCGAGGTGAAGGCGAGTACGGCATCACGCTGACGGACAAGGCCGCCAGCGCGCAGCCGCACGCGGCGGAGTCCCAGCGGCTCCTGCGCTCACTGCTCGAGACCTTCCCCGTGGGGCGGCAGGCGACCACGGAGTTGCCCATCCTCGCGCGGCGCACGGGGCTGACGGAGGACGACGTCCGGCACGCGCTGGGCCTCCTGGAGAAGTCGGGCGTGGTGCGGGTGCGCCGGCCGTTCGCGGGGCGATCCATCCGCGCGCTGGAGCGCGTCCCGTTCCGCGAACTTTCGGTGGACCTCTCCCGGGTGCGCGAGCAGGAGCGGCTCAACCGGCTGATGCTCAAGCGGATGGCGGACTACGCGTACACGCCGAAGTGCCGGCGCGCGTTCATCCTGCGCTACTTCGGGCAGGCGGACGCGGCGGCGGTGTGTGGCAAGTGCGACCGGTGCGCGGGCAGCATGATGCCCAAGCCGTCCGGTTCCGCCTCGCGCTCCATGCCGGCCGCGTCCGGGGCGCCGGTGATGGTGTACAGCGAGCTGGCGTCCATGGAGCTGCGCCGCTGGCGCAAGGATCTGGCGAAGGACCTGGGCGTCGCGCCCTTCATCATCTTCAACGACGCGACGCTGTTGGGGCTGGCCGCCGCGCTGCCGGTGGACCGGGAGTCCTTCCTCGCGGTGAAGGGCACCGGGGAGAGCCGCTGGGAGCGCTTCGGCCCCAAGGTGGTGGACATCTGCCTGATGGCGCGCGCGGCGGGCCATGAGCCGCAGGCGGCGCCCGTGGCCCCGCGCATCCGCAAGGCGAAGTCGCGCCGCTAGCCGTTGCCTGGCGGGGGGCCTTCACCGCCGCGGGTGGCGCGCAGCAGCGCCCACCGCAGCACGGCCATGATGGCGCCCACCACCAGCGCGAGCACGAAGATGACCGCCACGGTGACGAGGCCGAAGACGACGCGCACGCCCAGGTCGGTGATGCGGCCGCTGAAGTACGCCTCGCGCAGCGGCTCCATGGCGCGCACCAGCTCCAGCGCCCGCGCCGGCAACGAGTCGAGCGCCATGGAGAGGCGATCGAAGAAGGGCGAGTGGTACCGCCGCCGGATGGTCTCCACGACGATGCCCGTCAGCAGGTAGAGCACCGACAGCAGGAAGGCATTGCCCCACATGACCTTCAGCAGGGGGGAGGACGGGGGCCGCGGGTCGCTCACGTCGACCACGCTAGCGCGACGCCCGGCGCTTGAGGAGCGGAAGGGCCTTCTTCACCCGGTTCGCCTCCGATGAGCCCCCCGCGAGCTTCAGGAATGACTCGTAGGCCTCCACCGCCCGGGGCAGCTCCGCCGTCTCGCGCACCAGCACGTCCGCCAGCGCCAGGTGCGCCAGGCCGTCCGTGGGCTCCAGCTCCACGGCCTTGGCCAGCGCCTCGCGCGCGGGGGCCTCCTGACGCTGCTTGAAGGCCACCAGGCCCAGGGCCAGGTACGCACGCCCGTTGTAGGGGGCCAGCTTCACGGCCTCGTCCGCCGCCGTGCGGGCCTCCTTCACGGCCCCGGCGCCCAGCAGCACCCGCGCCAGCGTCACCTGGGCGAAGGCCTTGTCCCAGACGGTGGGCGCCTTGTCGGCCAGGTCCTGCAGCGTGCGCGCCGCGCCACGGCCACCGCCCGGCAGCTGCGTGTACAGCTCGCCCACGCGGCCGCACGTCGCGTCCGGCCCTTCACGCCGCGCCGCCGCGAAGGCCGCGTCCGCGCTCTCCACCTGCCCCTGGCGCAGGAACGCCTGGGCGATTTCGCAGAAGGTGTCCGGGTCCTTGGAGTCCAGCTTGTTGGCGCGCTCCAGCGCGGAGAAGCCGCCCTTCGCGTCGCCGTTGGCGAACAGGAGCGCCGCGCGCAGCCGCTGCCCCTCCGCGTCGTCCGGCGCCAGCTTCACGGCCCGGCCGGACGCCCCTTCCGCCTCCTTGCGGCGGCCGGACTGGTACAGCGCCAGCGCGAAGCCCTTCTGCGCGGCCGCGCTGCCCGGGTTGTCCAGCTGCCACGCCTCGAACTGCTTCAGCGCCTCCGGCGTGCGGCCCAGCGCCAGGAGCGTGCGGCCCAGGGCGTCGCGGGCCTCGCCGTGCGCGCCGTTGCGCTCCACCGCCTGCGTCAGCGGTTTGAGCGCCATGTCCGGCAGCCGGCGCGACAGGAGCAGCCGCCCCAGCGAGCACGCGCCCTCGTAGTCGCGCGGGTCCTTCATCGCCTCGTCGAACTGGGTCTGCGCCTTGTCGAGCGCGCGCTCGCGCCAGTACACCTGTCCCAGCGCCACGCGCAGGTCCGTGCGCGGCTTCTTGGCCAGCGCCTTCTCCAGCACGTCGCGCGCCTGGGCGCCGTTGCCCTCGTGCGCGTCCGCCAGCGCGAGCCACGCGACGGCCTCCGGCGGATAGCGGTCGTTCACGCGCGTCTTGCCCAGCTCCGCGCGGGCGCGCTTCCAGTCCCCGAGCCGCGCGTACGCCGCGCCCCGCACCAGCGACACCTTGCGGCCCCCGTCGGCCTCCAGCCGCTGCAGGGCCTCTTTCTCGCGGTCGCGGTCCAGCAGCGTGCGCCCCAGGCCCTCCTTCGCGGCCTCGCTCTTGGGCTGCAGCTTCAGCGCGGCTTCATAGGCCTGCTGCGCGGCCTCCAGCTTGCCCGCCGCGCGGCCCGCGGCCCCGAGCGCCAGCTGGAAGTCCATGGCCAGCGGCCCCTGCGTGCCCTTGGAGAGCAGGGTGTGCGCCTCATCGTACTTGCCCAGCGCGGACAGGATTTCGCCGTGCACCAGCTGCTGACGGGGCTGGAGCGCAGGGGGCACCTTCGCGTCCTGCGCGAGCGGCGCCACGTCCGCCAGCGCCGCGTCCAGGTCCTGCTCCAGTGCGAGCCGGCTCTCCGCCATCCCGATGCGGGCGGCGGCGTGCTCCTTGGAGACGTCGCGCGCGCGCTTGAACATCTCCAGCGCCTGCGCGAAGTCCTCGGAGGCGAGGTAGTAGTTGCCCAGCGCCACCAGCGCGCGGACGTTGCCCGGCGACGCCTTGAGCGCGCGGTCGAAGCGGTCCAGGGCCTTCTTCTCCTCCTTGGCGGCGATGAGCAGGCTGCCCGCGAGCGCGTGCACCTCCGTCACGTCGTCCTGCGAGGCGAGCAGCGCGCGGTTCGCGGACTCGCGGGCCCGGTCGTCGGCGACGAGCGCGTTGGTGGCCAGCACCAGACCGTTGAAGCCGTCCTTCACGCCCGGCTTCTCCAGGGCCTCCAGCGCGAGCCGGCGGTCATCGGCCTTGGCGCCGTGGTCCAGGTAGCGCAGTGCGTGCGCGTAGCCCGCGAGCGCCCAGGCGGCGGGGCTCGCCTCGTCCATGTCGCGCGCGCGGTCGAGTTGGCGGAGCGCTTCATCCAGCGACGCGCCGGTGTCCTGCGCGACGGCGCGCTTCGCGAGCTCCAGCGTCTCCGACAGCGTCTGGCCGCCCTGGCGGGAGCGGTAGAGGATGAAGAAGCCCGCGCTCGCGCCCAGGAAGATGAGGGCCACGAAGAGCGCCACGGTCTTCGCGCCATAGCGCTCGAGGAGGGACTGCTTCGCCCGCTCCTTGGCGATCTTCTCGTGCATCTCGCGCTCGTACTTCGCCGCGAGTGCCTCCGTGTCCTTCGCGTTCGCCGCCGCCTTGTTGCGCGCCGCGGCCGCCGCCAGCTCCGTCGCGTCCGGGATGTCGTCCAGCAGCGAGCGCTTGCCACCCGAAGCCGAAGCAACCGGAGCCGGAGTCACCGGCGCGGCCGGGCGAGCCCGCACCACCTCCGGAGGCGGAAGGTCCCCGAGCAATCCCCCGCCCTGCGACGCGGAGGGTTCATCCGCCGGAGGAGCATCCGGGAGATCCGCCAGCATCCCGGACTTGCGCCCACGGTTGGAGGCCCCCGGATCCGCTACCTGCACGGGAGCGGAAGGATCCTCCGCGCCCTGATCCGGATCCGCAGGCGCGGCGCCCGCCGGATCCGCGAGGTCCCCCGACTCAGGCGCCTGGCCCGGATCCGCTCCGGCGTCCGACGTCGCACGCCCGCGTCCCGAACCCGGCTCCTGGCCCGGATCCGACGGGCCACCACGAGCCGCATCCACCGGATCAGCACCGCGCTCCTGATCACCCTCCGCCACGGGACCGGGGCCCCGCGCGTCCTCCGGCACCGGCGTCCCGACGGGAGCCGTGGGCCCACCATGCGCCTCGATGGAGGCGACCCTGGAGGCCGCCTGCGCATCCGTTCCACCCGCCGGCGTCTCCGTCCGGGCAGCGCGGCGCGGCTCCAGTCCCGCCGCCGCGGCGGCACGCGCCTCGAACGCGGACGGGGCCGCTTCCGGAGCAGGCGGCTCCGGCGCATCCTCTTCCGGCGCGGCCGCGGGGGTCGCCAGGACGCCCAGGTCCTCGAAGATGGGCGCCGGTCCACCGGACAGCGCCTGCTGGGCCTGGTCCAACCACTGCTTCACGCGCCCGTTGTTGGGCTGCAGCGCCACGGCCTTGCGCAGAATCGGCAGCGCGGAGCGGTACAGCCCGCGCTGCAGGAGCACGTCGCCAATGAGGTTGTAGGCGTACGGGTTGTCCCGCTCGATGGCGATGGCCTGGTCGAACTGCTCCATCGCCTCCGCGGGCCGCCCCAGCTGGATGAGCGCCTTGCCCCACAGCACCCGGCCCACGGTGGACGTGGGGTGGTGGGAGATGCCCTGCGTACACACCTCGATGGTGCGCTGCGCGTCTCCCTTCTCCAGCAACGCCTTCGCCAGCTCCACGAAGACGGAAGAGGTCGGGTCCTGCCGGAGGAGCTGCTCGTAACGCTCCACCATCGACTTGGCCATGTTGAGTCGCGACTCCGGTGCGCTTAGCGGGGGAGCGCGGACCATACCACTGCCCTCGTCCGTTCCGCCCAGCGGCTGGTAGCGTCGCGCGCATGAACCGCCTGCCTGCCCTGATGGTCGCCCTGGTCCTCGGTGGGGCCTGTGCCCACACCCCTCCCAAGTCGGACCTGGAAGCGCTCAAGCCCGTCGTCGAGGGCTTCCACAAGAACCTGCGCTGGAGGAACTACCGCGCCCTGTCCACCTTCCTCGTCCCCGAGGAGCGCAAGGACTTCGACAGCAAGCGCCGCGAGCTCCACGACGACCGCGACCTCACCGTCACCGACTACGAAATCGAGGACGTGAAGCTCGCCGAGGACGGCCGCCGCGCCACTGTCCACAGCCGCATCCAGTGGATGCGCCTGCCCTCCGTCACCGAGCAGAACGACACCGTCACCTCGGAGTTCATCTTCCGGGACGGCGTCTGGCTGCTGGAGAAGCAGCAGTCCGGTCCCTTCGCGGGTGAGCTGGAGCCACGGGAGGCACCGTCGGCGCCGTCTCCGTAGCCCGCAAAAAAGTCGCCCACCGTCTCGGGGCCGGCCGAGACGATGGGCGTCGAGGGTTCCCCAATGGAACCCCCTACCAGGGTGACGATGTCGCGCGGTACTTCCGGCCCGCTGCGACCCCGCCGTGTTGCCTGGTCTCTAGAGCAATGCGAGTGCCAACCGCTCAGCCCCCTGCCCCACCCCCAGTTCCCACGGGAAATCAGGTACTTGGCGGCTCTCACTCCCCGTCGCCACCGTCCCATGCCTGACAGTGTTGTCAGGCCCTCCCTGCCATCACGCCACGTCCCCCCTGACATGGGTGTCAGGGAACTGTCGTGGGGTCCCACGAAAAGCCGCTGCGCCCCGCTACTCCCCGATGACGGAGCGGATGGTGTCGCGCATGGAGTGCCGGGCCTTCCAAGCCACGTCCTGGACCCAACGCTTGCCGTCCACGGCGCAGAGGAACTGGATGTGGTCCAGCTCCGGCGGCGGAAAGTTGGCCAGCCGGTAGCGGAACATCAGGCCCAACAGGGGCCGGGCCACGGGGTGTGGCACGGGGATCGCGGTGTGGCCCAGTTCGCGAAGCACGGCGGACAGGGGCACCTGGCCGGGGCCCACGACGTTGTAGACGCCCTTGGGCTCCGGGCGCAGGGCCTCCACCATGGCGCGGGCGACGTCTTCCACGTGGATGAGCTGCACCATGGGGTCGAAGCCCGCCATGGTCCACGGGTGGCGCAGCCGCAGGTAGTTGGACGGAGCGTTCTTGATGGTGGGCCCGACGATGTGGACGGGCCGCAGGATGACCGTCTCGATGTCGGGGTGCTTCCAGAAGAAGCTGTGCGCCAGCATGTCCACTTCGATGAGGTCGCGCACGCCGGAGAAGCGGCTCGCGGCCATCAGCGGCGCGTCCTCCGTGAGGAAGTTGGAGTTGTCCGGGCTGGGGCCGTAGACGTTCGCCGAGGACAGCACCACCACCTTCTTCACGCCGTACTTCGCGCAGTACTCCAAGAGGCGCGTGGTCCCCACGACGTTGAACGAGTGGTGCTCCTCCTCGCTCATGCGCGGGTCATGCATGATGCCCATGTGGATGACGGCGCGGACCTCGTTCTTGCGGAAGACGTCCTCCGCCTTCTTCTTGCGCAGGTCCAGCTGGTGCATCTCGACGTCCTTCGGCTTCCCGATGAAGGGCCGCCGGTCGATGCCGATGATGCGCTCGCGCTTGTGCAGCATCTTCGCCAGCGTGCGGCCCAGGTTGCCGCTGATGCCGGTGACGACGACGGCCGGGCGCTTGTCCGCGACGACCGCGTCCTTCTCTTCCGTGGAGGCGCTCACCAGAACACGCCCCGGCGTTCCTTGAGACCCTGGTGGAGCATCGCCTGGATGGAGGCCTTCACGGTGCGCACCTTCTTGTCCAGTTCGCTGTCCTCGTCGTCCGCGCGGCCGGTGAAGTGGAGCGCGTCGCCGAAGTAGATGCGGTACTTCGTGGGCAGAGGGAAGGGAGTGCCCGTGGGGGTGATGGGGAAGGACGGGAAGCCCAAGAGCTTCGCCACCGGCTTCAGGTTCATCAGCGCGGGCGCCTGCTCCTCCGCGCCCACCACGGCGATGGGCACGATGGGCGTGTTCGTCTCCAGCGCCAGGCGCATGAAGCCCAGGCCGAACTCCTGGAGCTGGTAGCGCTGGGGCCACAGCTTGTTGAGCCCGCGCGTGCCCTCCGGGAACACGAGGATGGCCTCCTCCGCCTCCAGGAGCCGCCGGCAGTTCTCCGGCGTGCCGACAATCTGGCCCACGCGCGCCATGAACGTGGAGACGTACGGCAGGGACGGCACCCACTTCTCCACCATGCTGCGGATGGCGCGCGGCGGGTTGCCCTCCACCATCAGGGCGATGCCAATCATCGCGCCGTCCAGGGGCAGCTGGCCGGAGTGGTTGGACACCAACAGCACCCGCCCGGAGGGGATGCGGTCCGCGCCGTAGGCCTCCACCCGGAAGTAGTGGCGGTAGAGCCACATGAACGGGGCGATGGCGGCCAGGCTGTAGTCCAGGTTGAACCCGAACGGATCCACCCCGTACTCGTTCTCCGTCCGGGCCAGGGCCTGGAGTTGGTCGGACTGCTGCTCGCCGGCCATGCGCTCGGTCCAGCCGCGCAGGCCCTTCTTCACCTTGTCGCTGAAACGCTCCAGCATGGGCTGGCTCCTTAGCACCCCCGCCCGCACGCCGGGAGTGGGCCCACAACCCGCAGTGCCCTTCTGACGATAATCCGCCGGAAGGTCCCCTATGCGCATCCCCTCCAAGCCCTCCCGGACGTCCGTTTCGGGCTCCACCGTCGCCGCCACGGTGCTGACGCTCGCCACCTCCGGGGCCTCGGCGGGGCGGCTGGCCCCCGACGTCAGCGACTTCCAGCCCCAGGCCACCACGTCACGGACCGGCAACACCGTGGCGGTGAACACGCTTGTGCCCAAACGGGCCCGGGCATCTGGACTGGAGCGGCAGCCTTCACAGGCCGTGTCCTTCGTGCACGACTTCAACGCGCGGCTGGACCTGCCGCCCGCGCGCCTGAAGGAGAAGCTGGCGCAGATGCGGCAGAGCCCCTCCGCCATGTTCCGCGCCATGCCCGCCCTGTTCCACGCAGACCTGCGGGGCCCGTACGCGCAAGAGGCACGGCTGACGGACCGGCCCGCGCCGGACCTCCGGGTGGTGGGCGACGCGCACGTGGGGAACCTGGGCACGTTCCGGGGGCCGGACGGCAAGGCGGTGTGGGGGCTCAACGACTTCGACCAGACGGGCACCGCGTCGCCGGAAGCGGACCTCACACGCCTGGCCACCAGCGCAGTGCTCACCGCGCGCGAGGCGGGCCTGTCCTCCAGCGAGCAGACCAAGGCGGTGGAGGCGCTCGCGAAGAACTACTTCGAGACGCTGGAGCTGCTGGCGGACGGCGACGCGAACCCTGGGGCGTTCCTGGACAAGAAGGAGGCCTCCGGCCCGGTGAAGGACCTCATCAACAAGGCACGCGACACGTCCGCCAGGGACCTGCTGTCCAAGTACGTGAAGCTCGACGGCGCGAAGGGCCCGCGCTTCCTCACGTCGGACACGCTCAAGCCGCTGGACTCGGAGAAGAAGGCGGCGGTGCGGGCCGCGCTGGCGTCCTACGAGAAGACCCTGGACGGCACGGAGGGCGTGGCGGTCCCCTTGAAGGTGATGGACCTGGCGGAGCGGCTGGACGCGGGGGGCAGCAGCTATGGCCTGGAACGCGACTACGTGCTCGTGGGCGCGGCGGATCCAAAGGCGCCCCCCGTGCTGCTGGAGCTGAAGGAGCTGCTCGCGTCCGGCGTGGCGTCACCACCAGTGCCCGCGAACGGCGCGGACGTGGTGAAGGCACAAGAGGAGCTGGGCGGCGCCATCAACCCGCTCACGGGCGCGGTGAGCATGGGCGGCCGGGCGTTCATCGTGCGCGAGGTGGAGCCGGAGAAGAACAAGCTGGACGACGCCGTGCTCGGGAAGAAGAAGTCCCTGCGCTCGACCTTCGAGCAGGCGGGCGTCGTGCTGGCCCGCGCCCACGGCAACACGCGGGCACAGGCGAAGTGCCTGGAGGACTGGGTGGGCGGAGACACGAAGGAGGCCACGAAGCGGCTGGTCGCCTTCGCGCAGGCCTACGCGGATCAGGCCGAAGCGGACTGGAAGGCCCTGAAGGCCGCGCGCTGATTCAGAGCGTCGCGGACAGCTGCCCCGCCGCGTCGCGCAGGGTGACGACGTCGAAGTCGTCCTTCAGCCACTGGAAGATGCTGCGCAGCCGCTCCATCTTCTTCGCGGCGCTCACGCGCAGGTCGCGCTGCTGGCGCACGAGCTCCGGCGGGATGCCGTCCGTGGCGTCCAGCACATCGACACCGTGTAGCTCGAAGTTGAAGAAGGCATCCGCCCGGCAGGTGCGGTACGCGGCGCGCATCGTGCCGCGAGGCAGCGTCGTCGCGAACGTGCCGATGAACGGGAAGCGCACCACGGGCGTCACCGTCATGGGCAGCTCCAGCACCGCCCCCGAGCCGCGCCGGTAGGGCTGCGCGGGGTCCGGCCGGTACGGCACGCGCGGCGCCAGCAGCACGCGAGGGGTGTCCAGCACGGAGCGTGACGGCCGCCCCAGCGCCGCGAGCGCCCCCATCACCGCCGCCTTCGCCGCGTAGTACGGGGCCGCCGGAAACGCGGACGAACCGTACCGGTAGCCCTGCGCCACGGTGGCCGCGTACAGGTCCGCGTTCAGCGTGTAGCCCGGGGCGCGAAAACCCGAAGGGCGCACACCCACGGCCTTCTGGATGGCCGCGTCCGCGCGCGACAGGTCCTCCGCGATGGCGTCCGGCCCGCGCCGGGTGAGCGCGTAGTCGTGGGCGTGGCTGTGGCTCGCAATCTCCACGCCCGCCGCGTGGGAGCGCCGCATGCCGTCCGCCGCGCCGGGGTCCGACTCCAGGTCCTCGCCGATGACGAAGAACGTCCCGGGCACTCCCACCGCCGCGAACAACTCCAGGAAGCGAGGCACCGCCACGCGGTGGATCAGCGTCCGCGCGCGTTCATCGAGCAGCGACTCGGGCAGCCCGTGGATCCGGCAGTAGTGCGGCAGCGAATCCAGGTCGACGGAGATGGACGCCAGGCGCGCTGCCGTCATGGGGCAACCCTCCGCTCAGGTCCCGCGGACGCGGATGACGTAGAACAGCTTGCCCACGTTCTTGAGCACGTTGGGCACGCGCTTGAACAGGTGGATGGACGGCTGGCGCTTCTCATGGAGCTGGATGGGGATCTCCATGACGTTCAGTCCCTCGCGCCACGCGCGGATGACGAACTCGCTGGCGAACACATCCATGTCCACCACGCACTTCTGGATGACGGGCAGCAGCGCTTCCCGGCGGAACGCCTTCAGGCCGTGCGTGTCCGTGCCCTGGAAACCCAGCGCCACGCGCAGCAGCTTGTTGTGCACCCGCGTGGCCGCGCGGCGGACGAGGGGGCGCTGGTCGCTCGCGCCCTTGGCCGCCTTGGAGCCCACGACCATGTCCGCCTCGCCGCGCTCCAGCCGGGGCAGCGCCGCGTCGTAGAAGGTCAGGTCGCAGAGGTCGATTTCATCGCAGACCACATAGGTGCCCCGGGCCTTGAGGATGCCGGCCTTGAGCGCCACGCCGTAGTTGGGCGTCTCCGAGTGGAACCAGCGCAGGCGCGGGTTCTTCGCGCAGAGCTCCTCCAGGATCCGGGGTGTCGCGTCCCGCGAGCCGTTCTCCGCGAAGATGATTTCGTAGTCGAGCCCGCGAGCATCCAACCCCTGACGCAGCTCTTCGGCTGCCTGGGCGATGATGGACTCCTCGTTGTAGACGGGGATGACGACGGAGAGGTGCAGGGCCATGGGTCCGGAAATCCGAAGGGAAGGCGTTGGGGCGTAGCACGCCCCCGGACCACCGTCGACAGGAGACGACTCCTTGCGTCAGCCGTTCAGCGTCCGGGCGCAAGCTCGCCCGTCCAGGATGGCGTCCTCCATGGAGGCGTATTCCCACTTTCCATAGCGCCCCGCCATGAGGATGCTGGCGTGCTCCAGGAAGCGCTTCACCTCCGCCATCGCGGGGCCATAGGCGTCGTCGTAGAGGACGTACGCGTTGGGAATCTCACGCCCCTTCGCGAAGAGGATGTCGTCCGCCGAGTGGATCATCCGCGAGCGCACCAGGTCCTCCACCGCGAACTGCTCCGCGTCCGCCACGGACAGTTCGCCGTGGTGGCTGAACTCCACGGAGAAGCTGGCCGTGTCCGGCGGGGCCAGGGGCGCGTACACCGCCGACGGCGCTCCGATGCGGTACGAATGGAACTCCGGCTCCGGCAGGTAGATCCAATGCCACGGCTGGCGGTTCGCGCCCCGGGCGCCCACGCACACGTACGTGACGATGAAGGCGCGCAGGCGCTTCGCCGCGGCCCGCACCTCGTCCGGCACACCGGAGGCGCCCTTGCCGATGAGCTCCACCAGCGCCGGCAGCGCGATGGAGGACACCAGCCCCGAGTACGGCACGGTGCGTCCGTCCGACAGCGTGACCTGCTTCGCCTTCCAGTCGATGGAGACGGGCTCGGTGCGCACGCTCAGCTCGCCGCCCGTCAGGTGCTGCTTCATCGCGCGCGCCAGGCTCTCGATGCCGCCCTCGCGCGGGTAGAGGAATGACGCGTTGTAGCCCAGCTGATCACTGCCCGCGCCGAGCGCCCCGTCCACGACCTCCTTGAGGGTGGGGCGTGGCACGAACCGGCCGACCCACGCTGCGGACATCTCGCGCGGGTGCACAGTCCAGAGCTTCTGGTTGTAGGGCAGCATGAAGTTCTTCGCGAAGCCCTCGCCCATGTAGCGGAGGATGAACTCCTCGAAGTTCACGGGGTCGCGCTCGCGCAGGGCGCGGCCCTTCTCCCCGTAGATGGCCTCCACGTAGCCGACCAGGTTCTCCGCCACGACCTCCGGCGGCAGCCCGTGGGTGTTCACCTGGTAGGGGAAGCGGGTGAAGGTGTCGCGTGAGAAGATGGCGGCGCGGCGCTGGATGCGCACCAGCTGGTCCGGCATCCAGAGCGTGTTGACCAGCTGCTGGATCTCCGGGTCACGAAGGTGGAGCCAGTGACCGGTGGGGTCGAAGTAACACCCGTCGATGACCTCGGTCTTGATGAGGCCGCCGACCCGGTCGGACTTCTCGATGAGGCGCCAGGGGCGCTTGAGGAAGTGCGCGGTGGACAGGCCCGCCAGGCCCGCTCCGAGGATGACGATGGGATCCATGCGCCGCCGGGTCTACCACCCTGGGAGGGGGCCTGGAAAAGGGATGCACACTGTTGGTGTTGGCGGGCGCCCGCCCTCCTGCCCGGCCGGGTGACAACGGTGCGCACCGGGGACGCGTTCTTTCCGGGCTTGAAACGGCTCTGCTAGCCTGCAAGCGCCGCGCGGACCATCGCACGCCCCCGTCATTGCTGCGCGTGCGCGCGCCAGCCGGTCTCGTCGAAGGAAAACAATGAAAGTCTCCTGCCCGTCGTGCCAGACGAATTACAACATCGATGACAGGCGGATCCCGCCCGGCGGCGCGAAGCTGAAGTGCGCCCGGTGCCAGACCACATTCCCCATCAAGGCCGATGGCGTGAGCTCCGAAGCTCCCGAGGCCGGGCCCCAGTCCGCCGCCATCCCCCTCCCGGGCACCGCCGCGCCCCAGTCCGCCGCCATTCCGCTGCCGGGCACCGCCGCGCCCCAGTCCGCCGCGATTCCCCTGCCGGGTACCGCCGCGCCCCGTGCCGCCGCGCCCCAGTCCGCCGCCATTCCGCTGCCGGGTGCCGCCGCGCCGCAGTCCGCCGCGATTCCCCTGCCAGGCCAGGCCGCCCCCCAGTCCGCCGCGATTCCCCTGCCGGGTACCGCCGCTCCCCAGTCGGCCGCCATTCCGATCCCCGGCACCGCCGCGCCCCAGTCCGCCGCCATTCCGCTGCCGGGTAGCGCAGCGCCGCAGTCCGCCGCGATTCCGCTGCCGGGCACCGCCGCTCCGCGAGCAGCCGCTCCGGCGCCGCAGTCCGCCGCGATTCCGCTGCCGGGCACCGCCGCGCCGCGAGCAGCCGCCCCGGCTCCGCAGTCCGCCGCGATTCCGCTGCCGGGCACCGCCGCGCCCCAGTCCGCCGCCATCCCGCTCCCGGGCAGCGCCGCGCCCCAGTCCGCCGCCATCCCCATGGGCACGGGCCCTGCCATCCCGCTGCCGGGCACCGCCGCGCCGCGCGCAGCCGCTCCGGCGCCGCAGTCCGCCGCCATCCCCCTCCCCGGAGCAGCCGCGCCCCAGTCCGCCGCCATCCCCATGGGCGCGGGCCCGGCCATCCCGCTCCCTGGCACCGCCGCGCCGCGCGCCGCTGCCATCCCGCTCCCGGGCAGTGCCGCGCCCCAGTCCGCCGCCATCCCGCTGCCGGGCAACGCCGCTCCGCCCGTCCCCGAGGATCCGTTCTCCTTCGACGACGAGATCCCGCCCGAGGCCTATGCCTCGCCGGGCGTGGCCGCGCCCCGGGCCATCTCGCTGGACGCGGGACCTGGCGCGCCGGTGGCCCTTCCGGACGACTCGTTCAACTTCGACATGGACGCCGCGCCGCTGGCCCCCGCGCACGTTGCGGCGGAGGACGACTTCGCGGAGGTGAGCAGCGGCGAGTTCTCCTCGGTCGACACCAGCGACTTCGCCGAGCCGCGCGAGGACGTGACCCGCGTCGTCGCCATCCCCGTCCCCAACGCCGCCTTCCGCGAGCCCGCCGCGCCCGCCGCCTACGGCACGCACGAGCCCGCCGGCACCGCGCGCGACTTCGACTTCTCCGAAGAGCCCGTCGCCGCCGCCCCGCCCGCCGAGGCCGACTTCGGCACGCCCGACTTCGACTTCGCGGACGACGGCACCCTGCCCGTCCCCGCGCAGCCCGCGCCGGAAGACGCGTTCACCTTCGACATCAACGACCCGAACAACGCCCACGGCCCCGCGGCGTCGCGTCCCCATCCTCAGACCTACGGCTACGGCGAGCCGGAGCCCCAGGAGGATCCGTTCGCCCTGGCCCCGCCCCCCGCGGAACCGGAAGCGGATCCGTTCGGCCTCCCGCCGCCCTCCGCCTACGCGGCCCCGGCCCCTGACGACGACCCGTTCGCCCTGCCCCCGCCGCCCGCCGCCGGTGCGCCGTCCTACGACCTGGGCGGGCTGCCCTCCTCGAGCGAGGACCCCTTCGCCCTGCCGCCCTCGCCCGGCCTGGACTTCTCCGACCTGCCCTCGCCCGCCGCGCCCCAGGCGATGGACTTCTCGGACCTGCCCTCGCCCGCCGCGCCCGCGGCCGTGTCCTTCGATTTCGCGGAGCCGCCGGCCCCCGCGTACGGCCAGGCCCCCGTGCCCGCGGATGATCCGTTCGCCGTGGACTTCACGTCGCCGCCCCCGGCCGCGCCGCCCGCTCCGGACTTCCAGTTGGACTTCGGGGACCCCGCCCCGGCCGCGCCGCCAGCGCGCATCAACCCCGCCACCGACTTCGGCGACGTGGACTTCGGCGACCCCGCCCCCGTCCCGTCCTCCGCTGCCACGGGCCTGCCGGACGCGCTGGAGTTCGACCCCACCGCCGCGCCCATGGATGACCTGGAAGCGGACCTCTCCGCGCCGCTGCCGCCCCCGCCCGCCGCGGGCCCCGCGGACGGCCTGGAGATGCTCAGCTTCATCGACGACAGCGCCGGCAAGGACGCCGGTGGCCGCGTACAGGTGAAGCGCTTCCACGTGCGCCGCCGCTCCGGGAAGATGTTCGGCCCGTTCGAAGAGGGCGTCATCGTCAAGATGCTCGAGGACGGCCAGCTCCTGGGCAACGAGGACGTGTCGCCGGACTCGGAGGCGTGGACCGCCATCGGCACCGTGCCCGTCTTCGCCGCCGCCATCCAGCGGCTGATGGAGGGCCCGTCCAAGGCCGTGCCGCTCGCGGCCACCCCGGGCGCGCCGGCTCCGGAGACGGCGGGCGCCGCGGATCCCGCCAACCCCCAGGCCAGCATGGAGCGGCTGCGCCAGCTCTACGAAGGCCGCATGGCCGCGGTGTCCGTCGTGGACCGCAGCGCCTCCGACGCCAAATGGAAGAAGCGCCTGCCCGTCATCATCGCCGCGGGCGTGTCGGTGCTCGTGCTGGTCACCGGCGCCAGCTTCGAGGCCAGCCGCTACGGCGCCTTCGGCCGCAACAAGTTCTTCCCGGCCCGCGTGTCCTCCGGCTCCGCCGAGGCGAAGCTCGTCGAGGAGGCGCGCAAGGGGCTCCTGGCGGACACCTACGCCAGCTACAAGGAAGCGCGCAAAAAGAGCGCCCAGGTGCTGGCGAAGAACGAGTACCCGGAGGTCCGCGCCCTCTGGTGCCAGTCCGTCGCCTACCTGCAGCGCCGCTACGCGGACGGAGAGCGCTCCGACCTCAGCGCGTGCGGCAAGCACATGGCGGCCATCGAGCTCTTGGGCGAGAAGAACGTGGAGGTCATCAAGACCACCGCCGGCATCGCGCTCACCCAGCGAAAGGCGGCGGAGGTGCAGGCCCGCCTGCAGGACGCCGCCATCCGCGAGGACAACCAGGGCGACCTGGAGCTCTCCTTCCTCCTGGCGGAGTCCTACGCGCAGCAGAAGGACATCGGCAACGCCGTCGCCACGCTGACCAAGGTGCTGGAGAAGGACGCGAAGTCCGCCAAGGCCCACCACGCGCTGGGCGACCTGTACCAGGCGCAGGGCAAGGCCGACGAGGCCGCCAGGTCCTACGCGGAAGCGCTCGCCGCGGATCCGCAGCACGCCGCCTCCGCGGTGGAGCTGGCCGCGGTGGAGCTCTTGGTGCGCAAGTCGAACATCGAGCAGGGCGCCCAGGCCGTGGAGAGCGCCCTGAAGCTCCAGGACGCGCTGGGGCCCGCCGAGCGCGCCCGCGCCCGCGGCCTCAAGGGCATGGCCCTCTTCCAGCAGTTCAAGCCCAAGGAAGCGGAAGCGGAGCTGAAGGAGGCCCTCAAGGACAACCCGGACTCCGACTTCATCAAGGCCCAGCTGGCCCAGGTGCTGCGCTCGCAGCGCGACTACGACGGCGCGCTGCCGCTCTACGCCTCGCTCGCGAAGGAGGACAGCGACAACCTGGGGTTCGTGGACGGCCACATCACCGCGCTGGTGATGACGGGCAAGATGCAGGACGCCCTCACCGCCGTGGAGGCCGCCAGCAAGAGCTTCCCCAACGAGGCGCGCATCGCGTACCTTTACGGGCGCATCGAGGACGCGCTCGACAAGCCCACGGAGGCGGAAGGCCATTTCAAGCGCGCCAACGCCGCAGACGCGAAGCTGGTGGACGCGGGCCTGTACCTGGGCCGTCTGTACCTCCGGCAGCACCGCAACGCGGACGCGCGCGCCCTGCTGGAAGCCGCCGCGCAACAGGCCCCGGAGCACGCGGGCGTGCACGCGGGCCTGGGTGAGCTGGCGCTCGCGGAGAACAACAGCCTGCTCGCGCAGCAGGAGTTCGACCGCGCAGTGCAGCTGGATCCCAACCTGGCGGACGCCCACCTGGGCCTGTCACGCGTGGCCCTGCTCAATGGCGACGCCACCCGCGCGGAGACGGAGGCCAACCGCGCCCTGGAGCTGGATCCGCACCTGCTGAAGGACGGCCGGCTGCAGCGCGGCCTGGTCCTCTGGCGGCTGCACCGGCTGGACGAGGCCGCCGCGGAGTTGGAGAAGGCCAAGGCGGAGGACCCCCGCTCCATCACCACGCCCATCACCCTGGGCGCGGTGCTCCTGGAGAAGGGCGACCTGGCCGGCGCGGAGAGCAACCTGGGCCTCGCGCTGCGCAACGAGCCGTCCAACCACGAGGCGCTCTACTACCTGGGCCTCGTGCGCGCGAAGCGCTCCGAATACACCCAGGCGCTCGACAGCATGAAGACCGCCGTGGACCGCGCGCCCAAGCGCCCGGACTACCACTACGCGTACGGCGTCATCCTGCGCGACGCGAAGCGGCTGCCGGACGCCATCGAGCAGTGGAAGGCCGCCGTGGAGCTGGAGCCCAACTACGCGGACGCGCACGAGGCCCTGGGCCACGCCCACCTGGAGCGCGCCCGGTTCGACGACGCCATCGCCTCCTTCGAGGCGGCGCTCAAGGCGGATCCGCAGCGCACGCGGGTGCTGGGCGCCATGGGCGACGTGCTCTTCAACGCCGCCCGCTGGGACGACGCCGTCCGCCGCTACCAGGCGGCGCTCAAGGCGGATCCGAAGCTCACGTACGTCTACTACAAAGTCGCTCGCGCCTTCACGGAGCAGGCCCAGTACGCCAAGGCCATCGACTGGTACAAGAAGGCCACCACCGCCGAGCCGGACAACGCCCAGTCCTTCTACTACCTGGGCTTCGCCTACAAGGAGCGCAACAAGCGCAAGGACGCCATCACGGCCTTCAAGGAGTACCTGGTGAAGAAGCCGGACGCGGCGGACAAGAAGGACATCGAGGACGAAATCTACGACCTCGAACACTAGCCGGGCCTGGCGGGCGGGCCTTTCCTTCCAGGACCGCCCGGACCGCCAGTAGACCGCTGGCGGGGCCCTTCCGGTCAGCCCCCGGGGCCTGGGGGCGTCCGGCCTTGAGCACCCGGCGCGTGGTGAGCCTTGCCGGCCCACGCCCGGGATGACTACAAGGCGAGCCCCTATGCTGGACCTCCGGAACGTTGCGCAGAACTTCGATGCGGTCGTCGCCCGACTGAAGACTCGGGGCGGCAGCCTGGACCTCGGCCCCTTCCAGTCGCTCTTCCTCGAGCGCCGCGACCTCTATGTCTCCATGGAGGCGCTGGCCGCGCGCCGCAACGCCGCCAACGAGGAGATGAAGCGCAAGGCCAAGGAGGACCCGTCCGCCATGGAGAAGCTGCGCGGCGACCTGCGCGGCGTCTCCCAGGAGATCAAGGAGAAGGAGGCCCGCCTCAAGGAAGTGGAGGACGAGCTCAACCGCATCCTGCTGGTCATCCCCAACGTGCCCCACGACTCCGTCCCGGTGGGCGCGAGCGCTGACGAGAACGTCCAGGTGAAGACCTGGGGTGAGAAGCCCAACCTGCTCTTCACGCCGAAGCAGCACTTCGAGCTGGGCGAGTCGCTGGGCATGCTCGACTTCGAGCGCGCCACGAAGGTGTCCGGCAGCCGCTTCACCTTCTACAAGGGCGCCCTGGCGCGGCTGGAGCGCGCGCTCGTCACGTTCATGATCGACGTGCACACGTCCAAGGGCTACACGGAGCTGCTGCCGCCCTACCTCGTGCTGCGCGAGACGATGATGGGCACGGGCCAGCTGCCCAAGTTCGAGGACGACGCCTTCAAGACGTCCGGCGACCCCGAGCGCTTCCTCATCCCCACCGCGGAAGTCCCCGTGACGAACTACCACGCGGACGAAATCCTGGAGGGCGACCAGCTCCCCATCCGCTACTGCGCCTTCAGCCCGTGCTTCCGCGCGGAGGCCGGCGCCGCGGGGCGCGACACGCGCGGCCTCATCCGCCAGCACCAGTTCCACAAGGTGGAGCTCGTGAAGTTCTCCCAGCCGGACAAGAGCCTGGAAGAGCTGGAGGCCATGACGGACGACGCGTGCGACATCCTCCGCCGGCTGGGGCTGCATCACCGCGTGATGCTGCTGTGCACCGGGGACATGGGCTTCGGCGCGCGGAAGACGTACGACATCGAGGTCTGGCTGCCCGGCCAGGGCGCGTACCGGGAGATTTCGTCCTGCTCGGACTGCGGCGACTTCCAGGCCCGCCGCGCGAAGATCCGCTTCCGCCCCCAGAAGGGGGACAAGCCCCAGATGCTGCACACCCTCAACGGCAGCGGGCTGGCCGTGGGGCGCACGAGCATCGCCATCCTGGAGAACTACCAGCGGGAGGACGGAAGCGTCGCCATCCCGGAGGCGTTGGTGCCGTACATGGGCGGGCTGAAGGAACTGCGCCCCCTCTAGTCAGGGCGATGGGGCCCCGGACGTAAAAAGGGGCCAACATCTCTCTTGCCACAGGGAAGAAATGATGTAGAAGGGCGGCCCCACGGGCGCGGTTGGCCCGCCGGGAACCGAGCGGCACCTGCTGTGGAGGCGTGGCCGAGCGGTTGAAGGCAGCGGTCTTGAAAACCGCAGAAGGTGAAAGCCTTCCGTAGGTTCGAATCCTACCGCCTCCGATTTTGAGCTTGAGTTTCGTGGTTCTTTGACAGAGAAGAGTTGGAGAGATGGCCGAGAGGCTGAAGGCACAGGTTTGCTAAACCTGCATACTCGAAAGGGTATCGAGGGTTCGAATCCCTCTCTCTCCGCCACTTGATGTAAAGCAGCAGCCGGAAGAAATGCTCCCTTAGCTCAGCTGGATAGAGCGTCGGACTACGAATCCGAAGGCCGGAGGTTCGAATCCTCCAGGGAGCGCCACTTCTTCTCAGGCGCGCATGTAACATGAGTGACGACATCGTTTTCATGCAGCAGGCTTTAGAGCTCGCGCGGGAAGCGGCTTCACTCGGTGAAGTTCCGGTGGGTGCGGTAGCGGTGCTGGACGGAAACGTCGTGGGCACGGGCTACAACCGCCGTGAATGCGACCGAAACCCCTTTGCTCATGCTGAGATGCTCGCGCTGGCTGCCGCCGCGAAAGCACGCGACGCGTGGCGACTCTCCGGGGTGACCCTCTACGTGACGCTGGAACCGTGTGCGATGTGCGCCGGTGCGCTGGTTCAGTCTCGTGTCACCCGACTCGTCTTTGGTACAATGGATCCGAAAGCGGGTGCGGTCGGCTCGCTGTACAACCTGGTGGAAGAGCCCCGGCACAACCACCGGCTTCAAGTGACAAGCGGTATCCTGGCGGAAGACAGTCGCCAGCTTCTCAAGACGTTCTTCGAGCGCTTGCGCGCGAAGCGACGTGAAAACTGAATACTCTGGAGAGCTGGCCGAGTGGTCGAAGGCACCTGACTCGAAATCAGGCGTACCGGTAACGGTACCGTAGGTTCGAATCCTACGCTCTCCGCTCCATCGTGATTGGAGAGGTGGCCGAGCGGTTGAAGGCACACGCCTGGAACGCGTGCATATCTGAAAGGGTATCGTGGGTTCGAATCCCACCCTCTCCGTTGTTATTTTCGAAGTAGCAGTACGGATTTTGTGGTCGGGACAACGTGGGGGCGCGAACCCCGCCAGGTCCGGAAGGAAGCAACGGTAGCGTACTTCCGCGTGTGTCCCGGCCGTTCTGTCTCACCTGAAGCGCCGACATCCCTCCGGGGATGCCGGCGCTTCGGCTTTGCGGGCTTGCCCTCCCCTGCCCGGCTGGCTGCTTCGCTTCAGTCGCGGACGAGGATGGTTTCCCGCCCCACTTCGCGGACGACGCGGAAGCCGGCGGCCTGGAGCTCCGGCAGGGCCCGGCCCTCGAAGGTGACGGCGCGGTTGAAGGCTCGGTCGTGGATGGAGGCCTGGAAGGCCGCGTCCCGGGGCCAGTCGCAGGTGCGCCAGGGGATGTTCTTGCCGATGTAGAAGAAGCCCCCGGAGCCCCACAGCCCTTCGTTGACGATGAGCAGCCCCGTCGCGTCCCCCCGGGTGGCCCGGGCGATGGCGCGGAACTGGTCCGCTCGCAGGTCGTTGGACGGGAAGCCGCGGCCATGCACGAAGCCCAGGGCCAGCGCGAGCACCGCCGCCCCATTCCTCAGGCCCTGTCGGGAGAGCGTGGCGCTGCTAGCGGCCAGCTGGGACGCGGCCGCTAGCAGCGCCACCACCAGCCCCGGGTAGAGGAAGCGCTCCTCCTTGTGGGGCGTGGCCAGGAGGACGGCGGTGTAGACGGCCGCGCAGGTGAGCGGCAGGGACAGCGCGCGAAAGCGCGGCAGGGGGGCCAGCGACAAGGGCACGGCGGCCCAGGCCCAGAGGGGCACGGCCTGGAGCAACGGCCCCCAATAGAAGTCCGGCGGTGAGGCACCGAACGCGGCGGCGGCCTTCCCGGAGAGGAGGTTGTAGTCCACGTAGGCCCGGAACGAGTGGAAGGGCGTGCCCCAGGTGCCCCAGTCGAGCAGGCCCAGTCCCACCGCCACCGCCGCGCCTCCCACGCAGGTGAAGGCGAACAGGCGCCACCTCCGGGCGGCGGCCAGCCACAGGAGCGCGGCCACCACGAAGAGGGCGGACGGATAGCGCGTCACCACGGCGAGCCCCAGGGCCATGCCGCCCAGGAGTCCCGCCCGGCGCACGCGCGCGGCCAGGCCGGTGTCCGGTCGGTCCAGGGCCTCCATGGCCACGAGGAGGAAGGACGCGGAGAAGGACTCCGACAGGGTGCGTCCGGCGAAGAGGAGCACCGGCGCGCTCAGCCCCACGAGCAACACCGCGAGCGCCCCACCCCAGGGGCCCGCCCTGCGTTCCGCGAAGCGGTAGACGGCCCACAGGCTCCAGGCGTGCAGGGCGAACTGGGGGAGCGCCACCACGCCCCGGTAGACGCGCGGGTCGGTGACGCCAAACCCGTGCGCCACCTTCAGGAAGGCGGCCAGCACGCCGGGGACGGCCCAGTTGCGCAGGCCCTCGCGCCACTCCCAGGCCAGCACGCCGTAGCCGTGCACGCGCCAGTACGCGGGCTCCAGCGCCTGGAACACCTCGTCCGGGTGGATGCGCCCCAACTCGCTCACCGCGAGGACACACGGCGCCAGCGCCACCGCGAGGAGCCCCAGCACACGGAGGCTTCCAGGCAGCCCCGTCTGCACGACGGGGGCCGGAACTTCCAGCGGAGCCTGGGAGGAGCCGGGGGCCGGGGGCGCGTCGTCGGAGGAGGGGGCGTTCACGTGGCGGGCGCGACTCTTTCCGGCCCTGACGTCCAGCGCAAGACGCACGGTGTTTGTCGGGGAGGCCGCGGCTCGGGTAGGAACGGCCTTTTCCCCAAGGAGGAAGACCATGCCAGACGTCATCGTGGTGGGCGCGGGCCACAACGGACTTGTCGCGGCGGCGATGCTCGCGCGCCGGGGCCTGTCGGTCACCGTGCTGGAAGAGAAGGACCAGGTGGGCGGCGCGTGCAAGACGGAGTACCCGTTCCGCACGGCTCCGAAGCTGGGCGTCTCCACCGGCGCGTACCTCCTGGGGCTGATGCCGCCGGAGTTGCTCCAGGAGCTCCAGATGGAGCTGCCCCTCAAGCGCCGCGACCCGCACTACTTCCTTCCCACGATGGACAAGCGCTACCTGCTCTTCGGCTCGGATGAGCGGGAGCTGGAGCGGCAGTTCCGCGAGTTCTTCTCCGAGGCGGACTGGAACGCCCACGTCGCCATGAACACGGAGCTGGCGGCGCTGCGCGAGGACCTGGCGCCCGCGTGGCTCCTGCCTCCCGTGTCGCTGGAGGAGACGGCGGAGCGCTACGTGCGCCCGGCCCTGCGCCAGCACTTCATCCATCTGTGTCGCGGCACGGCGCGCGAGTACCTGGAGCGCTTCGGCTACAAGTCCGACTTCGTGAAGGCGATGTACGCCGTCACCGACGCGTTCTCCGGCCTGGACGGTGGCTACGACACGCCGGGCACGGGCATGAACCTGCTGGTGCACAACCTCTGCCGGCTGCCGGGCAGTGGCGGCACATGGATGATCGTCGAAGGCGGCATGGGCACCGTCACCCAGCGCATCGCGGCGATTGCGCGCAAGCACGGCGCCCAGCTGCGTACGAACGCGAAGGTGGCGTCGGTGCGTGTGGACAGCGGCGTGGTGAAGGGCGTGGTGCTGGAGAACGGCGAGGAGCTGTCCGCGAAGATCGTGGTCTCCAACGCGGACCCGTTCCGCACGATGAAGCTGGTGGACTCGGAGGCGCTGAACAAGGAGTACCGGAGCATGGTGGACGGGATGTCCTCGCCGGGCACCACGCTCAAGGTGAACCTGTGCCTCAAGTCCCTGCCCACCTTCACCTGCCTGCCGGAGGACCGGGGCCAGTTCGGTCCCACCATCCACCTGCTGCCCCAGGAGGACGACGTGCTGGGGGCGCTGGCGCACGGCTACAAGGAAGCGAAGGAGGGCCGGCTGGCGGAGTTCCCCTCCATCGAGTGGTACGTGCACACCACGGTGGACCCGACCCTGAAGGATGAGGAAGGGCACCACAACTCCGCCCTCTTCGTGGAGTGGGTGCCAGAGAAGCTGGAGGGCACCACCTGGGAGAAGGAGGAGGCGCGCTACGTGAAGCACCTCTTGTCCATCTGCGACCGCTTCGCGCCCGGTACCAGCGACCTGGTGCAGGAGTACTTCGCGCTCACGCCGCCGAAGATTGAGTCCCACTTCGGCATCACCCGCGGCCACATCCATCATGTGGACAACAAGCGCGGGTTCACCGACCGGCTGCCCTATGAGACGCCCGTGCAGGGGCTCTACTTCTGCAGCGCGGGCTGCCACCCCGCTGGAAGTGTCATCGGCGCTGCGGGCCACAACGCGGCCAACGTGGTGCTACAGGCGCTCGGACGCTGACACGGAGTGCGTCTCACGGCGGGCGGAATGGACGTTCCATGGATCCTTTTGCCCGCCGTGTTTAGATGGTTGTCCCCATGAGCTACCTCGTCCTCGCCCGCAAATGGCGCCCGCAGAAGTTCGATGACATGACCGGCCAGGAGCACGTGGTCCGGACCATCGGGAACGCCATCAAGATGGACCGGGTCGCGCACGCGTACCTGTTCTGCGGTCCTCGAGGGGTGGGCAAGACGACGGCCGCCCGCCTGCTCGCCAAGGCGCTCAACTGTGAGCAGGGCCCCACGGCGACCCCGTGCGGCACCTGCCGGGCGTGCACCGAAATCACCACCGGCACCAGCGTGGACGTGGCGGAGATCGACGGTGCGTCCAACAACGGCGTCGAGAACGTGCGCGAGATTCGCGAGAACGCGAAGTACCTGCCGCAACGCGACCGCCACAAGATCTACATCATCGACGAAGTCCACATGCTCTCCGGCGCGGCGTTCAACGCGCTCCTGAAGACGCTGGAGGAGCCGCCCGGTCACGTGAAGTTCATCTTCGCGACGACGGAGGCGCACAAGCTCCCGGACACCATCCTGTCGCGCTGCCAGCGCCACAACTTCCGGCGCATCTCCGCGGCGCGGATGCTCCAGCGGCTGAAGGAGATCTGCCAGGCGGAAGGCGCGGGCATCTCCGAGCAGTCGCTGTCGCTGGTGGTGCGCCAGTCCGAAGGCGGCATGCGCGACGCGCTGAGCCTGTTGGATCAGATTCTCGCGTCGTGCGGTCCCACCCCCACGGACGAGGCCGTCGCGGAGGCGATGGGCGCCATCGACCGCACGGTGGTGCAGGACTTCGCGGAGGCGCTGGTCCGCAAGGACGCGAAGCGCGTGCTGGGCCGCGTGGATGAGGTGTTCAACCGGGGCCTGGACCTGAAGCGGCTGGCGGAGGAACTGGCGCTGCAGTTGCGGCATCTCTTCGTGACGAAGTCGCTGGGTGAGGCGCCCGCGGAGCTGGCCGAGTCCGAGCAGAAGGCGCTGTTGGCGCTGGCGAAGGAAGCGGACACGGCGCAGCTGTCGCGGCTGTTCGACATCGTGCACGGCTGCATCTGGGACGTGTCGCGAGCGGCGCAGCCCCGGTTGGCGCTGGAGATGGCGCTGCTCAAGGCCATCCAGCTGTCCCCGGCCGGTTCCATTCCCGACCTGCTGGCCCGCGTGGAGCGGCTGTCAGCGGGCCTTGGCGCGGAAGGCGCGAAGAACACGACCGGAGCGCCAGGAGGTCGCTCCGGTCCCGCGAACTTTCGCGTCTGAGGTCCAGGCCGAAGTCCGCGCGCCCGTAGCGGCGCCACGCCCTGTCGAAGGTCCGGGTGCTCCCGCGCAAACGGGCGCCACGCCGCGTCCGTTCGATGCGCAGGGTCCGTCCGCGCACGCGGAGGCCACGTCGCGTCCGGCACCTCCGTCCGCATCCGCGTCGACGGTGGCCCCGCCGCGCATGGCGGACACGCAGGGTCCGTCCGCGCACGTGGGGGCAACGCCGCGTCCGTTCGAAACGCAGGGCCCGTCCGCGCACGCGGACACCTCGTCGCGTCCGGTGCCTCCGTCCGCATCCGCGTCGACGGTGGCCCCGCCGCGCATGGCGGACACGCAGGGTCCGTCCGCGCACGTGGGGGCAACGCCGCGTCCGTTCGATGAGCAGGGCCCATCCACTCATGCAGGGGCCACCGTCCGGCCCTTCGATGACACGCGCGCTCCGGCACCCTCTGCATCACGCGGTGAGCCGGTCCCGGCCGGTGCGTCCGCCGTGGCCACCCGGACGCCACCAGCCGCGCTGATGGAGGGCCTGTCCCCCGCGGCGGCCCGTCCCCTCTCCTTCCTTCGCAATGGCGGTGGCGCGAGCGGCCCCGTTCCCCCTCCCGCCGCCGTGCCTCCCGCGCCGGTGGTGATGGACGACTTGCCTCCGTCCGCCGCGCGCCCACTGTCCTTCCTGCGCAATGGCGGCGGCGCGGCCCCCGCGATGGAGGCCCCTCCGGCCCCGGGCGTCGTCATGGACGACCTGCCCCCCTCCGCGGCCCGTCCCCTCTCCTTCCTCCGCAACGGCGGCGCCCAGCCCCCGGCTCCCGCCCCCGAGCCCACGCCCGCGGCTCGCGCGCCCGAACCCGCCACGCCCACCGTGCGCATCACCAACATGCGCAAGCCGGAGCCCGTGGCCCCGCCCGAACCTCCGCGGCACGGCGATGAGGACGCGGACGAGCGCATGTTCCCGGAAGAGGGCTCCGCCGAAGGCTGTGCCTCCGGCGAGTGCATCCCCGTCGCGGAGCCCGCCGCCCCCGAACCGGAGCCGCCGGAACCCGAGCCTCCTCCCGCGATGGCGCCCGTCGCCACCAGCCGCGACAACCCCAACCGCTCCCTGCCCGAGCGCTGGCGCGCCGCCGTGGAGACCGTGAAGTCCACGTCCGTGCGCCACGGCACGGCGCTCGCCAACGGCCGCCTCCAGTCCATGAAGGCGGGGGAAATCATCCTGGGCTTCCCGCCCACCGCCGCCTTCCACAAGGCCGCCGTGGTGTCGCCCGGGGGCAAGGCCACGGTGGACGCGGCGCTGGCCTCGCACTTCGGCCGGGCCGTGAAGCTCACCATCACGGACGTGCCCCAGACCCAGGACGCCCTCCCGGGCGGCATGGGGCAGAGCCTCTCCGAGCAGGACACCCAGACCCGCAACACCCACGAGAAGAGCACCGAGGGCAAGGTGCGCTCCCACGCGTCCGTGCGGGCCATCCTCAAGATGCTGGGCGGCGAAATCGAACACATCCAGGTCTACGAGCCCGAGCGGCCACCGGCCAACCTCCCGGACGTCCCCGCCGCTCCTGACGACTGACAACGCCGCGCGGCCCCGCTAGGGTGCGCGGCAACGTCCCTGCTCCGAGCGGCGCCATGGCGGCCCCGCGCTCCCACGACCGGGGACCGAGGAAGCACATGCCCGGCATCGACCTGAACTACTTCATCCGGCAGGCGAACAAGCTCACCGAGAAGATCGAGGAGCGGAAGAAGCAGCTGGCGGAAGAGACCGTCGAGGCGAAGTCCGGCGAGGGCCTCGTGACGGTCGTCGCCAACTGCGTGCAGGAGATCCGCAGCATCAAGATCGACAAGAGCGCCATCGACCCCAACGACACGGGGATGCTCGAGGACCTCGTCACCGCCGCCGTGAACGCTGCCCTGGCGAACAGCCGTCAGCACATGAACGCCGAGCTGGCGAAGATCTCCGGCGGCGTGAAGATCCCCGGCATTAACTAAAGACGGATGACGCCCGATCCGCTGAATCGCCTGGTCGCCCAGCTCGCGAAGCTGCCGGGCATTGGTGAGAAGACCGCCCAGCGCCTCGCGTTCCACATCCTGCGGGCGCCGGGCGAGTTCGCCGTCGACCTCTCACAGGCCATCCGCGAGGTGAAGGAGAAGGTGCACCTGTGCGTGCGCTGTTTCTCCCTCACCGACTCGGAGCTGTGCGGCTTCTGTCGCGACAACCGCCGCGACGAGCGCGCCCTGTGCGTGGTGGAGACGTACTCGGACCTGATGGCGCTGGAGCGCACCCGCGAGTTCAAGGGCCGCTACCACGTGCTGCACGGCGTGCTGTCCCCGCTGGAAGGCGTGGGCCCGGAGCAACTGCGCATCAAGGAGCTGCTGCTGCGCCTCAACGACAGCCGGGTGGAGGAGATCATCCTCGCCACCAACCCGGACATCGAGGGTGAAGCCACCGCGCTCTACCTCACGCGGCTGCTCAAGCCGATGGGCCTGCGGGTGACGCGCATCGCCCAGGGCCTGCCCATGGGCGGCGACCTGGAGTTCGCGGACCAGGCCACGCTCGCCAAGGCATTGTCCGCCCGCCGAGACCTGTGACGGCGCTGGCCCGTCCCGCGCGCTGAACGCGGGACGGAAAAGCCGCCGCACCGGCTACTGCGTCACCTTCCACGAGAACGGCATCAACACCGTGACCTCCTGGTCGCGGTGCACCGGGAAGCGCAGGCTCTGGGCCTGCGTCTCCAGGCAGCGGCCCACCGCCGTGGACGCCAGCGGTCCGCGCGTGCCCGCGCGCACCTTGCCCGAGGACACGATGGTGAGCTCCACCTGCACCTCGCCCGAGGCCGCCGGCAGGTCGGCCTTGTAGCGCTCGAAGCAGCCGGTGATTTTCGAGCGGCCGCCGGACACCACGCGCTGGATGTCGTCGATGCCCAGCGACACGGGCTCCTTCACCGCCGGCTTCTTCACCCCCTTGCGATGGGACGTGTCCTCCGCCCCGTCGTCCACGGGGCGCGAATCCGTGACGGACGTCGCCACCGCGTCACCGCCCGGCGTGTCGTCCGGCACGGCCCCAGGCGCGGTGCCTTCAGGCCCCTGGGCCTGCGCCCCCGTGGGTGCGCCCTGTCCCTGCATGCCCGCGGCGGCCTGCTGCGCCGGAGCCTGTGAGCCCTGGGCCGGGGCCGCTGGAGTCCCATTCGCCACGGGCGCGACGGCCTGCTGTGCCGGAGGCGGAGGCGTGACGTTGGTCGCGGTGCCACCGGGCCGCGCGACGACGAACGCCACTCCCGCGGCCACCAGCCCCAGGCCCCCCACCACGCCCAGGAGCCAGCGCCGGGACGCAGGCTTCGCCACAGGCGCGCTCGGCACGACCTCCGGCTCGGGAGCCTGCGCCTGCGCGGGGGCCGCCTTGTTCTGCGAGGTCAGCGCCCTCACGCCCGTGCTGCTCGGACGGGACACCTGCTGCCCGTAGGTGTGGGTCCCAGCGCCGGCGACGGGCGGCGAGATGGCCGCGAACTCGGGGTCCGTCGGACGCGCGGCGGTGAGCGTGGCCAGCGTGGGGATGCGCGTCTTCTCCGTGACGCGCTCCTCGCCGAAGTGGTTGCGCAGGAACGTGCCCAGCGTCGGGGCGCTCGCGGCTCCGCCCTGGAACTCCGCCGCGAAGGCCTCCAGCGCATCCGCGAACGCGTCCGACGTCGCGTACCGGTCCTCCGGCTTGAACGCCATGGCCTTGAGGATGATGGCCTCCAGGCCCTCCGGCAGGTCCGCCCTCAGCGCGCGCGGCTTCTCGAACTCGCCCTGCAGCAGCGCGTTGAGCACCGCCAGGTCGTTCTCGCGGGAGAAGGGCCGCACGTGCGTGACGGCCTCGTAGAGGCTGACCCCCAGGGAGAAGACGTCCGCGCGGTGGTCGACCTCCTTCCCCTGCGCCTGCTCCGGCGCCATGTAGATGTACTTGCCCTTCACCACGCCCGTGCGCGTCTGGACCAGGCGCGACTCGGCCTTGGCGATGCCGAAGTCCAGCACCTTCACCTGGCCCTGGTACGTCACGTACAGGTTGGACGGCGACACGTCCCGGTGCACCACGTGCAGTGGCTGGCCCTGCTCGTTGGTGAAGGTGTGCGCGAAGTGCAGGCCTCGCGCCGCGTCGATGAGCACCCGCATCACCACCGGCAGCGGCACGTACTGGCGGCGCCGGCCCGCGAGCCGCAGCGTCGTGGAGAAGTCCTCGCCCGCGAGGTACTCCATGCAGATGTAGTAGCAGCCGTCCGTGAAGCCCAGTTCGTGGATCTGCACGATGTGCGGATGCGACAGCTTCGCCGCGAGCCGCGCCTCGTCGCGGAACATCTCCACGAAGTCCGGGATGGCCGACAGCGCCGGCAGCATCCGCTTGAGCACCACGTTGCGCTCGAAGCCGTCCGCGCCCAGTAGCTTGGCGAGGAAGATCTCCGCCATGCCGCCCTCGGCCAGCTTGCGCACGAGCACGTACTGCCCATACGGCTGGAGGAGCGTCGCGGCGGATGCGCCGGCGGGATCCGGAATGGGAACGCTGGTCTGTGCCATCCCTCAAGGTCCTCGCGGTTTCAGGGTGCGCACCGTGAGTACGTCCGGGGCACCGGGACGCGTCATCTTAAACACCAGCAGGGGGGGCATTCCCATGGGGGCCACCCAGGTATCGAAGCGGTGCTTGGCGTCCAGGGGCACGGCCCGTCCGTTGATGGACAGGCGAGCGTTCACGGGCGCCACACCCGCAGCCCGCACCTTCTCCGCCGCCGGCACACCCTGGCGCGGGCTGTCCACCACCAGCCCCACCACCGAGTTGTCATAGACGAGCTCCAGCTTGTTCATCCGCCCGCCCTTGAGGGCCGCGCCCGCCTGCGACAGCGGCGTGACGGACCACAGGTAGCTGCCCTCGCCCAGCTGTCCCGCCTCCAACGCCGCGCGCGGCTCCGACACCGTGCGCTGCACCACCGGCGTCGCCAACGAGCCCGCCTTGTACACCGCCACGCGATAGCTACGGGCCTGCGGTTCCTCGCCGTAGGTGAACGTCACCGCCGGGGGCTTGTCCTGGTAGAAGATGGTCGTCTTCTCCGGCCCCTCCGGCACCACGTTGCGCACACGCGCCAGCGAACTGGTGGGGGACTCCGGAGCGAAGTGGACGCTGCCCGCCGCCACCTGCGTGCCGTCCTCCTTGCGCGCCCGCCAGTACAGCGTGCCCTTCGCCAGCGCGGACACGTTGACGGAAGCGCGGTGCACGCGCCCCCAGAGCACCGGGCGCTTGAAGGCCGCGTCCTGCGCCGCCTCCACCACCGCGTCGCCCTCGCCCTCCCAGGTGAGCGCCACCTCCGCAAGGCCCCGGTGGTAGACCTCCGTGCCGTCGCCCGGGCCCACCGCGACCACCGCCTCCTCCAGCGGCTCCACCTTCGCGTTGCCATCCGTGCCCACGGTGGCGCGCTCACCGGCGCGCAGCGCCTGCCGCGCCTCGCCCCGCCGCAGCGTCACGTCGCCCGTGTGCGCCGCCACCTGCATGCCGGCGTCGGTGCGGCGGATCTCCAACCTCGCGCCTCCGCCGGACTCCACCGTCATCCCCGGCAGCACCACGCGGCTCTCTCGTCCCATGGCGAGCTGCACGGCCAACAGACCCTGGAGCAGGTTGACGCGCGCCTCATCGACGGTGCCCTGCTGTCCCGCGCTCTCCAGCACCGCCTCCGCGCCTGGAGCGAGCGTCAGCACCGTGCCGCTGTCCTTGAGGGACAGCACCGCCTCGCCGCCCTTCGTCCGCACGCCGTCGCCAAAGGCCAGCACCTCGCCCTCGCGGCGCACCTTGCGCCAGCGGCCCGAGTCCTTCGCCTTCACCTCCGCGACGCCCGAGGTCGCGCGCACCGTCACCGGGATGGGCGCCAGCTCCACGACACGCGGGGCCGCGGGCGTCACCTGCGCGCGCTCGCGGGTCAGGTCCACCGCGTCGCCCTGCGCCGCGCGCAGCGTCTTGCCGTCCTTGGAGACCAGCTCGATGGCGCCCAGCTTCACCTCCACCCGCGCCGAGTCCTCCGCCACCGCGACCTTCACCTCCGACGGATCCGGCCCCACGCGCGTGAGGCCGAAGGGGGTGAGGATGTTCAACGTCACCTTGGAGCCCGCGCTGTCCGCCTTCCCGCCCGCGGGCACGCGCGACAGCACGATGCCGCGCTCCACCTTCATCACGATGCCCGTCGCGTCCGAGCCCACCGCGAACCGGCCCTCGCTGCCCACCTCCACCGTCCGGTCGCCCGGGAAGCGCACCGTCGCGGATCCGCTCTCACCGGTCTCCACCGCGTCGCCCGCGAGCAGCGGCCCCTCCACCGCCGGCCCCACCTTGCCGCCGCGCTCCAGGCGCACGTCGCCGGACAGCCCTTCCAGGCGTCCAATGGGAACGACGGCCCCCGCGTCCACCTCCACCACTGGCGGAGGTTTTGGCGCCTCCTCGCGTTCACACCCCGAACAGCCGGAGAGGAGGACGAGCAGCGACAGCGCCAGGATGCGGACAGGACTCACTGAAACCTCGACGACGACGGACGGGCGCGTCGCGGCACTGCCGCGCGACTCACCGGCCCCTCGGGAACAGATCAACGTTGAGAATGGCCTGCTCGCCTTCGCGCACGGTGACCATCTTCGTCTGGGTCACGTGCCCCGGCGCGGACAGGGTGATGCGGTACGTGCCGCCACGGACGCGCGCGGTGAAGGCGCCGCTCTTGTCCGTGCGCGTGCGCACCTTCGCCTGGGGAATGATCACCGTCGCCACCAGGGGCTGGCCGCTGCGCGCGCTGCGCACCTGGCCCACCAGCGTGGCCAGCTCGCCCTTGCGGTCCTGCGACAGCACCACCACCAGCTCCGACGTCTGCCCCGCCACCACCACCGCGGCCTCTTCCGAGGGGCGGAAGCCCGGCGCGGACATCGCCACGGCCACGGGCCCCGGCTCCAGCCCCTCCAGCAGCACCTCGCCGGCCTTGTTCGTGCGCAGCTGCGCGGAGCCAGAGACGACCTGCACGTCCACAACCGGCGCGCTGTCCTTGCCCTGCACCACCTTCACCTTGAGGGAGCCCGTCTTCGGCGCCTTCTTGCTCAGGCGGAGCTGGACCGGCGCGCTCTCCGTGGCATCACCGCTGACGGTGGCGACCGCCGTCGCGTCCTCATAGCCGTCCACGCTCGCCTGCGTGGACTGCGCGCCCTCGGGGAGCAGCACCCTCAGATGTCCCTGCGCGTCCGCGACCAGCTCCTCGTCCGTGCCCGGCGTCTTCAAGGAGGGCACGCGCACGTGCGCGCCCGGAAGCGGTGCGCCCGTCTCCGCGTCCACCACGCTCAGCGCGACGAAGGCCTGGCGCGGGCCCACGGGCCGCGACGTCCGGCCCACGCTGCCCAGCACCACCTCGAAGCCCAGGCCAATGCGGCGCATCCGCTGCTCGGAGCGCAGGCCGCTGTCCTCCAGCTCCATCGTGTCGTGCGCCTGCTGCACGTCCAGGAGCAGGCGCCCCGTCCAGCCGTCCCTGCGCACCACCGGATACGACAGCGCCGCGCCCACCACGTAGCCGGACGACGACGCCTTCAGCCCGTCCGCCGCGTGCGCGGAGAGCGTCAGCGGCACCTCGCCTCGCGCCTCCAACTGAAGCTGCGCCGGCAGCGCCACCAGCACCCGACCTGAAATCAGCGCCGAGTGCCGCACACCCCGCTGCAACACCGGCGCATAGGTGAACCCGCCGAACAGCGGCAGCTGCGCGAAGCCGTAGCCCGCGCCCAGCTCCAGCCGCACCGGCCCCAGGAACAACCGCCCTCGCGGCCCCAGCGAGCCGCGCACCAGGCTGCCGCCCGTCACGCGCGACGACGCGTCCCGCAGCTCGAAGGCCTCGCGCTGGAGATCCACCTGTCCACCCAGGTACGTCCCCGCCCAGCCCATCAACGTCAGCGCCACGTCGTTCGGCGTCAGGCCGCTGTAGGTGAGCCCGGGCCCTACATCCACCTGCTCACCCTGGCGGGAGGACAGGCCGTAACGAAGGCGCAACGAGGCGCGCTCGGACTCGGGGGCCTGCGCATGGGCGGCCCCGGTACAGGCGAGCGCCAGGACGAGGACGACGAGGCGCGGGAGGATGTCGGTGAGGGGGCTCGGGCGGCGCAAGGCCCGGGAGAGTATAGAGAAGAGGGGCAGGTGTCCCAACCCGCGAAGCCGTCATTCCTTCAAGAAGCGGCGCGGATCACGGCTGGCTTCTTGCTGGAGTGGAACTGCTTTGCTAAGCATGACGGCGGTCGGTAGCGCCTCGTCTAACCTCCGGGATTCACTCCAGAAACATCGGAGCGCCGCCGTGCGCGGGGCGAGCGAACGCTGAGGAGCGCATACGCCCATGGGCACGCAACTGGTGATGTACGAAGAGGAGTTCACCAAGATCAACGCCGTTTGCGACCGGCTCACCAAGGACGCGAACGCGAAGGTGGTCTTCCTCGTCGACAAGAACGGCCAGCTCATCTCCTCGGCCGGCCAGACGCAGAACATCGACACCACGTCGCTCGCGTCGCTGACGGCCGGAAACGTGGCCGCCATGGGTGGTCTGGCGAAGCTGATCGGGGAGAACGAGTTCCCCAACCAGTTCCATGAAGGGGCGAAGGACAGCCTCTACATGACCATCGTGGGCAGCCGCGTGGTGCTGGTCGTCATCTTCGACAACCGCACGAGCCTGGGTCTGGTGCGCTTGCGCATCAAGAAGGCCAGCGACGAGCTGACGAAGATCTTCGAAAGCCTCGTGAAGAAGACCGACAGCCCCGGAGCCGGTTCGCCGTTCGCCGAGATCTCCGACGACGATATCGACAACCTCTTCAGCGAGTAACCCGGGAAGCCATGTCCTTCATCAATTACTCATCCCGCGAAATCAACTGCAAGATTGTCTATTACGGGCCGGGTCTCTGCGGGAAGACGACCAACCTTCAGTACATCTACAACAAGACCGCGGCGGACACGAAGGGCAAGCTGATCTCCCTCTCCACGGAGACGGACCGCACGCTCTTCTTCGACTTCCTGCCGCTGTCGCTCGGTGAGATCCGCGGCTTCAAGACGCGCTTCCACCTCTACACGGTGCCCGGCCAGGTGTTCTACGACGCCAGCCGCAAGCTCATCCTCAAGGGCGTGGACGGCGTGGTGTTCGTCGCCGACAGCCAGATTGAGCGCATGGAAGCCAACATGGAGTCGTTGGAGAACCTGCGCATCAACCTGGCGGAGCAGGGCTACGACCTGAACAAGATTCCGTACGTCGTGCAGTACAACAAGCGCGACCTGCCCAACGCGGTGACCGTGGAGGAGATGCGCAAGGCGCTCAACCCGCGGAACATCCCGGAGTACCAGGCCGTGGCGCCCACGGGCGTGGGCGTGTTCGACACGCTCAAGGCCGTGGCCAAGCTGGTCCTCACCGAGCTGCGCAAGGGCGGTTGACACTCCGCCTGCTGTCCTGCCCGGCGGGCTACCCCCCACCGGGCAGCCCCCGGCAAAGGATGGTATGACCTCGTGCCGTCGGGCAGAGCCGCCTTCCGAGGTCGTACCGTGCGCGTCGCATCCGCCACCTTCCGTCTCCTCGCGCTGCTGAGCGCTGGCCTGTCCGGGCCGGTGTTCGCGCAAGGCGCGTCCCCCTCCCCTGCTTCCCCGCCTCCCGCCGCCGCGCCGGCCGCCGCTGCATCTCCGGCCGCTGGCACGCCGCAGGCCGCCCCCGCCGCGCAGGCACCCACGGGCGACCAGACGGCGGATGAGGCCTTCACGTCCCGCGTGAAGACGCTGGAGGAGCAGGTCGTCGACCTGAAGGAGAAGATCTACCGCTCCAAGGCGCGCCTGCTGCTGCTCCAGGAGTCGGTGATGGGCGGCGAGCTGTCCACCGGCGCCCGCGCGGTGCTGGTGCACAAGAACGAGATGGGCAACGCGTTCCAGCTGGAGTCGGTGGTGTACGCGCTGGACGGCGCGCCCATCTTCACCCAGGTGGACACGCAGGGAGACCTGAACCGGCACCAGTCGCTGGAGGTCTTCAACGGCCGCATCGTGCCGGGCCAGCACCAGCTCGCGGTGCGCCTCGTGTACCGGGGCAGCGGCTACGGCGTGTTCAGCTACCTGGAGGGCTACAAGTTCAAGGTGCAATCCAGTTACACCTTCAACGCGGAGTCCGGAAAGGTCACCACGGTGAACGTGGTGGGTGTGGAGAAGGGCGGCCTCACCACGGACCTGAAGGACCGGCCCGCGGTGCGCTACGACATTGAAGTGGCCAAGGACACGCGCGCGAACCGGCCCGCCGGCTCCGGCTCGGAGACGGAAGGCGCTCCGGGGACACCCGCCGCGCCGGCCACCACCTCCAGCGAGCCGAAGTAGGGAGCGCAAGGCCGTGACCGCGACGCTGCACGCCCTGGCCCTCGCGCTGTCCCTCGGGGCCGCGCCCGCTCCGGCGCCCCAGGCCTCCAAGCCGGGAGCCGCGCTGCCGCCCATGCCCGCTTCGTTGAGCTCGCGCGCGGCCTCGGTGGAAGCGGTGGAGGCGCAGCTGCGCACCGCGGAGCTGTCGCTGCGCTTCGTGGAGACGCAGTTCACGGAGCGCCCCGAGCCCAGCAGCACCGACTCGCAGCTCAAGCGCTTCTCCGAGGGCGAGGTGTATTCGCTCCTGGGGGACTGGGCCGCCGCGTCCGTCCTCTTCTACGACCTGGTGAGCGACCCGGCGTTCAAGGCGAACCCGCGCTACCCGGAGGCGGTCTTCTATCTGGCGGATGCGCTCTACCAGCAGAAGAACGACATCGGCGCGAGGGTGTACCTGCGCGACATGCTGTCGCTGAACCTGACGCCGCAGCGCTACAAGGAGGCCGTGAGCCGCTACCTCGCGGTGGCGGGCAGGCTCCAGCAGTTCGACGGCATCGACGCGTACGTGGAGAAGGCGCGGCAGCTGTCGGGCGGCGTGCTGGCGCCGGACATCGCCTACGTGCACGCGCGCGGCACGTTCAAGCGCATGGATTTGACGCCGGACGAGCACCAGCAGCGCTCGCGCGCGTTGTTCGCTCCGCTGGCGCAGGCGCCCGGCGCCTTCCGAGTGCAGGCCGTCTACCACCTGGGCGTCCTGAGCGTGCAGAGCGGGGACTACCCGGCCGCCATCGCGCAGTTCCAGCGCATCGTGGGCACCGGGCCGGAGGCCGTGGTGTCCACCGGCCTCGCGGAGGCGGAGGCCCAGCGCTTCCGCGAGCTCGCGTTCCTGTCGTTGGGCCGGCTGATGTACGAGACGGGCCGCTACGACGAGGCGCTGGACCACTACGGCCAGATTCCGCGCGAGAGCGAGTTCTTCCCGGAGTCGCTGCTGGAGGTCGCGTGGACGTACGTGCGCAAGCAGGACTTCACGCAGGCGAAGAACGCCACGGACATCCTGCTGCTCGTCGCGCCGGACTCGCAGCTCGCTCCCGAGGCGCGCATCCTCCAGGGGCACCTGCTCCAGAAGCTGCGCCAGTACGACGAGGCGCTGGAGACGTATGACGGCGTGGCGCGCATGTTCACGCCCGCGCGCGACAAGGTGGACGCGCTCCTGCGCGTGAACCATGACCCGGTCGCGTACTTCGACAACCTGCTCGCGCGCAACGAGCGCTCGCTGGACGTGAGCACGCTCTTGCCCCCGCTGGCGCTGAAGTACGCGTCCACGCAGAAGGAGGTCGCGGACGCGGTGCGGATGGTGGGCGACCTGGACAGCGGCCGTCAGGGCGCGGGCGAGGCGAAGGCCATCGCGGAGCGCATCCTGGAGGCGCTGGACGCGCGCGGGCTGGAGGCCTTCCCGGAGCTGCAGGAGGGCTACGTCCGCACGGAGGCCGTGGACACCGCGCTCACCGCCGTGGAGCAGTCCCTGGTGCAGGCGGAGGCCGCGCTGGTGGAGGAGAAGCTGACGCCCGCCGAGCGCGAGAAGCTGCTCGTCGCCCAGGGCGCGCGCGAGGCCCAGCGGCTGCGCTTCGCGGCGCTGCCCACCACCAACAAGGAGCTGGAGGAGCGCCGCCACCGCATGCAGGCGAAGGTGGACGTGGTGGACCGCGAGGCCTTCCGCGTGGGCTATGAGCTCCAGAGCCTGCACGCCAACGCCGCCGCCATCCGCAAGTGGGTGGAGGACACGCGCGACGAGCGGCAGGCCGACCCCGCCGAGGAGCGCGAGTTCCTGGTGCAGCTCCAGGCGGAGATCGCCACGCTGAGGGACCTGCAGGTGGAGCTGGACCGCACGCGCGCCCGGCTCGCCAGTGAGCGCCAGTCCACGGACACGTCGCTGGAGGGCGAGGCCGCCATCCGCGCCCGCTACTCCGCCGCGCTCCAGCAGGAGCACGGCGTCCTGCGCGCCGGTGAAGGCCGGCTGTCCGGCGAGGACACCCGCGTGCTGTTGCGCATGCACACGGTGCGCACGCGCATCGACTCGCTGCGCGGACGGGTGGCGGTGGCCCGGGTGGCGCTGCGCGCGCGGCTGGAGAACCGCGTGAAGTCCATCCGCGACAAGGTGCGCGTGGAGCAGGCGCTGCTCCAGGGCTACGAGTTGGAGGTGGCCGCCGCGTCCGGTGACGCGCGCAACCTGGTGGGCCGCATCGCCTACGAGAGCTTCCGCCGCGTGCGGCAGCAGTTCTACGACCTGGTGCTCAAGGCCGACACTGGCACGGTGGACGTGGCCTTCAGCCGCACGCAGGACAACACCGCGAACATCCAGAAGGTCGCCAAGGAGAAGTCGGACGCACTGCGCGCGCTCGACCTGGAGTTCAAGGACGTCCTGTCGTCGGAAGGGGGGGACTGAAGGCCATGCGCCGCCCTGCCCTCGCCCTCCTCATCGCCCTGGCGCCGCTGGCCGCTCACGCCGCGAAGGCCAAGACGCCTGGCCAGGCCGCGAAGAAGTCCTCCACGCCTTCCGCGCCCGCGGCCCCCGCGAAGTCCCAGCCGGCGCCCGCGGCACCGCCCGCGCCCAACACCTCGCGCTACCTGGACGGCCTGGGCCACACGCCCGAACAGGAGAAGCTGCTGCGCGACGTGAGCCGCGCGCTGGAGGCGTACGAGGCGGAGTCGCGCGACTTCCACCGCGAGGTGAGGCAGCTCATCGAGCGGCGCTACCAGCAGAAGCGCTCGGCGCTCAACAACGCCTACGAGAAGACGCTCACCGCGCTGGAGTCGCAGGAGCGCACGCAACGGCTGGACGCCATCGCCCGCTTCGAGGACTTCCTGCGGCGCTACCCGGACGAGCCTCGTGCCACGCCGGACGTGATGTTCCGGCTGGCGGAGCTGTACTACGAGCGCTCCGCGGACGAGCACCAGCTGGCGCGCAAGGACTACGCGGAGCGCGTGCGCACGATGTCCGACGAGGCGATGGCGGACCTGCCGCCGGAGCCGGACGTGGACTTCACGCCGTCCATCGGCGTGTACCGCACGCTGCTCGCGCGCTTCCCGGACTACAAGCTCAACGACGGCTCCCTGTACCTGCTGGCGTACTGCCTCAACGAACAGCACAAGGACGAGGAGAGCCTCGCCACCTACCAGCAGCTCACCACGCGCTATCCGAAGAGCCGCTTCGCCACTGACGCGTGGACGCGCATCGGCGAGTACTGGTTCGAGGAGGAGACCGACCCGGAGGCGCTGCGCAAGGCCGCGGACGCGTACACCGCCGCCACGCGCGACACGGAGCACCGGTTCTACGACAAGGCCCGCTACAAGCTGGCCTGGACGTACTACCGCATGAACTGGTTCGAGGAGTCCGTGGACAGCTTCCTGCTGCTCCTGGACCACTACCAGTCCCACCAGCAGTCCGGCAGCAAGGCGGACGAAGGCGACCTGCGCTCGGAGGCGCTCCAGTACATCGCGCTGTCGCTGGCGGACGAGACCTGGGGCGGCGTGGCCAGGGCCCGCGACCTCTTCGCGAAGCGCGGCGGGCGGCCCTACGAGGCGGAGGTGTACCGGCGGCTGGGCAACGTCTACTTCGACCAGCTCCGCAACACGGAGGCCATCGCCGCGTATCAGCAGGTGCTGTCCACCCACCCGCTCACCACGGACGCGCCCCGCCTGCAGCAGCGCATCGTCCAGGCCTACGAGCGCGACCGGCGCATGGACCTGTACGCGCGCGAGTCGGAGAAGCTGGCCAACGACTACCTGCCCGGCGGCGCCTGGTACGAGAAGAACAAGGACGACCCGAACGCGCTGTCGCACGCGCAGACGCTCGCCGAGCAGAGCCTCTACTCCGCCGCCGCGTACCAGCACCAGCAGGCGCAGACCTTCCAGAAGGAGGGCAAGGACGCGGAGGCGAAGGCCACCTACGCCGCCGCGGCGCGCGCGTACGGCACCTACCTGGAGCGCTTCCCGCGCAGCAAGACCGCGTACGCGATGCGCTTCTTCCACGCCGAGTCCCTCTTCAACTCGGACGCGTACGGCGCGGCGGCGAAGGAGTACTCGGCCGTGCGCGACTCCAACCAGGACAACACCTACCGGGACGTGTCCGCGCACAACGCGGTGCTCGCCTGGAAGGCGCAGCTGGACGAGGACGTGAAGGCGGGCCGCGTGCCGGAGCGCAAGCCGCTGCGCGCCAGCGAGCGCCCCAAGGACAGCGCGCACGCGCCCGTGGCCCTGGCCCCGACGGAGGCCGCGCTCGTGAAGGCGTCCGACGCGTACGTGGCGCTGCTGCCCAAGGAGGAGGCCGCGCCGGGCATCGCCTACCAGGCCGCGGAGCTGTTCTACACGCACGACGACTTCGCCCAGGCCCGCCCCCGCTTCGAGCGCGTGGTGCAGGCGTACCCGCGCAACCCGGTGGCCGGCTACGCCACCAACCTCATCATCGAGTCCTTCCTCATCGACCAGGACTGGAAGAGCGTGGAGGAGGTCAGCGCGCGGCTCGCCAGCAACGCGCAGGTGGTGGACCCGTCCAGTGAGCAGTACCGCGAGCTGATGAAGTTCAAGCTCGCCGGCCGCTTCAACCTGGCGGACCAACTGGCCACGCAGAAGCGCTACGACGAGGCGGCGAAGAAGTACCTCCAGCTGGTGGAGGAGGCCCCCCGGCACGAGTTCGCGGACAAGGCGCTCAACAACGCGGCGGTGGCCTACGAGGAGCTGCGCCGCTTCGACTCCGCGATGAAGCTCTACGAGCGCATCTACCGCGACTACCCGAAGTCGCCGTGGGCGCACACCGCGCTGTTCCGCGTGGCCCTGAACGCGCAGAAGTCCTACGACTTCGACAAGGCCGTCACCAGCTACCAGAAGCTGGTGAAGGACTATCCGAAGGCCGAGGAGCGAGAGGCCGCGCTCTACAACGCGGCGTCGCTGCTCGAAGGACAGCAGCGCTACGCGGAGGCCGCCGCCGCCTTCCAGCGCTGCGTGGAGCTGTACCCCCACGGGAAGAACGCGCCGGAGAACCAGTACCGCGCGGCTCGCATCCTGGAGAAGCAGGGCGACACCAAGGGAGAAATCCAGGCGCTGGAGGCCTTCGTCCGCAAGTTCGCCAGCAAGGCGGACCAGGTGGAGCTGGTGGTGGACGCGAAGCGCCGCCTGGGCGACGCGTGGAAGAAGCGCGGCAACGCGAAGGAAGCCGAGCGCGCGTACGCCGCCGCCGCGGATGACTTCGACCGCCGCAAGCTGAAGCCGGACACGCAGCTGCGCGCCGCGGAAGCCGCCGCGTACAGCCGCTTCCAACTGGCCGAGCTGGAGTTCCAGCGCTTCGACGCGTTGAAGCTCAGCGGCTCCGGCAAGGCGCTGGAGAAGAGCTTCAGCAAGAAGACCGAAGCCGTGAAGACGGTGGATGCCGCGTACGCGAAGGTCCTGCCGTACAAGCAGCTGGAGTGGTCGCTGGCGTCGTTCTACCGGCGCGGCTACGCCCTGGAGCGCTTCGCGGCCACGCTGCTGGACGCGCCCGTGCCTCCGGAAGTGAAGCGCCTGGGGGACGAGGCGGTGCTGACGTACCAGGACATGCTCACGCAGCGCACCGTGGCCCTGGAGGACCGCGCGGTGGAGAGCTACGCCGCCACGCTCAAGGAGGCGCGCAACAACCGCGTCTCCAACGAGTGGACGCGCCGCACGCTGGAGTCCCTCAACCGCTTCCGCCCCAAGGAGTACCCCGTCCTCAAGGAGGCCCGGGGCGCGCTCGCGTCGGAGACCGTGTATCCGGATGGCCTGCTGGGCAGCCTCGCCGCGCCGCCCGCGCCCGCGCGCGTCGACCCGGACAAGGCGACCCGGCTCACGGAAGGGGGCACGCCATGAACGCGGGCCGCAAGTTCGCGCTCACCGGGCTCGTGCTCTGGCTGTCCGCCTGCGCCTCCGGTCCGGAGACGCGCAAGGACTCGAAGCTCACCGGGCCGGAAGCCGGACCCGCCACCGCCGTCAGCACGTCGCCGAAGTCTGGTGACGCGAAGTCTGGTGACGCGAAGCCCCAGGCGAAGGAACCGGCGCCGGTCGCGAAGTCGCTCGCCGGCCCGGAGAAGGACTTCACCAGCGCGGTGGAGGTCGCCCGGCGCGGTGAGCTGACCATCGCGGAGACCGCGCTCAAGGCCCTGCTGGAGAAGTCCCCGAAGCTGGGCCCCGCGTGGACGAACCTGGGCATCGTGCAGGAGCGCCAGGGCCGCTTCCCGGACGCGGAGCGCTCCTACCGTCAGGCGCTGGCGCTGGACCCGAACCAGGAAGCCGCGTGGGACTGCCTGGTGCGGCTGGCGGCGCGCACGGGCCGCGCGGCGTCGCTGGAGGCGGAGCTGCGCGAGGCGCTGACGAAGCAGGACTCGGTGGCCCGGCGCACGGCGCTGGCGTTGAACCTGCTGCTGCAGAAGAAGCACCCGGCCGCCGTCGCGGAGGCCCGCCGCGCGCTCCAGGTCAGCGAACAGCACGTGCCCGCGATGCAGGTGCTCGCGCAGGTGTACGCCCGCGAGGGCAAGTACGAGCTGGCGTCCATGGTGCTGGGCAACGCGCTCGCCATCGACGCGCAGGACGCGGCCACCCTCAACGCCCTGGGCCTGGTGCACCTGGGCCTCAAGGAGCGCCCCCAGGCATTGGAGCGCTTCCGCCAGGCCATCGCGCTCAGGCCGGACTTCGCCGAGGCGCGCAACAACCTGGGCACCCTGCTCAACCAGGGCGAGGACTACGCCGGCGCCCGCGTGGAGCTGGAGGCCTCCGTGAAGGCCGCGCCGGACTTCGCCGCCGCCCACCTCAACCTGGGCAACGCGTACCGCGGCGAAGGCGACTTCCCCCGCGCCCTGGCCGAGTACGAGCGCACGCTCCAGCTCCAGCCCGACACGAAGGACGTGTACTTCAACCTGGGCCTGCTCCACCTGGACCTGGAGCCCGCAGGTATGGACGCCCTGGAGCGCCTCCAGAAGGCCGCGTCCTTCCTGGAGCAGTACAAGTCCAAGGGCGGCACCGACGAGCGCACCGCGCAGTACCTCAAGGACGCGCAGAAGAGCATCGACCGGGAGACCCGCCGCCGCGAGCGCGAGCGCAAGGAGGGCCTGAAGAAGGCCGCCGAAGCCGCCGTCCCCGCGAAAGCCCCCGAGGCAAACCCGACCCCCGCCTCGCCCCCCGGGCCCCCTGCCACGCGGCCGGGCGCCTCGGGTAAGGTGTCCACAGACGTCCGGTAGCCACGACCTTCCGCCATGCGCCCCGCCCTCCTGCTGCTGCTGCTCGCCGTCTCCGGTCCGTCCTGGGCGGAGGACCCCGCGTCCACGAAGAAGGCGGCGGGCGGCGCGACGCCAGCGCCCCAGGCTCCGGCGACGAAGAAGCCGGCCAAGACCATCCGCCTGGAGGCCATCAAGGTCGAGGGGCGCATCCAGAAGCCGGAAGCCTTCTATTTCCTCGACCGCTCCAAGCCGAGCTTCGACGACCTGAACCGCACGGAGAGCTTCGTGCCCAAGGTGGTCCAGAGCGTGCAGCAGGACCCGTTCTAGATCCATGGCCCTTCAAACCCGCCCCAAGTTGCTGCGCGTCGGCGTCATCCAGGACGGGCGCATCGTCGAAGAGCACCACCTGCTCCACGACTCCGTCACCATTGGCGAGGACGCCCGCAACACCATCGTCATGCCTCCGTCCGAGGCGCGCCCGCCGCGCTTCAAGGTGCTGGAGAACCGCGGCCAGCAGTTCCACCTCATCATCGACGAGCACATGCAGGGCCGCGTCAACCTGGGCTCGTCGGACGTGGACTTCGACGCGCTGCGCTCCCAGGGACTCGCCACGCGCCGCGCGGACGACACCTTCGACCTGCCGTTGCAGGAGAGCGCCCGCGGCAAGGTGGACCTGCCGGACGCCACGCTCTTCTTCCACTTCATCCCCGCGCCCGCGGAGGGCTCCAAGCCCACCCTCCCCCCGGAGCTGAAGGCCAGTCCGTGGCGAACGGTGGACCGCGTCTTCTTCGGCATCCTCCTGTCGATGCTGGTGCTCTATGTGCTGAGCGTCGCGCTCATCGTCGCCCAGCCCACGCCGGTGGAGCGGGAGGTGGAGCTGGACCAGTTGGAAGACCGCTTCGTGCGCGCCATCATCCCGCCCCAGCCCGCGAAGAAGGAGGAGCCCAAGGAGGCGGTCGCCACCGGGGAGAAGAAGCCTGACGAGCCGAAGGCTCCCACGAAGAAGCCTGCCTCCACGGACGCGACGCCCGCGCCCGCCAACAGCGCGGAACGCCGGCAGCAGCTCACGGAGAAGGTGGGCAACACCGGCATCCTCAAGCTGCTGGGCGGCAAGGGCCCCGGCGGCGGGGACGCCATCGCGGACGTGCTCGGGAGCACCGGCAGCGGCGCCAACGTGGCGGAGGCGCTCGCGGGTGCGACAGCGGGTGGCGCGCTCACGGCGGGCTCCGGCGGCGGCAACGGCATCGCCAACCCGCAGGGGGACACCGGCGGCAAGGTGGCGGGCATCGGCGCGACGCAGACCTCCGGCGCGGGCACCGTGGACACCGGCCGCAAGCAGGTCGTCAAGGTGCCCCAGGTCGTGGACTCGGTGCCGGAAGTGGACAGCTCCGAGGTCAAGCCCAAGGACCTGGCCCGCTTCATCCAGAGCCGCAAGGCCTCCATCCAGCGCTGCTACGAGAACGGGCTCAAGCGCGACCCCTCCCTCAAGGGCAAGGTGATGGTCCGCTTCGACCTGACGCCGCAAGGCCGCGCCAGCAACGTGGAGGTGGAGGAGTCCACCCTGCGCTCCGACGAGGTCATCAACTGCATCAAGACCACCATGCGCGCCTGGACGTTCCCTTTCAAACCGAGTGACGACGTCCCCGTCAGCTACCCGTTCATCTTCTCGCCAGGGGAATAGGCTCGACCGTCCGGACCTTCCGGAGGCACCGGACCCGCGGGGAGCACATGGAGAAGCTGGCTGTCATCGCCACATCCCCCCTCTTCGAGATGCTGGCCCCCGCCGAGCTCGCGCGGCTGGCGGAGCTGGCACGGCTGTACCGCTACGCGCACGGCGAGGTGGTGTTCGAGGAGGGCGACCTGGGTGACAGCCTCTTCGTCATCGTGCGTGGCCAGGTGGAGGTGGTGCGCCGGGGTACGAGCAACGAGGTGAAGCCCCTCACCGTCCTGGGCCCGCCGGAGTTCTTCGGGGAGATGGGCCTCATCGACAAGGACCACCGCTCCGCCACCGTGCGCGCCCTGGGCGAGGTGGAGCTGCTCCAGCTCACCGCACAGGATTTGCGGACCTTCCGGCTGGCGCACGCGGACGGCTTCACCTTCATCGTCGTGAACATCGCGCGCAGCCTGTCCGCCCGCCTGCGCGAGGCCAACGCCCGCCTGGCCCCCCAGGACTGACTCCCGGCGTCTGAAAGCCGGACTCCGGGGCGATGGGGCATTGCGTTGACACCCCTCCCCCTCGCTCCTACGCTCGACTCTCGAAGCTTGGGAAGGGCCGGAAGGATTCGTGAGGCGCATGCGCACCCTGGGAATGCTCGCCGTGGTCGGAGGACTCGTCACCTCCGGGATGGCGCTCGCGCAGTCGCCCGCGTCGCCGCCGCGCCCCGCTCCGCCCGCGCTGGACAAGGCCGGTGACGTGCCGGACAGCCAGAAGCTGGAGCGCAGCACGCAGGCCCTGGGCGGCATGCGGGAGTCGCTCCGCCAGGTGTTCGAGAAGGTCGAGGAGGCGCGGCGCACCAAGGACGTGGTGAAGCTCAACTGCGCCAACGAGAAGCTGACGCAGATCAAGGGCCTGCTGCGCATCTCCGAGCAGGCCGACGTCGCCCTCCAGGAGGCCGTCAGCAAGAGCGAGGCGGCGCCCGGCGAGCACGAATTCACCAAGGTGATGATCGCCCAGCAGAAGGTGGGCCAGCTGCGCTCGGAGGCCGAGGAGTGCATCGGCCAGCTCGCCTTCCGCACCGACGAGAACCTCTTCGTGGAGGTGGAGGAGCCCGACAACCTGCCCGGTGGAGATCCCACGCGGCCCCCGCCGCCGCCGGACCTGGTTGTCCGTCCCCCGCCCGCGAGCCCCGTGGACTGAGTGGCTGGCATCCTCCCACCTGCCGCGGTCCCGGCCCTGGACCGTTTGTTCCGGTGCGGGAACCCGCGTGCTATGCCCGCCGTCTCACCACGTGGAGCGCCTCTGACACCATGAAGCAGCCTGGGACATTCCGTCTGGCCCTTGGGGCCCTGGCGCTCGCGGCGCTCCTGCCGCTGACGGCGTCGGCGCAGGCCTTCGCGGGCGGGCGGCCTCCGGGCGGCAATGGCCTGAAGGTGGGCAACGGGCGGCTGCACCCGACGCTGGAGCTGGAGACGCGGCTGGACAGCGGCGTGGGCTACTTCCGCGAGGCGGGCACGGGCCCCCTGTCCCCGGACCTGTCGGGGGAGCTGGCGCTGCACATCCGCCCCGGGCTGATGCTGGACGTGCCGTCCCCCAAGCTGGCCATCGCGCTGCGTGGCAACCTGGACTACGTGGCCTACACGGGCCTGCTCACGACGGGCTCCGGCGCGGCGTCACACCTGGAGGGCGCGGCGGACCTGGCGCTGCGGTTCAACCAGGAGAGCGAGCTGTCCGTGGAGGTGGGCGACGAGCTGACGCGCTCGGACCGCACGCGCACGGCGGCGCTGGGCGCGGGCATCCTCAGCCTCTTCAACGAGGCGCGCGTGAAGGCGCAGTGGAAGCCCGGCGGCGGCGCGCTGGAAGTCACCCCGTCGCTGGCGTACGCGATGGAGTTCTTCGAGCCCCTGGGCGGCATGACGCCCATCGGTTGCACCGACGCCGCGTGTGATCCGCTCGCCGCCAGCCAGTTCAACTACGGCAACCTGCGCCTGGGCGCGGAGGGCCGCTGGCGCTTCCTGCCCAAGACGGCGGTGGTGGTGGACACGGGCCTGCAGTACCGGGGCTACTTCAACGACACCACCACGCCCAGCGCGGCCATCCTGCACGCCATGGCGGGAGTCTCCGGCCTGGTGTCCCCGCGGATTACCCTGACTGCGAAGGCCGGCTGGAGCCAGAACCTGGGCTCGAGCGGCGGCGGCACCATGGTGGGCCAGTTGGAAGGCACGTACCTCCTGGGCCCGTCGCTCACGGTGAAGGGCGGCTACCTGCGCGCCTTCCAACCGGTGGCCGCCTACGGCACCTTCCGCGACGACCGCGTCTACGCGGAAGGACGCTCCGTGATGGGCAGCCGGCTCGCGCTGCACGCCACGGGCGCGCTGGACTTTCTCTCCTTCGCGGGCGGCCGCGGCGACACGCTGGTGACGCTGGACCTGGGGCCCGAGTATCAAATCCGCCCGTGGCTGGTGGGCGCGGTGGGCTACATGCTGGGCACGCGCTCCTCGTCGCTGGGCGCCGCTGGCCTCAACTACACCCGCCACGAAGGCTACGCGCGGGTGTCCGTCTCCTACTGAGGCCTTCCGCGCCCATGCGTTCCTCGCGGCTCCGCTTCATCCTGCCGGTCCTCCTCGCGGTGTTGGCGGCGTGTCACGCGGACACGCGCCCGCCGCCGCCTCCGCCCACGCCCGCATCGGCCGCGGAGGCCGCGGCGACGTCCGGCGGCAACCTGGGCCCCGGGGACGTGGTGGAGGTGCGCGTCTTCCAGGAGCCCGAGCACTCCGGCACCTGGCGTGTGTCGCCGGAAGGCACCATCGACTATCCGCTGTGCGGCAAGGTGTCGCTGTCCGGCCTCACCGCCAGCGCCGCGGCGGACGCGCTGCGCGATTGTCTGGCGCGCTACCTGCGCCGCCCGCAGGTGTCCGTGCTGGTGCGGGAGTACAACTCGCAGAAGATCTTCGTCTTCGGGGAAGTGCAGAAACCCGGCACCTTCCCCGTCACCGGCGAGGTGTCCATCATCCAGGCGATTACGCTGGCCGGTGGCTTCACCAAGCTGGCGGCGAAGAACAACACGCTCGTCACGCGCGTGGTGGACGGGCAGGAGCGCAAGATTCGCGTGCCCGTGGAGGACATTGGCGTGGGCCGCGAGCGCAACTTCCTGCTCCAGGCCGGCGACATCGTCTTCGTGCCGGAGAGCTTCTTCTAGTCGCGCGACGTCCAGCCGATTTCATCCAGGAAGCGCTTCGCCTGGGTCATGAGCTGGGGCGCCAGGTTCGCGCCGCTCGCCAGCACGTCGCCCTTGAGCACGTCGAAGGGCCGCCCGTCGATGTGCACGATGACGCCGCCGGCCTCCGCCACCAGCAGGCCGCCCGCGGCGATGTCCCAGGGCTTGAGGCCGAACTCGAAGTAGCCGTCGAAGCGGCCGGCCGCGACGTACGCCAGGTCCAGCGCGGCGCTGCCGGTGCGGCGCATGCCCTGCGCCAGGAGGATGAGCTGGGAGAAGAGGCCCACGGGCAGGTCCGGGCGCTCGCGCACGTCATAGGGAAAGCCCGTGCACAGGAGCGCCCGCTCCAGCGTGGCCGTGGGGCTGGCCTTCAGGGGCACGCCGTTGAGCGTGGCGCCCTCCCCCTTCGCGGCGGAGAAGAGCTCGTCGCGCATGGGGTCGTAGACGGCGCCCGCCACGGTGCCCTCCGGGCTTTCCACCGCCACGCTGACGCAGAAGTGCGGCACCTGGTGCGAGTAGTTGGTGGTGCCGTCCAGCGGATCCACGATCCAGCGGAAGGTGTCGGAGCCCTGCGTGGCGCCGCTCTCCTCCGCGAGGATGGCGTGGTGCGGGTGGCGCTGGCGCAGGAAGTCCAGGAGCGCGGCCTCGGAGGCGCGGTCCGCGTCCGTGACGAGGTCGATGCCGCCCTTGAACTCGATAGTGCGGTGCTGGGGGAAGCGCTCGCGGAGGATGCCTCCGGCCATGCGGGCGCCCTCCTCCGCGGTGCGGCGCAGCGCGGCGGGCGTTTCCGGTTCGTGGGCCATGGATGCGTTTCCCTCGGGTGCGCGCTAGGAGGCGGGCTCGGCGAGCAGCTGCTCGATTTCCGTCTGGAACTTCTGGAGGAACTCCTCGGCGAAGCCCTCGTGCACGTGCCGGATGACGCCCTTGCGATCAATGAGGAAGGTGGTGGGCATGAGCCGCACCTTCAGCAGGCGCTCGGACACCAGCGCGTTGGCGTCCAGGAGGATGGGCAGCTCCACCTTCGCCTCCTCCAGGAAGGGAGGAATGGCGCGCACGTCCTCGTCCACGTTGAGGGCGTACGCCTTGAAGCCGCGCGAGCCGTACTCCTTCTGGAGCTGCGCGTACATGGGCAGCGCGTCCTTGCAGGGCTCGCACCACGTGGCCCACACGTCCAACAGGACGACCTGTCCGCGGTCGCTCTTCAAGTCATACGGGCTGTTGTCCGGGTAGCGCTTCACCTGGAAGACCAGCGGCTGGCCCGAGGCCTTGTTCGACGACTCCAGGGCGGAGCTGCTGGAGCGCGTCCCGTCACCGGTGCGGTCCGTGAGCGGCGGCAGTGACGAAGGCGACGACGAGGCACAGCCCATGGCGAACGCCAGGGCTCCCAGCGAGAGGAGGAACGGGCGGCGCATGGCTCAGGTTCCCTTCCCCGCCCGGGCCTTCAGGGCGGTGAGCAGCTTGTCGATGAAGCCCCCGAAGGAGCCGTTGCTCATGACGAGCAGCACGTCGCCGGACTTCGCCTCGGAAGCGACGCGGTCCACCAACGTCTGCACGTCGGTGGCGCCGTCCGCGGCGATGCCCTGGCCCTTGAGCGCTTCGATGAGCTTGGGGACGTTGAGCTCCTCGCCCTCGGGCACCTTGTCGTGGCGCTCGGGCACCTTGAGGCTGGCGCGCGCGGCGCCGGGGAAGGCGTGCGCGTAGTCCTCCTGGTGGATGTTGCGGCGGCTGGTGTTGGAGCGCGGCTCGAAGATGGCCCACAGAGGCCGGTCCGGGTAGCGGTGGTGGATGGCGGCGATGGTTTCGCGCACGGCGGTGGGGTGGTGCGCGAAGTCGTCCACCACGAGCACGCCGTCCACCTCCGCGCGCACCTCCTGCCGGCGCTTCACGCCCTGGAAGGTGGACAGGCCCTGCTGGATTTCGGCGAAGGAGAGGCCCAGGCCGCGCGCGGCGGCGATGACCGCGAGCGCGTTCTCCACGTTGTGCGCGCCGGACATGGGCAGCGTCACGGTGCCCAGGTCCTGGCCCTTCTCCACGACGTTGAAGCGGGCGCCCTCGGGACCGAAGGAGATGTTCTTCGGCGTGTAGTCCGCGTCCGCGCCCTCCTTGGCCACGTAGGTGCTGACGGGCGCGGTGCCTCCGCGCGCGATGCGCACGGCGTTGGGGTACGCGGCGCAGACCACGAGCTGGCCGTCCTTGGGCACCAGGCGCACGAACTTCTCGAACGTGGCCTCGTAGTGGGGCAGGTCGCGGAAGATGTCCGCGTGGTCGAACTCCACGCTGGTGACGATGGCGGTGCGCGGCCGGTAGTGGAGGAACTTGGAGCCCTTGTCCCAGTAGGCGGTGTCGTACTCGTCGCCTTCCACGACGAAGTGCGGGCCCTTCCCCACGCGGTAGTTGCCCGCGTAGTTCTGGGTGACGCCGCCCACGAGGAAGGACGGGTCCTTGCCCGCGGCCACCAGCACGTGGGCCATGAGCGAGGACGTCGTCGTCTTGCCGTGCGTGCCGGCGACGACCACGGAGTGCGAGCGGTCCAGGAAGAGCGTGCCCAGCGCGGCGGGGAAGCTCATCTGCTTCAGGCCCCGCTCGCGCACGGCGGTGGCCTCCGGGTTCACGCGGCGGATGACGTTGCCGATGATGACCAGGTCCGGCTTCGCCGAGTCCAGGTTGGCGGGCGCGTACGGCGTGCTGACGGGGATGCCCCACGTGCGGAGCATGTCGCTCATGGGCGGGTAGACGTTCTCGTCGCTGCCGGTGACGTCGTAGCCGGCGGCCTTGAGCATGCCAGCGAAGGAGCCCATGCCGGTGCCGGCCACGCCCACCAGGTGGATGCGGCGCACGGACTGAGGGTCGAGTGAGTCGAGGACGTTGCCGTTGTCGTCAGCCATGCTGCGGTTTCCTCAGGGGAGGACGTGGAGGTCGAGCGCCTCCACGACGAGCTCGTGGAAGGCGGGGCGGAAGTCGCGGATGCGCAGGTCCTGACGGCCCTGGGCCACGCGGTTGGTGATGAGCGCGACGACGAGCGACCGCCTCAGGTCCACCCAGAGGCTGGTGCCGGTGAAGCCCAGGTGGCCCACCGCGCCCGGAGGCGTGTCGCCGATGAAGCGGCCCGCGCTGGAATGGCCCTTCGACGGAGAGTCGAAGCCCATGGAGCGGGTGCTGCCGGCCACGAGCGGATCCGTGGAGAGCGCGCGGTGCCACAAGGGCCCCGGAGCAATCGCGGCATGCGTGCCCGCGGCGCCCTCCAGCACGGCCTGGCCGAAGCGGGCCACGTCCACGGCGGTGCCGAAGAGGCCCGCGTGTCCCGCGACGCCGTCCAGCACCCAGGCGTTGTCGTCATCCACCTCCGCGGGGCGGGACGGCTGCGAAGGCACGTCCTTCCACAGCGACTCCTGGCCGGGAGCGGGTTCGCGCGGACGCATGGCGCCGGTGGGTGCGGTGGCGCCGTCTGCGGGGAAGTCGGTGAGGCGGTGGAAGCGGGCCTTCAGCTCCAGCGGCTCCGCGACGTGGCGGTGGAAGAGCACGTCCAGCGGAGCACCACCGGCGCGGGCGAGGATGTCACCCAGGAGGATGAAGCCCACGTCGCTGTACACGGACTTCGTGCCCACGGGCGCGTCGAGCGGCGTGGCGGCGGCGGCGTGCAGGACGTCCGCGTGGACCTGCGCGCGGACGGAGGCAGGGCAGCCGGCGTCGAGCAGCTCCGGGTGGGCCTTGAGTGCCTCCGCGAAGAACGGGACGAAGGCCGGCAGTCCGGAGCGGTGGTAGAGCAGGTCGGCGACGGTGACACCCGCATCGCCCGCGGGCGACCCGGGGAAGTAGCGGGACACGAGCGTGTCCGGGCCCACCTTGCCCTCGGTCCACAGGCGCAGGAAGAGCGCGGTGGTGGACATGGCCTTGGTGAGGGACGCGAGGTCGAATCTCGTATCGCCCTTCACGTTGCCGGCGACGCCGCCGAAGACCTGCATGCCCTTGTGGAGCACCACGGCCTGGGCGGACGGGAAGATGCCCAGCTCCACGCCGTCATCGAGCACGGCCTGGAGGTTGGCGATGGGGTGCTGGCTCATCCGGGGCTCACCGCGCCTTCGAGGAAGGTGAGGCGCGCGGCGTCCGCGTCCAGGCGCACGTGAGTGCCCAGGGCCACGGGGTAGTTGATGGCGCCATGGCCGATGGGGAAGCCCGCGGCGCAGGGCAGCTTCGCGTCGCGCGCCAGCTCACGGAGCACGTCCGCGCTGGAGTAGTTCGCGTCCTTCTCCTCGCAGGCGGTGAAGTCGCCCAGGACGATGCCGCGCACGCGGGAGAAGACACCGGCGAGCCGCAGATGGGTCCACATGCGGTCGATGCGGTAGGGGCGCTCGGTGACGTCCTCCAGGAGGAGCACGGCGCCGTCGAGCGGCGGCATGTACGGCGTGCCCAGGAGCCGGGAGAACACGGACAGGTTGCCGCCCACGAGGACGCCCTCGGCGGTGCCGGGGACGTAGGTGGCGTTGCCGTTGAGGGGCGGCGGGGCCTCCGCGGATTCGAGCAGGCGGAAGAAGTAGTCGTGGACCTGGGTGGACTGGCGGCCCAGCTGCGTGAGCACGGGCGCGTGGATGGAGACGCGGCCGAGGGCCTGGAGCGCGCAGTGGATGGACGTCAGGTCGGAGAAGCCGGTGAAGGCGACGGGGCCGGCCTTGTCGATGGGCAGCTCCGGCAACAGGCGAGAGCTGCCATAGCCGCCCCGGGCGCAGAAGATGGCGCGGGAGGCGCGGTCGAGGAACGCATGCGACAGCTCCTCCTGGCGGCGGACGTCATCCCCGGCGAGGTAACGGTGCGAGGCGCCGATATCGGGCCGGACCACCGGGGAGTAGCGCTCGGAGAGGATGCGCAGGCCTGCCTCGAAGGGGGCCTGTTCGAAGGGGCCCGCGGGGGCGACGACCTGCACCGTGTCGCGGGGACGGAGCGGAAGGGGCTTGAGCCAACGCACGCAGCGCTTCATAGCACCCGGTGCGAGGGTGAAACGGTGTTTCAGGGAGGCCGGGGCCCGAAGCGTTGAGTACCGCAGGACGGAGGAACGAGGCCCCGTGGAGCGCTCGTCCGCCCGCCCGTCACCGGAAACCTGTCCGACTGTCGGACAGGTTTGGCGTCGGCCCGCCCTACCCCTCCACGTTTCGTTCCAGCACCGCGGCGAAGAACCCATCCGTGCAGTGGCGGTGCGGGGTGACGAAGAGGAAACCGTCCTGGACGCACGCATCCGGAAGCCACCCGGCGCCCGGAGTGACGGCCCGGAAGTCAGGGCGGGAGCGGAGGAAGTCCGCGACCACGTCCTGGTTCTCCGCCCGGTTGATGGTGCACGTCGCGTAGACGACCCGGCCACCGGGGCGCACCACGTCCCCAGCGCGGGCCAGGATGTCCCGCTGGATGGCGGTGTACCGGGAGAGCGAGTCCGGGGTGAGCCGGAAGCGGAGGTCCGGGCCGCGGCGGAGCGAACCCAGCTCGGAACAGGGAGCATCCGCGAGGACACGGTCGGCGTTGAGGCCCGGCGACGGAGGCGTCCGGAGCACCTGGACGCGGTTGAGCCCGGCACGGGAGGCGCGCTGCTGGAGCCGGTCCAGCCGTTCCGCATCCGGGTCGTAGGCGAGCAGCCGGCCGGAGTCCTTCATGGCCGCGCCCAGTTGGAGCGTCTTGCCCCCTGCCCCGGCGCAAAGGTCCAGCACGGTCTCCCCAGGCTGAGCCTCCACGAGGAGCCCCAGGAGCTGGCTGCCCTCGTCCTGGACCTCGAGCAGGCCTTCACGGAGGGAAGGCAGGGCATAGAGGTTCGGTCGGGGTCCGTCGACATGAAGGGCCAGCGGGCTCCAGGCCCCAGGGCGGGTCGTGACACCCTCGGAGGCCAGCCGCGAGGCCAGGGACTCACGGGAGATGCGGGCCGGGTTCACCCGGAGCGTGATGGGACCCGGAACGTTGAGATGGGCGCAGAAGTCCTCCGCCTCCGTCCCCAACTCACGGACGAAGTGGTCCGAGAGCCAGTCCGGCAACGAGGCCCGGAGCGCCAGCGACGGGGGCGTCCCGATCCGCAAAGGCACCGGAGCCGCCAGCCCCACCCACGACGCGGCCTCCGGGGCGGAAACACCCACCAGGCCATGCAGGAGCGCGAACAGGAGCTGGGAGGGCGGCGCATCCGGCGAGTCCAGGAGGAACCCCAGGCGGCGGCGCCAGAGGCCCACGTTGAAGACGGCCTCCTTCAGTGCCTGGCGTCCCTCGCGGGACAGGTCGCGATGGGAGCGCAGGGTCCGGTCAAGGACGCGCTCGGCGGGGTCGCCCGAGAGGACACGGGCAAGCGCCTCGGACACGACAGGGCTCAGTCCCTGGAGCGCGGACCAGGGCTGCGAAGTAAGCCGGGAGATCGGATCGAACAGGACAGTTGACAGGGCAGGCTCGGTTCTCTAGAAGTCGCATCCGTCACGGCAACGCACCGCCGCGACGGGACATATTCCCCGATAGCTCAGCTGGTAGAGCGGGTGACTGTTAATCACCATGTCCGTGGTTCGAGTCCACGTCGGGGAGCTACTTGAAGGGCCCTACCAACTGGTAGGGCCCTTTTTGCTTAACAAGGGCCTCGCGATGACATCGCGGGGCCTTCGTGCTTAAGCCGCTGAATCCCAAGGGATTCTGGCTCGCGGTGCTGAAGAGGGCGCTCTCGGCTCTCTACCCCGCAGAGCGAGATGCCCCCGCTCCGCCGCTGCAGATTGGGCCCTCTGGACCGCTCTTTCACCCGTTTTGGGGAGAGAGAGGCCGAGAGTGGTTAACAGTTTTGTTAACCACCGCAGGCAACCGATTCTGATAATCCAGGGCTTTCGATGTCGTACCTTCCAGGATTACGCCATTTCCCTTTTTCAGAATGACGAATTGGGCCACCTGTTAAGCGAGAGAGCGAAACGCGGCTGGTAGTTACCGGGTATTCACGATTTCGTCGCGCGGCGCAGATTCTCCGAGACAGCTCTCAGGCTGCTGTCTCGGCCGCGCTTCTCGACCGGAACAGCCCTCTGTCCCGCCTCTCTGCTCTTCTCCACGCGGTGCGCGTGCCCCTGAATGAGGCTTCTGGACCGAGAAGACAGCCTGAGGATGCGCCCGCGTTCGCCCCCTCATGTGCTGAGCGTTCTAGTGGCCCGCGCAGAAGTCCGCCGCGACCGGCCCACGACGGCTCCGCTTGTCTACCGAGGCGGGGCTGCGCTGTCGTCAGCGAGAGGCTGTGCGTGAACGAGAACCAGTCGCGTAGGCGGCAACAGCAGCGCCACGGCTCCCCGAGACGTTTCGAGCCAGGCGCGCCGCCCAAGGAAGAACGTCTGGAGAAAGCCGCACCCGCCCCAGCTCCACCACCGAAGTTCCACGCCTCCGTCCTTCCAGCCGGCGGCAAGCCACTCATCCTCGCGCTGCGTTAAGCCGAGGGCGTCACCGCCGCCGGCTGGAACGCATCCCGGTTCTCTCCGGGCCGGGCCCGCTCGTTGCGCGTCGGCTGCCGAGGCCCTGCCTGGTCCTCGACGCGGTCCTGTGCCCTCGGCTCGACGGGACGTGAGCCGTTGCAGTGAATGGTCGTCATGTTGGCTCCCCCCATTCCTCGCGGAGCGGCATCTTGAGAGACACGGTGCCGCTCGACGTTCACCGTTCACCGTTCACGAATTTTATTTTGGGAGGGCCTGGAGTTGCGCGCCCCTGGATTCGGGTGACCCGGGCGGGTCACGTCTCGACCTCCATGACGCGGTGAACTCGGCGAGCACCTGGTATCCCGGCCCCTGCGAGCCCAAATGGATGTGTTCCTCGCGTTCCGGGTCAGGGCTGGGTGGACTGACGTCTCAGGCTCATTGCGTGTCCATCCGGCCAAGGACAGAGCGAGCTGTCCGGGAGCGCAGCGAGCACCTCGGCTCGTCCGCGCAAGTCACGCAACACCGGAGCAATCCACGCAGCCAAGAGGTCAAGAGGTGGTACGCAACAACGTAGACAAGACTCCAATCAGCTCCCGCCCCCATTGGGAGACTGTCGTTCTGCCTTGATCTCAAGAGGTTGCGGAGCCGCTTCATCTCCGCCTGTCTTCGAAGGGGGGCGGCTCGGCACAGGAGCGAAGGAAACCATGCCAGGGGGCATAGGTTTCCATTCAGGCCAATCCTCGTGAATCGTCTTTCGCTCGTGTTCGTAGAGACTAGGGTCTGCGCGGTATTTTCGCAGGAGCCCAATCTGAAGATCCACAACGACCGTCTCATTCTGTCCCCGAGCAATGAGGCGCGAAGCTTCACGCCTCCATGGATCTGAGTAAGGGCCACGAACGCGACAATCCGAGTAGATGCCGTTGTTGGCCACCCCGACAAAGCTATGTAGTTCTAGCGCCGTCGAATGAACCAGGTACTCGAAGCTGGTGACGTCCTTATTCCAGGCGGGCACTAACAACAGATCAACACGCCCAAGTAAGTTTGATCTGGCATCAACCTCGAGCAGTTCACTGCAAATCAGGGGAATGAAACGACCATGTTCGCTGTGAAGCACGGTAAATCGACGATCTGTCGCACGCGTCGCGAATTCAAATTTCTCCTTACGGAGTAGAGGTGCCTCGTGGTGCGCTGGTCGACGCTTTGTCCAGATCCAACCCGCTGCGGACATATATGCACGAGGAACAAAGGCAACCGCCTCATTGTACACCTTATCACCAACAACCTCATATTCGACGCCAGCGATCAACGAGAGCGACGGCTCGTTGTTGCCAATATGCCGCACCACCTCACGAAGCCAACGGCGAGGCAATGAGAGTTCAGGCAGGACAAGCATCGTTGCTATGCCCCGTTGCTTCGCTCGCCCCGCAGCCTCGATTGCTTGATTGAGAACCCTTGAGAGTCGGCCTTGACGCTCTCTGCTCAACACAGGCGAGGTGAGCGAGGATTGCCACCATTCGTCTTCGGTACACAGATTTCCAAGAACCAACTGAGCCTCGCCCAGGCTGTCAGCAGAGTGCCCCTTGGGGGGAATGGCGACAACCGCAGCCCCTCCTTCGATCTCTTCCATTGCAGATGCTGAATATCTGGTTCCGCGGACCGCATTGACAACGCAAACAAGATCGACAAGGGAGTGCTCGGCGCGAAGCCATCGCAACATGATGTCGGCGTAACTAGGTGGCCGAGCGAGCAGCAGCAGATCAATCTCACTCAGGTTGGAGTAAATCGGGTCCCCTATCTTCTCACATGCATTGCGAAACTCCCTGATTCTCATCACTCTTTCGGAGTCACCCTGAGAGTCGATTGCCTCATCTCTCAAGGAGGCCAGGGCCTCTGGTGGGCGCACGGCCAGGGCGCACCCCATGTAGAAGTCTGTCTCTCTATCAACCCATCGCAAGTCAGAACTGGAGAGCAGTTGTGCATATCGCAAGAGCGTATCAGGAGAGAGGGCTTTCTTCCGAAAGCTAAATCCATCGTCGAGAACTCGGACTCCTCGACAACTAAATCCCTGCTCATTAAATAGCGCAGAGCTGCAGATGGTCTCCATGAGCAGCTCCGCAACCCATTCTTGCAACCTTTTGCGAGCGAGGGATGCGGCAATTTTGTTTGGACCCCAGTGAACCCTGATAGAGCGTCCATGGTCACCGGCCAGTCCGGCAACTCGACTCCACAGAGAGTCGAACACTTCATTGGCCGTCTTGACATCGCCAGCAACTAGCGCGGCAGCAAGAATCTTGTTGGATTGATCTAGAAGGTCCACCCATCGGGACCAATCGGTTGCTATTCGGCCGACCGTTCCGAGATGCAATCGCGAGAACTTACTGGCCTCTTCACGCGACAGCATCGCCGCTGCGGTCATGACCTTCTCGCAAACCGAACTCACAGCAAGTTTTCGGAGATTAAGGGCATCTGCCTCGCGAAGTGCCCGAATCGGCTCTGCTCCAGGCGAAGCAGACATCAAGTGTTGCAAGTGCTCACTTCGAGGATCAAGAAAGCGTCGGCGCTCGCTGGAGACAAGTTCTAGCTCGCCAGCAACAGCACCTAGATATTCTAGTCCTTGGGGCCCCTCGAGATTGAATACTCTTAACTTTGCTGCCTGGATTTCAAAACTGGAGCCAGTTCGCCCAATGGCCTGCCCATCCAATACATATCGACCCGTACTTCCTTGCTCCTGACTCAGGGGTAGAAGATGGGCGATGAGCTCATGGGGAGCCAATGCAGGTGTTTCCTCTCGCCGCTGCACGATGAGGATATCATCAACATAGCGACCGTAATAGGTGACGCCAGGCCGCGCCGAAATGACATCATCAAACTCACACAGCGCCAGATTCGCAATCAACCGAGCAGTCAAGGAGCCGACAGGAACTCCTATGGTGGACTCTACTCCAATTGCCTCTCCAACATGAGCGCGGTAGCGCCCAAATGCATCAAGCAGCCCCTGGGTTGAGTCAGCATACTCATCTGGGTTAAAAGGAATTCCACCCCAAAGCGCGGCGCGCTTGATTTTGTGGATAAACGACTCTTCAATCAAGAAGCGCGGATCGATGCAGTCAAAATAGCTAGCCAGGTCAAGGGCGGCCAAGGTGCATCGGCCACCCTCATGCGTTAGCAACAAGCGCGCCTCGGCAAGTGCTGCTTCGCGAAAAGAGCGATACGCTGGGACCCAGTACTTATAGATTCTGCGACCGGCGACAGGTATTCGAGCCGGCATCCCTCGTACGTCAAGTCGGTTTGCGAGACATGACGGCGTCAGCATGGCATCAAGTGCTGGGCCATAGGCACGGAGCCAGAGCACCTCGCTAATGGCGAATTCAGGACTCGGCTCTAGCAGGACCCGAACATTCAATCTCCCGATTCTATGCTCAATCGGCTGTTCTGGGATCGATATGAAAGAACTATTGCTCTTGGGGGGATCTCGACGCCCTATGGACTTCGGACGGACCCACACTCGCCCGATCCTCTCGGACCTGAATATTCGATCAGATGTCACCCCTCGCTCACCGAGCGCCTTTAGGTTGACAGCCAAGTTTTGTTCGAACTGAGCAAAGTTGAGTCGACCCGTACCACGGCGCTCAGCCGCCACTTCGAACTTGGCCAGTCGATAGGACCAAAGCAGATGATCTTGTAGAATGGGCAACCCGGAGGCCATGCGTTTCAGGATTTGAGCCGGAGGATGCTAGGCCGAGGGTAGGCCAACTCCTCCATGAGTGGATTTTCGGCAGTGTCCGTCATTCGAGAAGCAACTCCTTGTAACGGGTCGCCTGGCCGTCAGTGAGATACTTTCTGGTCCGAGCCATCTGTTGCCACTATCGGGCGCAGGCCTCAATGCTCACATGCCTCGTCCCCTGCTGAACAAGCATATTCGTACGCGACGACTGCTGGGAGGAGTCGTTGGCGCACCGGAGGGGTCCTGTTCACCCCATCTCTGCCCACAATCCGGGGGACGGAGTCGGGCCGCATTGCGCCAGACGAGCAGTGGTGAATGCTTCGTGGCGACCTATCCAAATTTCATCACCATCTGTGCCTACCCAAAATTCGGTCGCTGCGTCACGGGTGCATCAAGGCCACATTGGGCAGAGCGTCAAGGCAAGTGAGCGACGCGCCGGTACGACCGTCACCACGACGAGAGCCGCCGTTATACCGAGGATGCGTGGGCAAAATTAGACAGACGCTGGCCGACTGGCGCCTGTGGCCATGCCCCCAGCGCGACTCGCCTCCCTTTGGACTGCGCACCAGCCAGCACTGACTGGCGCGCGAGGAGCGGCAGCTCCCAGTCAGGGGCGGTAACGCTCCGCCTCATGGAAGAACTGGGTGAGCGAATACTCCAACAGCGACTGGCGGGACTGCATGTACCGACGCGCACGGAGGAAGGGCAGCCAGACGCGCTTACCAACGCGCACCTGGGACTCTTCCCTCTTCTGCCGCGGAACCCACGTGCCCCCCAGCCGCCGCACCAACACGCCGCCCAGGAATGCCCCGAGAGCCGGAGCTGTGTGCTCGTCGATGAGGTCCCGCTCATACCGCTCCGGGAAGTTCTCCCGCCAGAAGTAGAAATCGAGGTCAGTGAGGGACTCGGGCGTCGCGTCGAAGATGCTGGGCACCTTCGTGTGCAGCGCTGCCACGAGTCCTTCAGACAGGTCTCCGTAAGATTCGAGGACGCGCTCCGGATTCGCCACGTCCGATGGAAGGGCAACCGGCAGCCACTCTTCAGGCACAGGAGGCCGGAAGGCGTTGAGCTCGGCAGTCTTCCGTTGCCGCTCGCTGATGGCGAATTCGTCCGGCAGCCGCGAGAGGAGCGGCGCCAGGTCAGGGTGGAAGCGGGGTTCCACCGGAGCGAGCGCGGCACTGCGCTCACGCAGCGTTCGCAGCACCGTGTCGAAGTCGAGGTCTGGCCGCAGATGGACATGCGCACGGGCCTGCGCCACGCGTGCATCCTCACTGGCGAAGTCGGCGGCAGTGGGCCTCAGCACCAGGAGGACGGAGCCATTGGGCAGCTCCTCCACGAGGTGCGCAGGAGTCGAGAGCATCCGCTCACGACCCACGCTCTCCACGAGATGGGAGCCGAAGACGTTCAGCCAACACAGCTCATAAACCTTGTCGAAGCCATCCCTCCGAGACACCTCAGCTTCACGACCGAAATGAGGGAAGCCCGCCAACTCGCGGTCAGCCATACTGTGTGCGGCAGCATAGGAAGCCGGATAGTGAGTCGCCCAAGCTCGGACCATCTCGACGATCCCTCTACAGTCCCCTTCGTTCGAGAAGTGAGCGAGCGGTTGTACATCGAGCCAGACGTTGATCTCAGAAGGGTGGGGCGGCAGCCAGAGTTCAAGCGTCAACTCCACAGCAGGAGATTCTGCGCGGTAAAGCGCGACAGACGCGCTGTCATCGTCGCGCCGCTCTTTCAGTGCCTGCCAGAAGGCAGCGCGTGCATACCTTCGTTTCCGCGCCCCCTTGACGATATCGGGAGCCCAGTCCCCTGCGCACTTTTCAAGTGCATTGAGAAACGGGACAAGCTCAACCTCCATTTCAGTTTGGTCCCTGAACGTGCCATTGAGGGTGAGCAGAAGGTGATCAACTTCGCTCGTGCAGGGAGTCTTCGGGGCACTCATTGGACCAGCACCTCCACTGCGGGAACTTTCCTCTGCGTGCGTCTCAATGCGGTCTCCCAAGCTTCCGGTTTCGTAGGCTTGAGAGTCCCTTCATAAACGAGGCGAACCCTCTGGACTCGTGCCTGCTGTCGCATCCCTTCTCGGAGGATGTTTAATTCACCACCGTAATACCGCAGAGCGCTGCTCGCGTCCGTAGTCATTTGTGCAGCCAGGGAATCCTTGTCCAACGCCTTAAGGTCCCGACTCTTGAAGCTGAACGTCTCCACCCGAGGTGGCTGACCCGGGGAGGGTCTTTCTTCGATGACGAGCACGTCCGCGAAGCGGATGTCCGCCTTCGCCACCCCCACATGCGTCTCGATGCGCGGCTGGTCGAAGTCCTTGAGCCACCTCCGCTTCGCCCGCGGCAGGGCCGCGTCCGCCTCCAGGATGGCAACCATAGTCCTCTCGAAGTCCAGGCCCCGAGCGTACCTGTCTCTCAGCACCTGGTAGCCAGCCCACTTCAGGGGCCCCTTCTCCGCGATCCCCTGCTTGATTTCCGCGGCCCTCGTCTCCAGGTACGCCACGTAGTCGGCCCAGAGGGGCTCCGCAGTGACTTCGGCAGGAGCCGCCTTCCGCAGAGCCTCGCGGTGCCTCGCCAACTCCGCCACCTCCATCGACAGTCGCTCTCCCGGGAACTCCGCCTCCAACTGCTTGAACTTGGCCTCCGCCACTTCGGCCGGGAGGCCTGCCGCCTCAGGTGGCATGGAGGGCCGAGTACCGCCCCTTCTCCCGGAGCCCCCGCCGGCCGTCGCGACACTCGGGGGCTCGCGGGACCGCACCGCCAACGTGGCCTGTGCTTGAGCCACGTTGCCTCGCGCCTCGTGAAGAGCCAGCGCGCCGGCTTCGCCCCACTCCGCCACCAGAATGGCTGCGCCCCGGTCCTGCTGGAGGTAGCGGGCCAACTCTCCCACGACGCCCTCGCCGACTCGCGCCTCCAACCTCTCCAGCACTGCCTTCAGTGCCTCCACGCGGGACACCACCGCCTGGAGGCGAGCGCGCTCCAACCGGGAGACGCCAGCTTCACGGAATGCGCTCGCCCCCTTCCCTCCCGCGTACAGGCCCACCATGAGGGCCGCGGGCGCCAACTGCCGCGTGGCCTCCTCGTACTCCCCCTTGGCGAGAGAGGCCCCGCCCTGCGCCGTCCCCGCCACCAGGTGGTAGAAGCCCAGCGGCACCCCGAAGGTGAGGTGGTCGAAGGACGCCAGGGCCACGTTGCCCGGCGCGAAGGCCCCCAGGAATTGGGCGTTCTCCACATCCTGGTACGCTTCCTGGTAGAGCGGTGGGAGCTGCGCGGGCAGGTAGGACGCCTCCACGCCCCGGAGCCCACCGACAACTGGAATGGAGGCCCTGACGTCATCCGCGGCCCTCCCCAGTCCCCGCGCGATGTCGCCAGCACGGAAGTCCCGCTCCGGGAAGTCGGTGAGGGCCATGCCTCGCTGCTTCAGCTCCTCGCGCACCACCTCCATGGCCCCCAGGGCGCGCTTGAGCAGCTTGTCCTCGGCCAGCAGGCGCAGCAGCTGCCTCACCTCGTCGTCGTGGGTGGTGTGCAGGACGAAGAGGGCGAGGACTTCCGCCTTGGCCAGGCCGTGCTTCTCGACGGCGGTGGCGAGGAAGGCCGCGCGCTTCTTGAGGAGGACGCGGGCAGCCTCGGACTCCAGGGGGCCCAGGGCGCCCAGCCGGACGGCGTTCCAGTCCGAGAGGGCCTCTACCAGCCGGGGCATGTCCGCCTGGCGCTGCAAGGCCAGGAAGGCTGCGGGCGTGGTGCACGCCAGGAAGGGCGCCAGCACCTCGTCCTCCGAGTCCAGGTGCGGCCACCCCGAGGGGACGTCCCCGCACACACCTGCCAGGGCCCCCACCACTCGCAGGGGTGCCGTCTCGCCTCCGCCGGGATTCGGGGGAGACGGCGTGGCCCGGCGGCGGTGCAGAAGCGGTCCGGCTGCGGACTGCTCGTCGTCGAAGTCCTCGTGGGCGTCGTCCTCGGGGAGACTCGCGACGGCAGCGCGCCCCAAGGCCGTCATGGGTGTCGAGGCCGAGACGACAGCCAGGGTGCCCCCAGGGCCCGCCCGAGAGGGCAGCGAGGCACACCCCGACGTGAGGAGTGCCAGGGCCAGCACCAGGCCGGCTCCGCCGCGCAGCAGTCGCTCAGCGCGCATTGTCCACCCCCAGCCCCAAGGCCGCGAAGGCCCCCGGCCGCAGCGTCCCCTCCAGCGTGGGAAACAGCAGCGTGCCACCCTGCCCCAGCGCGTAGAGGTTGCCTCCCAGGAAACGCCATCGGGCCTCCCCCGAGACGACGTAGCGCGCTCCCGACTGGCCCATGGCCGTCGCCAGCCCACCGACACCCAGGCTCAAGTCCCGGTGGAAGAGCTGCGCCTCCACCCGCCCGTCCACGTCCACCCGGCCCCAGGAGAAGGCCTCCACTCCCAGGGAGAGGAAGAGGTGTCGCTGGCGCATGCCACTCAGCCGCACCGCGTCCCAGTTGAGAATCACCTCCCCGTAGGCGGAAGCTCCCTCCGGGAAGGACGCTTCCGCCAGCGGCACGGAAGCCGGGCCCGCCACCTGGAAGCGCGCCAACTCATAGTCCGGGCCGAAAGCGCCCTGGCGGAAACCTCCGCGCTGAAGGCGGCCTTCCAGGCGCGCGCGCATGTCCACCGTCGACGTCAGCGCATCCACGCCCACGCCCACCACCGCGCCCCAGGCTCCGCCCTCGCCCGGGCGTCCACCCCAGCCGCCCAGCAGGTGCGCCTCCACCCTCTGCCCCTTGCGCCCTCGCCGCAACACCACGGCGGTGGCGTCCACGTGCGCCAGCGTCATGGGCCGCGCGGTGCCGTCCATCCGCCCCCAGTCATGCACCGCCGACAGCGCCAGCGTGTAGCGGCCCGGGACAGGGGGCCGGCCGAAGAGGACGTGCTGCACGTCCAGGGCCACCTCCGCCCCCGCCAGGCGAGCGCTCAACACGTCCGAGGCGAAGGCCTCCGCGTATACCGGCCCCAGTGTCCCCGTCGCGATGACGCCGGCCGGGTGGTAGTCGGGGTTGACGCGGTTGCCGTAGCGCCGCACCAGGTGCCCGGACAAGAGGGAGTAACCCTCCATCATCCCCAGCCACACCGAGTTGGGCGTATCCCCTCCCACCATGAAGAGGCGAACCACCTGCCCCCAGTCGGACAGCGTGTCCCAGTCCTCCTTCCTCACGAGGCCCGCGCCCTCCCCTCCACCCCACAATCGCAGCCGTACCGGCACCCCGAGAATGAGGCGCAACGACTCTCCTTTCCCCAGGGCCACCATGGGCTCCACCTGCACGAAGCCTTCTTCGGCGCCCTCGCCCCTCCGAGGCAGCAACGTCAACGTCGCCGCGTCCATGCGCAGCAGGTTCGTCCACGGGGGTACCGAGTCGGACGTGGCGGGCGACGAGGCATCCTCCTTGGAAGGAGCCTCGTCCTCGTCTTCCTCGCCAGAAGACTTGTCCGAGATGGCCTCCTCCAGCCTGCGCGCGATGGCGTCGAAGTCCTCCGGGGCGACAGCCTCCTGCGCCCATCCCGCCCCGGGCGACAGCAGCAGCAAGACGACGGCCCAACTCCAATGCATGCCCATCGACGCCTCCATGGAAGACGCCCAGCAGGGGCGCTCAGGACAGAGGTTCCCTGTTCGGTCCGACAAGGCAGAGGACCAAGCGGGGCATTGCACTGAAAGAGTCACGGACGACCCGGCCCGTCGGGGGATAGACAGACGTGCCACGCCACGCTACGGCGTCAGCCCGCTCACGGCGCCGACCGCGCGAATAGACATGACCGCGGCGGCGCTCCTCAGCGTCCTTCGGGCATGCTGCACGACGAAGCTCAGTTGGCCGCTCGGCGCATGACGCCCGTCAGCACGCACCTCACATGACGGTGATGGAAGTTCCTGCGCAGTTCGAAAGCCTGACGCCTACATCGAGGTGCAACGATTGAAGGCAGTGCAGTAGTGTCGCCAGCAGGGCGTACGCAGCCATCAGTGATGACGAATCCACTCGCGCACACTCCAGCCTATGGGAAGGTGACGTTGCCCAGGGTGACGGTGCGGCGCCCATCCGCGTCCCAGAGTTTCAGCGTGAAGCTCCCTTGGGGGGACTCGAATGCAGCCTCGGCCTCTACCACCACGCGCTGGACCCCAGAGCCAGGGGCCACAGGGCCTGATTGCCACACTTGAAGCACCTTCAGCTCGTCGTTGGCCTTGCCTCGGAGCATCGCCCCCACTGCTGTCCACGGCTGGGCGTCCCCCCGTGACATGAAGGTGACCTCAACAGCCACCCTTCGGGTTGCGCGATATGCATAGACATACTGCTTGACCGCAGCCCCCCCCGGGGCTGGGGTCACACCCTCGGTCAGGTCGCGGAAGCCAACGCCTCGCTTGCTGAGGACTGCTGTCGAGATGAGTCCCGTCAGCCCATCCGGAGCACTTCGCTCCGCGCGTAGACGCTCATTCTCCTCTCGGCATCGCTCAGCCTCGATGCGCGCCTGACGAGCCTCCTCCTGGTATGTCTCGACACCCCTCCTGCGCCGATAGACCTCGACGAGCGCCTCTGACCGTGCCGGGTGCGAAACCAGGACAAACGTCGAACTCGCCGGGGCCGCTCCATCCAGGAAACGCACCGTCAGCTTGAGCCGCTCTCCCGCCGAGATTTTCTCTGAAGGGACCAAGCGCAAGGTATTGAGCCCAGCGTCCACCATCGCGAAACGCTCGCGTCCCTCGAGGATCAGCCCCTCTCGGCTCACCTCTGAATCAAAGAGAAACACCGTCGAAAGCCCTGGGCTCACCGCCACTTCAACTGATGGCTGAGCATCATCCGAGACCAGCTCGATTCGGCGAACACTCAGCCCCACGGAGGATTCGGGCGATTGAGCCAGAGCCGCCCCCTCTCCCGCGAGGAGGAGGAAAAGCAGCACGGCCGACACGGAATAATGCACGCGACGTTTCTCCTGGACCAAGCCAGCGGCGACTCACGAGCGTCTGCCAGACAGCAACACTTCACTCAAACTCACTCACTGCCTTGACAGTAACGGCAGAGAACACGCGAGCCTTTCCGGACTCCCCTCCTCCGCCTTTTATCGCCAGCCCGCGGTTACCTGAGCTGTCCAGCACCTCCAGGCACACGGGGAAGCTCTCTCCGCGAAATCGTGCTCGAGTCAGTCGAACATAGACGCGGTCGGCAATAATGAGCCGCCCAGACAGAGTGGCCATGTCCGAGCCCAGGATAATCTGTGCGGTGCCTTCTTTCACCGTTACGAATTTTGAGTCCTCCCGGATGAAGCTCGCCCCCTCCTCGTCCCCAATCCCCATACCGAGCATCTTCATGCCCTTGGTGGAGCCTGCCGGGCACGGTTCAGGATCCGGAGCAGGGCGCACCTGGGGGCCCGAGCAGGCCAGCGCGCCACAAAGGGCCGTCGTCGCCAAGGCACTGCTGACGCTCCTCGTGGCCTTCTTGGCAGGCACCGGCGGGGAGGTCGGGGAGTCACTCTTCGTCGTCGTCACGGTGGCAGTCACCTCGGGAAGCGTCGCGGGGGGAGCGACGGCCGCAGGTGTTGCCTCCGGCCCGGTGGGAGCTGCGGCCGGGGCAGCTTGAGGTTTCTTTGTATATGGCGCTACTTCTTGGCCGGGGGCGGCCTGCGACTGAGGTGAGGCCGTCCGCTGTGAGAAGTACGCCCCAGACGCGAGGGCCATGGCCAGCAGCCCCACGCCCAGCACGCGTCCCATCCTGAGTCGCGCGAGGAACGAGCGCCGCCCAACCTCGACGCCAGGGGCCACAGGCGCCGCTTGCGGCGCGGCGTCCGCATCCATTGCGGCTTCCGCCCCCACCCCCGCCTCGGGCGCCAAGCCCGGCAGCTCCGCCTCGAGGGGCCGCGTTGCATCAGCTACCGGAGCGGCTTGGGACAACAATGCCGCGGGCGGGCCCGCTCCCGGCAGCTCCGGCCCAGGCGCCTTGCCACGGCGCATCTGGCGCAGGGGCCGCTTCGCCCACCGAACCAGCGCGCCCGCCTCGCCCTCGGTGGTGGCCGAGTTCGGGCCATACGAGTCAAACAAGGGCGTGTCCCACACCTCCCCTTCCGCCCCAGACAGGAGCTCTTCCAAGGCCGCACAGACAGCGCTCGCCTCCGGACGCGCAGCAGGGTCCTTCTCCAGCAGCCGCATGCACAACATGCTCAGCCGCTCCGGGACGAAGCGGTTGGCGAGGTGAGGAGGTACCGGCGACTTGCGAATGACACTCTGGACGTACTCCGGGTCCGTCGCCGCGTCGAAGGGCAGCCTCGCCGTGAGGAGGCGGTAGAGGACAGTGCCCAGAGCCCACATGTCGTCCGAGGGGACCGACACGTAACGGGCGCCTCTGTGCCCCGTGTGCTGCTCCACGAATAGCCAGGCCTCGGGGGGCCGGTACTCCATCGTCCCGGGCGGCAGCATGGACTGGGTGACACCGGGAGGTGCGCCCTCGTAGTCCCCTATGCCGTAGTCCACCAGCACCGCCAGGCCGTCCGCGTCGCGCACCATGACGTTGGCGTCCTTCACGTCTCGGTGCACCACTCCCGCCGCGTGAGAGGCCGCCAGCGCCCGCGCCACGTCGAGCGCCACCTTCGCAATCTGCCGGGCCGAGGGGTTCTCCTCCTTCACCCACGCGCTCAGCTTCCGCCCCTCCACGTACTCCATGGCGATGAGGGCGAAGTCGCGCTCCCCGGCCTGCCAGTAGGAGAAGCCGCGAATCCCCACCACGTTGGGGTGCTTCAGGCGCAAGAGGATGGTGACTTCCTTCTCCACCCGCCCCTGCCGCTCCACGAGCTTCAGCGCGTAGGGCTGCCCCTCCTGCGTCGCGAGGTACACGGTGCCGAAGCCACCTTGGTCCAGGTGCCTCACCACCGTGTAGCCCTTCACCACGTCCCCGGGGGACAGCACGGCCCGGGGGCCGTTGTCCCTCATGGCGACGTCCTCCTGGCGACTCTGTAGGACAGCAGGACTGCGGCCACGCGCATGCGGTTCCCTCCCCGCGCCGGCCCACGCTACCAGAAGCCCAGGGAAATCGCGCGAAGTCTTCCCCCACCTCCAACCACTATCCCCAAGTAGCTCCAAGCCATTCGACTAGGTGAAGTCAATTAGACTATCGGGTACAGTTCCTTGGGAATGTATATCCACCCTGACATCCGCACTCTCGCCCTTCCGAAGGAGCCCTCCCGCCCCTTGTCCGCCATCATCGGCGACACCGCGCGCGCAGCCCGTCTTCGCGCCAACCTGACACAGGTGGACGTGGCCCACCTCATCGACATCTCTCCCGTCGTCTACAGCCGACTCGAGCGGGGACGAATGCTCCCCAGCGTCCAGACGCTGTACCGTCTGTGCCCCGCCCTCCGAACCACTCCCAACGAGTTATTGGGCTATACCGCCTCGCTGCCACCCGACGTCGTCGCTGCCGCCAAGGAGGCCCTGCTCCGCCGTGTGCACGAGTTGGACGCGCACCAGGCGCTCGCCCTCATCCAACTTCTGCGGGACGTGCGCTGATGGAATGGTGTTCCCATGACAACTGGCAATTCGGGTATACTTCTTTGTACCTATGAACGAACAGCTTGCAACGCACCTGGGTGCCATCGCCCGCCTCGCCCGGGAGCAGATGAGCCTGACGCAGGTCCAAGTCGCGGAGCGGGTGGGGATGGCCCCTGCCGTCTACAGCAGAGTTGAACGCGGGCACATGGTTCCCAGCGTCGAGACGCTGAAGAAGTTGTGCATCGAGTTGATGGTCTCTCCGGAAGACATGATGGGCCTCACCGAGTCGCCCAGCAGCGGGAGTCCAACTCGGCCCGACGACGACGTCACCTTGCGCCGGCTCCTCTTCCTCGCGCGGAAGCTCGATGCGGCGAAGTTGGATGCCCTCGTCCGCATCACCACCGAGTTGGCCCGCTGAAGCAGCTTCCTGGGAGGAGGGGCGCCGCAAAACGGCCCGCACCACCTTCTCCCCCAGTGCCAAGCGACTTGCGGCCAGCGCTCTGGCGACTCCAAGCAGGGAGCAGGCCTGGCGGGCAGAGCCCCATACCTCGGAGCCCTGCACTGGAGCACGCGCGTCCCCCAGCATGAGCGGTCCCCGGCGATGACGAAGCACCTCCCCATCCGAAGGAGGAGGCACCCCGCTACGCCCCGCCGCACTCCCGCAGCTCCTCGTTCACCTCGGCGAGTAGCTTTTCCAGACGCTTCTGCTGCAACCGCAGGCGGGAAATATCGTCCAGCCCCGCCTCCTCGTCGACACGGCGCGTCCGCGGAGGGTCGGACTCCAGGTCGTCACGCACCTCCACCGTAAGGACGTCGCCCGCGCGGATGGGTACGTCACACCACATCAGGTTCTCGCCGTACTGCCTGCCCACGGAGCCTCCCACGTGGAGTTCCAACTCCGGGTTGGCGTTGGACTCGTCGTCGGGGCGGCGCACCCACGTCAGAATGGTGGAGAGGACTCCGAAGTCCGGCACCCCCGCGGTGGCAAGGTGCCGGCCATTGCAGGCCACACGAAAGCAGAGCATCTGCGGCCTACTCTTTCTTCGGGAGACCTAACTCGTGCTTCTCCAGCCCAACCGGGTAGAGGCCGGCCTCGCCGAACTCCACCTCGTCACGCAGCACTCCGCCCTCGGACACGACACGGGCTGTCTCCTTGGTGGCTTCCGCGCGCCCGTAGGGCTCGCGGAGCTGGGCGTGGGCGGCACCATGCAGCGCATCCCGCAGGTCCGCCGCCGTCGCGAAGCGCTCCTCGGGATTGAGGCGCAGCGCGGTGTGCAGCACCGCCTTGAGGTCCGCATTGAGGTGGGCCACCGCCTTCTCGACGACATCCGGTCCGAAGGACTCCATGAGAGCCTGCATCTGCCCCAAGGGCAGAGAGGGCTGCATCTCCGCCTGGAACCGGCTCTCCTTCGCCGCCACCACCGGGAGGTCGTGCACCTCGAAGAGGTGTTTGTTCGTCAAGGCCTCCACCAGCAACACCCCCAGGCTGAAGACATCGGAGCGCGGCGTCAGCCCTTCCTTGCGCAGGTATTCGGGGCTGGCATAGGCAACGTCGCCTCGGAGCAGATTCTCCGGCGACTCCTCCCGCCCCACCAGCAGCGAGTACGCCGCTCCGAAGTCCAGCACCTTCACCTCTCCATGCTGCCCCAGCGCAATGTGACGAGGGCTCACGTCGCGGTGGACAATGCCCAGGGGCACTCCCTTCTCCGACGTCAGCGTGTGCGCATGGTGCAGTGCGTCCGCCACCTCCGCGCCCACGTACAAGCAGAAGCCCTCCGAGAGGGGCTGCCCTCTCACCAACGCCGCACATACCAGCGTCTCCAGCGACGGCCCACCCACGTCCTCCATGATGACGTAGGGGGCGTCCTCCTCCTCATCCACCTGCATGTGGAAGACTTGAGCGATGTTGGGGTGGTTGAGGCGAAAGGCCAACTGCACCTCTTCAATCATCCGCTTGCGCTGCATGTACGTGGATGGGCTGGCGATCCTACGGACCAGACAGGGGCCGGATAGCGCGCCATCCGCCACGCGCCGCTCCGCCCTCAGCAGCCGCTCGCCACTCGGCCGCACCTCCAGCTCCCGCACCGCTTCGTAACGCACGCCCTCCACCTCGAAGAGGAAGTGCGCCCCGCTGGGTGCAGACAGGGTGGGGACTCTGCGCGGAAAATCCTCCGTCGTCACATCGTCTTCCGAACGCTTCGACATGGCTGTGAATCCTCCTGAGTGAAGGGGTGCGGCCCCAGGGGCAACGAGGCTCGCCGCCACCGGGCACCCTTCCGGGAACGCCAAGGTATAGTTGACTCGACCGTCGAATTAACATGACCTTGATTACCTGTGAAGCTCTCTGACACCCGCAGCGGACAGGCCGCAGCCCCATGAGCGCCTATCCCTCCCCTGGGTGCAAGAGGCCCCAGCTCTGGCTTCGCACGCAGGCTTGGACTGCTCGCAAAGGGAAATGACTCGTGAGTGAAACCGTTGACTGGGGCCCGATCCGCGAATTGGCACGTCGTGTCTCCACCACAGGAGCGCGCCTGGCCCTCACAACTGAGGCGAAGGCACTGCTGAGGCGCACGGCCTCCGAGGTGGGCATCAGCGACAGTGAAGCCGAGAGCGCGCTCGCCACGGAGGAGGGTGCGTTGGGCCTCTTACGTGAGGAGTCTCAGCGCATCCGAGAAGGCTCCCACAGGCTCATGGATGCGTTGCACCGGATGTACCAGTACAAAGACAAGGGGGACTTCGGCCGCGCCCGCCAGGAGATGCGGGACGTGCTCAAGGTGGAAGTCGTGCCCCACTACCGCGCCCTCGCCGAGGGGCAGCTCGAAGACATGGCCGACGCGCCGTAACGATGAGCGCGGCTCGCTTTGCAACCCTCGAGCGACTGGCCGCAGGAGCGCCCTCCGGAGAGGGCGCTTCGCGGCCCAGACTCAGGCGGGCGTCACCTTGTCGAAGGGGCGCACCACCTGCTTGCCATCAGAGACGCGCTCCACCGTCACCGTCTTCGCCTTCGCGTCGACGGCCGTCACCTTCGCCGAGAAGGTGCCCCGCCCCTGCTTGTAGCGCACCTCCTGCCCCTCCGCGTATGTGACAGACGTCGCGGGGCTGGGACTGGAGCTGGGCGTGGCGACCGCCGCTGTACGTCCCGCCGCACGCGGGCTCCCTCGGCGATTCTGGGGCGCGGCCTTCGTCCTCGTGGGCTTAGGCGCGGCCTCCGGCTTCGGCTTCACCCACTTCCGCACGGGCACCGAGGACGGGCGCTTCGGCGCGGGCCCGGTGGGGGGCGCGGGCGGGCGCTTCGACGCGGGAGGAGGCACAGGGGTGCGCTTCGGCGCGGACGACGCGGGATTCGAGCCAGGCTCAATGCCCAGGAACTGAGCAATCTTCTCCAGCAGATCCAACTGCCGGGCCATCGCCTTCCCCACCTCTTCTGCCACCGCAGCCTGAATGGTGCTCTTCATGTCGTTCTGCATGTGCTCTCGCTCTCTTTCCTCGCGGGGCATCCAGCCCGCGCACGCTCAACGCGGACAACAATTCAGCCTCTTGCACTCACGCTACACCAAGGAGTCCGGGTATTCGGACTCCCGTCTCAGAATGAAGCCTTCACCTCGCGCCAGCGCTCGCGCTGCACCTCCCACGTCCCCGCGTGTGCAATGGCCCGGAGGACTCGCTCGCTGAGGGGCTCCTCCCCATCCACGGCCTCGAGGAACAGCACCTCCTCCTGGATGTCGGGCGCCAGCAACCGCAAGTCCAACAGGTGCGTCACACGCGCCCGGGTAAAGCCCAGTTGACTCGCGACGTCCGCCGCGCTCGCCATGAGCCCCCTCTCAATGGCGGACTCCACATGGTGCGCCAGGGCCAGCATTCCCGCGGCGTGTGCCGTCCGGCGCGCCACCTCTCGCGGCGACGGCGGCGCCCCCTCTCGGAAGCGCACCTTCGAGCGACGCACGCGGTGGAAGTGCGCGCTGACGAGGCCGGCCTCCGCCGGCTGGGATTCGGGGCTTGCGCTCACGCTGCTGCCTCCTCGCGCTCGGGCGCTGCGGCCTCACCGGCATGGGACAGGTAAACGTCGACCTGGCCCGTCGCCTCGTTCACCACCACCCGGCCAACGAGGGCTCGTAGCAGGCGCCCCCGGTTCATGGCGGTGAGGGCGTCCCACACCGCGTCGAAGTCCGCCAGGGCCTGGGCCACCCACGCCACCTCCAACCGCTCCCCCTGCGTGGCGTCCAGGGCGCGCTCCACCGCCGCCAGTCGCTTCCTCATGCCGGCGACCTCCTCCTCTGTGGCCGTCAGCTTCTCCTCGACAATGCGCCGGGCGGGGCCCTCCAGCTTGGCGAGGGAGTCCACCCACTTCCTCGACTCCCCGGCGCGCTTGGCCAAATCCCTCGGCAACTGCGAGCGCTCGACACGCAGGGCCTTGTGCTTCTCCTCCAGCCGCCCGGTGAGCCGGGCGTGTACCTGCGCCGCGAAGCCCTCGCCGACGGAGACTTCCCGCAGCCGCGCGACGACGAAGTCCTCCATGGCGGCTGCCGGAATGGGAGCAGCCCGGCACCCCTCCTTCCCCTGCTTGTCCCGCGTGGTGCAGCGGTAGTAGCGGTACTCGCGCGTGCCCTTGCGCGTCGAGCCGGGCGTCATCGCCTCGCAGCACAGGCCGCAGCGCAACAGGCCTCGCAGCACGTAGTCGGGGTTGCGCCCGTGGTACTGGAGGCCGGGGCCCTCCAGCATGTCCTGCACCCGGTGGAAGGTGGCCCCGTCTACAATCGCCGGGTGCTCACCCGGGTGCGTCTCGTCTCCGTAGGGCACGAAGCCCGCGTATAAGGGACTCCTCAAGAGGCGCAGCACATCCTGCGTCGTCCAAGCCCGAGCCGCGCGCGTGGCACCGCTCCGGGCCTCGTACCGCTTCGTCTTGCGCCCCGTCTCATTGAGGAGGCGCGCCACCGTCGAGGCCTGCTGGTGCTGGAGGTACAGCTCGAAGGCCTCTCCCACCACCACCGCCTCGTACTCATTCACCACGAGGCGCTTGTCCTTCACGTCGTAGCCCAGCGGCGCGCGCCCCCCCGTCCACATCCCCTTGCGGCGCGCGGCAGCCACCTTGTCCCGCGTCCTCTCCGAAATCATCTCCCGCTCGAATTCGGCGAAGGACATCAGCATGTTGAGGGTGAGGCGCCCCATTGCGTTTGCAGTAGAGAAGTTCTGGGTCACCAGGACGAGGGAAGCGCCCGCCGCGTTGAGGCGCTCCATGACTTTCGCGAAGTCGAGGAGGCTGCGCGAGAGACGGTCCACCTTGTACGCCACCACCACGTCCACCCGGCCCGCGTCGACGTCCTGTAGCAACCGCTGGAAGGCCGGCCGGTCCATATTGGCGCCCGTGAAGCCGCCGTCGTCGTACCTCTCGTCCACCACCGTCCAACCCGGTTGACTCCGCACGTAGGCGAGGCAGGTCTCGCGCTGGGCGTCCAGGGAGTTGAACTCCATCTCCAGGCCCGCCGCGGTGGACTTGCGCGTATAGACTGCGCAGCGCTTCGCGTCTGTGGGTGGCGACTTGCTCTTCCTCATTTCCCCTCCGAATCCCCGGGCGTCGGCTCCACAGGCTCGGCGCATGAGGACTGCTCCTGCCCGGCGAACTGCTCCGCCACGGCCACCGGCCGCTCCAGGTTGTCGTTGAGGCGGCGCAGCTCTCGGAGAATCTGCGGCACCGTCCCCTCGAAGAAGCGCTGCCCCATGTGCGTCTGGAAGAATGCAGGGCCACTCATCGCGGCACCGCCTTCGAGCTGCCGTCCTTGAGGTTGAAGAAGGTGAAGCCATTCCAGGCCGTGCCCGTAATCAGCTTGGCCACGCTGGAGAGGCTGCGGTGGAGCTGGCCCTCGTATTCAATTCCGTCCTCGCGCACCGTCACCCGGTGCTGCGTGCCCTTGAACACGCGCGTCAGCACCGTGCCCGGAGGCGGCAGGCGCGCGTCGCGTCCGTCCGCAGCGGGCGCACGTGCGTCCGCAGCGGCAGGCGGAGGCGGCGCGGAGGGCTTCGTCTCCGCCACCTGCCGCATCATCCAGCGCTCGGGCAGCTTGTCGCCCAGCTCCGAGATGCGTGCGACGGCGCGCGTGGAGAGCCCTCCTTCAGCCAGCTCCTGAATCCGGAAGGCCAGGCGCTTCTTCAGGTAGTCCCGGTTGCGGCTGCGCGTTGGCTCGCCGTACAGCTCCTGGTACTTCTCCGCCAAATCCGGCACCGACATGCTGGCCAGCGCGGCCAGCTGCTGTGGCACGTCCGCCAACTGCGTGCGCGCGGCACGTGCAGTCCCCTTCTTCGCCATGGTGGTTTCTCCTTCGTCCGGGGCGGCATGCCCTCGGGCGAAAGCCATGGACGCTCTGTCCCCAAAAGAAGACAAGTCGAGAGTCTGGGGCTCAGCCATGCGCGCTCTCCTCCGCGCTCCACGCGGGCGTCTGTCGTTGCGGCTGCGCATGTCGACGCAGCCACAACTCCCAGAGCGCCTCGGACAGCACGCCCTCCACAGCATCCTCGCAGCGCTGCCGCAGGGAGGCGCAGGGCAGTTGCTACGCCCAAGGGTCGACTTCCGGCGCCTCCGCGGCAGTCGTGGCCGTATTCACTGTCGTCACCGGCCGCGTAGGGATCCATTTCCACCGGAATCACCGAGGACCGGGTCAGCAAGGGTGATGACAGGTGGTGCGCGGCGGTACCGGAGCGAGCAGCCGCGACCTCACCTGGAAGCGCATGCCCGTCATGGTGATGGGAGGTGGTGCGGGGCGGTGCCGGAGCGAGCGAAGCGAGCGGAGGCCCCCTGTGGTCGCGAAACTGGCGAGGGGGTGGGGTCGGCTCAAGGCTGGTCGCGGGAGTGAGTGAGACGGGCGACCTGGAGGCAGCCAGGCCGCCCAGCGGGAGGAGCCGCGTTGTCTCGAAGCCTGGAGACTGCGGCATCAGGTGCCCGCTGTCGACTTCTCGCCCACGCGATGGGTGGAACTACGAGCGCGGGAGTGCAGGTGGTGCGGTGTGGCGTTTGGCTTGTGCGGCAGGTGCGAGCGCGGCCAGCGGTACTGCGGGCCAGCGTGCGCCAGCGCATCCCGGCGAGTGTCGGTCCGTGCCGCTCGCCGAAAGCACCGGCGTTCGCCTGAAGGCCGTGATGACCATCGAGACGCGGAGCGCCTGAGGCGAGCGCGACGACGGGAGCGTCGCGTGGCGGATCAGTCTTCCAGGAAACCGGAGGATTGCGCATTGGATGTCGCGGAAACGGAGAAGCCCCGTGACACGCGCGACGACGCAGGAATCAGGACGAGCGGAAGGTTCATCGAGCGGCGCGGTGCGGCGCCCCTGGGGGTCCCCCTGTGCTGCGCGGTGTGCGGTCGTCCTGGTTGGGTGGGGCTTCGAGACAGGAGGCCACCGTGAAGACAGATGTGGGTCGGCAGGCTGAAGTGCTGAAGTTGCACTTGGTCGACGGAGTCAGCATCCGGGCCATCGCCAAGCGTCTGCACATGTCGCGCAACACCGTGCGCGGCCTCGTGGCGAAGCGGCCCCAGCCGAGGCGGGCGCCCGTTGAGCCGCGCACGTCTCTGCTGATGCCGTACGAGGCGATGTTGAAGCAACTGTTGGACGACACACCCGAGCTCCGGGCACCGGCGGTGCTGGAGCGTCTGCGCCACGAAGGATATCAGGGCGGCGTCAGCATCCTGCGCGAACGGATGCGGAGGATTCGGCCGCGCGAGAAGGAAGCCTTCCTCACCTTGAGGTTTGCGCCGGGCGAGGCCGTGCAGGTGGACTGGGCCGACTTCGGATTCGCGTTGCCAGGCATTCCGAGGCGCGTCAGCGCTTTCGTCATGGCGCTGTGCCATTCACGCTACCTGTATCTTGAATTCGCCTTGAGTCAGTCAATGGGCAGTTTGCTGCGAAGAATGGAGAACGGACTGCGCTTCTTCGGCGGGACGACGCACGTCGACATCTTCGACAACATGAGGACGGTGGTGCTGCAGCACACCGACAAGGGTGTCGTCTTCAACACGACTTTCCTCGACTACGCGCGCTCACGAGGCTTCGCTGTGCGAGCATGCAACGTGCGACGCGGCAACGAGAAGGGCCGCGTCGAACGCCCCATCGGTTTCGTGCGAGAGCGCTTCTGGCCCGGACGGCGCTTCACGGATTTGATGGACTTGAATGTCCAGGCCGTGAAGTGGCGCGATGACTTCGCCAACAACCGCGTGCATGAAGTCACAGGCAAGGTGCCCGCGCTTGTCTTCCAGCATGAGGAGAAGCAGGTGCTCAGGCCGCTGTCCTCGGCGCGCTTCGAGACGGATGAATTGGAAGGCGTCGGGGTGACGAAGTCCTTCCGGGTGCGCTTCGACAGGAACTTCTACTCGGTGCCACCTGGCCTCATCGGGCAGCAGGTGGTGGTACGCGCCAACGACGACTGGGTGCGCGTCTTCCTCGGGATGAAGGAAGTGGCGTGCCACCAGCGAGGCTGGAGTGTCGGGCAGGACATCGAATTGGCGGTGCACCGACAAGCCGCGCTGGAGACGAAGCCTGGCGCGCGCAAGGGCACCCTCTCGCCCGTGTTGCAGCGCATGGGCGACATCGCTACGCGCTACTTCAAGGTGGCCGCCGCGGGCAGCAAGTCGCTGCAGCGCGAGTCGGTACGCCTCGTCTTCTTCGCCGAAGTCTTCGGCACCTCGGCGACCGCGGCGGCAATGGAGGATGTGATGAGGTCCGGCCATGTCGGCGCGGACTATGTCGAGTATGTCCTGCGGCAAAAGAAGGGGCTCGTCCCCAGCGCGGCGCCGCTGCGGCTGGGCCAACCGGAACTCGACGAGATTTCGCTCTCGGAGCCGGACCTCTCCGTCTACGACACCCTTGTCCCCAGCTCGAGGATGCTGGTGGCTGACGCAGTCGAGGACGCGCCATGAACGACAGCGAGGACGTCGTCGAACTCACACTGGCGAAGCTGAAGTGGCTGCGCTTGCCAGGCATGGCCTCGACTCTGTCCGCACTGCTGACAAAGGCGGCAGAAGAGAATCTGCCCGCGCTCGAGGTGGTGAGCCGACTGTGTGATGAAGAGAGAATCAGCCGGATGCGCAGCTCTGTCGCCGCGAAGGTGAGGGGCGCCTGCTTCCCCGAGGTGAACACCGTCGATGGCTTCGACTTCAACTTCTGCCCGGTGCGCAAGAAACTCAAAGGACGCTACCTCGCGCTGCACGATGTCGCATTCCTCGACAAAGGCATCAACCCCCTCTTCATCGGTCTGCCTGGCACCGGGAAGACGTACCTCGCGCGGGCACTGGCATGGCGCGTGTGCCAGGCCAACCGCCGCGTCGTCGTCATCAGCGCGGCACGCATGCTCAATGAGCTGCACGGCGCGGAGCTTCACGGTGGCCTGGAGAAGGCGCTCCGCCGCTTCGTGAAGGCTGACCTGCTGGTCCTCGACGACTTCGCGGTGCTCGCGATGGACGCCGCACAGGCCAAGCTTGCCTTTCAAGTCATCAGCGAGCGCTACGACCATCGCCGCTCGACTTGCATCACCACCAATCGGGCCTTCAAGGAATGGCCCAAGGTGTTTCCCGACGCGCTCAACGCGCAGGTCATCGCCGAGCGTCTGACAGAGCGCTCCGAGCGCTTTCTTCTCGACGGCAAGGGCTTCCGAAATCCAGAAACCTGACGCGCCACGCGCCCACCACCCTCGACCGGCGAGGACCCCTCAGCCCGCCCGCGCCGCCAGCCACGAGCGCAATTGGCCCTGTGCACCTCATGCGCTGTCGGCTCGGGCGGAGAACCGCCTCGGAATCACCGGGTGGTCCTCTGGTCCTCGGTGATTCCGGTGGAAGTGGATCTCCTTCGGGCCGGTGACGACAGTATTCACCTCCGGCTCGCCCGCCAGCTTCTGGAGTGCGTACATCGTCCGCTTCTTGCGGTCCTGGTTCCGCACCACCACCCGCAAGTCCCCAAAGACTCGGTCCCTCGCCGTTTGCAGCGCTCGGCCCAGCCGGCTCTGCTGCGAGCGGGAGCCGCCCTCGCCTCGCACCTGCAGCATCAGTTCGTCCTTCTCGCAGAGCTCGTTGAGACTGGAGACGAGCACCTCCGCCGTCCCGTGGGCTGCCCACCAGGACTGCACGAATTCGCGCCAGGACTCCCCTTCGACGTCCGCATTCGCATAAAGCTCGTCGAGGTTGCCGAGGAAGCCCTCTACCCCAGCCACCTTGAGAAGGCCGCCCATGACGGCCGCCCAGTGCTCGAAGGAACCCAGCCGCTCGCGCCCCAGGGGCCTCCCCGCGGCAATCCACGCCTGCACGAGCGTCAGGGCCGCACGCACCAACTCGCTCCGGTGCTCCTTCACCCAGAGGATAATCGGGTCATGCTTGAAGCGACTTCGCGTCCAGGCCCTGTCCAGTTTGGGGTCGATGCGGATGCGCACGGAGCGACGGGCAATGTCCTTTGAAAGCTTCGGGTTGTTGCCGGTGAGCATCCACATCGCGGTATTGGGCAGCGTCAGCTTCTGCGTCTTGCCCAGGAGACGGTCCGTCCAGGAGGTACTCGTCAGCATGGCGGCGAGGGCCGCGGAGGAGAGCGTCGCCTTCTCATTGGCGTTGTCGAGGAGGATGAGGGGGCGCGCCAGGGCGAGCTCGGCGGTGAGCGTCTTTCGAATCTCCTCTTCATTCTCAGGCAAGGTGCCAATGGCGAACGCCCTGCCCGTCGCCACCCACGAGACGAGGTCGCACAAGAGGCCCTTGCCGGATCCGACAGCGGGCGCCTCTACGACGTGGAGGGGGGTGCACCCCTCAATCATCCGCCGGACGAAGGGGAGGAGGACGGCGGCGAGGGCATGTGCCTTATCGCTGGGGTGGGCAAATGGGAAGTCCACGAAGACGTCGTCAAAGAAGAGGGCACGTGCGGCTGCAACCTCCTCGGGTGTCGGCCGCTCGGACACGGCGCCGAGGTGAAGCGCAGGAGTGGGCTCCAGCCAGAGTCTGTCCTCCGGGTGCAGCCCGGGCGTCAGGAGGAGCTTCCCGTCCTGGCCGAATACCGGCGTGGTAATGACGGCCTCCACTGGGGGAAGGCCCGGGGGCGGGTACGCGAGGAAGTCCCGCGCGACGTCCTTCGGCGGGAAGACGGAGTGCGGCCTGCCCTCGACTTCCGTTACCCACGTCGCCTCCCGGAGGAGGACTCCGTAGACGGCGGCCTCCGTCATCTCCGAGAGAATGGGCGCCTCCTTCTCGGGCTGCGCGAGTTGCACGAGGGCGTTGCCTCGCACAAAGAGTGGCGCCGCCTCATTGGCGAAGCCCTGCGTGCTGGCAGCCCGCATGCGACGCTCATTCGCCTGCACCACGGCTTGGCGCGCCTCGGTGACAATGGCCCAGAGTTGGCGGTTGCCCACGTTGATTTCCGGGCGCGCGGCGGACGCACGGCGCTGCGCCGTGGCCGCCGCCTCCTTCTCCGCCACCACCCCCTTGAGGTTGGCGTTGAGTGCCCGCCTCCGGAGGCCAAACTTCGCCGAAATGGCGTCCAGCACCACGTCGGCTCGGACTGCCGTGCATTGCTGCAATGAGGCCAGGAGGGGCGCCAGCGCCTTGTCCAAGTCTGCCTTGGGCGCACTCTCTGGAATGCCATCCAGCAGGTACTCCGGGTATGCCCTCGCGCGTCCGAGGACTTCGTGAAGCGTCGCGGCGCCCTGCGACGCGACAAGCGCGTTGACGTCCACCTTCTCGGTGCCCTGCGGACGTGGAAGCAGGGCGACGCACGCCTCGCGGCCCTCGGCCCAGAGGGCTGCCGCAGTCTCCCGCGCGCCCGCCTCTCCGGCGCCGCTGGCCTCGGCGTCATTGCAAATGACGACGCGCCTGGCGTCGCGCGTGAGATTCAGCAGCCGAGGAATGTCCTGCTTGCGAAAGCGCGTCGTGGCGGGAGAGAGGCAAGGAATGCCCGCCTGCATGGCGCTGATGCAGTCGGTGACGCCTTCCGTAATCAGCAGCGTGTCGGCCTTGCGTGCCGCGTCCTCGTTGTAGAAGTAGTCGTTGCGGACGGTGGGCGAGACGTAGGGGTGCCGCTCCGAATGGGTGAGGAGCTTCTTGTACTTCGCCTTCTCCCACTCTTCGTCGCCCGTATATTGCGTCGCGCGGGCGATGAAGTAGACGACGCGGCCATCCTTCCAATATGGGAAGACGAGGCGCTCCCGGAAGAAGTCCTCGACGTGGCCGCCCGGCAGTTGGACGAAGAGGCCCGTCTTGAGGGCCGCCTCGCGGCTCGCGCCCATACCCTCTCTCAGGTGCGCGAAGAGGCCGCCGTCTGCCCACCCCAGCTTGAAGCTGTCCACCACCTCGTCGGTGAAGCCGTAGTGCTGTTTGAAGGACTCCTCGCGAATGTTCGCGGGCAGGTGGCGGTGGTAGTAGTCGGCGGCGGCCGTGAGGAGTCGCTCGACGTCGCGGCGCTCCACCAGCGCCTCGAGCTCACGCGCGTGGGACTCGTCATGGGGCGCAGGCAGGGAAATACCGGCGCGCCCTGCCAGTCGGAATACCGCCTCCTTGAAGTCAACCTTCTCCCTCTCCTGGACGAAGGTGAAGACGTCTCCCCCCAGGCTGCCTCCGTTGGAGAAGTCGTGCCACGTCTGCGTGGTGGGCCACACGACGAAGGAAGGCGTCTTCTCGGGGTGAAAGGGCGAGAGTCCCTTGAGGGTGCTGCCCGAAGGGCGCAACTCGACATGGGCGCCGACGACGGCGGTGATGTCCGAGCGGCTCCGCACCTGTTCCACGAAGGCACGAAAGCTCATGGCGCAGACACCTGGGGGCTGCGCCTCGTCGCCGCGGAGTCCGGCCCTCGACGCACGCCAGGTTGGCGCGCACGCCACGCCAGCAGGGCGCGGGGCCGCCGCTGCGCAATGACTGTTGGGAGGCCGAGGACACGAGAGGCACCGCGCCCCTCGTCCCCGCGGCTCGCGGAGAAGGAGTCCTGCATGGGTTGTTTTCCTGAGACGGGCGGACGGGCTGCCTCGCAGCGCGCCCTCGATTGGCGGCTCAACTCACCTCGGGCTGGCGCTCAGCAGTTTCGTTCCCAAAACGCCCGGTACTCGACTGCAAGCGCTTCGACGAAGGTTTGCCACTCCTCGCCGCGCATGGCTGACACGTCCCCAACCTGCTGCATTCCGAGGTGGTGGAGGAGGCGCTCCACCCTCATGCGCGGCATGGTTTTCAGTACGTCAGAGAGGTACTGCACGAGGCGCGTGTTGGGTGGCCTTACGCCCGAGTCGCCGCGGCGCACCGCTTCGACTTCCGTCGACGCGTCCACCCAGAGCTTCGCCAAGTCGTGAAGCGGCAGCCCCTGGAAGGCCTGCTGCTGCTCCGGGGACAGGCGGCGCTCGGGCTGCAGGGAGTAGCGCGTCTGCCACCAGTCCTTCGCGGCCCCGTGACGCTGGACTTCAACGGCCCATGTCTCCAACCCAAACGTGTGCCGCACGCGCAGGACGTCCTTGAAGAAGGCAATCCCGTACTCCAGCACCTTCACCTCGCGCGTCTCGAAGAGGGCGACGTTGTGGGTAAATCGCAGCACGGGATTGTGTCCCTCCGCCTTCAGCCTCCGGGTGAAGGGGACGAACTTGTTGTCGATGAATGCCACGTCGCGCGGGTGCGGCTCCCCGAGGAAGACGACGACGGCGGTGTCTCCGTCATTCTCCAACTTCAGCCAGGCGTCCCCGACCTCCTTGTGCGGCTTCGCCAACTCCTGCGTGCGGCAGTCCTCCCTCGAGGGCTGGGCTGGGGCAGGGCCGGGCGTCTGGGTGAATGGTCTGGGGGAGTCGCTCTCGTCACGCATGCGTGCCTCAGGGCCGGAGGAGGTTGTGGCCGCCGCTACTGGGGAGCCGCTCCGCCCAGCAGGGACAAAGGCTCGGTGCCCGCAGTCGGGGACATGCTGACGCGCCCGAATTTCCACCGGGGCCTCCGACTCTCCAAGTACTCAGGTTTTGCTGGAGTCCTGGTGGCTTGCCCTGCGTCCGGCAGCACCATGAGGAGGCCGCGGCGGGCCATCCCGCATGGAGGGGCGCTCCTTCATGAGGGCGGCGATGGCCTCTGCTGGGCGGGCCTCATGCCCCTGCCTTGGACACGGGCGGAGTTCCCACCTCCTCCATTCGGACGCCCACGCTGCGCTCCAAGGGAAGAGGCCACGAGCACTCCACGAGGGGCTGGCCTACGACTGCTCGGAACGAATGAGGAGTGCGTGGGCGAGGCAACCTTCGCGCCGAAGGGCCTGGACAGCCGCCTTCCCCAGAAGCCGCTCTCGCTCGAACCAGGGCAACCCCAGCAGGACGCACGGGGTGGTGCTCACCGGTGACGCGCAACCGGCGGCCCCAGCACGACGCGAGGGCAAATAGGACGATGAAGGCGGGGAACAGGAGAGTGAGTCGCCTCACCACCTACATTCTCCCCTCCGACTCTCGCATTCCTGCCGGACTGCCGGACTTCATGCCGGACTTCCCCCGCTGAAGTCCGGCACCAAAAATCGCTGTAACTACGAGGGGTTAAACCATCCTGCCGGACTTGCCGGACTTCCTCCCCCGTCCCGCCCCTCTACGGGGAAATATTTTCTGCGCGCTTCCCTCCCAAAATATTTTCCCTCGCGTACGTAAAAGTGGCTTTGAAGTCCGGCAAGTCCGGCAGAGTGACTCAACCCCATGAAGTTGTTACGGAAATTGCTGCCGGACTTCAGGCCGGACTTCTGCCGGACTTTGGAGAAGTCCGGCGGCTGAAGTCGGGGTGTTGGTGCCTTGCTTCAACTGGAGGTACAGGGCGCCTGGGTGAGACCTCGGCACCTCCGGCTTCCCTGCCCTGGTTGCTCTGGACGCCAGGGACCGGCTCAACGGATCGCATCCGGGTCGGCCAACCAGCTCGCGACTCCTGCGCTCTCAGGACTGGCCACTTGCGCCCGGTTGCCCTTCGCCTGCGCGAGGAAGGCGGGGCAAGGGCGAGAACCGTTCAGGCTTCAGCGAAGCGGCCCTTTGACGCTCCTGAGCACCCGGGCTGCTTGAGCGGAGCTGGACTTCGATTCGCGCAGGTGCCCCACAGTAGAGGGCGGCCCATGACAGTTCGAAGGCGCGGCTGTCTCGGCGGCTGCGCGAAGCCCGAAGCTGTTCGTCCAGGTTGGTCCAGGGCCAGCGACCCTCCCGCGCTCGGAGAGATGTCCCTTCGGCAGGCGCCCTCCCCCCGCCGACCCGGATTCAGAGTTCCCTCCGGTAAGTGAACGCGGACACTTTCGCGTTCAGTTTCGCTGTTCACTTTCGCCGAGCCAGGCCGCGCCCGTTCACTTTCCCCGTGGAGCTCCTGCCTGGCGCGCGGATGCACACGCCAGGCGCCGCAGTCTCCGTAGTTTCGCAAGGTTAGGGCGGACAGCCAGCCATAGCTCGAGCGCCGCGGTATCGCTCCGGGTCCATAATTCGGGCCCGGAAGCACACTCCGTCCAACGAGCCGGACTCGCGAGCCGTTCACTTCTCCGGCCCACCCGCCCCTTCGCTGCGGCCCTGCTGGCCGCCGCGTGGCCCACCTGGCGCGTGCCCCCGGTCAGCCCCGCGTGCCAACGCCGGTCGCCGCGTGGCGCCCCTTTCGTGCCCGCGTGTCCCCCAGCGCGTCGGGCCGCAGGCCTTTGTCCTCCTCGTGAGCCCCACGAGCCCCCGCGACGCCCTCGAAGTCCCAGCCCTCCGCCCCGCGCGCACCTGGGCGCGCGTGCCGTTACCAGGGCCGAGCCGAATGGCCGAAAACAGGTAAAGGCGGCCATTCGGCGTCACCGCCCCGACGCTGTTTCGCGCGCTTACGGGGCCTCGTGAGGGGGCGAAGCGCCGAGGCTCATGGCCGCTTTCCCCAGGTTGGCGCCACCTGCCGCATGTCACGCGGCCCAGCTCCTCCCCAGTCACCTTCACCGCCTGCCCCGGCCGGGCGCAACCATGCCTACCGGCGACGCCAGCACGCCTACCCCTGACGCCAGGGTGGGGGGTGGTGCGTTTTTTCGTGCGGACCGCGCCGCCGGGGCGTGGACCTGGGGCCCTTTTCGAGAGGGTCAGCTCCGAAAAAGTGAACACCCCTCCCCTGTTCAATTGCGCCCGGTAAGTGAACGCCTCGCGCTGTTCACTTTCGCCGGCTGCCTCTGGGGCGCCCGCGCAGGCTCCGCGCACAGCTACCGCTCACCGCCTCCGCGCGGCCCCCTCGCGGGCGCTCAGCGCGGAGGCTGCGTGCCCCATCAGCAAGGCAACTCTTGCGTCACGCGCACCAGCTCGTCGTCCGAGGAGTGCGTGTAGATGACGGTGGAGTCGATGCTGCGCTGGCGCGCGAAGCGCTGGGTGAGGCGGATGTCCTTCGTCCTCCGGTACACCCCGGTGCAGGCGGTGTGGCGGACAGAGTGGAAGTTCAGGTTCCGCTCCAAGCCCGCGCGCTGCTGCCACACGCCGAAACCGTGGCGCACCTGCCGCGTGGACAGGCGCAGACCCTTGCGGCTCAGGAAGAGCGGCGACTGGGGCCCCACGTCGTGCCCCTGCGAGCGCTTGAGGCGCAGCAGCTTCTCCAGCTTCGCGCGCACCGTGTCCGAGAGGACGACTTCCTGGGGGCCCGGGTGCCGGCGGCAGCCCTTGAAGATGCGCAGCGGCACATGCCGACGTGCGCGCCCACGCTCGTCGAAGATGTCGCCGATGTTGAGGGCCACCAGTTCGTGCTCACGCAGACCCGAGGCCAGCGCGAGGCTGTAGAGGCAGTGGTCTCGGAATCCATCTCGGTGTTGCCCCGTGACGCGCAGCAGGAGGTTCACCTCCTTCTCGGTGAGGGTACGCGGTGGGCGGGCGACAGCGGCATAGGCAGACATGGCGACTCCTTCGCGAAGGGAACGCGGCCATGCACGCTCTGTCGCCCTCACAAGACAAGTCATTAACCCCGCTGCGCATTCTTGAGCCGGGCCCCGCGTGGCCTGGGCGTTTCCAAGAGAGGAATCGCTGCGCCGCCGCCAGCACGCCGACCTTCGCGGCGCGCTCGTCGAGGAGGTCCGTCGGCTCGCGAAGGGCGCTCGCACGAGCCGGTGCCCGCAGTAGTCAGCGTCGAGTCCACACGGGCGAAGGTGGAACCGATGGTGCGCGGGCTCTTCGCGCGCGCCGAGCAGGACGTCGTGCTCGCGACGTTCGAGGAATCCGTCGTCTACGTTACGAGCGACACCATCGAGCCGATCATCCTAAATCACAGGTGGGATCGCTCCGCGTGGTACCTCGCGAACCTGTTCCTCCTCAGTGTCGGCGCGAAGCCGCTCGGCAAGAAGGCCGTGCGCATCGTCGAGATGAGCGAGGAGACGACCTGCTACGTCTCGCCGGAATACTTCGCCGAGGACGATCCGTTCGCCGACTTCATCGTCCACGAGGCCGCGCACATCTTCCACAACTGCAAGCGACGGACGATCGGGCTCCAAGAGACGAGCAGGAAGGAGTGGCTGCTCGACATCGAGTTCGGGCAGCGCGAGACGTTCGCCTACTCGTACGAGGCCTACGCCCGCATCTCGGCGAGCGCGAAGGGCCCCGCCGAGCGCCGGGCACTGGCGGTCGAGTACGGCTCGAAGCGGCGGATCTCGGAGGAACGCGTGGACCCGGCCAAGGTGGCGAACATCATCGCGGAGCGGCGAGCGCGCGGAACGGCTGGCAGGCGATCCTGGCGCAGTGCGCGCCGACCAGGAAGCCGCGCTCGGCGCTGCAACTCCCGCGCGAGATGATCGCCGCCCGGGACCGCGCCGGCCGCATGCGACGCGCTGCTGCGAATAGCTGCTTTTGCGTCAAAGCGGCTATTCACGCCGCCGAGGGCGTCAGCGCGTCATCACGCCCCTCGCCGCAAGACGGGCACGCGAAGTCGACCTCGGTCCCGTCAACCCACGGAATGGCCAGGACGTCGGCGCCCAGCGTCCGGTCGACCCAGCCGGACGCTCCAGCCCTTGCCGTCCAATCGGCCCCGCTCAGCCGCAGCACCGGGATCAACTTCGAGCACCTGCGGCATGCGATGGTGCCCCACGTCGTCGAGCAACCCGCGCAGGTGCAAGAGAAGTGCTGGCCCATCGGCTTGAAGTCGCGACGCGCGTCTGCCCGCCGGTTGCAGGTCGGGCACGTGAGCAGAGCGGCCACGGCCTCCACGGACCTCGACAAGTCCGCTGCGAACCTCTGGAGTGCGGCGAGCCTCTGCTCCGCTGCTGTGACCTCGCCGTTCAGCGCCTTCTTTCGCGCGTTGCTGTCGCCGGTTGCACCGCCAGCGCGATGAACTTCACGCAGGCGATGGGAGACAGCTTCCCGCTCAGCCTCGAGGCGTCGCAGATCAGCAGCGGCCTCGGTGACGAGGCGATCGGCGTGAAGCGACTCGTTGTCGAGGGGCGCTCGGAGCACGCGCATAGTATTGCCGGTCACATCGAACCACGGCTGCGTGCGCCCGACCTCCGACGGAACAGGGCGAGTGATCGTCGGCGGGTACGCAAAGAACGACGGCGTCGTCGTGCTCCAACGAAGCTGACGCGCGACCCGTTCCACGCTGCCGATGTCCCACGGAGACACGGGCAAGAAGCCGACCCGCCTTTGACCAGCGGAAGCGCTCTCATGCGACAGCGAGCGAAGACGCCGCGCGAGGTCAGCAGGCAGAAGGTCCAACGCGTCGGCGTTCGAGGGCGACGGGTAGAGGATGAGGGTGGTGATGCCTGTTACCGTCTGGGCATCGGCCTCGGCGAGTAGCGAGCGAAGCTGCTCTTCGTCGAGCGTCGTGAGCGAGCTGCACAGAGGAACGATGCGCAGCGTGTCGACGCCCACGCCATCCAGCGAGATTGCTCCGTCTTTCGAGGACCACGAAACACGTACGACGCATGAACCCCGACTCACCTCCATCCCGTTGGCATAGAGGGGGCTCTCAATCTCGCTCGGCTCGAAGCGAAGCTGCTCGAGCGCGCGAAGCGTGAGGAGGACCGCAAAGCTGTCAAAGGAGCGACAGACGCCTTGCATCTGGTCGAAGTACTCACGCGGACGAACAGCGTGTTCGAGACCGAGCCGCGCCCACTCGATCCAGAGTTCGGCGACGCGTCGGTAGTGGGCGTCGTCGCTCAAGATGTTGGTCATCGTGAGACTCGTGCCCACGGTCGCCCTGCGCGGGACCTCTCGGTACAACGCCGAGTCCTTCAGGCCTGCTATAGTGAAGAGCAGGTGCTTCAGGACGCCGAGGGTTCTCTCTGCATTGCGCTTCGCCTCGCCCGCGTCGAGCGCCTTGCCCCACAGCGTGTAGATGCGGTCTTGGCGCCAGTGCGAACCACCAGCCGCCGAGCCGTGATTGCCAGTGGCCTCCTCGAAAATTCGCAGCAAGCGCGAGACCTCGTGGACCCGGCGACGCAGGTGCGTGACGAGGTGGTCCACGAGACGAACCGCCACGCGGTTTTCGTAGATGTCGAACTGGTCCTCGCGAACGGTGGCGAGGATTCTCTTCGGGACGACGGAGCGGAGCGTTGGCCGCTCCCAGTCTTCAGTATGCGCGGCAAGGTAGTTCGCGGCCTGCGCCGGGAACCGCCGTGCGCGCGACACGGGCATGCGATCCACTTCGACGCGGAGGTGCGTACGTGGCCGCCTACAGACCTCCTCAAGGTGGCCAACGTTTTCTTTGATCCGCAGCTCGAACGGCTGAAGCTCCGCGCGGGCGGACATCCCCGGCACCAGCGGGGACACGTCGAGGAGGTCGAGCCAAGTCCCTCCGCGCTCGACCAGTTCGCTCAGGCTGTGCCCAACGGTGCGGATGCTCGCGACATCGAGCGGGTCGAGCATTTGAGTGCGCGGGAAGGTCCCTTCGATGCGCTCCGACGTGCGCAGCAGGTGCCATCGCCCGCCCGACTCAGGGACGAGGAACATCCCGTCGCGGGCTGGGAACGAGTTCACGAGCAAGTCCCCGGATGCGTCGTCGCGCACGACGTAGCGCCCGAGCAGCGCGGCCCCGCCACGCACCTCAGCAACACCGCCGAGCCGGTCGAGGAGCCGGATGGTCAAGCGGTTTCCTCGGCCCCAAGTCGACGCAGTTCGTCACGGACGATTGCCGTAGACGACAGCTTCGCGACGTCACTCTTCTCCAAGGCCGGCCACGCCTCGCTGATGCGCTCGTTGAGAGCGGTGAGATCTTCCGGCCGCGTGTCGTGACGGTCCCGTACCTTGCGAAGCAGCTTGGTGGCGAGGATGTGGTCCACGGCTTCGCCGACGGTTCCACCGGCCGCGACCACCACGGGGACGAAGTCGAGCATTTGCCGCTCGAGCCGGTTCCCCCATCCCACGCCGAAGCGGCGCCCGAGGATGTCGGCGAACGATTTATCGAGGAAGGCGTACGCGTCCTTGGCCTTCGCCGCGTGGACGGTTTGCGCCTTATCGAAGGCCGACCAGAGGGCGTCGAACGAGACCGGCGACCGAGCGGGCAATCGCTGCAGTGTGAACTGCGCGCGGTGGCGCGGGAGCTCCATCACATGGGCGCGGTCGTAGGTCTTGTCCGCGAAGTCCTTGGTCGTCTCGTCGTGATTCGCGGTGCCGACGAACCACACGTTCCGCGGGATCGCGAGCGTGCGTCCGTTGCGCATGTGAGCGGGCGCGGGCTCGACCGGCGCGGTCATCAAGTCGAGCTTCTGGAGATTGGGGGCCTGCTCCAGGGCGGAGAGCAGATCCGCGAAGTACTGCTCAGGGTGAGAGAGGTTCATCTCGTCGAGGACGACGATATTGACGAGGTCCTTGTAGCGCGGGCACTGCGCCCGGTAGAGCGCCTGGAGGAATTCTGATTCGTAGAAGCGCCGCTCGAAGGCATTGAAGTGACCGACGAGGTCCTGCCGGTCGCGCCACCCGGCCTGCACCTCGACGAGGGTCGAACCCGCGCCAAGGGCCCGTGCCACCGCGAGCGGAAGGCTCGTCTTTCCGGTTCCGCTAATGCCGTGAAGCAGGTGGAGCCGGCTCATCGCGAGCCCACCCAGGAAGCAGCGGATGTCGCGCAGCCCATAGAAGAGCACCTTGTCCTGGTTGTTCGGGTCGATCGCGATCCGGTGCTGGAGGTCCTCGCAGAAGGCCTTGAGGTCCGTGATGGCGTCGGTGACGGGCGTCTGGGTCTGCAGCGCGCTGTCGGTGTCCATCTGGCTGCACGCGGGGAACGGGCTGACGCCGTCGGCGCGGCGGATGCGCTCGTTGACGTCCTTGCGCAGCTCCTCGATGGCAGTGTGCAGGAGGTCGCGAGCACTCTCCAACGCCGCCTTCTGGTCGCGGAGCGTTTCGAGTTCGGTGACCGCGATCGAGGCCCTCGCCAGCGCCGTCCTCGCCGCGACACTCTCCTGCGTGAGCCGCGCCCGTTCCGTCTCCCAATCCTCCTGCGCTCGTTCGAGGGTAGCGAGTCGCTCGGTGACATCCTGGTTCGGGCGCTTGGCGAGTTGCGCCTTCAGGGAGGCGCGCTCCTTCGCGAGCGCGTCGAGTTCCTTCTTCACCTCCTCGAGCGGGCGGTTGCCTAGCGCGCGCTCTGCATCGTCGCGCAGACGCAGCTTTTCGTACAGTTCGTCCTGACCGGCCTGAGCGCTCTCGAGTCGGGCCTCAAGGTCCCTCTGCTTAGCCTTCGCGGCCTCGAGTTCGTGCGCAGCTCGCCGAGCGACGCGCTCGTCGAAGGCCTCGCGATCCTCGCGAAGAACATCCCTCTGGAGATCCACCTCGACAGCGCGCTTTTTCAGGTCCGCACGGTCCTTCGTGAGTTGCTCACGTTCGAGCCGGAGCCGTTCGGCGCTCTCTTTCTCCGCAACAGCGATCTTCGCCTCCTGGGTGGCGCGGGCATGCCTTTGCTCCTCGCGCCTGCGCTCTTCCTCCGCGCTGCGCTCCGCTTCCCACGCCGCGCGCTCCTTCGCGATCTGAGCGCGGGCCTTGGAAAGCTCCTCGCGCAACGTCGCGGCTTCCTCATCGAGTTGCCGCAAGGAGGCTCTGCGCTCGACGGCGAAGCCTGCCTCCGCGTTCAGCTCCCTGTCGCGGAGGCTATTCTCGCGTCCGTCGAGTTCCAGCCCTCGCGACCGGAGCCTCGCCTCCGCCTCTTTCACCCGCGACTGGTCCGCCTTGAGCGCGCGCTCCGCTTCCTCCAGCGCCGCCGCGCCCGTCTTCAGCCCTTCGTCACGGGTCAGCACGTCCTGCTCAAGCGCGGCGAGCTCCGTCTCGCGCTTGGCGAGGCGTTCGTCGCGTGCCCGGCACAGCGCCAAGGTCTCATCGACCTGCTTCGCGGCCGCGGCCAGGTCGAGAGTCGAGACGTCGGTAGAGGGAGGGGTGGCGAGGGCGATTTCCATATCCGCCTCCGTGGCTGCCGCGATGGCGGTTCCGTTGGTCGCCGTGATGATGGCGAGTGCGACCTCGGGCGTCATCGGAGCCGCAGCGACGATGGGCTGGACCGAGTTCGTGGGTGACGAATCCGGCGCCTTGGCCTGCTGGTGCTGCTGCCGATGCTTGTTCTTCTTGCTCATGTTCTGTCAGGTCCTCGCGGAGTCGAGCGGCTGCCCGAGGCCCGAAAGCAGCCCCACGGCGCGGTGAACGTCGGCGACGACTGGCAGCACCGACGGGAGTGATAGGCGCGCTGCGCCAGCGTGAACGGCACCGCCCGCCTTCGTGGCAACGTCGTCGAGAAGCTCGAGAAGACCCGGCTCCCTGGCCGCCGCGCGTCGTAGCGGGTGTCGAGCGTCATCGCGCGCCGCGAGCAACGCTGCGATGATGGCTCCACGCAGACGCCAGCCCCCATCGGGGTAGCACGCGGCCTTCACGTGGTTGGGCTTCACGCGGGCCAGTGCCTCCGGCAGCGGCACTCGAAATCCCATGGCCTTCGCAGACGCCTCGTAGACACCTTGACAGTAGACGTTGTCCTCGACCGGTCGACGATCGGTGTAGACGCGGCGCCAAGCTTGGCGCGGCGGGTGGCGATCGAAGATAGCCTTAAACGTACCTTCCAATGCACGTCGGGCGGCACCGAGGAGATCGCGCAGCTTGTGCTCGGGACACGCGGCGCCGAGGAGGTCGGCCTCGACGCGCGCGTACTCCAGCGCGACGAGGTCCTCGAACTGCGGGAGGTCGCGGGCGCTCACGGACAGCGCCTTCTCGACGTTGTTGGTCGCCATCGCGCGAACCTCGCCTGCCAGGCGCTGCTGTGCCTCGATCTGCAGGTCGAGCGATTGGCCGATCATGCCCTCAAGCACGGTACGCAGCCCGTTCGACGACCGCATCTCGCGCTCGAGCGCTCGCCGCAGCATCGGGCTTACGCCGAGCCCGAACGGATCACACGCGTGCCACTCTCCCCCGAGGTCGCCAGCCTCGGGCAGGTACATAAAGCTCGTAACGAACACAGGCGTCGGGCGGTCGTCGACGAGCGAAACGCGCTCGAGCGCGACGCTACCCGCATGCGCGAACGTGTCGTCGTCGTCTGCGATCTCGTAGGATGCAGAGCGGCGAAGCGCGGAGCGATGCCGGCGGGTCACCCGAACGATCTCGGAGGCGCCAGGGGTCGGGGGCAGCGCGAGGTCGCCAGGCAACACCATGAACGAGCGCTCCCGGCGCGGCTTCCCCTTCGAGCCGAGCACGAGGTCGGGGAAGCCGGTGTTCGGGTTCTGCTGGAGCTCGACGTAATCGAGCTTCTCGATGAAGCGCGGCCAGAGGTCGCCGGTCCACGGATCTTGGAACACATGGCCGGTGACCATCCGCCTCGCTTCGAGCGTCTCCTCCTCGATTAGATCGTAGCCCTTCTCGGTCGGGAGCCCGTTCGTCCCGAGCAGTCCACGCCGGTGCAGTTCGAGGGCGACAAGCTCCGCGAGGTCAGGATGAATGTGCAGTCGCGCCCCGATGCGGTCGACGGTAGTCACACCGGCGCGGCACATCCCGAGGACCGCTTTCTGCAGCACGTTGAGCTGGCGAGCACGCACCTCGGGCGCCACCACGCGATACATCAGCGCGGGCCAGAGCACGAAGCGTCGCTTGCTCCAGCGCATGTCCTTGGGCAAGCGGGGCCCGAAGTGGAGGACTGGAGCTTCACGCCGAAACAGCAAGGCCATGCTTTCCTCCACAGAGTTCACGGAAGGCCACGAGGCCACGAAGCGCCTTCTCGGACGCTTCGCCCCTCAACATCGCCGCGTCGCCGACCACGATGAGCAGCCGCTGCTGGCGGCTCATCGCGACGCACAGGCGGTTCTCAAGCATGAGGTGCCCGAACTTGCGTCGCAGGGACCTCTCATCGGTCACGGGCAGATCATTCGAACGGGTCATCGACAGGAAGACGACGTCGAACTCCTTGCCCTGGAATGCGTCCACCGTTCCGACGCGCAGTCGCTCGATGAGGCGCCCATCGGCGCTGCGCGTCTCGCGCCATGCGTCCTTGACGCGATAGGAGCCGTCGTCGAGCCGCTCAGACATCCCGCGCTTCTCCATCACCTCCAGCACCTCGTCGGCCTGCGCGGAGTAGAAAGAGATGACGCCGAAGCTGAGATCCCGACGTACGGTCGCGAGGCGCTCGACCTCCTTCGCGATCCACTCGGCTTCGGCGGTGCGTCGCTTGCTCTGGCCGCCGTGCTCTCGCCCACGCGAGAGCGGCATGTCCACCCATGCGGCGACACGGCCAGTGTAGCCGGGCAGGTCGTGAACGAACTCCTCGGCACGCCGGGGAGACGCGAACCCTTCGGCATAAGGGGCATAGAAGGTGTCGCTCACGAACGAGCCGAGGATGGGGTGCATTCGGTACTGCTGGTCCAGAGTGACGGTCCGCTTGATGCCGTCCTTCGCCTCGCGCTCCTTCATCGCCTGGAACAAGCGCTCGAAGAGGCTGCGCCGCAAGGCGGTCGTGGTCGCCTCGGTCACAGAGTGCTCGAGCTGGCTTTCGATGTCGGGCTCAAGGATGTGCGGGAGCTGCCGATGGTCTCCGACGAGGATGATTCGCCGCTCGGCACGCGACATCGGGATGAAGAGGTCGAGCGGGTTCGCGCGCGCGGCCTCGTCGACGATCACGTTGGCGAAGACTGTGTCCGCTCCCTTCGCTTGGCTCATCTGGAAGCCGACCGACTGCTGACACGTGGCCGCGAGGACGACGGTGTAGTCCCGCACCGCGTCGCGGACACCGTCGACGTCGTGTTCGAGGTCGTTGAGATACTCATAGAGCACGGCGTCTTCGCCGCCCGCCGACTCCCGTGCCTTGCTGTAGAGCGCGTCCACGATCTCCGGCAGGAGGCTCTCAAGGTCGCCATGGACCAACGGGGCGCCCACCGGATTATCCGCTGCCAGTTGGTCGACCAGCGCGTCCTGCAACGACTTTAGCGCGGCGAGGAACGGCGGCGTATTGTCCTCGGTCCACTCTGCGGCGTCGGTCAGCACGCGGTGCATGGCCTCGTCGAACAGGCCCATGTTCTTGAGTCGAATGAGCGCACGGCCCGCGTTCCGAGGCCCATCATCCCCGAAGGCCGCCGCCTCAATACGGAGCGCGCGAACGGCCTTCAGTGCGAGCGCGCGCTCGTCGTCGTCTGCGTCCGCAAGTTGCGCCGGGGACCGCGAGAGCTCTTGGCGCAGGACCTCGAGTCGGTCGTTGAGCGAGGGCGGGACGTAGCTGCGGCAAAGATCCTGAACGTCGCGAACCACGCGCAGCGATTCATCAGCGGTGAGCGGCGACGCGATGTATGCCGCAGCCATCGTGCGAACCTTGCGGAGCGCCTCGGTCACCGGGCGCTCGGGGGTCATCGCCAGGTCGGCGCGGACGGCGTCAGCCCTCTCGCGGCGCCATCGGTCGAAGCCGTCGCTCTGGTCAGTGGTCCCGCGCTTGCGCCCCACCTTAATCGCTGGCAGGCCGAACACGAGAGTCCGTGACGCTGCGTTCTCGACGGCGTCGTGTTGGTAGCTCGTGAGCAGGGTTTGGCCGGCGAGGTCGTCCTCTGAAAGTTCAGCGAGGCGCGCCTCCAGCGCCGCGATCGTCTTCGTCTTCCCGGTTCCCGGTGGCCCCTGAATTAGCGCAATGTCGGGCGTGTTTAACGCCACGCGCAGCGCCTCGATCTGCCGCGCGGTGGGCTCGCCACCGAACACCTCTCGTGCGGACTGAGAGAGCGCGTCCTCGATCTTGCGCCGACGCTCAGGAACAGCGCTGCCTTCGAGCAAGAGTCCGAGCTGGGGCATCGGGCACGCAGCCGAGGCGATGAGCGACTGCGCGTGCTCCCGGCGCTCAAGGCGCTTGCGGTCACCGCTCACGCTCAGGAACAGCACCCCGGACTCGGGCGGCTCGCGGTCGTCGCTGTCGAGCGGAGGCTGGAGGTCAATCGCGCGGCGATGAAGCTCCGCACCGGAGAACGCACCAACGAAGATCCGTGAGCGCGGCGCGCGTGACGCCGGCTCCTCAACCGCCGCTAAGGGCTCGTCGGTCGCCTGCTGCAGTTCGGGAGGCGGATTCTGCGCAGCCTCGAGATCGACGTCCTCGGAGTTTCGCAACACCTCAAGTGCGGTCTCGAGCTGCTTCGTATCCTCGACAAAGAAGCGCCATCGCCCGTCGCCCTGGAGCTGGCGCTTGCCGTAACGAAGCCAGCCCAGGGTACGCGCGCGCCGCAAGACGCTTTCCCGCTCCAGCTTGTTGTAATCGCGCCAAATGTTGAGATAGCTGCCGGCCTGTTCGACGAGCTGGTCGAGCTGGGTCCTCGCGGTACCGCGAAAGACACCGGCGATCGTCGCGTCGCAGAACCTGACGTGACCAAGGATGAGAACAACGGGGCGGCGCTCATCGGGCGACCTGCCGAGCTTCGCCTCCACGAGCCGAGTGATGAGGAGCTTGTCGTCGCGCCCCTTCGCAATATCAATCGCATAGCCACGCCCATGCAGCCGGAACGCGCCCCGCTGGTCGGTCTCCGGCGTCGGGCTGCCCGACAGGAACACACGGGTGCTGCCATCCGCAGCCAGCAACAGGAAACGGTCGCTGAGCCACTGCGTGACCTCGCTGGCCGAGACGCTACGCCCGAGCTTCTGGCGCACCTGTTCTACGATCTTGTCGTCGACGGCAATGTCGACGTGGTCGGGCCAATCGTAGCGCGCGGGGAACTCGTGGACCTGCAGCAGCACTGCTTCGCTCTTCTTGCCCAGCGGGCGAACGGAGGCGACCCACGCAACGCGCGGGAGGTTGCGGTCGCGAAGGCGCTGCAGCGCTTCCGATGCTCGCTGGTCGACGCCGACGACACTCCACGCGCTGGCGCCGACGCGCAGCAAGGCATCGCCGGTGACGTCAGAGAACTGGATGGTCGCCTCAGCGCGAGGCTCGATCGCCACGTCGAAGTCGGCCGCTGCGCTTGGTGCAACCTCGATGGTCGAGACCGCTCCCGAGACCAGGTCGTGGATGTTCATCGGGCCCCTCCCGGCCGAAATTCAAAGTTCACGACGCGATGCAGGCTGTCAGGCGCGCCGATGTGGAGCCGCCATGACGCGATGCCCGGCTCAAGCCGGATCTCCTTCACGCGGTCGGTCACCTCGGTGTCCCGACCACCGCTGGGGGATGAGAGTCGGTAGCGGCCACCATCGACGCTGCGGAGCGACAGCCGTGAGCCCGTGAGCAGCAGTTCGACGACGGGGCGAGCGCCAGCGGCACCGTCGCAACCATGCGTGAGGCGCTGCGTCACCGAGACTGTCTCGCCGTCGGTCAGCGCGAGGACCGCCGCGACGACAGCCTTCCGCCTATCGCCTGCGGGCTTCTGCAAGAGCTCACCACCCGGGCCGATGGTCGGGTCCCACAGGTTGAATGCCGCCGTCGCGAACGCGGGGCGAGGCTCATCACACCACGGGCACTGCTTCTCGTTGAGGTAGTAGGTCCCCTTGCACGAGGAGCAGACCAGCGTCGCGTCGGCGGCGCCGTGCAAGCACTCGGCCCACTCCGAAACACCAGGGCGCTTCGCTGCGTCTCGAAGGCCGAGGCCGAAAGCTCGCCCGGCGATGTCGATGAGTTTGCGTGACAGGACCCCGGAGCGTGGGATGCCGTAGGACGCGCTGTTGCTCTTGTCGGTTGGGTCGTCGATCCACGGGAGCTGACCGCTCAGCGCCTCCTCCTCGCGCTCGGGTGGGCCATCGTTGACCGTGTCGCCGATCAGCGGGTGGACGAGCGACAAGGTCTGGAACGTCAGAACGCTGAATGCGTGCGCGTCAGTGAGCGAGTTGACGCCGCTCGTGCAGCGTACAAGCTCGGGCGCGCCGTAGCCGGGTGTATAGACAGCGGGCACGCCCGCGACCGACGTGTAGTGGATGTTGTCCGCGTCGATGAAGCGAACCTCCGTCGCGTCGGGGCTCTCCGAGACGAAGATGTTGTGCGGCGACGGGTCGGAGTACACGAGCCCCTTGCCGTGGAGTCCTGCGAGCACGTCGGCGCTGCGCGCGAGGAGCTGAAGCCGGCGACGGAGCCCGCCGCCAGCGAGATACCACGCGGCGGGAGAGCCCGCGTCCTTGGGCACCGCGCCGAGCACCTTCAGCGGCTGCATCCCAGTGAGAAGCTCCATCACGTAGCCGAGCACCGGCTCGCGGAGCATCTCGATGGGGCGGGCGATCTCGAGGTCGGCGAGCGAGAGCCGCTTCACCTGCGTGAGTTGGTTTCGCAGCCGCTCGCGACGCGCGACTGAAGAGTCGAAGACGATCTTCGCGGCGAGCCTTCCGCCGTCGACCTCGTACACGGCCCCCTGGCCGCCGCGCCCCAACTGCCGGAGCAACGAGTAGCGCGCGCCGTTGATGTCAGTGACCTGGCGAGGAGCAGACGTCATGCGAGCACCGCCTCTCGCTGGGCGAGGACGACGAGTGTCTTGTCGTCGGTATGGTGAGGCGTGGGCCAGTCCTTCAACTCCCGCTGGAGGGCGCGCCACCGATTGCTGGGCGCCATGCCGGCGAAGTCGTCCATGAGCCACTGCACGAAGCCGTTCATACGTTCGGGGAGCAGGTCATCTGCGACCCCGTCGGTCGCGAGCACGACGACATCTCCGCCCGCGCGCGGGAAGCTGCGGCTCGCCCACGAGGCCGAGTGACCGAGGGCGTCAGTCTCGTTGGCGAAGCCGCTCGCGCGCGGGCCCACCACCCACTCCATCCCACGCTGCGTTCGGAGCAGCGCGAGGCCGTCGCCGATCGCCGCCACGTGGACCTGACCGTGGACGTGCGCGAGCGCGAACAGACACGTCGCCGCGCAGTCACGCGCTATCGATGGAGCAATGAGCGAACACCAGAGTGGCTCGATGCGGACGAGAAGTTCGTCCAAGCCGTGCGCGCCGGCCTTGTGCCACGCGCGCACCGCCTTGAGCACCGCTCGGCACGCCATCTGTGCGCCACGACGAGCCTCGCGCCGAGAACCCATCCCGTCGCTGACAACGACTAACGTTCCGAACGCGCCACGAGCACCGAGCCAACTGTCCTCATTACGCTTGCCTTCGGAGCGGTGGCGCGGTCCGACCGTGCTGGCGCCAAAGTAGTCGTCGGGTGGGCGTCTCGACACGTGGTCCTCAGTGCGCTCAGAAGTTGAAGTCATCGAGATCGGTCGGCTCCGCGGCGATCACGCTGTCGGGGTTCGCGCTCCGCGAGCGCTGCGTGACACTCATCGTCACCCACCGGAAGAACTGCTTGATCTGCCGCGCCTCGTGGGCCCGGTAGACGCGCGCATCGGGCGTCGCGAGGAACGCGGAGAGCATCGCCTCGTCGGCGTCGTCGCCGATACCCATCGCGAACCGAGCAGCCTTCGACGCACGCTCCGCCCCGAGGAGCCGCTTCAGTGGGGCCTGCCACTCGTCATTGGGCTGGCCATCCGAGACGAGGATGATCGTCGGGCGGTACGCGCGGCTCGGGATCTGCGCGCGGTCCTCGATCATCTCGGTCGCCGCGTCGAAGGCGGCGCCCATCGGCGTACCACCAGCCGCCGCCATGCGGGTCCACTGGACCTTCGAGGCGGGGGCAAGCGACTGGTGAACCTTCGCGCCGTCCTTTCCGAAAGTGACGACGGAGACGTGGATCTCCGCGCGGCTGTCATCCTCACCACCGAAGCTCTCCAGCATCTCCTGCACGGCATCGTTGAGCGCGTCGATTTTCCCGTTCGTGCTCATGCTGCCGCTGACATCGGCGAGCAGCAGCACAGGCAGCGGCCTCGCGCTCGCCGCAGTGAACTCCTTCAGTTTGCTCATGGCTTTGCCTCCGGTCTTCTTCGGTGCGGCCTTCGATGGCGCTCGGCGCGCTACCACCTTCTTGATCTCTCCTTGAACTCGCGACGTCCCGTTCCGGCGGCTGACGATGTCCTCGAGGTACTTGGCCCATCCCATCGCTCACCTCACCATCGAAAGCTGCGACGACGGCGCGTGCGCAGGCTCCTGAAGTCGCTGTTCCGGTACACCGTCATCACCGCGCCGCTGGCCATGCCGACCACCTGAGTGCCCTCGAACTCGCGCAGCTCGATGCCGTCGCGCCGGTACTTCTCGACCTCCCTGCGACCGATCGCGAAGCTCTGAGCGCCGCGGATCTCAACGCAGCGCCCGAACTCCAACGCGACCTCAAGGGCGGTGCGAGAGATCGAGCGCGTGATCATGAGCTCGTAGGCGTGCCTGGGGAGAGAGAAGCTGCCGAGCGTCGAGAGCAGTGCAGCGAGGGCAGGCGACATCGAACGGCTCCTTTCGGTTCTCGTCGCGTGATGCGGCGACCGTAGGCCGTAAAGCGAAGAACATGCCAAGCGGATGAGCCCCCATCACCAAGCGCGCGGTCATCACTTTACATTGTAGCGTTGGAGCCAGTTTGTGAGGGTCTGGTAGCTCGGGAGGCCGACGAGGCCTGCAGCCCTCGTCTTGTTCCCACCGGCTTCGTCCAGTGCGCGTTCGAGGTAGTGGCGCGCAACTTCCGCCAGCAAATCCGGGAGGTTGAGGTCCGAGCCCAGAGGGCGACCGAGGATATCGGTGCGCTGTGTCGAAGGGACCGCCAGGAGAGCTTCGCGCACGTCTTCGGTGGTGATGGTCTCGCTCTCGCTCCAGATGGCGGCGCGCTTCAGGGCCAGCAGCAGTTCGCGGACGTTGCCCGGCCAAGGATGGGCAAGCAGAAGACGTCTTGCGCCAGCGGAAAGATTCTTGTTCCGGTACCCGGGCTCTCCGGCAGCCTCGTGGTTCACCTGCTTCAGGAGCTCGTCAACGAGCAGCCCGACGTCCCCAGAGCGCTCTCGAAGCGGCGGCAACTTCAGGACCGCGACCGCGAGCCGGTAGAAGAGATCCTCACGGAAACGGCCGGCAGTGACCTCGTCGACGACGGTGCGGTTCGTCGCGGCCACGATCCGAACGTCGATCCTCTTCGGTTTCCTGGCGCCGATGCGCATGACTTCGTGCTCCTGCAGGACTCGGAGGAGCTTCACCTGAACCGGCAGAGGGAGTTCGCCCAACTCGTCGAGGAACAACGTCCCCCCGTCCGCCGCCTCGAAGTACCCCTCGCGAGCTTCTACGCCGGTCGCCGCTCCCTTCTCGACGCCGAAGAGTTCGGACTCGACCAGGCTCGCGGGGATCGCTCCGCAGTTCACAGCAATGAAGGACTTGCCCTTGCGCGGGCTCGACTGGTGGATCGCCTTCGCGAGCAACTCCTTGCCAGTGCCGGACTCGCCCTCGATCAGCACCGGGACGTTGCGCAGCGCCACGCGACGCGCGCGCTGGATGAGCCGGGTCATCACGCGGCTCCGGTAGATGATGGCCTTGAACTCCGGGGCAGGCGGCGAGTCCGCCGTGCTCTGCGCGCGGAGGCGCTCGTCCGGCTCGCGCAGGAGGTCGGGTAGGAACTCAGCCGCGATGTCGAACGGCACCTCGGCGGTCTTCACGCCCTGCTCACGCGACGACTCGATGAGCTCGGCCGGGAAGATCGTCTTGCCGAGCAGCACCCACACGGCCGCCATCGGTGGAGAGCCGGGGCTGAGGTGGAACGTGAGCGTCGCGTCCTTCTGCTGCGCCAGAACCTCCTGGCAGGCTCGGCGAGCAGCCTCGTAAATGCCGCCGAAGTCCGTTGGGCCGCGCAGTGTTTCGCGCCGCTCGACGATCTCTGCCTTCGTGCGTTCGCGCAGCCAGGCGATGTAGCCGGGGAGGATCTTCTGATGGTCGGCCTTGTCGAAGAACTCGAGCAGGACGACTTGGTCGAACGAGCGTGCAGCGAGCGCCTGGGCGATGGGCCCAAGGTCGCCCGCTCCTGATTTCTCAGGTCCCTTCAGGTCGGAGACGCCGACCCACGCGATGAGGACAGCTCGCACAGTATGACAGTACAAGAATTCTTCGGTCACCACAACGAACCTTGTGGATGTCGATGGGCATCCTTCGACGGGCTTTCGCGGGCTTGCGAGCGGCCACGGTGCTGGTGCAGTTCGTGCTGATGCGCTCGACGAGCCCGGAGCCAGACCCCCACGGGAAGGATCTGAAGCGCCATGCAGAACACCGAGATGCGGAAGTACGCGGAGGAAGCGCTGCGGCAGGTCCCCAAAGAGCACCGCCGGCGCGGGCACTCAGCGGGCGTGTGCGCCACAATCGGAGGCGTCGTGGGGTCGGTCCTCGGCGGCCCGATCGGCGCGGCGGTCGGCTCGTCTATCGGCGGTGCCGTCGCCGAGAAGTCCGGCAAGGGAGGTGCGCGATGAGCAGCCTCGCGCGCCGGAGGGAAGGACAGTCGGGCAGCGAGAAGCTCGCCCTCGGGATCGTCGGCTCCCTCGCGGTGGTCGCCACGGGGGGCGCGTTCGCATACGCCATCGCGACCGAGGAGCTCGTCGTCACGAGCGGCAGGACGCGGGTCGTCGTCGGGAAGGCCGCGACCAGGATGCTGCGCGTGCGGGTCTGAGGGCACGCTACGAACGGCCCCCTCGTTCGTCGCGGGACAGCGAAAATCCGAGAGAGCGTCCCAGTTCGCGCCGTTCAAGTACTCGGATTCACAAGCGTTCGCCTTCTCGGGATGGTGCGAGCAGAGAAAACCTATCCCGCCAAGAGCGCCACGAACGTGTTAGCGGGCAGTTCCCCATGCAGAGCCAGTTACGCGGGGTCACGGAAACGCGATCCCGCTTTCTCTAACGCCGGCCTCGGGAACCCCGGTGCCTCTCGTGTCGGAGGAGACGCACTGGCTGGGACACCCCACGCCCTCCCCGCCAGCAGCCTGCGACAGTAGGTGGCCGCGATGCTGGGTTTCGTCAACGGGCACCTCACCCAGACTGCAGGGGCCTATGCAGCTTCCGCCGTCTCCGTGGCGGACACAGGCAATCTGCTGACGGCGGGCATTGTCGAAGCGGCCCTCACCGAGGTCCTCGGGGCCTTCAGCGGCAGTCACTTCCGCGACAACGAGACGTCAGCGGGCCAGCACAAGGCCATCCTCCAGCCCGTCCTGGGCGCTGGTCGCGTCCTTCTCCTCGACACCCAGGGCGCAGGCGGCGCAGCCGCGAGGCTGCGTCTCTACGCCGACAGCGACTCGGTGTGGTTCATCCTCAACGCCGCCTGGAATGGGAGCGCCTGGGCCCGCGACACCACCGGGGCGGCGGCGGGCGGTTTCCGCCTCTCACGCAACGAGGCCGAGTTCCTCCATGACGCCAGCCTCACCGCCACCTTCGCCTCCTGGACGCGCACGTTGCGACTCCCGCTGAGTAGCACCGCCAGCAACACCTCTTTCGAGTTGGCAGGCAGCGTGCGCGAGGTGGGCCGGCTCGGCCTCCAGTACAGCAACAGCGACACCGTCGCGCACGACAACCTGTCCGGCGGCGGCTCGGTGACGTTCCGCAGTCGCTTTCCCACCGCGCCCTCCTCCATCACCCTCAGCCCCTACGCCACCAGCGGAAGCTTCGTCGGCAACCCCACCGTCATGGTGCCGGACAGAGACGGCTTCGCCTTCTACAGCCACCAAAACCTCCAAGGCCTCGCCGCGACGTACTGGTTCGGCTCGTACACCGCTGTCGCGTGAGGACGCCCATGGCCATCCACGAAGTCACCGCCGAGGACGTGCTTCAGCGCTGCGCCCGGTGCGGCAGCGGCAATCGCCTCTCCCTCGACTCCCTGGAGGTGGGCGTCGCCCGCCGCGAGGACGTGGATGACGGCCTCGTCCAACTCCCTCCCTGTCCCGCCTGCCGCTCCACCGAGTTCCTCATCCGCGCCGCCGAGAGCGAGCCGGCGCATCCGGCGCCAGGAAGCTTCGGGCACCTGCACCGACTCCTCGTCGGCCATGTGCACGCAGAGCTCGTCCAGCGCGGACGCCTGCATACGGTGCTCAAGCCCAAGGGGGGCGGTGCCGGCAAGGTGGTGGTGCGGCCCCTGTCGCAGGAGGCTCGCGAGCGCTGGTTCCCCCAGGGCCTCCGAATCGCGGTGCCCCCGACGAGCAGCCCCGCGCTCCGGGAGAGTCCAGTCAATAGGCATACACTGCCAGCAAACACCCCTGCGCCCGCCATGCCCAGGGGTGTCCAAAATCCCTCTCTCCTCGACTTGATCTGTCTCGAAGACAGAGCGTGTATGTCTTCGCGCGCCACCCAACTGCGCGCCAGGGAGACACCTATGGTTATCGGCACCGACACCATCTACCTCGGCAACGAAATCCCCGGCCTCCGGGGGCAGAAGGTCCGCATCTTCGCGGTGTTGCGCGGCGGCCTCCGCCCAGACGCCAACCCGGACGCGGACGACTACTACGTGAATGACGACGAGAAGCTGGCGCGCCTCGGGGGCGTCACGGCCGAGGACTGCATCGACGCTGCTCCCATTCACCCGGGCGGAACCACCTCCTTCGTGCATGTCGACCCGCGCGCCGTCGACTTGGAGTGCTTCGCGCATCTGCGCAATCCCAGCGCACAATGACTTGCCATACGCGCGAAACAGAGCGCGTATGCCTCACGCGCGCCACCCAAGGCGCACGAAAGGACAAAACAATGACACCCCGCAAGCCCCGCCCCGCCAAGACCACGAAGCCCACTCCGGCGCCCGAAGAAGTCCTTGAGCGCATTGCGCGCGAGGAGATGAACATCGAAACGCTGAAGACACGCAACAGCGACAGCCTCGACATCCACGAGGTGGCGGTGTGGCAACTGAGGGACGCCCTCGAAGCGGCCTACCAAGCCGGCATCCGCGCCGCCAACAGCCCCCGCAGCACGTAGTCCCCCACTCACCACCGACGCCCCGCCCAGCGGGGCAGCCGCGCATGAGGGCCGCCGGGCCGCCCTTGTGAACGGCAGACGTGTACCCACAGCCCGGAAAGGAAAACACCACCATGCCTCGCAACGCCGCACCAAAGACGAAGACGAAGACGAAGAAGCTGGAGTCCATGAGCCTGACGGAGCTGCGCGCCCGGTACCGCGAAGTCGTGGGCGAGGAGACGCGCAGCCCCAACAAGACGCACCTCATCCGCCGCATCGAGGAGGCACTCGCAGCGAAGAAGCGGAGAAGCCCCACCCACCGGGCGACGGCCGCCACCCCCAGCGCGCCTCCGGCGCCTGCCGCACGGGCCGACACCCCGGCCGAGGGCACGCAGCCGGCCCCCCGTCGCGGGCGTTTCGCCAACATGTCGCTCGCGGAGGTGCAGGCGAAGTACCGCGAAGTCGTGGGACGCCCGACGGGCAGCAACAACATCCCCTACCTCAAGTGGAAGATTCGGGAGGCGGAGGCTGGACGCGTGCCGGTGGGCCCTCGTCCCGAGCGCGAGGCGAAGGTGCGCGACGACGGCAAGCGCGTCATCCCCCTCTCCTACGAAGCAGAGGCTCTCGCGGCCCTGGACAAGGCCTGGCGCGACGCGGGAATCCCGAGCCGGACTCGCTTCTTCAGCCGGGCGGTTCATCGAGAGCTGACGGCCATGGGCGCCACCGAAGCCGCCGCGTTCTTCGCACCCAAGGAGGAGTGAGGTACGCCATGGCGACAAAGCACCAAGCCACCGAAGCCCTCGTATCGAGTGGGTGGTAGCCAATGCCCAGCGCGCCGAGTCCGTCGCGCTGCGCGTGCGGGGAGAAACCGACGAGGCGAAGGCCGCGGCGCTGGTGGAGGAAATGCTCCGTGAGGGCCTGGCGACGCGGGGGTGAAGTCCTCCTCCCAGCACGCGTGCGCTACTCCCCGTTCAGCCCCTGGCGAATCGCTTCGCGCAGGGCCTCCCTCAACAGGTGCACCTCCCCCAGCAGGCGAAGCACATCCTCAGCCGCGACGTGCAGCGGCGTCCCCTGTCCCGCGGGTTCGTCGCTCAGCAACCGCAGGTAGTGCCCTTCGAGCGCGGTGAGTTCCTCGTCCGTCATGGGGCGCCTGCCTACCGAGTGACGTGACGCCATGTCCAGTCGGGACGTCCTCCAGGACGTGTTGGGGCCCCTCACCGGCACCGCGCGCCTCCACAAACACCAACGCCTCACGCGCCCCCTGCTCCACCAAGGTAGCGGCCCGCCCCCTACTCCAGCTTCGCCTGGGCCAGCCGCGTCCGCGCCGCGGGACTGCCGTCCAACCCCGCATACGCCCGCCGCAACTCCACCTCTGCCCGCCCCAAGCGCTCCGCGAGTGCCCGCCGCTTCTTCATGCTCATGGCCGAGAGTGTAAAGCAGGGGGCATGCCGCACCTTCACAGACACCTCGTCGCTCGGGACGTGTTGAGCGCCGGCTTGGTGCCCGCGTCCGTCAGCTTGCACTCCCCAGTCCGGGCAGGAAGACGCCGGCCACCGTCGCCCAGGGGCAGGCGCCCCTGGCGACATTGGCCCGTGAATTGAACTGCCCCGAAGGACGAGGCCCCTTGAAAGGCGTGGTTCCAATCAAGACAGGTAACCGTCGAGCTCTGTCCAAAGGATGACGGTGACTTGCCGTACGGGGGTTCGCACTCGTTGCCCCGGCCGCGGACTCGTCCTCAGTGCTCGCCATTGCCACCGCATTTGAAGCAATGACTCTCACGCACCAGCGCCATGTGGGACAGGAAGGAATTCCCTCCATGTCAGCCCTTGCGGCTACATTTCCTGGAATAGAGGGGGAAGCAGGAAACATGCTTTTGGTAGACGTGCTGGAGGAGTACCTGGACGAGGCCGAATTTCGGTGGCTGCAGTGGGAGAGGGCCCTGGAGGCACCCGACTTCACGCTGGTGGAGACGGCGGAGCGCGAGGAGCGGCTGCTGGCGTACCTGGAAGGGCTGGAGGACACGGACGCCCTGGACACGGTGGTGCGCCCAGCCTTCGACTCGGAGGACGCGCCACGCATTTCGGCCGCGGCCCATGCGCTGCTGGGGCTGGGCGAGGTGGACGAGGTGCTGGTGCTGCTGAGAGGGGCAGAAGCGACGGCCCGTGCCGCCATTCTCCGGGCGTTGGAGGTGAGTGAGGCCCCAGGACTGGGCGCGCGCCTCCTGGAGTTGCTGAAGCTGGAGGACGCGGCCCTGCTGGCCGGGGTGCTGGAGGCACTGGCCTTCCGCCAAGAAGCGCCCGCCGAGGTGCTGGCGCGCTTCTTCACCCATGACGAGGCGCGGGCTCGAGTCGCCGCCCTGCGCGGGGCGCCTTCGCTGCTGGAGGAGACGGTGCGCAGGCACTTGCCCGCGCTGCTCGACTCAGCCCACCCCGGCATTCGTGCGGCTGCCATAGAGGCGGGCCTCACCTCGGGAGTGCGCATGGCCTGGGAAGCATGCCGCAAGGAAGTGCGGGCGGCGCCCGGCGCTCATGCCCGGGAAGCCATGGTGTTGCTGGCGCTGGGCGGTGACGAGGCGGAAACCTCCCTCCTCGTGGACTTGCTGGAGTCCGCCGAGTTGCGTGCCCACGCCCTCTGGGCCCTGGGCTTCAGCGGACGGGTGGCGGCCATGGAGTCCTGCGTGAAGCACCTCGCCGTGCCCGAGGTGGCACGCCTGGCGGGGGAGGCCCTCTCGGCCATGACGGGCCTGCGCCTGGAGGGCGCCTTCGCCCTGCCTCCGGGAGAGACGCCCGAAGGCGCTCCGGTACCGCCGGCAGAACAGGAGAGCCTCGACGCCGACTTGACACCCCGTCCAGAGGACGACTCGCCATGGCCGGACGTGGCCGCCGTGAAGGACTGGTGGGCGCAAAACCATGCACGCTTCGTGAAGGGCACGCGCTACCTGCAGGGCCAGCCCTTCAGTGGCCCGGTGCTGGTAGAGGCGCTGGAGTCCAGCCCCATGCGTCGCCGCCACGTCCTGGCGCGAGAGTTGACCATTCGCACCCGAGGGCAGCACCGCATTCCCACCCGCTCCTTCACCCACCGCCAACGCGAAGCCCTCGCCAGGGCCCAGGCCACCCACCTGCGCGCCGCGCCCCTGGCTTCCACCTTGCGCTGACGCCCCATGCCCGCCCTGGAGAATTTCACGCCCTTCGCGGCCACCGACTTCCTCTCGCTGACGAAGCAGGGCGAAGAGTGCCTCGTCCTCGTCGTCGCCGGCAGCTTCGTCCTGCCTCCGGCCGGGCGCGCCACGGACGCACCGCTGGCGGTATGCGAGGAGCAACCGCAGCCCGCCACCACGGACACGTATTGGGGCGAGCCGGAGAAGTCGAGCCTGCGCCACGAGTCGCAGTCGGCCTACACGCGGCCGGGAACAGACGTGCTGCTGCACGGCCAGGCCTGGGCGCCCCAAGGCCGCAAGGTGACGCGGACGCAGGTGGCGGTGCGGGTGGGCACGCTGGAGAAACGGGCCACCGTCTTCGGCACTCGCGTGTGGTACCGCGGCCTCATGGGGCTGAGTGCCTCGGACGCCCTGCCCTTCGAGTCGGTGCCGCTGCGCTACGAGTACGCCTTCGGCGGCACCGCGGACTCGGGCCATGAGGCGCGCAACCCCGTAGGCCGGGGCTTCTACACCAGCGCGAAGGAGGCGCTGGAAAAGCCCCTTCCCTCCATTGAGGCGCCCGAGGCCCTCGTGCGCGGCTGGGCGGACAGGCCCCCACCCCGCGGCTTCGGCCCGGTGGCGCGGCACTGGCAACCGCGCCTGGGCTGGGCTGGGACATACGACGCGGCCTGGGTGGAGAAGCGCGCTCCCCTCTGGCCCCGGGACTTCGACGAGCGCTTCTTCCATGCCGCCCCTGACGGCCTGCGAGCTTCGACTCACCTCCAGGGCGGAGAGCCAGTGGTGCTGGAGGGCGTCTCGCCCGACGGCCCACTGGCCTTCCACCTCCCCACGTACCGACTCCTGGCCCGCTGCACCTTCGCCGGGCGGCGGGAGAAGCGGCGCATGGTGCTGGACACAGTGCTGCTGGAGCCGGACGAGGGCCGCCTCGTCCTCACCTGGCGAGCGACGTTTCCTGCGCACCGGCAGTTGGCCCTGCATGAGGTGAGCACCGTGCGGCTGCTCTTGCCCGGGGAGGACACGCCATGAGTGCTGCGCAGGTAGTGGGCCTGGGCCTGTGCACGCCGGTGGGCACCTCGGCGCACATGACGTTGGCCTCGCTGCGCGCGGGCCTCGTGCGCTTCGCGGAGACGGAGGTGCTGGACGAGGTGGGCGAGCCCGTGCGGGCCTCGCGGCTCAGTCTCCTCGACGTCTCCCTCTCCCGTACTCAGCGCATGGTGGCGCTGGCTCGGCAGGCCCTCGTCGGAGTACGGCCGCTCCTGGACGCACTCCCTCCCGGGCGGGTGCCGCTGTACCTCGGACTGCCCGAGGCAGGACTGGGCGCCCGGGTGGAGCAGGAGGCGCTGGTGGCGGCGCTGCGAGATGAGACAGCGGGACGGCTGGAAGTGGTGAAGGCGCACGAGTCCGGGCGAGCTGCCTTCTTCGAGGCCCTGGCCTCCGCCCAGAAGGACTTGCACTCCGGCCGCGCGGGAGCGCTGGCCCTGGTGGGCGCGGTGGACTCGCTGGCCGACAGCGCTTCCTTGGAGGCGCACGTGGGCGCGCGGCTGCACCTGGGGCGCCGGAATCCGGATGGCCGGATTCCAGGTGAGGGGGCGGGCTTCGTTGCCCTGGCGCGCCCCGGAGCGCCCAAGTCCCTGAAGCTGGAGTCCTCGGGCGCCCTGCTGGGCACGTCGCTCGCCGTGGAGCCGAGGCCCTTCACGCAGAGCCGCCCCAGCCTGGCCGAGGGGCTGACGGAAGCTCTCCATGCCCTGCGGCAAAGCGTGGCAATGGGCGGGCGACGCGTGGACGCAGTCCTGGCCTGCCAGCCCGGAGACGGCTTCTGGGCAACTGAATTCTCCCGCGCCTACCTGCGCAACGCCGCACTCATGCCCGAGCCCTTGCGCGTCCTCGTCGCGGGTGAAGGACTGGGAGACGCGGGGGCCGGCGCGGGCCCCATCATGCTGGGCGTAGCCCTGCACCGAGCACGCTGGCGCCAGCCCACCGCACGCACGACACTCGTCTATGGCAGTGCCGACGGCGGACGCATTGGCGCCTGCATCGTGGAGATGATTCGAAACGCCAAGGAGGAAGCATGAGCAAGGTTTTCGCCAACGGCCGCTCCATCCTGCACAAGGGGAGCGGGAACACGCACACCTCTGCCGCGCCCGACGTCTGCAAGGTGCCGACGCCAGGCGGGCCGGTGCCCACGCCCTTCATCAACTCCGCCCAGGACGCCATGCTCACCAAGGGCAGCAAGAGCGTCACCATCAACGGCCAGCCGGTGGCGCTGACGGACTCCGAGCTGAGCGTCAGCTCCGGCGACGAGCCCGGGACGGCAGGCGGCCTCATCTCCTCGAAGTTCAAGGGGAAGATGGCTTGGGGCAGCGGTAGCGTGGACGTGAAGGTTGAGGGCAAGGGCGTCGTGCGCTTCCTCGACGTCACCCTCCACAACGGCAACTCCTTCAACACCACGTTCATGTCGAATGGCCGGGCAGGAACTGGCTTCGCTTACGGGGACGACTTCGAAGGGGTGTGCATCATCTGCCAAAAGGATGCGGAGAGCCACGCGGTGCCCGAGCTTCTCGCAGGCAGCCTGGACGTCGCTAACAAGATTCTCAAGGACCTCAAGGCACGCGAGGACGCATGGGTCAGGGTCAACCAGGAAATCGCCATGAAGGTGGCTGAATTCGAGCGTCTTGGGCGCCAACCTGTCCCCCCAAAACAGGCGACGCTGGAGGAACGACGGGCGACCATCCAGTCACTGGAGCGGACGCGCGATGAACTTGAGAGCCATCGTCGAGAAGACTCCACCGGGTACATGTTTGGAGTCATGGTGTGCCTCACCGGCAAGAAGTTCGCCGCGGTATCGGGGAATGAGGTGCCTCCCGCGTTCGAGACCATCGCCGCGAGTTACGGTTGCACGGTCATCAGGGATTCGGCCACGCTGGAGAGCTTCAAGGCCATGAATCCACGATGTGCCGCCGGAGACACCGCGGCCACCCAGAAAATGACCAAGCAGTGGAACGACACGACGAGGATGGTCGCCAGAGGAGAGACTGGCTACTCCAACCGCCCAGGAACTTGCGCAGGCGCCAAACTCATCGGCAAGAGCGGCCACGTCGCGCACTCGATGACGGAGCTCTACTTCTCGTTCACAGGTGGAAGGCGGGCGCTGACCTTCAATGTGCTTTATCGCGGCCCCAACAAGTTCGCTCCATCCGAGGGAACTTGGACTCCTCCCAGCGTAGCTTCTCTCTTAAGTGGCGAGGGCGGCACGAACATTGAGGAGCGTCGTGACATGAAACGCAAGAAGGAGACCACCGTGCCTTCATGTCGCTCGTGTCAGGACACGCTTTACATGGCCCGGTGCGATATCGAGGTGCAGACATGCGGATGACCTGGTCGGAACTCCTCAAGGCCCCGCCCCCCCTCTCGGTGGCGGGCATGCTCACGTTTATGGAGCGATGGAAGCCAGGGAGCACGCACGGCTTCGAACCAGCAACGGGCGACCAGATTGTGGCACTGGCCCAGCCACATGGAGGGCTCGACACGCTGCCCCCAGTCTACCGCGAGTTTCTTGCGACGATGGGCGCATCGACCGGCGGCTTGCGGTTGATGTGGGGCACGACTTCGATTTCGGAGTTGCTCGAGGAGCGCAAGGGGCATCAGCAAGAACGGCCCGATTCGCGCCGCTACCTCAAGTTCGCCATCGGCGAGGATGACTACAATGGCCGCCACCCCGATGACTTCTTCGACCTATCCCGCCGAACATCTGACGGACGTGACGCGGCGATTATCCGCATCGACAAGCGGCACTTGATAAGTGGCAAAGCGGAGGCAGAGCAGCCCTTCCCGACCTTCTCAGACCTTCTCAGAGCGGTAATCGTATCCAGAGTCTGCCTGGAAGCCGACCCGCGAAAGAGAACGACATCCTACGACCTTGGCTCAAATCCCGAGGCGTCGGCCAAGGCCTACGCGTTCCTCACACAACTAGGATTCTCGCTTACGGAGCTCGGGGCATCCTCGGCGATAGTTCCTCTAGAACACCCAGAGCGCGGCGCAATCGCCCTTATCAGTGCGCCTTCGACACTTATCCCAAGTACGAGCGTTGAGTTGCGCGCGCGCAACAAGGCACAGCAGAGGATTCTGGAGGAAGTCATCAGCGACCATGAGAAGGAGTTGAGCGGTGGTTGACGAGGCCACCATTCTCATGGCGTGCAAGACCTCCGTAACGCCGCGTCGCTGGTGGAGGAAATGCTGCGCACGAGCCTGACGACGAAGGGGAGGCCGGCTGGTATGGCCGTAACCGACCGACGGCCGGCGTGTAGCGGGGGGACCCATCCGTTCGCGCAGCGTGGTAGCCGCGCACCGGAGTGGCTGGTCGCAGAGGCTTGTGCGGATTCAGGAGGAGTCGGGCGAGGAGGCGGAGGATGGTCGCCAGCGGTGAGGTAACAGTTCGTCCAGACGCGCCGCGGGGTGACTGCCAAGCCGCATCAGCACGTCGGCGAGGTAGGCCTCGGGATTGACGCCGTTGGCCTCGCATGTCGCAACCAGCGAGGCGAGCCCGGCCAGAGTCTGACCCGCCTTGTCATTGCCGACGAAGAGATAGTTCTTCCTGCCCATTGCCATGCCCCGCAGAGCCCGCTCGGCGGCGTTGTTGTCGAGGGGCAGCGAGGGGTCCTCCAGAAAGCGTGTCAGCGCGCTCCATTGTCCCTTCGTGTAGCGAAGGGCCATGCCGAGGGGGCTCTTGGGGGGATGGAGCGGAAGCTGTTCATCGACCCATGTCGCCAGTTGCTCGAGGACACGTGCGCTGGTGGTGCGGCGAGCGTGGAGATGCTCCGGAGAGCCGAGCGTCTCGGAATCTCGAGCCGCGTGCTCGACGCCGTACAACGCGAGGATGAAGTCGAGGGCCGTCCCGGACTCGGGCGCGGTGGGGAGCGCGTCGAAGAATTTGCGGCGCACGTGAGCCCAACACCCCACGCGCACGCGTCCGTCTGGCAGCGTCACGCGGTTGTAGCCGGTGTAGCCATCCACCTGTAGATAGCCCTGGGTTCCCCCGAGGACCTCCAGCGGAGTGACGCCGGAGCGACTGGCGCTGTGGACGTAGGCGATGAGTTCGTCCGTGCGGAAGGTCCAGACGTAGGCCCGGCGCGTCTTGCCCTCGTCCAGCACGCGCTGAGGTGTCTCGTCGGCATTCACCCGGGAAGACTCCCGCACCAGGTCCAAGAGGCGAGAGGCGAGCGGCGCCGTGGCCCAGCCCACCTCGTGGAAGACATCGCACAGCGTGGTGCGTGCGACGGGCACGCCCGCACGGGCGAGGGCCTTGGCCTGGCGATACAGTGGAATCGAGTCGCAGCACTTCGCCGTCACCACGTGCGCCAGGAAGCCCGGGCCGTACTTGCCTTGCTCAATGGCCTTCGGCGCGGGCGCGGTGACGATGCCCGCGCCGCATGGGCAGGCCAGCGTCTCCTGGAGATGGACCTGCCGCTCCACGTGCGCGGGCACATGCTCGAAGAGTTCGGTGCGCGTGCCAGGCCCCAGCGGCTTCAACGCCATGCCGCCGCAGGAGGGACACCGCCGCGCTTCTTCGGGGACACGGTGGTGAATCAGCCGCTCAGGCAACGCCTCCCGTGCCTCACGCTTCAGCCGCCGCTCTTTCAGCGTCGCTTCACGCGGCCTGGGCGCGTTGCCCGAGGCCTTGCGCAGCTCATCCTCGACACGGGGGAGCTTCTCACTTTTCCTGCCGAAGACGGTGCGCTGGAGGAGCGCGAGTTGGGATTCGATGGTGCCCACGCGCTCTTTGAGGGCGCGGTTCTCCCGCTCAAGCTCCTCGGCTCGCTCACGCCACTCGCACTGGTGCGTCGCATCGAACGTTGCCATCTCTCAGGGAAAACCAGCCCCCCGGTGGCGGACATTGCCTCGGCGACTGGGGGAGGTGCCCACCTGCCTGGCCTCCGGACGTGCGAGACGTCGATTCCGTCGAGCAGCATGGCCAGTTGGGTGGCATCCAACTGCGCTCCCAGGGCGTCCTCGGCGAAGGCAGGCAGGCGAAAGCGGCCCTGCTCCAAACGTTTGTAGGTGAGGACGAAACCGCCCGCGTCCCAGGAAAGAATCTTCACCTTGTCCCCTCGCCGCGAGACGAAGACGAAGAGGTGGCCGGCGTAGAGGCTCTCCTTCCACTGAGCACGCACCATGGCCGCCAGTCCATCGATGCTATTCCTCATGTCCACCGGCTCACGCGCCAGCAGGATTCGCACGGCTCGGGGTAGCAACATCATCCGCCGAGCACCGCCAGCAGGTGCGCGAGGTACTCGGCCCGCGTTCCCTCCGGGAATCGCAAGAGCCCCCCGCGGCAGCGCCACCTCGAGCATGAGTCCCTCGGGTGCCCGTGGCGCGGCAGACGCAACCACCTCCACGGGAAGGAACGCCGCCCGAGACCTGTCCGCCGATGCGGACCTCTGCTTCGGCGCGGACCTGGACTTCTTGCATAGCCAGTACTGGAAGCTGCCGAGCGAGATGTCCCGCTGGCTCACAAACTCCTTCTGGCTCAGCCCGCTCGCCTCGAACTCTTCCACCCACTGCTTCCACTCATCCGGACCGGGTCGTCTCATGCCGGAGTGAACCGGTGGGTCCACCCCAGTTCAGGACGCCAGCCGTCGGTCGGTTACGTATGGCCCGCTTGCCTTGTGCCTCGTGCATCCCCATGAGGCAGCAAGACACTTCTCCTACACGAGGGCAGCGCGGACCAGAAGACGTGCCATCCCTCGGTGGCATCCTCGCGCTCCTACATCAGCCACAGTCTCTTGCTGCACTCGTCGTGACAGGGTTGAGTAGGCCCATCCATGGACACCCGCAGCGAGATTGAGCGCTTCCTTCGCACCGGCGACTACGACGCCCACGGCAGGGCATGGCCGGGCGATGTCCTCGAAAGAGAGAGGCGGGCGCATGACGAGTTCCGTGAGGCCCTCGCCATGGAGGTGCAGCGGCGAACCGCGGGCATCGGCGTTCCGGAGAAGCTCCAAGGCCTCGACGTCGTCGCCCTCACCCGGCGGAAGGTGGAGCCCATGGTGCGCGGCCTCTTCCCCGTCTCGGAGCAGGGCGCAGTCCTCTCCCTCCTGGAGAAGTCCGTCGTCTTCCTCACGCCAGCCAACATCACCCAAGTCCTGCTGAAGTCCTCCTGGCTGAGCACAGCCTGGGACTTGGCCAACCTCTACCTCCTCAGCGTCGACGCCGAGTTGCTGGGGCCAGAGGCGCCCCAACTCCTGGGCCTCAGCGAGCACACCACGTGCTACGTCTCCCTCGCCTATTTCGACGAGGCGTCCCCCTTCGCCGATTACCTCGTGCACGAGGCGGCCCACGTCTTCCACAACTGCAAGCGCCGCACGGTGGGATTGCCCGAGACGCACAGGCGCGAGTGGCTCCTCGACATCGACTTCCGGAAGCGCGAGACGTTTGCCTACGCGTGCGAGGCGTACAGCCGCGTCCTCGAAGCCGGCAGCAACCGACGGGTGCGCATGGCACTCGCCGAAGACTACGCAGCCTGCGCGGCGCCATGCGAGGAGCGCGCCGCGGTGAGCGAGGTGGTGGAACTCGTCCGTGAAGCCGCGGCGGCGCGGAATGGGTGGAAGCGCATTCTCGCCCGGTGTACCCCGCGGACTCGGGCAGTCACGCATGCCTCCGCGACGACAACAGCAACAGCCCAACGCCACGGCCAGTGAGGCATCGGGACGGGAGCCCAGCCCCCCTGGTGGCATCAGGGCTGTCCGTTCGGTTCGACAGGGGCCAAGCGCCCGTCCCTCGTGACGCGCAGCACATGGACGGGCGCGGACGGACCAGCCCGGCCGCAGAAGACTTCATCGAGGCGATGGTCCGTCGTCCCCACCACGAGGTTCCCTGCTTCATCCAGCGCGTGTGCCAACGGTGCACCGGGGAGCGCCACCCACGGCGTGGCGCGCCACCTTCCCTCGGACGCTTCGACACGCACCAGACGCCCGTCTCCGCCAAACAGGTGTGCGAGGCCCTCCACCACCACGAGGGTGCCGTGTACACGCACAGCCTGCAGGGGGTTGGCGTGGGGCTCCTCCAGCACCGTCACCCGCCCGGCCTCATGCACCTCCAGCGTGCCCCCAAACTCCCCGTCGTCCCACCCGACGAGGCATGCCTCGCCCATGGCTTCGAGGACGGAGGCGGAGTCCCCTCCAGGCACGGCTGCACACGGACTCCCTAGTGGGGGCGCCTTCGGCTTGTCCCAGTGCAACTGGAGAGAGGTGTGCCCCTCGCGCAGCGTCCACCCTCCGGCGCGTCTTGGACTGATGCGGGCGCAGTCGATGGACTCCGCAGGCTGCACCTCCTGCCCGGAGAGTCCCTCCAAGGCCAACCTCGCGTGGCTCCGCGCCACCGGAGAGGCGTGCTTCGCCACCACCTGCTGGAACAACGGCACCAGCTCCTCCGCATGCGTCCGGAAGGCGTAGCTGCCCAGCGCCCCGACAGCCGCGGCCTGGACTTCGCTGTGCGACGCGTACACCGCCTGGCGCAACGCCTCGAGGGCGGCTGCACCTCCCACGCCTCCAAGGGCCTCTGCGGCCCGCGCCCGCACCCAGCCCTCCTCCCCCGTGGCCAGCAGCCGCAGCAGCGGCTCCGTCGCGGCTGGCCGCGCGACGTCCCCCAGGGACACGAGGCTCGCAAGGGCCCGGCCACGGCATTCAGGCACGGCGAGTTGCTGGAGGACCTCGGGCACCGCAGCAGGACTCCCGAAGGCCACCAGCGCCTGCAGCGCCACCGGCGTGAGGCGCACGTCCGCCCGCTGGAGCGCCTGGAGCACCTCGGGCGCGGCCTTCGCGCCTCGGCGCTCGTAGGCCGCCAACGCCGACGCCACGTAGGCCGCTCGCGGGGTGCACGCGTCGAAAACCGCCTCGCAGCTTGGCGCAGGCGCCGACGGGCAGGACGTCCCTGCTGGGCGCCGGAGAGTGGGCTCCTCCAGCTCCCGCGCGAGGAGCGTCCGCAGGCGCGGAACGAACGTCTCCGTGTACATGGAGGGGCGCCTGGCGAGGACGCGGCGCACCAGCACCAGCGCCTCCCAGCTCGACTCCGGATTCTCCAGCACCTCTACGAGCACCGGGGCCAATGTCGGGCCGAGGTGCTCCAGGGCCGACGTGGGCGACTCCAGGAGGTGGCGCACAATGGCTGGCGCTGCTCTCTCGTCATCGAGTGAGGAGAGCGCGTGCAGGGCCAGCCCACCGGGCTCCCGCTCATACGCCTCGATGAGCGCGGGCATAGCGCCCGTGGCCTTCTCTTCCATCTTCGCCAGCGCCTGTGCTGCACCGCCGCGCACGCGACGGTCCGAATGCCGAAGCAGCGAAATCAGCCGAGGCACGACGTCCTCCCCCACGCGCCCCAACTGTACCTCCTCGCCCGACCCCGTCGTGACGGGAGGAGGATGACGTGCGGAGGTGAGCGCTCGATTCGAAGCAGGAGGAGCGCGTGGGCATGGAGTTGAAGGAGCTGGCAGCGAAGCTGAAGCAGGAGG
>NZ_RAVX01000090.1:0-293 GCF_003611605.1 Corallococcus sp. AB011P
GGAGGACCTGCGAGCCGCGCACGTGCTCGAGGCAGCCCAGAAGCGTCGTACGAGCCCGCGAGGCGCGCGCAAGCCTATGCGGTCGACAACACCCCGAAGAGGTGACGCACAATGAAACCCCCATTGCGGCCTTGCGCAGCGCCGCCTCGGAGCGGTTGTTGTCCAAGGGAAGACGTGCGTCGGAAGAGAAGCGCGTCAGGGCGTCCCATTGCTTCAAGGCGTAGGAGAGGGCCTGTCCCATGGGGCCCTTGGGCAGGTGGCGCGGGGCCTGGGATTCCATCCACGCGCGTAGC
>NZ_RAVX01000091.1:0-287 GCF_003611605.1 Corallococcus sp. AB011P
ATTCGCGCCAACGCCCAGAAGGTGGGGATGAAGCCCGTTATCCATCCCCATCCCAGCCGGAAGCAGCCTCCTCCTCTGGACCGCACCCTCTATCGGCTTCGCTACCGGGTGGAGTGCTTCTTCCACGTCCTCCGCCCCAGGATTTCTTGAGACACCTCTCTGGGGGAATAACCTCCCCCGTGTGAGGTGGATGTGAAGAAGCAGCAGAAGCAGGACAGGACGTCGGAGCGCGGTCGGTTTTCGGCGAAGCGCAAGAAGGAGGCGGTGCTCCGGTTGCTCAAGGGCGA
>NZ_RAVX01000092.1:0-267 GCF_003611605.1 Corallococcus sp. AB011P
CGCGATACGCGCATCTCTCGGGTCGGGCGTGGCCACGTCCCAGTATTTCTAATCACCCCCAGCCCACGTCGAGTGTGGTGAGGCCCACCGTTCGCTGCCTCACTGCCCCCCCAGGCGAGCACCACCCCGTGAACGCTTACGGGAAGACGTGCGTCGGAAGAGAAGCGCGTCAGGGCGTCCCATTGCTTCAAGGCGTAGGAGAGGGCCTGTCCCATGGGGCCCTTGGGCAGGTGGCGCGGGGCCTGGGATTCCATCCACGCGCGTAGC
>NZ_RAVX01000093.1:0-262 GCF_003611605.1 Corallococcus sp. AB011P
GAGGTGCGGGCACGCAAGCCCTCCACGGGAGAGCACCGCAGGCACGCCTCCGCCGACGCGGATGCACTGATTCGTGCGATGGCGGGCGAGCAGGCTGACGCAGCCATCGCGGTACGTCTCAACCGGGAGGGGCACCGAACGGGCCAAGGCCTTGAGTGGACCGAGGGTCGCGTCGCCGCGTACAGGCGGACGGCCCGGATTCCAGCCTATGCCCCCGCCCGCGAGGACGGCGCCTGGCTCACGATGCGGGATGCCGCTGTAG
>NZ_RAVX01000094.1:0-254 GCF_003611605.1 Corallococcus sp. AB011P
GTGTTCTACAACCGCAGGCGCCGTCACTCCTCACTTGGCTATGCGAGTCCAGCCGAGTACGAGCGACTGGCTGAGGTTTCGAGGCAGGCAGCGTAGTCAACCTGTCCACCGAAGCGGGTGACGCTCACACCTGGCTCGCCCCGTTCGGGTGTACATCCGCCAGTCCACCCTCATGCAGGTCCACGAGCACCGGGAGTCGACCGAGCGCCAGTACGCCCTGGTCGAGCTGGCGAAGAAACTCGGGTGGGACGCCG
>NZ_RAVX01000095.1:0-254 GCF_003611605.1 Corallococcus sp. AB011P
GCGCCGCTGACCCGCCCGAGTCACCCCTCCAGCCCAGTCCCTGAACAGCTCGCTCCTCGCGGCGCTCGCCGAGCACGGTCCGCGTTTGTCATCAAGCCTCCCGGCACGTCACTGGCCGGACGGTTACCCCGGTTGAGACGTACCGCGATGGCTGCGTCAGCCTGCTCGCCCGCCATCGCACGAATCAGTGCATCCGCGTCGGCGGAGGCGTGCCTGCGGTGCTCTCCCGTGGAGGGCTTGCGTGCCCGCACCTC
>NZ_RAVX01000096.1:0-252 GCF_003611605.1 Corallococcus sp. AB011P
GGCAACCCGCTCCCCTCGGCGGAGTTCGCGGTACAGGACGGGCACCTGCTGGCCCACCAAGGGGTGCCATCGGTAGTGGACCTGGGCAACTTCCGAGATGCCTACGGCAGAATGAACGGGGCGCTGCCGCCTTGCGCAGCGCCGATTCCGAGCGGTTGTTGTCGAGGGGCAGGCGCGCGTCGGAGACGAATCGCGTCAGGGCGTCCCACTGCTTCAGCGCGTAGGAAATGGCCTGGCCCAGCGGCCCCTTAG
>NZ_RAVX01000097.1:0-252 GCF_003611605.1 Corallococcus sp. AB011P
TGGTAGCCGCTCTCGGACACCTCCAGGACACGGCAGAGCGTCGTGATGCCGTGGACGGCCTGGTTCGCCTTCACGAGTCGGTACGCCGCTTGGGCGTCGCCACGGACTCCTGCGCGAACCAGGCCGCGGCACACTCAATGGGTCGACGCAACAGGCGCTACCCGTCGAGAGGAGCTGTGCGTGGCGAGAAGACGTCAGGGCTTTTCCGCGGACCAGAAGGCCGAAATTTGGAGGCAGTGGAAGACTGGGCAG
>NZ_RAVX01000098.1:0-250 GCF_003611605.1 Corallococcus sp. AB011P
TGGTAGCCGCTCTCGGACACCTCCAGGACACGGCAGAGCGTCGTGATGCCGTGGACGGCCTGGTTCGCCTTCACGAGTCGGTACGCCGCTTGGGCGTCGCCACGGACTCCTGCGCGAACCAGGCCGCAGCTTTTTTTAGGATGTCGCGCTCCTCGCGCAGCACCCGCACCTCGCGCCGCAGCCGCTCGAGTTCGGCGCGCTCATCCGAGGCGGCACTGCTCGCCCTGGGAGCTGGCCTGCTCTCGCCGTT
>NZ_RAVX01000099.1:0-250 GCF_003611605.1 Corallococcus sp. AB011P
TGGCCATCGCGATGGACTCCGTCTGGAACGAGACGGCCGAAGCCCTGGAGGGCATGGCCAGCCCCCAGGCCGTCATCGCCTCGATGACTTCCGCCGTAACGATGTATCTGCTGATGTGGGCCATGCCGGAACTGTCATCAAAACACCTGTGTTAGCGGGAGTGGCTGCGACGACGATGATGTTGCCTCGTCCTTTGGCGGCTCGCTCCATGTGTAAGAGCGGCTTTGATGCGGCGCTCGATGGCGGGGGT
>NZ_RAVX01000009.1:0-293015 GCF_003611605.1 Corallococcus sp. AB011P
ATTCGCGCCAACGCCCAGAAGGTGGGGATGAAGCCCGTTATCCATCCCCATCCCAGCCGGAAGCAGCCTCCTCCTCTGGACCGCACCCTCTATCGGCTTCGCTACCGGGTGGAGTGCTTCTTCCACGACCTCAAACGCTTTCGCGCCGCGGCCACCCGTTACGACAAGACAGCGACCTGCTACCTCGCCGTCCTGCACGTCGCCTCCATGCTTCTCTGGCTGCGTTAATCAGGGACAGCCCCTAGGGCAGCATGGTGATGCGATTGAGCGCGGGGGCGGGCAAGGGGCTCGCCTGGCTGCTGTGTGCCTTCAGGTATGCCTCCAGCGCGTCGCTGTCCACGGCGCCACCCAGCCGGTTCGTCCCCTCGGCGAACCCCTGGAAGCCATCACCCCCACTCGCGATGTAGTTGTTCGCGGTGACGCGGTAGTTCGCCGCCGGGTCCACCGTCACGCCGTTGATCCGGATAGACGCCGGGTCGACGCGGCTTCCGACGGGCGCCGACGCGCTGAACGCATAGGTGAAGCCCGCCGACGGAAGCAGCATGAGGGTGGCTCCCGACGGCCGCCACTGCTGCTCCAGCAGTTGCTCGATTTGCGCGCCCGTCAGCGTCAGGGTGACCAGGCTGTTGCCGAACGGCTGCGTGGTGAAGGCCTCGCCGTAGGTGACCTCGCCCTGGGCGATGTCCGCGCGCATGCCGCCCGGGTTCATGAAGGCCACCTGCGCCCCACCCAGGTTCGCGGGCTTCGTCGCCTCCAGCTGCGAGTCCGCGATGACGAAGCCCAGGGTGGACTGGCCCACGGAGTCCGACTGTGTCCTGAGCGTCTGCGACACCCAGCCGATGACCCGGTTGGCCCTCGGCGTGACGAGTTCCTGGTACTTCGTCACCAGCTCCTTCACCGCGCCGACCTCCTGCACGTCGCGAGTGACGATGATGTTGTTCGCTCGCGCCTCCACGACGTCGCCCGTCGCCTTGCTCAACGTCAGGTCGATGTCCGTGACGAGCCGCCCCATCGACGAGGCACTCGTGACGACCTTGCCATCGATGACGCAGTTGTAGGCCTGATGCGTGTGGCCGCTGACGATGACATCCACCGCGTCGTTGAGGCCCTTGGCCACGCCCACGATGGCACCTGAGATGAGGCCGTCCGCACCCGCGCCCTTGCATTCGTTCACCAGCGAGCCCGAGGTCGGAATTCCGCCCTGGTGCACCACCACGATGATGGCTTCGATGCCCTGCCGCCGCAGCTCCGGCACCAGCGCGTTCACCGTCTGCACTTCGTCCTTGAAGGTGAGCCCCGCCACGCCCGTGGGCGTGACGCTTTCCGGCGTGGCCTCCAACGTCATGCCGATGAAGGCCACCTTCACGCCCTCGAACTCGCGCACGTCGTAGCGGGGGAACAGCGTGCGGTCCACGCTCGTGGCCACGTTGGCCGCCAGGAACTTGAACTTCGCTCCCGGGAAGCCATCCCCGTCCAGGCAGCCATCCACCGGGTGGCAGCCGCCCGACTGCATGCGCAACAACTCCGTGCTGCCCTCGTCGAACTCGTGGTTGCCCACCGCGACCAGGTCCAGGCCAATCAGGTTCATCGCCTCGACGGTGGGCTCGTCGTGGAAGAGCCCCGACAGCAGCGGGGAGGCGCCGATGAGGTCTCCCGCCGCGACCACCACCGTGTTCGGATTGGCGGCCCGCAGGGCCGCGATGTGCCGGGCGAAGTACGTCACGCCGCCCGCGTTCACCCGCACCGGTCCACCGTCGGGGGCCACGCCCGTCAGAATCTGGCCCGTGGGCTCCTCGAGCTGCCCGTGGAAGTCATTGAACGCAAGCACCTGCACGCTCACCGTGGTGGGACCCGAGTCGGGAGTCCCCGCGTCGAATCTCCCCGCGTCGGGCGTCCCCGCGTCCGTGCCGGAATCCGGGGGCGGCAGCTGGACGGAATGCTGCTCACAGCGCTTGTCCTCGCAGATCCACTCCGTGTTCGAAGCCGGCAGTCCCTTGTCTTCACGGCAGTCGGCGGCGTCCTGGCACTCGTCACCTCCGCAGCCGCCCTGGGCGAAGAGGAACATGCCGGTGACGAACGCTCCGGCGAGCAGGAAGACGCTGGGACGCGCTTCCAGAAGTGACGAGCGCGGTGTGGCTTGTGGCATCGACGGAACTCCACCGAACAGGGAGGGAGAACCTACTCTGGTTCGTGGACGATGGCGCGACTTCATGGCGGCACGGTGAAGCTCGCGCCCCGACTTCGTCTCGACACGGGTCTGCGGCTGCCGCCCGTACTCATGGCGCGGATGGCGGCGCTTCGTTGCCACACAGCAGCAACTCCGCGGGACCTCCGGTGCGACCCACCAGGACGGCCACCTGACCGTGCGCGCGGCCTCCCTGCTCCACATGCTCTCCGACGACTTGTCGAGCTGAGAGAAGTCTGCGGGGGCTCGACGCGTACTCACTCCCTGTTGTTCGCCGTGCTAGCGACCCTGCATGGATTCGACCCTGTCAAAGAGGGGCGCCAGCGCGCGTTCCATGGCGTTGGCGGTCGCATCGCCGCTCTGGTTGGTGATGATGAACACCCCCAACTGATACTTCGGCACGAGGTAGAGATAGCATTGCGCGCGAGGCACGCCGCCGTGATGCACGTAGTGGGTACCCAACTGGCTGCTCTGGCCGATGTTCCAGAAATAGCCAATGCTGAAGTCCTCCGCGAAGCGCACCAGCGGCTTGTGTGACTCTGTCACCGCGGGATGGTTGCTCAACTGCAAGCGCAAGTACTTCACCATCTCCGGCATCGTCGCCTTCAAGGCTCCCGCCGCGCCCCAGGGCAGGAGTGGCATCGGCGTGGTGCCGACCGGGTTGTCGCTGTGGTAGCCAGGAGCCAAGCGGTTGGCGTCCTGGGCACGCAGGCGCAGCCACGTGTCGTGCATACCTGCTTCCCGCGCCAGGAACTCCGCGAGCAACGACTCGTAGGGAGCCCCGTGGATCTTCTCCAGGGTGTGCGCGACCAACTCGGTGCCGGCGCTCGAGTAAGCATAGTCCTTGCCGAGCGGGCCCTTGATGCTGACGGTGTGCAGGTCCTGCCAGAACTGCGGCTGCCCGTAGTCCGCATAGGCGGCATTGAGCTTTGCCGGAGTGGCATGCGCAGTGAAGTCCCTCAACACCTCATTCACTTGAAGTGGCAACATCCCCGGCATGCCGCTGGTGTGTGTGACCAGATGGCGCAGACGGATCGGCCCGCCGTCTGACTGAAGGTTCGGATAGGCGGACGGCAGATACTTTTGTATCGGGTCGTCGAGGGTCGCCTTGCCTTCGAGGACAGCGTTTGCCAACAGCAGGCCGACGAAGGTCTTGCTGACCGACCCTATCTCATAGAGGGTCGAATCATCGGGCGGATTGGACTTGCCGGTCTCCAGCTCACCCCGATGCAGGATGAACTCCTCGCCGCGATAGACCACTGCGATCGACGTTGCGTGCAGCAGTCGTGACTGCAGCAGGGTCGTCGCGGCTTGGTTCATTGCCGTGGGGATATCGCGAGCGGGTGCAGGGCCCGTCGTCTTGCAAGCGGCCAGCACCAGCATCATTCCAGCAATGGCTACGGAGAGTTTGTTCATCAGGCGCATCGTCCAAAGGGGTTGGGCACTCTCGCACGCCCCCCAGGTCGGAGCCAGACACGCGAGGCCCCATGCCCAACAGCAGGGCCACTTCGCGCGCACCCGTCCCCATTCGGTGCAACCGCACCAACTCGCTCAACCTGTCCATGTCGACTCTCCGGTAGCTCATCCTCCACCTCCCAGCCGCGTTTCTTCCAACTGTCTTCAGCGTGGAACGGACCGCCGTCCCGATTGCTCCAGCTCAAGGTCCGCTTGGCCGACCCCAGGGCGATCCGCTTGGCCGACCCCGCTACGAACAGCTTGGGTGACCCGCCTGCGATCCATTACCCCGGTCCGTTACAGCCGCTGGCGGCGCTTCCTGGCGGACCGCCTGTGCCTACCCAAACTTCGGTCGCGGAGTCATGCGGACGTCAAAAGCGAGTGAGCGCGACGCGTAGGGGACCAGCCATCGAGCGCCTGTAGCGGCGAAGGGAGAGGTGGAGCACCGGGGGGCGGCAACGGGGCGTACCAGTCTGCTGCTGCGCGCGGCCTTGGCTCGACACCGCCTACGAAGGCCTGCCCTCGCAGGCCGTGGACCGCTGCCGGGCGGGCCGCGGTTGACCACGGGAGCTCCAGGCCAAGGCCCTCGCGCATCCCAGGTCCCGCGCTCGCCTCGAAGCATGCGATTTTCACCTACCTCAGCGCGTCGCCCGCGAACTCACGCGCGTCGCCGCCACACACTCCTTGTGAAGCGGGCGTCGCGAGGATCAACACCCTGGATGGGAGGTCACCCACCGTGTAGTTTGCGGACATTCAATCGGCCCCCGATGGAAGGGCTTGCCCCTACCCCTCTTTGAGAACACTGGATATCACTCGGTTTTCGGCCCGCAGAGAGTTTGAGTCCTCTCAGAGAAACACAGAGAACGAGTTCGCGCAGGGCCTCACTCGGGGAGCAAAAAAAGAAGGCCCTGCCCTAAACCGGCAGGGCCTTTTTGCTTTTCCACGGCCCTCGCGATGAACATCGCGGGGCCTTCGTGCTCAAGCCCCTGAAGCACAGACGATTTTGGCTCGCGGTGCTGATGAGGGCGCTCTCGGCTCTCTCTACCCCGTAGAGCGGGATGCCCCCCTGTTCTCCGCCGCCGGTTGGCCTCCTGAGAGCGCCGTGATGCTTGCGGCAGTCGAGGCAGTGGCACACGCCGACGCGGCACGGCCGTCCCGACGCGACGATGCGGACGCTGCCGCACAGGCAGCCGCCGGTGAAGCACTCGGATCATTCCACGCTCATCCCGCTTTGCGACGGAAGTGGAGCGCCTGCACGCCGGACTTGAACCGCTGCGTCGAGAGGAGCTCGAGATGCCGCGCGCTCGACAGGCCATGAAACAACGTCGGCCCGCGGCCACTGATGATGGGATGAACGACGAGGCGGTACTCGTCGATGAGCCCCAACTCCTCGAGCGCAGCCGCGAGCTTGGGCGCTCCGACGAGGACACCCCGCTCGGTCTTCGCTTTCAGCGCCGAGATCGCCTCGCGAAGGTCACCCTCCACCTTGATCGTGTTCTGCCACGGAAAGTCGCTCCGCGAGCCTGACACGACGTACTTCGCCTTCGCCTCGAGCTTCTGTGCCCACTCGCGCATCGCGCGCGGCGCCTTTTCGTCGCGTGCCACCGCGGGCCAGGCTCCCTCCATCAGCTCGTAGGTGTTGCGCCCGAAGAGCATCGCCCCGCTCTGCTCCATGAGCTGCGTCCAATAGTCGTGCAGCTCGTCGTCCACGATCCCCTGGGTGTGATCGATGCACCCGTCCAAAGTCACATTGAGACCGAAAGTGAGGAGGCCCATGGCGTGGGATTCTACGAAAAGCGCGCCCAGCGCGCAGCAGCCCGAGCCATCGACGCAATGCCCCATCCCCGGTGGGTATCGGCGCGCAGAAACTCGATACCCTCCAATCCATCACCCGGATCTGCTGCGCACCGCGCGCAGAAACCAGACCCCATCGCGGGCGATACTCCACGCGATTCGTCGAACGGGTACGGACTTCCAGCAGCAGGCAGCGACCGCTGTCTGGCAGGAGCGCCGCCGGCATCGGCATCGAACCACCCGTTCATCGTGTTCGCCTCGGCTGCTCGGCCGGGATGACCACGCCCTGGGGGCGAGAGCAGGCAGGACGCAGTGTCGTACACGGATGGATTCAAGTCCCAGAGGGTGAAGCGGAGTTACGCGCGGCCATGAGTCGCGCCGTCCAATCTCAGCGGAGGGCCTTCTCCAGCTCCTCGCGGCTGAAGTCCCTGGAGAGGTTGTTCGGGTCCCAGAGGGCGGCCAGCTCGACGATGGCCGGCAGCAGGGCCTGGATGCGGTCCTTGAGCCTGGCGCGCACGTGCTCCTTGAACCGCTGGTTCTTCATGCGGGCCAGCTCGCGCACCTCTTCCGGGACGCGGTTGACCAGGTCGTCGAGGGGACGCAGGCCCCGCTCGAGCGCGCTGTCAACCTCGCTCTGGAGGTTGCCCGGCAGGGCCTTGAGCCTGCCGGTGGCGTCCTTGCGAGTGATTTCCTCGATGTGCTGACGGAAGAGGTAGGACTCCGCGAGCTGCTCGATGGTCTCGCTGCCCAGGGACTGGACGAAGATGCCCTTGAACTTGTCGCGGAACTTGTTGTCGAGCTCCTCGGTGAGCCTCCAGTCGGTGTCGATGGCCGAGCACACCTTGTCCTTGAAGCTGGAGGCCTCGCTTCGCTGGGCCGAGCTGGGCACGCGTGAGGCCCAGTCGGAGAGGTAGCCCTTGGCCTGGTCGAGCATGACCTTCGCCTTCCCCAGGTCGTTCTTGTCACGGTACGTGTCGACCTCCGCCCGCGTCGCGTTGAAGAGCAGCAGGACGCTGCCCTTCTCCGCCTGCACCAGGCTTTGGTAGGCCGACACCAGGTTGCGGTAGTGGCCTTTCTGCACCTGGTAGACTTCGGAGCCACCCTGCACGGCGTCCAGCAGGTTGCGGTCGATTTCGTCGGGGATGTCGACATCGAACAGCGAGGCGACGAGCTTGGCCAGATCCACGCCCTTGCCGCCCAGGAGCTTGTCATCGAACTTGAGGGCCACGTCGAGCGACTTCGCGGTGGCGCGCGAGACGCCCTCGCTGGTGCGCTTGAGCACGCCCGGGGCGAGCTCGTCGACGATGGACTGCGCCATCCGTGAGACTTGCTGCACCACCTGACGCTGGTCGTTCTCGAAGATGACGTCCTTGGACAGCAGGAAGGTCCACTTGTCCCACAGCTCGCCCAGCATCTTGTTGAGCAGGTCCTGGTGGACGAGCAGGTCGTCGTGGAGCTGGGGCGTCTGCACCTTGGCCAGGGAGTCGAAGAAGGCCATCTCGTGCTCCAGCGCCTGGTACCAGAAGAACTGGAGGGCGGGCGAGAGCATGTTGTCCTTGGCGGCATCACCAAAGGCGCGGCTGATGTCGGCCGTGGCCGTGGCGCAGCGCTCCTGCCACTTGCGCTGCGTCCCCAGATTGCCGGCGCTGGTGCGCTCGCTGGCGTCGAGCATGGCCGAGAGGGCTTGATCGGCCGCGTTTCCAACCTTCACGATGGCGTCGCTCAAAGCCCGCTTCACCGTGTCGGGGGCGCCCTCCGCGGCGCGGTTCAACCGTTCGTTGAGTTCAGAGACGCGGCTTGAATACCAGCCCATGGAGTGCTCCTTACAGGCTCTGCTCGCTGGTGATGCGCCAGGGGCCACCGTTGCGGCGTTGGACCGTCCAGCGCCGACGCACGTCGACTGAGTTGAAGGTGCGGGTCTGGCCTTCGAAGAGGCCGACGTGGTCCAGCTCCAACTCGACCTCCTCGACGCGCGGCAGGCCCGGGGCCTCGTCGCCCCGGATGACGACCCGCACCTCGCCAATCCAGCGCACCCGCGCGTCGAGCACCTTGTCGAGGATGAGGCGCCGCGCGCGCACCCACTCGCTGTCGCGGCCGTTCCAGGTCCACACCGGGTAGTAGATGGGCCGGTCGGCGTCTGGCACGGCGCGCCAGTCCGCGAAGAGGCCGTTCCAGGTCTCCTGGTCACCGCGCTTCACGGCCGAAATCATCGCGGTGAGGACCTCGCGCGGGCTCGCGTCGTCGGCCGGAACGCCAAAGCTCTCCTGGCTGAGCGTCTCCTCTCCGGCGAAGCGCGGTGCGCCCTCGCTCGGGTCGCTGACATCGACGCAGACCACGCCGCCGACCAGAGCGGCGACGGGCTCCACCTCCAGGCCGGCGGCGGTGCGGCCCGAGCCCGCGAGCAGGCGGGGATCCGGAAGGATGCGGCCGAGCACGGCGATGTCGAGCCTCACCGACGGGGCAACGCGCTTCTGGTAGCGCTGCATGGCGGAGAAGACCTTGTTCATGGCCGGGGTGGTGGCGGGGCAGAAGACCCAGGCGCCGGACTGGTTCCAGGCCAGGTAGCCCTTACCTATGTCGACCAGCCACTCCCGTTGCGTCAGCGTCGGCAGTGAGACCAGCTTGCCGGTCACCGCCGAGCGGTCACCCCGGAAGGGGTCGACGACGGGGAAGGCGCCAAGTGTCTCCCCTGCACGCGCCTCCAGCAGGACCTTCCACGCCGCCGCGGCCTGGAGGCCGATGGCCTTCACCTGCTCCTCGCCCCGGGTGCGGAACTCAAGGGCATCCGCCGGGAGCGTGACGAGGTCTCCATCGAGACAGGCACGCACCGTCTCCCAGTCCTCGCGCATCGCCGTCGCGAAGGGGCCGGGATGATGCTCGACGAGGAAGTCGACGCGGGCCTTGTGTCCGAGGTGATTCGCGAGCTCCGCGCGCGTCCCTCGCGAGGTGCGCCAGGCGCCGAAGGAGCTATCGAGCAGGCGCTCCCAGTCGAAGACGCGCTTCTCGAGCCATGACATCCAGGCTTCGTCGAAGCCGTCGCGACCCATGCGCTCGGGTCCTCCCGGTCCGATGATCTGCCGCGTCGTATCGGCGATGCTCCAGGTGCGTTCATGGAGCAGGGCGCCGCTGAACTCGTGCTCCTCCCAGCCCTCGCCGGGCTCGCGCCGGCGAACGATTCGCACCTGGACCTTGTCACCCTCCTTTCGCCCCTGTTTGTCCCAGGTCTGGTTCTCGGCGTACTGGCCGAGCATGAAGGGCACGGTGCGCTGCGTGGTGGCCAGGTCGGGTGGCTTGACGACAGGCTGCCCGTCGATGGCGATGACCCGGTCGCCCACGCGCAGTCCCGAACCGCGGAAGCCGCTGTCCCAGGAGATCCACGCCACGTGGAGGTGGGGCGTCAGGGCGTCGAAGCGCGCGTCGAGCTTGAGGCCGCTGCGCAGGCCATCTTGGAGGTATTCCTTCTCGGCGCCACGTGGGTTCATGAAGGCGTTCCTGCCCTGAATCCCCGCCCCCTGCGGAGATGAGGCGTCATTCTCTATCTCGCGGGCCTCGGCGCTTCAAGGAAGGGGGACGCCGGAGCACCTTCGCCCGCTGTGCCTACCCAAAAATCGGCCGCTGCGTCATGAGTGCGTCAAAGATGCGTCAAAACGCGCGTCATGACGTGAGCGATTCGCATGACGAGCCGTGGGGCCTCCCTTCCAGTTGATAGAGGTCGGAATTACGCCCGGCGCAGACGCCTCAACACCTCACTCTGCCTGCGTGTGGACACTCCCTGCCCTTCCTGCGAACGCAGGTAGGCTGAGTGCAGCACGTGCGGGTCTACGAGGGTGTTGTTGGAAGGACCGAGACTCTACGCAGCGCGGCGCTCGTACCGGTGGTGGAGCCCGAAGACTTCCCGTAGCTCTATCACTTTGGCTCCGCGCTCCGGGCCCTGCACCTCACGCGTCTCGGGCGCATCCTTCCCGAGCGACAGGTGCGTCCGGCTCGCGTTGTAGTAGCGCTGGTACTCGCGCAGCAGGCGCCGAGCGTGGGCTTCGTTCAGGACGACGACAGGGTCCAGCAGCTCCCTACGTATCGAGCCGATGACTCTCTCCGCATAGGGATTCTGCCACGGACACCGTGCTGCACTCGGCACCTCGCGAATCCCCAAATGGGTAAGGGTGGCGCGAACGCCCTCGGAGTGGAGCTTGTCCCTATCTCGATGCAAGTACCTTGGAGCACTGGCCCAGGGAAAGCCCTCTCGCACCTGCTGCTTCGTCCATTCTTCCGTCGGGTGCGCTGTCACATTGAGGTGGAGGATTCGCCTGTCCCGGTGGCTCACAACCACAAATCCCAACAACACTCCAAACGTCGCAGTCGGAATGACAAAGAAGTCCATCCCCGCGGACTCCGCCAGATGCAAGCGCAAGAAGTTCCGCCATGTTGGTGATGGTTTCGGCGCTCCCCTTCTCGGTCTGGACATGTAACGAGCGACCGTTGTCTGACCTACCTCCATCCCCAACTTCAGCAACTCCCCGTGAATGCGCGGGGCACCCCACGTCGGGTTGGCATCGGCCATGCGCCGAATCAATGCGCGCGGTTCCGGAGTTGCCCGAGGCCGCCCCACCCGGCTCCGGGACTTCCAGCGCCAGAAGAGCCGAAAGCCCATCCGATGCCACTTCACCACAGTCGCCGGCTGAACCAGGCACAGTGGCCTGCGCCAACCCTGCCAGAGACGCTGGAGAACGACCCAGAAGACCCGGTCACGCCGGGCAAGCCTCGGGGTCCGAACGGCTCCGCAGGACCGAGCGCATCGACTCGACCAGCGCCTTCAAGAAGACCCGCATTTTGCCATTCCTGCCGACCGTAGCTGGCAGGTCAGAACTCGGCCACGCCCTGTCACGCGCCGCCTGGCGCAATATAGACAGCCCCGCACGCTCACCCACTTTCACCCCGTCTGTCTCCCATGCATTGGGTCCCTGAACTCATGGGGGCCATTCAAAGGACCGTGCATGAAATGACGCGTTCGCTAACGCACGCGTGGCACTGGACCCGAATTTCCGGTAGCCACAACGGCTGGCTGCTGTTCGGCGTCGTCGTGCGGTTGGGGTAGTCGTTCGTGGTGCCATCGCCCCGCTGGCCATAGAGGTTCTGTCCAAGGGTCCAGACGCGGCCCTGGACGTCGAGCGCGACGCTCTGGAAACCGCCGCCCGCCACGTCCTTGAAACGCAGCTCCGCGGGCAGGGCGATGTCGACGGGCGGGACCTGGTTGTACGGATTGGCGTGGCCGACGCCGAGCTGTCCGGCGCGGTTGGAGCCGATGCCCAACACCCGACCGTTCACCAGGTAGAACAACTGGTACTCGGCGCTGGCGATGCGGGTCAGCCCCGCGAGGCTGTCACCCGCGTCGGTGGCCCCCCCCGCGTCGGGCGGGCCCGCATCCTGAGTCCCCGCGTCGGGCGGGCCCGAATCAGCGGACGACGCGGAGCACCCCATGAGGACCACGGCGAGCGTGACGAAGAGCGTACGAAAGTGACATGTGGCTCTTGTCACTTAATTGCCGCAACGAAGGGAAGTCAGGTGGGGTGGACTCCGTCTGGATAGAGACGCTCGGGTGCGAGCGCGCGGATGTCCCGCACGTAGGACTCGAACCAATCGAGGAAGGTGTCGAACACGTGGCTGGGAGCGTGCCCTCGCTGTTCCCAGACGAAGCGGCGCGTGTCCTGGAAGCAGGCCCAGGCCAGCTCTCCCATGTGATTGAGCACGAGGGTGGGGGCCTTCAGGTCACCGCCGCTCGTGGCGATGCACCACTGGATGTCCCGGGGCAACAGGTAGGCCGCCGCGAAGGGGACCAGATGCGACGTGGTGATAGGGCGGTTGTCAAGGGTGACGCCCGACGGAATCCGCACCAGGGCGAGGGACTCCAGCACTTCGTCCGGTGAGTACACGCGGAAGTTGGCGGGCAGCGCCGTCCACACCGCTTGCTCGCCCTCCTCGGCGCGCGGCACCTCGACACGCGCGAAGGCGTGCAGCCGCCAGAACTCGCGCAGCCCGGGGGCAAGCGCGGAGCCTCCCGCTGGAGGTGGGCCCCCCAGGAGCTCCGGGAGCAGCTCCAGGTCTTCTTCCGACACGGGCGGGCCCAGCACGAGCCTTCCTCCAAATCCCTTCGCCCACTGCTCGACATCCGCCAATAGCGCCCGGTAGCGGGGCTGCACTGATTGCTCACTCATGCTCGCGAGCTTACCTGTCAGAGGGGAGACCTGAGGGTAGCCCAGTTCCGTGGCTCTCTCACACTTCGTGTGGTTCCCCTCGAAGGCGAAAGGGAGACACGGCGAGCTGCCGACCAGACTCATCCAGCAGGGAGGTCTGGTCTTGGGTCTGTCGTCATCCACGCCCCAGTGACGCTCCCCTCGGAGAGCGAGCGGCAGAACGGCCATTCGCGCAGCTTCCTCCTCGGGACACCCTCCACACAAAGTGCGGGAGCGCCACGAGAACGGATCAAGCCCACCCGGGCGAAGGCTCAGTACGGCTTCTTCCGGGTGTAGTTCTCGCCCAGGCGACAGACGCTCTCGAACATCGCGTGCGTCTTGCGCTGGGTGAGGATGACGATGGCCCGCTCCTGCTCCGTCAAGGGCCGGCCCTCGGCCTTGGCCGTCGCGTCGATGGTGTCCAGGAGCCCGTAGAGCGCGAAGACCTCGTTGTCGCCGGTGAAGAGCTCCCGGCGCATGTCCTCGGTCTGCTGGATGAACTCGTCCTCGCTCACTCTCTCGGAGTCGTCTGCCCACAGACACTTGTGCATGGAGTCCACCCCGGGGATGAACAGGCCCGTGGCCCAGTCCAGCTTGAGGATCTGTAGGCCCCCGTCCTCGAGCGGCACCCACTTCACGGTGCGGTTGCCGACGATGAAGTACCGCGTCGAGTCGTCCCCCCTCTTCGAATCCGTCATGTCCCCCCTCGTCGGGTTCCAGCCTCTCGCGTCGGGGCGGCGGGGAGGCCGTCTCCGCCTACCGCGCCTCGAGACGCGAGCGGCTGAGCCTAACCCCAAACTCGGTCGCTGCGTCACAGGGGCATCAAGGCGCGTGCGCGGCGCGCGGGACTGTTGAGTTCCTGCGCCGACGAGGCGTAGGCGGGGTCGCCAACGGCACAGGGCAACATTGAGGCTTGGGTTCCTGCTGTCCGCTACCCGTGAGAACTTCCGAAACCCTGCTGCGGTCGAGAGACTGCGTCCCAAGCCGCGTCAGTTCGTTCCAACCACGGCGCAGGGGTACCCTCGACCTGCCGACAGTGGAACAGCCCGCGATATCGCCGCTGGCGGCATAACGTTCCGCACAGGGCCAACAGCGCGGGCCTCAAGCAAGGCCCCCCATCGGAAGGTGGGAGCGTGAAGGCCATGAGGAATTGGCGTCTGTTCTTTTCCCTTCGGCACGGAGCCTTGCCTGCGTAGGGCGCCATCGAAACGCGTCCGCGGATCCACGGGACGGCTACCTCTTCGGCTCCGTGATCAATGTGCGGTGAATCCGCCATCGACCGGCAGGCAGACGCCGACCACGAAACTCGCGCCCGGACTGCACAGCCACAACACGGCGGCTGCAACCTCGTCAGCCCGACCGAGCCGTCCAATCGACTGCTCCTTCAAGATCCCCTCCATCGCGTCTGCCTGGCCCTTCAGCATGTCCTGCACCATCGGCGTGTCGATGGTACCGGGGCAGACCGCGTTGATGCGGATGCCGCGTGGCGCGTACTCAACGCCCGCGCTCTTGGTCATGCCGAGCACGGCGTGCTTGGAGCCATGGTACGCCGCGCGCTGCGGGAGTCCGACCAGGCCGCCCAGCGACGAGTTGTTCACAACCGTGCCAGTCCCCTGCTTACGCATGACGCGCAGCTCGTGCTTCATGCTCGCCCAAACACCGAACTGGTTGACCGCCGTAACACGATGAAAATTCTCCGCCGACTCCTCCGCGGCGTCACTCGGGGGGACCTGAATGCCAGCATTGTTGAACGCCATGTCGAGCCGGCCATACTCCGTCACTGCCCGATCGACCGCGGCGGCGACCTGCGCCTCGTCGGTGACGTCACAGGCCACACCGATGGCGATACCGCCTTCTTCGACGATCTTCGCTGCTTCCTTCGCGGCAAGATCCCCATCACGATCTGCCAGCACTACAGATGCTCCGCTCTGTGCGAAGGCTCGCGCCGTGGCGAGGCCCATTCCCATTGCAGCGCCGGTCACCAGGGCCACCTGCCCCTTGAAGTCATACGTCGGATTCATGTCTCATTCTCCAGATTGATATTGAAATACAGACCGAGAGGGAGGCCCTCGCGAACCTGCGGCCGCACGGCTACCAGGCGTAGGCTTCGGGCGCCTGGACTCCCGGCCCCGGCCAGATTCCATCCAGCCTCGTCATCGTTTCGCTGCCTTCCGGACTCAACATGTGCCCAACGCCCTTGATGCAAAAGGGCCCAGAAATGGATGCCTTGGTAACCTGAACTTGACAATCAAGGCCGCACGCGCCGAAGCAAGGGCATGGACGACATCCCGTTCACGCAGCTCCAGGCATTCCTGGCGGTCGCCCGCGCCAACAGCTTCATCGGCGCCGCTCGCGAGCTCAGCATCTCGCGCTCGGCTGTTAGCCAGTCCGTGCAGCAGCTCGAGGAGCGCCTGCGGGTGGTACTCGTTCAGCGCACGACGCGGAGCGTCTCTCTTACGGACGCTGGGCGCCGCCTCGTCGAACGTGTCGGCCCCGTTTTTGCCCAGACCGCCGCCGCGCTCGCGGAGGTCTCCGCGAAGCCCGGTGAGGTCGTCGGGCGACTCCGGCTCTCAGTGCCGCATGCGGCGGTGTCGCTCATCCTTGAACCCGTGCTGCCAACGTTCCGCGAGAGATACCCTCGTGTCGAGATCGAGCTCGTTCTCGACGAGCGCTTCGTGGACATCGTCGCAGGCGGCTACGACGCCGGCGTTCGCCTCAGCGAGAGCATTGAGCGTGACATGGTGCAAGTGCGACTCACAGAGCCGTTCCGCTTCGTCGTGGTCGGCTCACCCGGCTACCTGGCCAGGCACGGCCGTCCGCGGCGCCCCGAGGACCTGCTCAAGCATGAGTGCATCACGTTCCGGTCGCCGACAACTGGCGCGCTGTACGCGTGGGAACTGGAGCGGGGTCGCAAGTCCTGGCGCGTTCCGGTGCGCGGCGGCATTGCAACCAACGACGGACTCCTGTGCTCGACGCTTGCGAAGCGAGGGCTCGGCCTCGCGTACTCGCCGGAAGCCTGGATTCGCGATGAATTGCGTCGGGGAGAACTCGAGGTCGTGCTCGAAGAGTATGCCCCTGGTGTGCCGGGGTACTTTCTCTACTATCCAAGTCGCAACCAGCAGTCGGCGCCCCTGCGCCTCTTCGTGGAAACCGCGAAGGGACTGCTGTTGGGGCGGTAACTGTCGGACAGGTTGGCCGAGCCCGCTGCTCAGGCCATTACCAATCCACGATCATTGGCACCTTGCTCTCCCGTGAGTCCATGAGAGCAGCGCGGAGGCTTTCGGCCGCGGCCTCAGCTCTTGCGAATCCCGAGGAACGACCACCAACATGGAGATGACGCTGGCGCGGCGAGCAGGCGCCGCCGGGCCGCCGAATGGCTGACCTTCAGGGAGATGCCTGGCACCTTCCGGTCCGATGATGGAGTACGGGACACCGCTCTCCCACGCGGAGCGCATCGCCGGCGTGATGAAATCGCCGACGATGTAGCAACTGATGGGCATGCTCATGAAGTCGATTGCCATGAAGGCCTTGGATACTAGCCGAGGCGCTCTCGGCCAGGGCGAATGGGACATCCCGGAAGGAACCGACACGTCAAAGCGGATGGCTGACACGTCATTCCCCGGGCAAAGCCGCCTCCTGTCGAAGGCCCTGGGAGTCATTCCCGCCATTTGAAGTGCTGGCACATCCCCTGCATTTCCCACCGAGTCGTTTCCACGCCGAACCGGAGGAACCCCATGTCCACCCTCACCCCTGTCCTCAATCTCTGTCAGAAAGCCTTTCTCCTCACCCGGGAATCCAACCGGGTGGGTGACATGCAAGGCGATACCCGGACGCTGGCCAAGGCCCTGCAAACCCAGTTGAGCTCCTTCCTGGCCCTGCCGGACGTCCAGAAAGCCATGGGGGGACAATGGTCGCTGGTGTGGGGGCCGGCGGTCTTCGAGACCCAGGAGAGCGCGACGAGCTACGCGGACAATGTGATGTACGTCGCGGCGAGCCCTGACCAGTCCACCTATGTCGTCGCCATCGCGGGGACCAACATGCATTCCGACTACGACAAGGACCAGGAGGACAACGGCGTCAACACCACGAAGCTCTGGACGGATGCGTTCCCAGGCCTGCCGTCCTACGGCGTGCCCCTGGGCATCAACCCCTGGCCCGTTGTCTCGACGGGGACCGCGTTGGGGGTCAACAACCTGCTGGGCATGACCGACACGCTGACGACCCAGAAGAGCCTGCTGGACTTCCTGCGCTCGCTCAGCGGGACCAAGACCCAGACGCTCATCTTCGGTGGCCACAGCCTGGGCGGCGCGCTGGCGCCGACGCTCGCCCTGGCCCTGTTCAATCCCTCGGGTGGGCCCCTCCACACCAGGGACTGGAACCATGTCCACGTGCTCCCCGTGGCCGGCCCCACGCCTGGCAACAAGGGCCTCTCCGAGTTCTTCCAGAAGGTGTTCCCGCCGGTCGGCACGGACGCGTTCCAGCCCCCCAACGCCTGGAACCAGAACATCTGGAACAGACTCGACGCCGTGCCACACGCATGGGTCGTCGACATGCTCAAGCGGATTCCCACCCTCTATCCCGCGAAGTGGGAAGGTGACCAGGTGCCCTCGGACATCACGAAGGCGGTCAACGGCGCGGTCCTGGCCTCGAACCTTGGCGGCGCCCTGCCCGGCCCCTACACGCAGCTCCCCAACATCCAGGCGCAGGGCACCCTCCATGGCCCCATGCCCATCACGACCGAAGAGCAGTTCTTCGCCCAGGTCGCGTACCAGCACCTGGATGCCTACGAGATCCTCTTCGAGGTCCAGTCCCTGGTCTCCGAAGGCACCCGGTCCGCGCTCCAGAAGAACCTCAAGCGGTGGTGGGACTCCCTGCCGAGAATGGCGCCCCGGGACGCGACCCGCGCCGCGTCCGGGAGCTGACGGGTCCCACCGCGGAACCTGCGAAACCTGGACTCAGGGCGCTTCGCTGTCCGGCGGCACCTGGAGCGCCAACTCCTGGCAGCTCGCGGGCATCAGGCCCTTCGCCATGGCACTCTGGCGATACTGTCTGCGGAGCTTCAAGCTTCGACTTTCCGAACCCCCACCCTCGTGATTGGGCTCATCAAGCGCCTGATCGAGCGAGCAACCGTACACCTCACCTTCGACCCGGTGGGGCATGGAGGGCGAGTCCCCCGTCCGCGGCGAATGTGGCGCGCACGTCGGCAGCGTCTCCTTCAGGCTCCACCGGGTGTACTGCCGCGACACCAACTCCAAGCGAGGCGGGATGTACTCGCTGCGGAACTGATACTCAAAGCGCGTCACGGTACGCATCATGGGCACGTGACCGCATTTCTGACGGTGCTCGAAGCGCGTCACCATTCGCGTGCGCGGCACGGAGCGGGTCGTCTTCGAGGACGGGTCATAGTGACTTTCGTAGTAGGTCTCCGAGACGGTGCGTGGCTCCGTGACGGACTGACATTGGAACTGGCTTTCAAAAACAGTCTTTGTGACAGGAACCATGTGATGCCGCATCTCGGTACGCCCCGGCGTACTTTGAAGCATCCGGCCAGTCTCAACTGAAGACTCCGGCACGATCTCCGTCCGGCACTCCACCGGCTCCCCATCCTGGTCACTCGCCAGCACGATGTGCACGTCGCTGACGTAGCGCCCCCCTGCGGCTTCCGCGCGTTTCATGAAGTCGAGCAGCAACTGGGTACCATCCTGCCTGGCACCGAAGGCAACCGACAGCTTCCACGGCTTGAAGCCGGAGGCCGCGGCCTCTTCCCTCGTTGTCAGGGTCACCCCGTTCGCCTGGTACCCCTGAGGCGTATGCATGCACCCAGCAGCAACGAGAAACACCCACGCAAAGCTCGCAACCCGTCTCAAGAGACCACCCCCTCCTATCGACCGCGCGTGCTTCATAGCAGAAGACCGGACTGACACGGAGTGGATGGCAGCCCCCCGCCTTCAGGCCGTGGGGACCGTCCCGCCATCGATGACGAACTCCGTCCCCGTCACCGAGCCCGCGCGCGGAGATGCGACGAAGGCGATGAGGTCGGCCACCTCGCGAGGTTTCACCGGACGCCCGATGGGAATGCCACCCAGCGACTGCATGATGATCTGCTTGCCGCCCTCGTAGTCAGTGCCCGTCTGCTTCGCCAGGCGCTCGGCGAGGTGCACGGCGGCCTCTGTCTCGACCCACCCTGGCGAGACGCGCACCACGCGCACGCCTTTGGGAGTCACCTCTTTCGACAGCGCCTTGCTGTACGTGGAGAGCGCCGCCTTCGCCGCCGCGTACGCCGTCGTGGATTCGGGCAAAGGCAGCTCATGCTGAATCGAGGTGACGTGGACGATGACGCCGGAGCCCTGCGCGAGCATCGCCGGCAACAGCGCGCGGTCGAGCCGCACGGCGGGCATGAGGTTCAGGTTCAGCTCTTTCTGCCATTCGTCATCCGTGAGTGCCGCGAAGCCGCCGCCCGGGGCGGTGGAGCCTCCCAGCACATTCACGAGGATGTCGATGCCACCGAGGCGCGCCATGGCCTGCCGGGCGACCTCAGCGCTGCCCTCCGCCGTCGTCACGTCGGCCGCGACATAGTGGACGTCCTTCGTGTCGCTCGGCACCGTGCGCGCCGTGGCGACGACGCGTACGCCAGCCTCGACCAGCGCCGCGACGACAGCCGCCCCGACGCCTTTGGTCCCGCCCGTGACGAGCGCCCGTCGGCCCTTCAATCCGAGATCGAAGCTCATGAGCCGATCTCCAGGCGCGTGAAGAAGCTCGCGATGGGCGCGGGCAGTTTCAAGGAAGCAGCGTGGTTCGTTGTCATGGCCATCTCAGTAATGGCGCGGTATCTCTTCCACAAGAACGCACGAAAAAGTGGGGTACATACTTTTGGGTAAGCATGACCATCACACGCCCATGACTGCGGCCAGCGGCATCGAGGGCGCCATCCAGATGCTCGAAGGCCGCTGGAAGCTGGTCATCCTCTTCCATCTCTTCGGCGGGAATACGCTGCGTTTCTCCGACCTCGAGCGCGCCATTCCCGCCGTCTCGCAGAAGATGCTCAGCCAGCAGCTCCGGCAGCTGGAGCAGGACGGCATCGTCGCGCGCACCGTGCACGCCCAGGTCCCACCGAAGGTCGAGTACCACCTGACCGACTGGGGCCAGTCCCTATGCCCGGCCCTTGACGAGTTGCTGGCCTGGGCAGAGCGACGGCCCATGCCGGAACGTGAAGAGGAGCCCTCAAAGACATAGGCGTCACTGCTCGAAATGCCGTCGTTCAGCTCAACTCGCCCCCCAGTTGCCCAGAAAGTCGCCCATGGTGAGTCGCACGCCTTGGTTGCGCAAGATGCCGTAGGCGGTGGTCACGTGATAGAAGAAGTGGGGGATCGCGAATGCGATCAGAAACTGGCGGCCACTGGAGCGCATCGAGCCACGGCGGTGCTCGATCACGATCTCTCGCTCGAGGCCGGCTTCGAGGTCGCCTGGCGCGATATCTCGGAGATACGCAATCGTCGCATCGAGCCGCTGGTGTAGATCCGCGAAGCTCTTTGCATCATTCGCGGCTGGCACCCGTGGCGCACCCAGCAACTGCGCGATCGCCAACCTGGCTCCCTCCGCGGCCCAGTGGACTTGAGCGGCAAGCGTGTACATGTGCAGGTCAGCTGGCGCGTCACTCGCAACGCCGCGCATGCGCCCATCCGCAGCGAGTTGCGCATCCAGCAACGCCGCTTCACCGCTGCCACTGGCAGCGGCATGGTCTTCGGCCTTCATCAACTGCGTTTTCAAGTTGGTCAGCCCGCGGACGAACAGACCAGCAGATAGCTCGTAGGCATTCAAAGACATGGCACGTCCTTCACCGCGTCATGCGCCAGCGCCAACCGGTCCCTACCGGCGCGTATTGAGGTGGAGCCCGAAGACCTCTCGTAACTCTATCACCTTGGCTCCGTGCTCCGGGCCCTGCCCCCACAGCGTCCGCTATATCCGCAACGACAATACCTTGGGGGGCAAGGTTGACCATGGCACGTGCGCCGGCTCCAGAACATGGGCCGGCCCTTCAGAGGTACTTCGCGCACTCAGCCCAGTTGGCCATGTAGCACTCACCCTTGTGGATGCGACCTATGTCGTCAGGGCACTGCCCCGGCTCCGAGGACTGCACCTTCACCCAGCACTTCGGGCGCCGCTTCAGGTCGGCGGCAAAGTCGTCGTCTGGCTCTGATGCGATGGATTGCCCCTCCACGGTGCGGCCTCGAAGCACCACCACGGCTGCTGTCCCTCCGGCAAGGAGGACAGCAACTGCAATCGCCAACACCCTCATCCGCTTCATGACGGCTATCGGAGAGTCAGCCCTGCGGCCTCAGGCCCCCGTCACCGGGGCCGGCGTCTCGCCGCGCGGCAGGACGCCCTGCATCACCAGGCTCAGCACCACCACCAGCGCACAGCCGATGACGTTGAACCAGAGGTAGCCCACGTCGGAGAGGAAGAAGAGGACAATCACCGTCGCCTGGGAAATGACGGCCGCCGCGAACACGGCATGGCCGCGCACGCGTTTCACGAAGAAGGCCACCAGGAAGAGGCCCAGCACCGTGCCGTAGAAGATGGAGCCCAGGATGTTGATGGCCTGGATGAGGTTGTCCAGCAGCGAAGCGAAGGTCGCGAAGGCCACCGCGACCAGCCCCCAGAACACGGTGAACAGCTTGGACGCCACCAGGACATGCCGGTCCGAGGCGCCGGGCCGGAACACCCGCCGGTAGAAGTCCACCGTCGTGGTGGTCCCCAACGCCGCCAGCTCGCTGGAGATGGAGCTCATGGCCGCGGACAGGATGACGGCGATGAGCAACCCGAACAGCCCGCTGGGCAACCAGCGCTTCACGAAGGCGATGAAGATGTAGTCCGAGTCCTTCGTCTCCGCGCCCGGAAGCGCGCGCGCCACCATGGCCTTGGCCTCCTTGCGGACCTCGCTCGCCTGCTGCTGCGCGCCCTGGAGCAGCGCCCGTGACGCCTCGCCGGCCGCCACGTCGCCCGACTCGACGGCCGACAGGTAGCGCTCCACCTCCGCGCGCTTGCCGGACTGGACCTGCTCCCACTTCGCTTCAAGCTCGGCGTATTCGGCCGCCTGCGCCGTGCCCTGCACGCGGGTGCGCAGCGCGTCGTTGAAGAGCAGCGGCGGCGTGCTGAACTGGTAGAAGACGAAGACGAGAATCCCGACGAAGAGGATGAAGAACTGCATCGGGATCTTCAGCACGCCGTTGAAGAGCAGCCCCAGCCGGCTCTCGGAGATGGAGCGGCCCGTCAGGTAGCGGCCCACCTGGGACTGGTCCGTGCCGAAGTACGACAGTGACAGGAACAGACCTCCCGTGATGCCGGACCAGAAGTTGTAGCGGTCCTGCATGTCGAAGTCGAAGCTCACCACGTTCATCCGGCCGAACGCGCCGGCGACGTCCACCGCCTTGCCGAACGATATGTGCTCCGGCAGGCGCCAGAGGATGACCGCGGCGGCCACCACCATGCCGCCCATCATCACCACCATCTGCTGCTTCTGCGTCTGGCTCACCGCCCTGGAGCCTCCCGTCACCGTGTAGAGGATGACGAGCGCGCCCATGACGATGACCGTGGGCTCCAGCGGCCAACCGAGGATGGTGGAGAGGATGATGGCCGGCGCGTAGATGGTGATGCCCGCGGCCAGCCCGCGCTGGATGAGGAAGAGAAAGGCGCCCAAGAGCCGCGTCTTCAGGTCGAATCGCGACTCCAGGTACTCGTACGCGGTGATGACGTTCAGCCGGTAGTAGATGGGCACGAAGACAGCGCTGATGATGACCATCGCGATCGGCAGGCCGAAGTAGAACTGCACGAAGCGCATCCCGTCCTCGTAGGCCTGCCCGGGGACGGAGAGGAAGGTGACGGCGCTTGCCTGCGTGGCCATGACGGCCAGGCCAATGGTGGGCCACCGCAGCTCACGGCCTCCACGCATGTACTCGTCGCTGGTGGCCTTTCCTCGGGACTTCCAGAGGCCCCACACCACGATGAACGCAATCGTCCCGCCCAGGACCAGCCAGTCGAGCCCCGTCACGCGTACGCCTCGGTGAGCCCCCAGAACACGGCGACGAACAGCACGAAGGCGCCCAGCACCAGGATGTAGATGTTGCGCCAGGAGCCCAGCAGCGGCGGCGCGTCATCGAGCTCCGGCCGGCGCGCGGGGGCGGCTTCGGCGGGCTCACGAGGGGTCAGTTGGGGAGCGGTGTTCATTGAGAAAGGATGTTGGCCAACAGGCGGTAGGCGCCGGGAACCCCGGCGGGGAGCTGACGGAAGAAGGCGAGGCCCGTGTAGATGAAGGTGCCCTTGCCATGACGAGCGACCAGCAGCGCGCCCTGGAGCGGCGCCTCGCCGGCGTCGTGCATGGCGAAGACGGGCTGATAGCGAGCGTCCCACGACGACGCGAAGTAGAGGCCACGCTCCTGCACCCAGCCCTCGAAGTCCGCGGCCGTCAGCGCATTGGGCGCGCGCAGCAGCGGTTCATTGGCGCGCAGCGGCGTCATCACCGCCGTCTCATCCGTCACCCGGTCGCGGCCAATCTCCAGCGGATAGGGCCCGACGAAGGACGTCAGCGGCCCCACGCGGCTGTTGGTGTTGTACTGCACCACCAGCCGCCCGCCGCCTTCCACGTACTGGAGCAGCCGCTCCCGGTGGACGGCCAGGTGCGTGTTGGCGTTGAAGGCGCGCACGCCCACGAGGATGGCGTCGAAGCGCTCCAGCTTCTCCCGGTCCAGCCGCTCCTCGGGAAGCAGCGTCACCTCGTAGCCCACCGCGCTCAGGCTCTCCGCGACGCGGTCGCCCGGGCCGGGGATGTAGCCAATGCGCTTGCCCTTCATGGCCAACGAGAACGGCACCACCTTGGCCGTGGAGGGCTGGCGCACCGTCAACGGCGGGATGTGGGGATGGGACACGGAGAGGGCACTCCACGACCAGGCGCGGTCCCCCACGTCGACCTCCACGGAGAGGACTCCCTCCTGCGTCGAGCCCGGGGGCGGCGTCACCTGGAAGGTGACGGTGCGCTCGTCTCCGTGTGCCGCGAGCTTGAACTCGATCGACGCGGGCTCCACACGCCAGCCGGGAGGCGCCACCATCCGCACCGTGCCCGGCACCGGGTCCATCCCCGCGGCCAGCACCACCGGCACGGCACGGGATTCGCCGTTGGGGAACATCAGCACGTCCTGCGCCAGCGTGGCGGTAACGGGCGGGACGACCTCGAAGTCACGGTAGAGCTCGCCGCGCACCGGATCCGTCCAGGCGTGGACCACCGGGCGCACCGCGCGGAAGCGCCGGCCCGCGACCTGGTACTCGAACGCCACCGACAGCGCGGGAACGCCCTCCGGCTGGCCGGTTAGCGCGCGGTCCTCGCCCTTGAGCGTGTAGAGCCCTCCGGTGACCGGCTCCCGGAGCCAGTAGGGCGTGGAGATGGGCGCCGTCGCCGGCAGCGTCACCGTGCGCGACAGCTTCAGGGGCACGTTCGCGCCCAGCGCCTTCCCCACGGCCTCGGGTTTCTCGCCGGGCAGCGTCAGCCCCACCCACTCGACGGCGGCGGGCGAGCGGTTCAGCGCCACCACGTCCAGCGCCACGGGCAGCCCCGGGATGCCGGTGGGCGCGGCGGCACGCACCTCCAGGAACAGCCCCGCGCAGTTGGCGATGAGCGCCTCCACCTCACGCAGCTTGGGCGCCTTCCAGGGGTGGGTGTCCGGCAGCGCGGTCAGCGCCTCGTGGACGCGGACGAGCGCGGGCAGGGAGCGGTGGGGGGCACGCGCATCGAAAGACTTCGTCGCGGCGGCCACCGCGCGGGACACGGCCTCCGAGCCCGTCCAACGCTTCCAGGAGAAGTCGAGCCCCTCGAACACGTCGCGCTTCGGAAGCGTCCCCGCCAGCGGCGTGAAGTACTCGGCGCTGGGACCCCGGTCCGCGGCCTGGCCGAAGCCCTGGCTCTTGTGCTGGCTGCGGCTCTCCGCGGCCACCTCGCCCCACGAACGCCCGAGCAACGCGTCGTAGCCGCCCACCTCCAGCTTCACGTAGCGGGACAGGTCCTCACCGGGCTTGAACGACCACGAGGAGGCGTTCTGCAGCAGGCGGTCCGCCTTCCACGGCTTCACCTCGGACAACTGCTCGGGAAAGCGCTTCGGGTCGGCGGCGGCGATGAAGGCCTCCGCCGCCAGCAGCGCGGAGGCCGTGTGGTGGCCGTGGTTCGGCGGCTCCGTGGTGAAGCGGGTGATGATGACGTCCGGCTGGAAGCGCCGGATGGCGAGCACCACATCCGCCAGCACCGCTTCATGTCCCCAGATGCGCAGCGCCTCTTCCGCGCTCTTCGAATAACCGAAGTCCCGCGCCCGCGTGAACAACTGCTCCGCGCCATCCACGCTCCGCGCGGCGAGCAGCTCGTGCGTGCGGATGAGTCCGAGCAGGGCGCCCTGCTCCGTGCCGATGAGGTTCTGCCCACCATCCCCGCGCGTCACGGACAGGTAACCCGTGCGCAGGCCGCGTTCTCCCACCAGCCACGCGAGCAGGCGCGTGTTCTCGTCGTCCGGGTGGGCCGCGACATAGAGCACACTGCCCGTCACTCCGAGCCGCTTCAGGCCCGCCGCGATTTCACCCGCGTGGAGCTGCCGAGCAGGCCGCGCCACCGCCGTCGACCCGAATCCAAGGCTCATGGCCAGCATCATTCCGAGGAGCAGGTTCCGCATCCGGACGGACCCTATACCAACCCGCGCGGTCCGCATTCATTCCGGGATGACGCCCGCCGTCACGTCCGGACGCGACGTGCGAGCACGCACTTCCGGTGGCGGGCCCGCCACGACCTGTTATCACCGCAAGCCGTGACGTCCTCGTTCTCGACCGCGTGGCTTCGCGGAGATGCGTCCGCGCTCTCCTTCCTTTCGGATGACTATCGGCACCGTGAAGCGCGCGCCCGGGCCGTGGCCGCCGCCGCGTCGCGCACGGTGTCGCCCGCGCTGCTGGACGTCCTCGCCGCGCAGAACGCGCGCCTCGCGCCGAGTCCCGCTCGGGAGCAAAACCTCGCGCAGCTCGCGCGGCCCGGCACCGTGGTGGTGGTGACGGGCCAGCAGATGGGCCTCTTCCTGGGCCCGCTGTACACGCTCTACAAAGCCGCGTCCGCCATCGTCACGGCGCGCGCGCTCCGGGAAGAAACCGGCCGGCCCTGTGTTCCCATCTTCTGGCTCCAGACGGAGGACCACGACCTGCCGGAGATTGACCACTGTGTCATCCCACGTCCGGGCGGAGGGCCCTGTCGCCTGGCGCTCGAGCTTCCGGATGCGGCAACGTCTCGAGCGCCCATCGCCCACCGCCACCTGGGCCCGAGCGTCCTCCCCGCCCTGGCCACCCTCCGCGCCGAGCTGGGAGCAGAACCCCACGCGGCGGAGTTCCTCTCCCTGCTGGAGCAGGCCTACCGTCCCGAGGCCACGCTCGCGCAAGCCTTCACCGACGTGCTGTCGTCCCTCTTCGCCGACGAGGGCCTGGTCTTCCTCGACCCGAGAGACGCACGTCTGGCGCCACTGGCCGCGCCCGTGCATCGCTTCGCCCTCCAGGAAGCGGGGACACTCTCCGCGGCGCTCGCGGCCCGTGCGGAGGCGCTCACCCGCGCGGGCTACGCGGTGCAGGTCCATGTCCGCCCCGGCGCGCCGCTCAGCTTCTTCTCACCGGATGCGCTCGATGGCCCGCGCTACCGGCTGGACCCGGCGGAAGCAGGCGCCTGGAGTCTGGTGGGCCACCCGGAAGGCAGCGCCATCCCCCAGGACGCGCTGCACGCCGCCCTGGAGCGTGAACCGCTGCGCTTCACCACGTCCGCGCTGCTGCGCCCCCTCCTCCAGGACACCTGGCTCCCCACCGCGGCATATGTCGGCGGCCCGGGCGAGCTGGCCTACTTCGCGCAGCTGGCGCCGCTCTACGCCCACGCGGGCCAGCCGATGCCGCTCGCCATTCCCCGGGCCCGCTTCCGCGTGCTCGATGACCGCGCGCGCCGGTGGCTGGGCAAGGTGGGGCTCCAGCCGGATGAGGTGAACGCGCCACGCGACACGCTGCTCACGCGGCTGGCCACGCGCAATGCCCCGGAGTCGCTGGAGACGCCCGAGTCCCTGGAGGCCCGCCTCTTCGGCGCCTTCTCCTCCGAGTTGGAGCGCGTCGCCGGACAGGTGTCGGCGGTGGACGCGAGCCTCCAGGACGCGCTGCGCCGCACCCAGGGCACGGTGCGGGTCGCGGTGTCCCGCCTGACGGGCCGCTACCGCCGCGCGCTCGCCCGGCGCGATGCCACGGCGGCCGAACAGGTGGACCGCCTGCGCACGCTCCTCTTCCCGGAGGACGCGCCCCAGGAGCGTGTCCTGGGGCTGCCCTACTTCGCCTGCCGCATCGGGATGCGTGCCTTCACGAAGCAGGTGCTGGACGCGTGTGTCCCCTTCTCCGGAGACTCGAAGGACCTGACGCCATGAGCGCGACCGGCACCGCCTACAACATCGACGTCCTCGCCTTTGGCCCCCACCCGGATGACGTGGAGCTGTTCTGCGGCGGGCTGATGGCGAGCATGGCCGCCCGCGGCTACCGCACCGGCATCGTCGACCTGACGCGCGGCGAGAAGAGCTCGCGCGGCACGCCGCAGTCCCGCGCGGAGGAGACAGAAGCCGCCACCCGCGCGCTGGGGCTGGCCCACCGGGAGAACCTGGAGCTGCCCGACGGCTGGCTCAATCCGTGGGCGGGCTTCGACACGCCCGAGCCCGAGCGCGCCCGCACCGCCGCCGTGGTCCGCGTGGTGGAGGCGCTGCGCCGCCTGCGTCCGGAGCTGGTCGTCGTGCCCTGGGAGCAGGAGCGACACCCGGACCACGAGGCGGCCAGCGCGCTGGTGACGCGCGCCCTCTTCTTCGCGGGCGTGCGCAAGTTCGACGCGCAACCCGCCGCGGAGCCCTTCACGCCTCGGCAGGTCCTCTACTACCCGCTGCGGCACCTGGCCGAGCCTGGCGTCATCATCGACGTCTCCGCCGTCTACGAGCGAAAGCTGGCGGCGGTGCACTGCTACGCCAGCCAGGTGATGCCCCGCCCGGACGCCCCGCCCACGCTGGTGGGCTCACCGCTGTCACTGTCCTCGCTGGAAGCCCGGGACCGCTTCCATGGCGCGCAGATTGGCGTCACCCACGGCGAGCCCTACATCCTCCGCGAGGCGCTGGGACTGGCCGACCCGCTCGACCACTTCCGCAGGAATAGCTTCGCCCGGCCCCTGTTCTTCCCGGCACGCAAATGAACGCCCCGCTCAACGTGGCCATCACCTGCTTTCCGACCTTCGGTGGCAGCGGCATGGTCGCCACGGAGATTGGCCTCGCGATGGCGGACCGGGGCCACCGCGTCCACTTCATCGCCCGGGACCTGCCGGTCCGGCTCCATGGCACGAACCGGAAGGTCGTCTTCCACGAGGTGACGGAGAGCGACTACCCGGCGCTCCAGCAGTCCAGCACCTATCCCATCGCGCTGGCCTCCAAGATGATTGAAGTCGCCAGCTACGAGCGCCTGGACATCCTGCACGTCCACTACGCGGTGCCGCACGCCACCGCCGCGTGGATGGCGCGCGAGGTGCTGGGCCCCAGGGCGCCGCGCGTCGTCACCACGCTGCACGGGACGGACACCACGCTGGTGGGAATCGACCCCAGCTACCTGCCGATTACGCGCTTCTCCATCATGCGCAGCGACGCGGTGACGGTGCCGTCGGCCTACCTGCGCCGCGCGACGTGGCAGGGCTTCGACATCCCCGAGAGCGTCCCCATCGACGTCATCGCCAACTTCGCGGACACCGCGCGCTACGCCCCGGTGCGAGACCGCGCCTGCCTGCGCGCGCTCTTCCCGGACCTGCACGACCCCGAGCCGGTGCTCATCCACGTCTCCAACTTCCGGCCGGTGAAGCGCATCGCCGACGTGGTCGCCATCTTCACCGAGGTCCACCGCCGCCGTCCCTGCCGGTTGGTGATGGTGGGAGACGGTCCGGAGCGCTCGCCCGCGGAGCGGATGCTGCGGGAGATGGGCCTGGAGGGCCGCGTCGCGTTCCTCGGCAAGCAGGACCGCTTCGAGGAGCTGGTCGCCGCCTCCGACGTCTTCCTGCTCCCCAGCGAGCAGGAGAGCTTCGGGCTGGCCGCGCTGGAGGCGCTGAGCTGCGGCATTCCCGTGGTGGCCAGTGACCTGGGCGGAATCCCAGAGCTCGTCACGCACGGAGAGACGGGCCTCCTGGCGCCGCTGGGGGATGTCCCCGCCATGGTCCGGCACGTGCTCACGCTGGTCGAGGACACGAAGCGCTGGCAGGGCTTTTCACGCCGCGCGCGGGCGCGGGTCCTGGAGCACTTCCAGATGGAACCCGCCATCGACCGCTACGAGGCGCTCTACCGCCGGCTCCTGACGGGGCCCCTCCGTCGCTGAGGAGCCCCGGGAGCGAAAGCGGGCTACTTCTTGTTCTTCCACTCCGCCAGGGCCTTGGAGACCTGGTCCCGGGAGAAGAAGTTCTTGTCCTTCTGCCCCAGGTCCCACGCGGTCTGCGCGGCCTTGCGGGCCTCGGCGTACCGGCCCATCTGCGACAGGACGCTCGCGCGAGTCCAGTGGGCGTACCACGTGGGGTTGGCGGCCACGGCCGCGTCGGCGTGCTTCAGCGCGGCGGCAGGGTCCTTGGCGGTGCCCGCCAGGTAGTTGGCCGCGCTCGTGTGCATGCTGGCCGCGTCCTTCTCCGCCTGCTCGATGTTGGCCTTCGCGAAGGCGGCGGTGTCCACCGTGATGGGCACGGAGACGCGCAGCTTCTCCCACTCCAGGTCCAGCCGCGTGCCGGTGTCCGTGGTGTCGGTGAAGAGGTACGTCAGGCGCTCGCGCGCCGGAATCTCCGTGGTGGTGGCGCTCACCGAAGCCACGTCCTTGGAGGCGTCATAGGGCGCGCCGCCCCGCCACAGGCCCAGGTCCGTATTCAGCATCACCTTCCAGCCCTTCTGCGAGGGCAGGCTGACGATGGTGTAGGAACCGGCCGGGACGGCCTTGTCGCCGAAGGTGACCGGGTGGCTGAAGGTAATCTTCGTCGCCGCGTTGGCGCCGCTGCGCCATGCCTTGTCATTGGGGACCAGCTCTCCCCAGACCTTCCGGCCCTTCACGCCAGGGCTGGAATATTCGACGGAGATTTCGGAGACACCGACCGCCTGCGACACCTTCGCCGCGGGGCTGGGGGCCGGCAGTTGGAGCTGGGCCAGCGCGGGCGTCGCCGCCAGGGTCATGAGCGCGGAGGCCATACAGCCGAAGAGCGGGTTCCTCATGGTCTTCACTTCGTCCTTTCCGACCCGAGAAGGGTCGCAGAGCCCGCGGAGTGTAGAGACGCGCAGTCCGATGTCCACCACCGCCACCCGCCGTAACGCGCCCTTCCCAGTCGACCCAAAGAACGCGATGTTCTGTTCTTCCTCCTTTTCCCCCTCTGGAGTGAGTCGCATGCGCATCCTGACAACGTCCCTCATCGTCGCCACCCTCCTGGTCGGCTGCCAGGAGGATCCAGAACCCACGTCACCGGACTCAGGCACCCAGCTGCAGGACTCGGGCATCCCTGAGAATGATTCGGGTGTCCCGGAGAATGACGCAGGCGTCCCTGAAGACGACGCGGGCATCCCGGAAGATCCGCTCCCCAGCGGCCCCCCGGTTCCGCAGGGCCCGCCCAACGTGCCCGAGTTCAATCCGGCCTTCCCCGGGCAGACGCGCGTCCCCGCCATCCAGACGAAGACGCCCCTCCAGACCACGGAGATTGCCTCGGGCTTCAGGAACCCCTGGGCCATCGCCTTCCTGCCTGACCAGCGCATGCTGGTGACGGAGAAGGCCACCGGCTCGCTCTACATCGTCACGCAGCAGGGCGCGAAGTCCCCCGCCGTCAGCGGCCTGCCCGCCGTGGACGCACGCGGTCAGGGCGGCCTGCTCGACGTGGAGGTGGGCCCGGACTACGCCCAGAGCCAGCTCATCTACTGGACCTATTCCGAGCCCCGTCAGGGCGGCAACGGGCTGGCGGTGGCGCGCGCGCGGCTCGTGGACGGAGCGAAGCCTCGCGTGGAGAACGTCCAGGTCATCTTCCGCATGATGCCCACGCTCGAGTCGACGCTGCACTCCGGGGGCCGGATGGTGTTCACCCCGGACGGCAAGCTGTTCGTCACGCTCGGGGAGCGCTCCATCCTCGCGGGCCGTGTCCAGGCCCAGGACGTGAAGAGCCACTTCGGCAAGGTGGTCCGCATCAACCCCGACGGCTCCGTGCCCCAGGACAACCCGTACCTGAACAACCCGGAGGCGAAGCCGGAGATCTGGTCGGTGGGTCACCGCAACGTCCTGTCCGCGGCGCTCGACAGCCAGAACCGGCTGTGGACGGTGGAGATGGGACCGCAGGGAGGTGATGAAGTGAACCGCCCCGAGGCAGGCAAGGACTACGGCTGGCCCACCATCGGGTATGGCGAGGAGTACTCCGGCGCGCCCATCCACCAGAGCACCCAGGCTCCGGGCATGGAGCAGCCCGTGTACTACTGGGACCCGGTGATTGCCCCCTCGGGGATGACCATCTACTCCGGGACCCTGTTCCCCGAGTGGAAGAACGACATGTTCATCGGCGGCCTGGCCGCCAAGGCGCTGGTGCGGCTCATGGTGCGCAACGACCGCGTGGTGGGCGAGGAGCACCTCCTCAAGGACCTGGACTCGCGCATCCGCGAGGTGGTGCAGGGCCCCGACGGCGCCCTCTACCTGCTCACCGACGCCACCAACGGCAAGGTGCTCAAGGTCACGCCGAAGTGAAGCATCCGTAGGCCACGGCGCGCTCCCCACTCCCCGAGAGAATCAAACCTCGGGGAGCGCGGGGGCGCGGTGGCTACTCCGCAGGCATCCAGGCCAGACCCAGGTTCCTGGCGCTGCCAGAGTTCACGGTCTGGATATCTCCGCCGTCCGCCAGATTGGCGCTCCGGACCACGGTCCCCAGCCAATCCGCCCAATACAGCCGCCCAGCCGTGACATCGATGGCAATCCCATGCACCGTGCCCCCCGGGTGGGTCACCAGGGCGGTGGGGCTGGCGCCGTCCAGGTTGGTGACATAGAGGCTGTCGCCGCGGGACGAGTAGTACACCTTCCCGCTGCTCGAATCGATCGCCAGGCCCACGCCCTGTCCGCCCAGGCTTGAAGCGACGGTCTCCACGTTGGTGCCATCCAGATTGAACCGCACGATCCGGGTGTTGTTGTAGGTAATGACATACGCCTTGCCGTTCGGAACATCGAACGCGATGGCGGACGGACTATCGATTCCGCCAGCGATCTGCGTGGGATTGCTGCCGTCCAGCTCGGCGCGCATGACCCGCTTGCCGTTGAAGTCGGACCAGTACAGCTTGCGGTTCGTCGAATCGACCGCCAGCCCGCTGGGATAACCTCCGTTCGCCACGACATCGACTGCGTTCGCCCCATCACCGTCCACTCGAACGATTGCGCTGTCGCGCGTGTAGAAGACGGAACGGGTGACCGGGTCGGTTGCGACAGAAGACGCCCCGCTGATGCCGGTCTTGAGTTCAATGGCATTCGCGCTGTTCACGTCGACCCGCCACAGCGAGCCGGCGGCGGTCATCCAGTAGAGGCTCGCAGGACGGGTGACGTCGACCGTGAAGGTGGTGGAGGTGGTGGCGGAGCCATCGCTCACCGCGAGGGTGATGGTGGTGGAGCCGCTGGCGTTGGCGGCGGGAACCACCTTGAGGGTGCGGCTGGCGCCGGAGCCTCCGAAGACGAGGTTCACGGGGGCGTTGGGCACCAGGTCGGGATTGGAGGACGTGGCGATGACCGTGAGGCCGTCGGCGGCGGTCTCCACGTCGCCCACGGTGAAGGCCAGGTCGCCGGTCGCGCTGCCAGAAGGGATGCGCTGGTCAGCCACTGGGGAAAGGGTGGGAACGTCGTTCACCGCGGTGACGTCGACCGTGAAGGTGGTGGAGGTGGTGGCGGAGCCATCGCTCACCGAGAGGGTGATGGTGGTGGAGCCGCTGGCGTTGGGGGCGGGAACCACCTTGAGGGTGCGGCCGGTGCTGGAGCCTCCGAAGATGAGGTTCGCGGGGGTGTTGGGCACCAGGTTGGTATTGGAGGACGTCGCGGTGACCGTAAGGCCGTCGGCGAGGGTTTCCACGTCGTCCAGGGTGAAGGCCAGGTCACCGGTCGAGCTGTCCTCGGCGAGGGTCTGGGCGGCCACCGTGGAGAGCGTGGGCGCGTCATTCACCGAGGTGATGGTCAGGGTCACCGTGCCCTGGGCGCTCTGGCCCTGGCTGTTGGTGGCGCGAAAGACGAGCGCATCTTCGCCATTGTAGTCGGCGCTGGGGGTGTAGGTAATGGAGCCATTGGCGCTGATCTCACTCACCGTGCCGTGGTCCGGTGCATCGACGAGGGTGAAGGTGAGTGCCCCGTTGCCGCTGGCCGGCAGGTCCACCTCGAGGGGCGTGTCTTCCACCGTCTCGAGGGTGACGTTGCGGGCTACTGGCGGGTTGCTGGGCGTCGGGTCTTTGGGCGGAGGGTCGTCGCCGCGACATGCGCCGAGGGTGCTGGCGGCCAGTCCAACCACCAATCCGGCGCGCAATGCGGCGGCCCATCGTGAAGACAGAGATGACATGAACTTTCCTCGTGGGGAGCCCGACACGGGTGCGGTCGACATGAAGCGCCGGGATGTGGATTCGGTGCAACCTTGTTTTCGCGCACGGACATGGCTCGTCGGTGGCGTGCGAAGAGTTGATGGCAAGCCCAACCCCGCTGGGACGGGTTGAAAGCAAGACACGGCCACCCTGACTCGATCACGGGCTCGATTTCGCCTCGGCAGCCCTCTTCGCTCTTTCCACAGCCAGCAAATGCCAGACCCCGGGTGTTGCCGCAAGCCCCCCCAGCCATGCTCCACCATCGCCCGTTTCGATCCAGGAGCGGGAGGCCGGGAAATGCACGCGGACAGGGTGACGCAGCACGCAGTGGTGATTGCGGGAGGGGGCCCGACCGGGCTGATGCTGGCGGCGGAGCTGGCGTTGGCGCAGGTGGACGTGGCCATCGTCGAACGGCGCGCCAGTCAGGAGGTCGCCGGCTCGCGCTCGCGCGGCCTGCACGCGCGCAGTCTGGAGGTGCTCGACCAACGCGGGATCGTCGAGCGCTTCACCTCGCAAGGGCAAGCGGTCCAGAACGTCGCGTTCGGGCAGGCGCCTCTGGACCTCAGCGACTTCCCGACGCGTCACAACCATGGGCTCGCGCTCTTGCAGGAGCGCTTCGAGCGCATCCTGGCGGAGTGGGTGGGCGAGCTGGCGGTGCCCATCTACCGTGGGTGCGAGGTGACGGGCTTCGCGCAGGACGACACCGGCGTCGGCGTCGCGCTGTCCGACGGTCGTGCGTTGCGGGCGAAGTACCTCGTCGGGTGCGACGGGGGTCGCAGCCTCGTCCGCAAGGCGGCAGGCATCGGGTTCCCGGGGTGGGACGCGTCCATCAGCTACCTCATCGCCGAGGTCGAGATGACTGGAGCGCCGGAGTTCGGCATCCGCCGGGACGAGAAGGGCACCTACGCCATGGGCAAGCTGGAGGACGGACGCGTGGGCCTCGTGCTGAGAGAGGAGCAGGTCAGCACCGGGGACGCGCCGACCCTTGATGCTCTGCGCGAGGGACTCGTCGCGCTCTACGGGACGGACTACGGCCTCTCCAGCGCCACGTCCCTCTCACGATTCACCGACATGACGCGGCAGGCGGCGTCCTACCGGGACGGGCGGGTGCTCCTGGCCGGAGACGCGGCCCACGTGCACTCACCCATGGGTGGACAGGGGCTCAACCTCGGCGTGCAGGATGCCGTGAACCTGGGGTGGAAGCTGGCCCAGGTCGTGCGCGGCGTCTCGCCGGAGAACCTGCTCGACACGTACCAGGCCGAGCGGCACCCCGTCGCGGCCCGTGCGCTGCGGAAGACGATGGCGCAGACCGCGCTGAGCCGCGGTGACGCGCGGATGGACGCCGTGCGCGAGACGCTGACGGAGTTGCTGCGGATGGACGGGCCACGCAAGCAGTACGCAGCGATGATGTCGGGGCTGGACGTCCACTACGACCTGGGAAGCGGACACCCGCTGCTCGGGCGCCGCATGCCGGACCTCGACCTGGTCACCGCCGACGGCCCCCGGCGCGTGTTCCACTTGTTGCACGCCGCGCGGCCCGTGCTGCTCGACCTGGGCGAGCCCGGCACTCTCGACATCACGCCCTGGGCGGACCGGGTTCAGCGGGTCGCGGCTCGCTACACAGGGGAGTGGGAGCTCCCGGCGCTCGGCGCGGTCACGGCGCCCATCGCGGTGCTGATTCGCCCGGACGGACACGTCGCGTGGGTCGGAGAGGGCACGGACCAGGGTCTGCATGAGGCCCTGACCCGATGGTTCGGCCCGCCGCGTGCGATGTAACGCGATTCGATTGCCGGGAGTCGGAGCAGACCGGCGTCAGAAGTGGCAGGTCCAATCCGAGCCGCAGTAGCCCGCGACGCCGTTGCAGCTGCACTCCCAGTTCTCGGTGCAGAACTGCTCGGCGCAGAACGGACCGCCACCGCCACCGCCCGTGTAGGTGAACTCGCAGGTGTTCTGGACGCAGGTGGCGGTGCGAGCGCTGGAGCAGGAGTTCCAGCAGTCCTGGTCCGTCTCGCAAATGCTCTCATGACAGATGGGGCCGAGCATGGCCTGACTGGAGGAGGCTTCCTCGTAGCTCGCGTTCGGGGCTTCCGCGGAGGCCACGGAGGCGGCGCGCCCGGCGTCCTCGACTCAACGTTTATACCAGTCTAGCAGACAATCCCGATTATGAAGAACCATGGGCAATTACACCAACGCGTCTGGCTGTTCCGGACGCTTGGCTGAAGCTTCGCGATGCGCAGGGGGCGCACGCAGGCCATCCGACCCAATCCACAGAAAGATTCCAGAATGAATCACAACAAGACTCGGGCATGGCGCTTGTACAAGATGGCGGTCCTGGGACTGCTGGCATCCAGCATAACGGCATGCGGTCCAGGCCTGGAGGAGAACGAGTCCTCAGCCAAGGAGCATGGAGAGGCTGCACTCACCGGCTCCGACGATTCACAGTCCCAAACCCAGCAGGAGCTGGAGGAGTCCAACAAGAACTGGAGTCCGCCCCCGGCCCCAAGTGGTTGCGGTCGCATGAACGCCAACCAGGGGCTCGGTTTTGGTCAGCGCCTCTATTCTTGTGATGGACGCTTCTGGCTTGCCATGCAGGGCGACGGAAACCTGGTGCTCCGCCAAGGCGCGGCGGTACTCTGGCACTCCAACACCTACGGGACAGCGGCCGTGGGGGCTGTCATGCAGGGCGACGGGAACTTCGTAATCTATACCGCGGCGCCACGGGCCCTCTGGCATAGCAACACCTATGGATACAATGGCGCGTATCTTTCCGTCCAGAATGACGGGAATGTGGTCATCCGGACTTCGCGCGGCGGAGCCATCTGGAACACCCAGACCGGCGGACGTTGAAGTGAACAGATGAGGGAGTCGCGGCTTTCACCGGTCTCTCTTTCATGCTGCAGCGAACGCCGTTGTGCCTGTGCCCATCCAAATCCTGGCAAGCGCCTACGCGCCATCAGCGCGCGTCGGTGCTGGACCGCGAAGCCCTGGCGTGGTGGCGCTGCACGGCCGAGACATCACCGGCCACGTCGGCGATACTCACCTCCAGGAGCTCTCGGGCTGGAGGATGTGCCGAGAATGTCAGCTCCACGGCGTCGACTTGATGAAGTCAATGAACGTGCGAAGCGGCACCGGCAGGTGCTTCCGACCCGAGTAGTAGAGGAAGGGCCCCGAGAAGCTCGGCCACCACCGTTCGAGCACGGGCTCCAGTTCTCCCCGGTCGAGGTAGGGGCGCAGCCAATCCTCCAACAGATAGACGATTCCACCGCCCGCGACCGCGGACTCCACGGCGAGGTCGGTGCTCGTGTTGAGGCTGAAGAGCAGCGGTCCTTTGGTTTCGACATGGATCGTCTCTCCACGACGTTCAAACTCCCACGCAGGCACCGGTCCGCTCAGCAAGCGCCCGCGCAAGCAGTCGTGTTCGAGCAGCTCGCGAGGATGCTTCGGCCGGCCCCGGCGATCGAGGTATGCGGGCGATGCGGCCGCCGCGTAGCGCTGCGTGCGCGGCCCGATGGGCACCACCACCATGTCCTGCTCGAGGCGCTCCTCGTAACGGATTCCGGCGTCATAGCCTTCCGCGACCACGTCGATGAGACGCTCTTCAGCGGTCACCTCCAGGGAGATGTCGGGGTACTTCGCGAGGAACGGCTGCACGATGCGAGGGAGGATGAGGCGCACGGCAGCGATGGGCACATTGAGCCTCAAGCGCCCCGCGGGTCGGTCACGGAAGGTATTCACCACGTCCAGGGCCGACCGCACTTCACCCAGCGCCGGTGCGAGCCGTTCGAGCAAGCGCGCCCCCGCGTCCGTCGGCGTCACGCTGCGCGTGTTCCGGTGGAGCAAGCGAACACCCAGACGGGCTTCGAGGCGGCGGATCGCATCCCCCAAACGGGAGGCGCTCGTGCCCGACGCGCGAGCAGCGCTGCGGAACCCGCCCTCGCGGGCGACCGTCAGGAACGCCGTGAGATCAGAGAGGTCATCCATCGGTGTGCGGATTTTCGCACGACCTGTGCGGATTGCCACCGGTAGTCGCGCAGTGATTCCTTTCGTAGATGAGGTGGGCAACCTCGCTCAACCCAGGACTCTCACCGTGACCCACCGTCCCATCTCAGGCAGCTATCGCATCGGCACACACACCGTTCGCCGCGTGGGTTACGGCGCGATGCAGCTCGCCGGCCCCGGCGTCTTCGGCCCGCCCAGGGACCGCAAGGCGGCGGTCGCGGTGCTGCGAGAGGCCATCGCCCAGGGAGTCGACCATCTGGACACCAGTGACATCTACGGCCCCCACGTGACCAATCAGCTCATCCGGGAGGCGCTGCACCCGTATCGCGACGGTCTGATGATCGCCACGAAGGTCGGCGCGGTGCGCGGTCCCAACGGTTCGTGGGAGCCTGCGTTCTCCCCCGCGGACCTCGAGCGCTCGGTCCACGACAACCTGCGCAATCTCGGGCTCGAGGTGCTCGATGTCGTGAACTTCCGGGCGATGTTCAGCGCCGCAGGCCCGGTGGAAGGCTCCATTGAGGCGCCGCTCACCGCGCTCGCGGAGCTTCAGCAGCGCGGCCTCATCCGCCACATCGGCTTGAGCAACGTCACGCCGACGCAGGTCGCCGAGGGTCGCAAGATCGCCGAGATCGTCTGCGTACAGAACCACTACAACCTGACGCACCGGAGTGATGACGCCCTGATCGACCAGCTCGCCGCCAGCGGTACGGCCTACGTGCCATTCTACCCGCTGGGCGGGTTCACGCCGCTGCAGTCCAGTGCGCTGAACGCCATGGCCGCGCGGCTGGGCGCGACACCGATGCAGGTTGCGCTGGCCTGGCTCCTGCACCGGTCCCCCAACGTGCTGCTCATCCCGGGCACGTCCTCAATCACACACCTCCGGGAGAACCTCGCCAGTGCCTCGCTCACCCTGAGCGCCGCGGACATGGACACCCTGAACCGTCTTGCCGAGCGGACCTGACCTCACCGGCATGCGAGCAAGCCCCCATTCCGCCTATCCTGGGCCAGCGGACTCGAAGCGCGCATGGGGGGAAGCATGGACAAGCACCGGCTGGAAGCGTTCAGCGACGGCGTCATCGCCATCATCATCACCATCATGGTGCTGGAGCTCAAGGTACCGCACGGCAGCGAGCTGGCCGACCTGCGGCCACTGATCCCCGTCTTCCTCAGCTATGTGCTCAGCTTCGTCTACATTGGCATCTACTGGAACAACCACCACCATCTCCTGCACACCATCAACCATGTCACCGGCGGCGTGCTGTGGGCGAACCTGCACTTGTTGTTCTGGCTGTCGCTGATCCCCTTTGCCACCGGCTGGATGGGCGAAAACCATTTCTCGTCCGTGCCGCTGGCGCTCTACGGCTTCGTGCTCCTGATGTGCGCCTTCGCCTGGACGTTGTTGCAAAGCCGCCTGGTGGCGATGCAAGGCCCAAAGTCGACACTGGCGCTGGCGGTCGGGCGCGATCTCAAGGGCAGGATTTCACCGCTCTTCTACCTGGTCGGAATCGTCAGCGCCTTTTTCAACGGGTATTTTTCCGAGGCGATCTATGTGCTGGCCGCGCTGATGTGGCTGGTGCCGGATCGCCGCTTCGAGAAAGCAACGCATGCAAGTTAGTCCTCGTCCCGAGGAGTAGGGCCGCCGAGCCATGCCCGCTACCGGCTCAGCGTCACGTGCTCTCCGAGCCGGCCCATCTTGTGCGGGTTGCGCATGGCATAGATCCGGGTGATCCGGCCGCTCTCGACGACGACGCTGATGGCTGTGTCGAGGTTGCCAGCGATGTCGACCCGGAGCGAGGGCGCTCCGTTGAACCATGCGGTCGAGATCCGAGCGCCAGGGGCGAGCGTGGGGAAGCGGGACAGGAGCCCGGCCACGCGATCGCCGCCGACAATCGGGCGCCGGACCGCCGACACCACGCCGCCGCCGTCGGCGACCAGCACCACGTCGGGGGCGAGCACGTCGAGCAGGCATTTCAAATCGCCGGAGTTGACCGCGACCAGGAACCGCTCCAGGACCGCCTCTTGCTCCGCCCGGCCGACCTGCATCCGGGGCCGACGCGCGGCCACGTGCTCCCGCGCCCGGTGGGCGATCTGCCGGACGGCGGCGGGCGTCTTGTCGAGCGCCGGAGCGATCTCGTCGTACGGCATGTCGAAGACCTCCCGAAGCACGAACACCACCCGCTCGGCCGGAGTGAGGGTCTCCAGCACGGTGAGCATCGCGATCGAGACGCTCTCCGCGAGCGCGAGGTCCTCGGCGACGTCGGGGCTGGTGAGCAGCGGCTCGGGCAGCCATTCACCGACGTACTCCTCCTTGCGACGGGTGAGCGTGCGCAGCCTGTTGAGCGCCTGACGGGTGACGATCCGGACCAGGTAGCTGCGCGGGTCCCGCACCTCCGCCCGCCCTGCGTCACCGATGTCCGCCCACCGCAGCCAGGTCTCCTGCACGACGTCCTCGGCGTCGGCCGCGGAGCCGAGCATCTCGTACGCGATCGTGAAGAGCAGGCTGCGCTGGGTGACGAAGAGGTCCTCCGAGCCTGGCGGAGCGCGGACCGCATCGGGCGGGGCCGTCATGACGCGGACGCCTCCCCCAGCCTTGCACTCGGCTGGGCCATCGGCTTCAGCCCACACGAAGCGGCGAAGCCCTCCGACTCGATGCCCAGGGCGGTGTTGGAGCGGGTCGTCAGGTTGGCGAACCCGATCACCGTGGTGAGCTCGATGAGCGCCGCGTCCCCCAGCTGCGCCCTCAGGCTCGCGACCCTCTCGTCGGTCACCGTGGGGGGCGTCTGGCTCACCGCCTCGGCATACTCCAGCACCTCCCGCTCCAGGGAGGTGAACACGTCCGACTCCCGCCACCGCGGGATCTCCCGCGCCTTGGCCACGTCCAACCCATGGTTGTGGGCCATGAAATAGTTGAAGTCCAGACAGAACGAGCAGCCCACCAGCGAAGCCACCGCCATGTGCGCGTACGACTTCAGGCTCTCGTCGCACTGGTCCCACTTCTGGAGCTTCTGCCCGAAGCCCATGCTGGCCTTGAGCACCGGCAGGTGGTGCCACATCACGCCAAGCGACTTGGGGACGCGGCCGAACATCCTGCCGGCGAACATCTTCACCATGGCGCCGTAGAGTCCGGTGAGCTCCTTCGGGGGAATCCTGGTCCAGGTCATGTCTTCTCCGGGTGTCGGCATCGGGTGCCGTCGGCCTGAAGACACCGGTCGTCCGCGGGATGTGACATCCCCGAAGAGGTTTCCACCATCGAGGCGAACCTGCCTCAACCCCTGGAAATAACGCTGCTTTCTGCGTCATCGCTCCCGGCTGCTCAATGCCCGCAGATGCTCAACCGTAGCCGTGACGCCACCGCAGACGATCACCGCGATGCGTGACGCGGCGGCAAGTGCCGACGACGCCGTGTCGAGCGCGGCCAGTGCGGCCCCGCACGCGGGCTCCACCAGGATCCGGTGTTCGTCGAGAAACCGCAGTGAGGCCGCCACTGCTGCCGCATCCGACACAACGATGCTATCGACCGCGTGGCGCGTCGACCACTCAACCGCCGCGTCGCAAGGCCGCTTCGCGCCGAGCGACGTGGCGATGCTCGCAATCTCTGACAATTCGACGGGCCGCCCCTGGGCAACCGAACGCGCATAGCAGTCCGCGCCTTGGGTCTCGGCAGCGACGACCGGCACATCGCACCAACCGTTGCGCGCCAGCCCTTCGAGCACGCCGCACAGCAACCCGCCGCCGCCAACCGCCAGCACGACTGCGTCCGGTTTCGGTCCGGCTGCCGCCATCTCGTCGACCATCGTTGAATGGCCCTGCCACAGCACTGGATCGTCGAACGGATGCACGAACGCGTCGTGCGGGCCGATCACGGATTGCGCGAACGTGTTCGCCTCCGCCCAAGACGCTCCGTGGACAATCAACTCCGCGCCTTCGAGACGGATCAGGTCGCGTGCGCGCGCGGAGGTGCTCTCCGGAACAACGACGAGCACGGGCACGCCGAGTTCGCGACCAGAATAGGCGACCGCAATGCCCGCGTTGCCGCCCGAAGAAGACACGAAACGACGGGCGCCTGCCGCGCGCCGCGCGTCGCATACCGCACCGACGCCGCGCAGCTTGAACGAGCCGGACGGCTGCATCGCCTCGATCTTGAGAAGGACGTCCTTGCCGAGCCGGCGGGACGCGGCTTGCGAACGGAGGTAGGGAGTCTGGATATGGAGTGGCATGTGAAGAAGTGCGGCAAACGTCCGCGACGCGCGGACGGTCGTCATGACGCCGGCCAACCTAAACCGGGCCACACATACCTCCCAATACCATTCAAGGCAGTGTGCTATGCCTTCCAGGTATATCGACGGAACGGACAGGCACTGCATGCGACAGGTCGAATTGCGCCATCTACGCTACTTCGTGGCGGTCGCCGAGGCCGGCAGCATGATGGCCGGCGCCCGCGCAATCGGGATTGTACAACCCGCGCTTTCCCGGCAGATCCGCGAGCTTGAGGAAGCGATCGGCACCCCGCTGTTGATCCGCCGCTCGACCGGCATCGCGCTCACCGCGGCCGGCGCGAGCTTCCTGCAGGACGCCACGCGCATGCTCGCCGAGCTGCAGGGCAGCCGCGAACGCGCGCTCCGCAGCGCGGCCGGCCAAACTGGCGAGCTGCGTCTTGGCGTGCTGCCGAACTATTTCCCGTTGCCTGTGGTGTCGAACGTTCTCAAGGCCTTTCGGAACGCCTGCCCGGACGTGATGCTGTCTATCGTGCCAATGCTGTCGGCCGAGCAGGCGACTGCGATCGCACGCGGAGAGCTCGATGGCGGAATCATGGCGTGGCGGCAGGACGAGGCGCCGCATCTGTCAGGCATGCGGCTGCTACGCGACCGGTTCGTGCTCGCGATGCTGTCCACGCCGGGCCAGCGCTTCCGCGCGCCCCGTCAACTCGCCGAACTCGCAGGCGCGCCGTTCGTCTGGTTCGACCCGCTCCGGTCCGCCGCGCATCACCGGTTCTTGATCGAGCAGTGCCGGCGGGCCGGCTTCACGCCTCGCATCGCGCAGGTCGGCAGCGACATCCCGACGCTCATCGGGCTCGTCGCAGCCGGAATGGGCTACGCGTTCGTGCCGGAAAGCACTTCACCTACGTGCCCGCGCACGGTGCGGCTGGTCGCGATTGACGAGCTCGACGGCCGCTTCGACGTCGAATTCGTGTACGACGGCCAAGCGGGCTCGCCGGTCGTGCAACAATTCCTCGCGGCGCTGCGCGCGACCGCTAACGCATGAGCGGGGCCGCGCCGGAGGTCGCAGCGCCGACAACAAGTGCGGGGCGCTGTCTGCCTTCCTCCACCAGGACGTGCAATGCAAACGCCTGGGCCGGTGTGTCGCGGATGGCGTTCAGCCGCCCTATCCCGTCTTCCGCGACAGGAAGTAGAGGTTCCCACCTGGGTCCGTGTGCGTTGCTTCCAGCGTGAGCCCGTGCGCACGCAGCAGGTCGCGATACCCGTCGACGCTGTACGAGTGATAGCGGAACGGCACGCCATTCATCGGCGCGCCGTCGATGGAGCCGTGGGCGTCGCCCGAGGTGAAGAGGAACGCGGCGCCAGGTTTCAATGCCCTCGCGATATTGGCGATCGCCTGTTCCTGCTCTTCGTGGCGCAGGTGGAACAAGACGCCCCACGCGAGCGCGGCATCGAACGCCCGCTCCTGAAGCTCACACGACTGGATGGGCGCGCACCTCACCGGCACGTGGGGGAAGTTCGCTTGAAATCGCGCCAGCAACTCGCGGGAGCTGTCCACGCCCATCACGTGGCAGCCGTGCTCCAGCAGTACCCGCGTCAGCGGCAGTCCCGTGCCGCAGCCGGCGTCCAGCACCGAGGCACCGGCTGGAAGTGAGGCCGCGAGCGCCGTCACTTCCGGGACGCCCCTGGGGCCTGCGCGGTGGGCTGCATACCAGTCCGCGATCAAATCGTACTCGTGCACGCGTCAGCCTCCTCCATCAGAACCGAAGTCGCGGGCCACATGTGCCCTCAGGATTCGCGCGAAGCTCTCACGCTGCCTCGCACCGGAACGACATAGGGAGTCCTGCTCGGCAATCCAAAAAGAATCGAGCCGCCTCGAATCCTCGCTCACCACCTCGACGAGCGCATCGAGGAAGTGCCGGACACGTTCCGGCTCCAGTCGTGCGGAGGGTGGCACGGCATTCCACTCCTGTTCCTCCACCTGGGTGAGCACTTCCTCTTCAAAGGTGACCACCCGGAACGTGATCGAGAGGGAGTGGTCTGGACACTGCTGGGTGTCCACCCAGCGGTCGTGCTTCCGGGAGTGCCCGCCCCGTCAACCGGGCACAATCGGCGAGGTGGACGATCAAGGTCGTGGCCTCGGACGTACTGGCCCCGGCCCGCACGGCCTCCTCCCCTGCCCTGATGAGCACGCGGATGATTTCGGTCTGCGCCTCGGGCGTTTCCTGGAAGAGCTCTATCAGCGCCTCGCAGAGCCCGTAGGCCGCTTTGCGTGTCGGACGCGCAAGCAGCCTCGCCTCTATCGGCGCGAGTATCTCCATCCCGCGCTGGACCAGCTCGTGGACGATGTGGAGCAGCGCCCATTCGCCGAGTGGCTGGAGGTCGAGCGCGTCCAGGAGTTCCTCGAGCGGAGCCTGCTCTGCGTTCCTTCGCGCGAACGCCCCCTGGTCATCCGCGCTGAGGCCTATCAGCCGTTCCGGAAGTCTCATCGAGGACTCGCGGGCGCGGGGTTGACGGTGCTGACCTCGCGCGGCGCCATGAGCGCGGGAGGTGACGCGGTCAACGAGCCCAGGTAGAGCCGGCCGTGGAATCCGTCAGGCTGCTGGGACGTGAAGAGCTTCAGGCCCGCGGCCTGCTTGGAAGACTGCCATGCCTCGAGCGCCGGGCTGATACCGAAGACGTTGCACTCCACCCCCGCAGTCCAGACGTTGTAGCGGCAGGCGAACTGGGTGCCGCGCTGGAAGCCCACGTCCAGGACACGCACCGAGGGCAGGGCATTGGCCACGCGAGCGCCCATGGGCTTGAAGTCGCCATCCCAGCTCACCTCCTGGGTGCGCGCGTGGACACTGCCCGTGAGCACCAGCGTCCAGGCCTGGGGGCGCTTCGACTGGGCGTTCAGCAGGTGCTGGGCCATCTGCGCCTCGCGCTCATTGCCGTGGGCCTTGTCGGCGTCGATGGCGACCACGGCGACATCCTTCCCGGAGACACGCAAGCGGCGGGCCTGCTCGACGAGCCACAGCATGGCGCGGCTGCTGCGTCCGTCCTGGTAGACCCGTCGCCAGAAAGCGCTCTCGGAAAGGAGCTGCTGAACGGCCGCGGAATCACCGTCGCTGGACAGGTAGCGCTCGAGGAGCGGCTGCTCCGCGGCGGGAATGGACAGCGCCAGCGTCACAGGCAGCTCCCGGGCCGTGGCCTCGCACACCATCCGCAGCGCCGCGGACGGCACCTCCTGCGTGCCCAGGGGGTCCGCCAGGAGCAGGACGCCTCCCGCGGAGAACAGGGACGAGGCGTCCTCCACGGGCACACCACACGCGGGAGCGGCGGAAGTGGCCGGGGTCACAGCCTTCTCGCCCGGGCTCCCCATCACCACCGAGTCCAGGGGAACGGGGGGATTGCCGCCCACCAGCTCCAGCGCGGGAGCCATCTCCAGCAGCTCCAGGAGCTTCTGCTCGATGGCCATGTCGCGGTAGCCATGCGCTGGCCGGTAACCCTCCAGCCCGGGAACATTGCTGAAGGCCTCCAGTTGGGGGACCTGCGCGCTGGGCTTACCGGGTTCCTCCGTAGCGTAGACCCCCTCCTGTGTGTACCTGAGGCGAAAGACACGAACGAGTGCCTGCCGGGGCCCAAGCCGCTCTCCCTGGATGTAGTAGCGCTCAGGGGGAATGACGTCCGGGATGAAGGAGGTGAACATCTCCAGTCCCCCCTCCTTCTCCATCACGGAATGGCGGTTCTTCTCCAGGACATACCGGGCCGTCATCATCGCGTCCTCGATGGGCACTTGATAGACGAGCTCGTGCGTGGGCGCCTCGTACTTGCCCGTCTCCGGGTTGTACCGGGTGAAGATACCTCGCGTGGCGGTCGCGCAGCCTACGCACCCCAGGAGTCCCAGCATCAGTCCAAGTCGTCGCATCACCCACTGGAACGATTGACGTGCGTGGACATACCGACCTCGCCCCGTTGACGGCCGAGCGCCCCTTCTGGCCCTGCCCTCATGTGTCGCACTATCGTGGGTGGATGGCGTTCTTTTGGTACCTGATGGTCACGCTGCTCGGCGCACTGGGAACCCTCGCTTCGCTGCGCGTGCTCGAGCGGCTCGTGTTCGGCGGCGGCAGCGGCTCCCTCCTCGTGCAGGCCGGCATGGGGATCGGCTGCCTGATGCTGGCGAAAAAGGCGTTGGGCAAGGCGCGCGGGCGAGGACGCCCGGCCCCGCCCACTGGGAGCGATGAGCCGAATCACTCTTAGAGCGGGTCGTGTCACCACCGCTACGGCGCGTACGAAAACCGTCCGAACGCCGCGAACCAGGTGCGCAGGCACACGACAGACTCGGACCCAAGGAGGCAGCGCTACCATCAGCGCAGCTTCAGCCTCGCCCCCAGGCCAGGGATGCCGAGGATCCATCGGGCCATCCCTTGGTTGCGAGGGTCCCGTGGCTCAGGCTGAAACTGCGCTTCGTAGTATCGCTGCTAGGGGTCCAGCCTGGCCTTGTGATTGTCGACGTGCCGGAACACCCACTCCGAGAAAGAGAGCGGAGGCCCGCGCTTGTCTTCGTAGGGCTCATCTTCAAAGCCCCAGAATACGAGGGGGTCCTCCTCACCCAGGCGGACCGCGCAGATCATCCCGCTATGCCCATGGAATGCGATGGCCAGGTGAGGACGCCCCCACCAATTCACCACCTGTGGAGGTTCCCCGTCGGCAACATAGGGGTCCTTCAAGAACACCTCTCCATCCATGCTCGCTTCCAGGAAGCACGCCAGCTGGGGACAGGCGTAATACTCACGAAGCGCACCCGGCACGGGAAGTCCGATCCGCGCTTCGAGCTTCGCCAGGCCGTCTTCATGGGCCAAGGCGCGGAGCCATTCCGGCACCTCTTCTTGTAACCGCAGCAACTCGGGGGCGTTGAAATAGCCCCGCTCCTCGGCCACAGCCAGAGCACGCTGTAGGTATTTCATGAAATCAGCATACCCCGTCTCGATGGCACACGGGCATGGACACTCCGTCCCACCAGAAGCGTGGTCCCGGGGCAAAGTGTCACACGCCATGGCCTCCCAGCCGGGCTCCGAGAGTGTCGACTCGTGGCACACACGTTGCTACGCCTCTCAGCCGGGAGACACACATGACGCGATTGCAGTGCGGGATGGGGCTTGTCTGTCTGTTGTTGGGAGCGAGCGCGAGTGCAACGGAGCCAGATATTCGTGCCAGATTCAAAACCGATTACCGGGCACAGGGCTTCGAACAGATCAGCGCCGACAGTGCCTATGCCCGGGATGAGCTCCCAGCCGAAGGGGCACTGGCCGGTCCCTACCTCCGGCTGCTCGGCGATGTCACTCAGACCCGGAACAACTTCAAGTTCGCCAGCTGGGTGCTCTGCGTGTCCCCCACCAGCGAGGAAGATGGCACCGTCCTCCTCATCGACTCCGTCAACTTGATAAAGGAGCCCGAGCAGAATGGTCCGGAGATGATCGTCTCCTACCGGCGGGTGAAGACCCCTGGCAATCCCAAGAGCCGGGGCTGGCCCTATGCCCTCCTGATCGTACGGGGATGGCATGAGAAGGTCCGCTGCGTCTCCACCGGGTGACGCAGCGTGCGCTCGAGCTCCTTTGAAGCCTGTGCAGACCCTGCTCAACGCGTTGCATTGAACGCGGTCGCGAGCACAAGCAATGGAGCCTTGGACAGCGCTGCGAGCGCACGCGCGATGTCCAGACCCTCGTTTCGGCCGCACGGCTCCCTGCATCCACGACAACAGCGCGGTGGCGCTCCACTCACGGTGATTCCGTCAGGGCTTGTATCCACCGGGGGAGCAGTTCCTCCGCGCGCTCCGGGATGACTTCGATGCCGGGCACCCGCGAGGTGCCCGAGGGGTCGATGCTCAAGACCTCCGCCTCGCGCAGGAGCGCGATGTTGCTCACCCGGTCCGTCACGCCAACGGAGAACGACGTCCCGATGAAGAGGACCAGCGGGCGCGGAACGACATCTGCTGGGGTGTCTTCACCGGGTGACGCAGGTCCAACACCTCACGCCTTGGCGACACATCGAGGGTCGGCGGAACTGGCCTCGATTGAAGCCGGCCCACTCCGCGGCGACACTCCATTGCTCGTTTGGGCAGTGCCCTTCCGTAGCTTGGAGTGCTTCGTCCACGAAACCCTCCAACCCGTCGATGCTCTCTGCCCGTCGAATCCAATGCGGTCCGCCATGAGCAGTGACCCGGGCCTCCCAACTCGTTGAAACGACGCTCGCGGCGGTGGCCGCCATCACGAGCACATCGAATCGCTAGGCCCTCGGAGGGATTGTGTCGAACTGCCGCACTCCATCCGCGACCTCGTAGTAGTCGCCCTTGTCGGCCATGTAGATGTGGACCGCGATGCGGGTGTGGGTCGGCGTGTCGAAGGCGCCCATCGCGATTCCAATCCAATCGCGTTGGAGCGGGTCCCAGAACAGCGACGAGCCGCAGACGGAGCAGAACCCGCGACGCGCCTTCTCGGACGACTGGAACCAGCCGACCTTGTCCGCGCCCTCGATGGTGACGGCTGAGCGCGGCACGTCGGTCGAGACGAAGTAGTGGCCCGAGTGCTTGCGACACTTGCAGCAGTGGCAGGCGTCCGGGGCGGGCAGGTCGCCCTCCACGGTGAAGCGGACCGCGCCGCACAAGCAGGAACCGCGATGCATGGACGACCTCCTCACGACGTCAGCGAACGTCCTCTGGCCACCTGCGCTCCACGCCGGTGGGGTTCTGATTGTACAGCTCCGCGAGCCGGGCCTTCACCTCCTCCAGGGTGCCGACGATGACGTAGCTCTGCGTCTTGATGTCAGCGGGCACGTTCTCCGACATGCCGAAGGTGACGCTGAGCTTGGAGCAGTTCTGCTCGGGGTCGTTGAGGTCGAACTGGTGCAGGCGGTACTGGAGGTCTGAGCGCTTCTCGTCCGGCGACCAGATGGCCATGGCATGCTCGCCCCCCTCCGTGGCGACGATGAGCGGCACGTTGCCCGCCTCGTCCACGAAGCCGCCCTCCTCCGGGGGCCTCGGTTTCTCCGAGTGCACCCGGGGGTACAAGCGCGACTCACCCGTCGCCGGGTCGAAGCGGTAGTGCTTCTCGAACTCGCCGTTGACGTAGGTGGTGGGAGCCTCGACGTAGATGGTGTCGTGGGGGGCGGCGAGGTGGATGTGGCTGTCGTATTGGATGACGTTGTCGTGACCGCCCACGCCGACGGTGATGTCCTTGGTGATGGTGTCCTCGGAAACCAGGGTCGTGTTGATGGCTTTGGGAACGCTGTTGTACTTGCCTGCATCCTCTCCCGGCTCCAGCCAGTAGGCGGGGTGCACGGTGCTGGTCATGCGGCCGGGCTGCGCGCCGTAGCCCACCACCTGCGTCGTGGACGTGGGGTTCGTACCGTTCCGGTTGCTCCCCGCCTCGGTGGGCATCAGGGCCTCGCCGTAGCCGTCCAGGGAGAAGGCCACCTGCATCTGCCGGCCATGGTCGTAGTTGTTGATGTACTCCGTGCCGCCGTAGAAGAGGCTGGTGACAGCGCCGCCGTGGCTCGCGGAGGTGCCCATCTGCACTGTCGCGTTGCCGAAGGAGGTGTCCCCGATCAACGGGCCCGTGGTGCCGTAGGGGCCCGTAGGCTTCTGGACGTCCCCTGGGCCCTGCGTCGCCGTCGTGGTCATGTCCCCGCCGGGCCACGCGGTGCCCAGGGGCTTTCCATCCTTGGAGAAGGCCTGCACCTTGCCGCCAAGGTCGGCGAGGTAGCCGTTCTGGAACTCCTGGAAGGGCACCATGTCGGGCTTGCCGGCGGCGACCCGGGCGTCACGGAACGCCTTCACCATCGGGTCATCGAGGAAGGGCGGCCGGGCCTTCACGCCGTCCTCGAGGCCGGAGTTGGGGTAACCCAGGAGCGAGTTGGTGCCCTGTCGGCCGTGGGTGAAGGTGTTGTCCGAGTAGGCCTTGCAGATGTCGCCGTGCACCTCGAAGGACACCCACTGGTTGCGGTCCGTGGGGTCCAGGGCCTGTCCCGGAGGCGGGCGGCAGAAGGTGTAGAGCTGCATCTGCCGCTCGCCGGTGGCGGGGAAGTCCTGGAAGAAGGCGGGGACGTTCTCGTTGCCGGGCACGGTGGAGCGGCCCGCGGCATACATGGGCGAGCGGGAGCCATGCATGGTCTGGTCGGCCGCGACGTCCGGCAGGGTGGTGCCGCGCTTGCGGTTGAGCTCGGCTTCGGCATTGCCTTTGAACTGCTCGCACCAGGCCTGCCAATCGCTGACGGACGGGTTGGACACGTCCGGAGGAGGCGTGGTCTGGGACAGGGCCCTGAAGGGCGCGGCCGTCGAGGGACGGGACTGCGGCTCGAAGCTGCTGTGGGAGAACAGCTCTCGGAGCGTGCGCTCAGCGGTGGAGTCCTGAGACGTCGCTGACTGCGCGGCCGTGTCCGAGACCGAAGACGTCCGGACACCCTTCAGACCCGATGAGAAACGAGAAATTCCGTCCATGTAAGCCTCCCCCCTGAGGCGTGCCACGAGATTCGCTGCACTTATTACGATGGTCGGGGGAATCCATTGCCGAATGGCTGAATCGGCTCCAGTCGAACAGGCTTTCAGTGTAAAAGCGGGAATACCCCCCACGTTCGACCAGGAGCAGCAGCGATGCCAGGAACGAGTGTCCGAGCGGAGTCTCCCTTACCGCTCTTCGTCGTGTGCGCGGTCTTCTCCCTCCTCGTGGGCTGCTCGACGCAGTCACCCCCGGAGCTGGCGGTCACGCGAGCGGGCGCGGTCGTTCAAGACGCCAACTTCGCCGACTCGGTCTTCGTCGGTGGCCTCCAGGGCCCCACCACCATGACCTTCGCGCCCGACGGGCGCCTGTTCATCTCGGAGAAGAATGGCGCCCTGCGTGTCGTCGTGAACGGCCAGCTCCTGGCGACTCCGTTCATGACGCTCGCCGTGGACAACGACAACGAGCGCGGGCTGATGGGCGTCGCGTTCGATCCCAACTTCGACAGCAACCACTATCTGTATGTCTATTACACGTCGGTCGCCGGCAGCATCCACAACCGGGTCAGCCGCTTCACCGCCAATGGCAATGTGGTGGTTCCCGGAAGTGAGCTGGTGCTCGCCGACTTTCCGACGCTCGACGCCGCCAACCACAACGGCGGCGCGGTCCGCTTCGGACTCGACGGCAAGCTCTATGTCTCGGTCGGAGAGAACGCGGTCTCCTCCAATTCACAGAGCCTGAACACGCCGCTCGGCAAGCTGCTGCGCTTCAACCCGGACGGCAGCATCCCCACCGACAATCCGTTCTATGCGACCGCCACCGGGCTCGCCAAGGCGACCTGGGCGATGGGGCTGCGCAACCCCTTCACCTTCGACGTTCAGCCCGGCACGGGAATCCTGTTCATCAACGACGTGGGCGAAGGCGGCTGGGAGGAGATCAACCGCGGCCAGGCCGGTGCCAACTACGGCTGGCCGATGACGGAAGGCTATTTCACGAACCGCCCGGAGCTCACGCAGCCGTTCTACGCGTACCCGCATGGCTCTGGCACGGCCGCCGGCAACTGCATCGCGGGCGGTGCCTTCTACAATCCGCCCGTCACGGCCTTTCCCAGCGCCTATGTCGGTCAGTACTTCTTCGCGGACTACACCAACAATTGGATTGCGCGCATCGACCCGAACACCGGTGCGCATTCGCTGTTCGCGACGGCCGCCGCGGGGCCCGTGGACCTCGATGTCGGGCCCGATGGCGCGCTCTACTACCTGTCGCGTGGCGCGGGCCAGGTGGGCCGCATCGCCTACACGGCCTCGCTGCCGCCGAGCATCGCGCAGCAACCGGCGAGCACGTTGGTATCGGTCGGCTATCCGGCGGCCTTCACGGTGTCGGCGAGCGGAGAGCCGCCTCTCACCTACCGGTGGCAGCGCAACGGCGTGGACATCGCGGGCGCGACCTCGCCGGGCTACGAGCTGACCGCCGCGCAGCTCTCCGACAGCGGCGCGCGCTTCCGCGTGGTCGTGACCAACGGGCTGGGTTCGACCACCAGCACCGAGGCCGTGCTGACGGTGACGTCCAACAAGCCGCCGGTGGCCACGATTGTGACGCCGGCCACGGGCGCGACCTACATCGCCTCCACCAACCTGACGTTCTCCGGCTCGGCCAGCGACCTGGAGGATGGCGCGCTGCCTCCGAGCGCGATGACCTGGAACATCACCTTCCATCACGACACCCACACGCACCCGGCCATGGCCGATGCCACCGGCATCGCGAGCGGGAGCTGGCCCATCCCGAGCATCGGCGAGAGCTCGGCCAATGTCTGGTATCGCCTGCGGCTCACGGTGCGCGACTCGATTGGCCTCACCCACACGACGTATCGCGACATCCACCCCGTCACGGTCCCGCTCACGGTGACCAGCGTGCCGAGCGGACTGCAGGTCCTGATGGACGGGCGGCCGGTTCCGGCGCCGCACGACACGACCGGCGTGGTCGGTGTCGTCCGCTCCGTGGGTGTCGAGTCGCCGCAGTATGCGAACGGCAAGTTCTGGGCGTTCTCGTCGTGGTCGGACGGCGGCGCGCAATCCCACACCTTCATCACGCCTGGCAGCGCGGCCACCTACACCGCCCAGTTCGTCGAGACCTCGGGCGGGAGCTGCTATCAGATTCAAAGCGAGCGCAGCGACAAGTGGCTCACCGTCAACACCGCGGGCAAGGTCATCGCCGGCAGCACGACTCAAGCTGGCGGGCAGGTCTTCCAGCTCGTACCGAACGGCACCCAGTACAAGCTCAAGGGCTCGGGCGACGCGTTCCTGACGGTGGTGGCGAACCAGCTCACGATGGGCGCCAACTTCACCAGCGGAGAGTCATTCACCCAGCTTGCCTGCGGCTACGGCGGGCGCACCCGCGTCGGCTTCCGGGCCTCCGTGGGGAGCGCGCCCCATTGGAAGGAGACCGCGCCGGGCGAGCCCATCCAGAGTGGTGACGGCGGCAATGGTGGCGCCTGCAATCCGGCCGATGGCGGCGCCTGGGAGGCCTTCTACCTCGAACCAGTGGCCTGCCCGGGCGGCAGCACCGGCCCCGTGTGCGGCAACGGCACGGTCGAGAGCGGCGAGCAATGCGACGATGGCAACACCCAGCCGGGCGATGGCTGCGATGCGACCTGCCATACCGAGGCCAGCGGCAGCGCGGGCTGCTTCCGCATCCAGAGCGAGCGCTCCGACCAGTGGCTCACCGTCGACGGCGCTGGCAAGGTGGCCGCGCTCGGCACGACGCAGACCGGTGGTGAGGTCTTCGAGCTCGTCACCAGCGGCGCGAAATACAAGCTCAAGGGAGCGAGCGGCGCGTACGTGGCGGTGGTCGCGGATCAGCTCACCGTGAATGCCTCGCTCGGCACGGCGGAGGCGTTCACCCGCCACGCTTGTGGCGTCTTCGGCGGCCGCAATCGCTATGGCTTCGAAGCGACGACAGGCACCGCGCGCAACTGGAAGGAGAACACCCTCGGCGCTCCCATCCAGAGCGGCAATGGCGGCAACGGGGGCATCTGCAATCCCACCGACACGGGCTCGTGGGAGGCCTTCTACCTCGAGCCCGCGACCTGCCCCCAATCCGGTCCGTAGTCGAAGCGCTCCATCACGACCTTCTGGAGCGCCGTGAACGGCAGGCCCACGAAGGCCTCCAGCGCCGCCTTCTGGGCTTCGCGCTGGGGGCCTGGGTTTGCCTGCTCCCCCAGGACTCGCTCTCCCTCGACGTCGGAGGAGCCATGCTCCTCGCGGCGGAAACGGGCCCGCTCGCCATCGCGGAAGACCGAAGAACATCTTCATCACGCAAGGTCTAAAGCGGCCTTGGGATGCCCTCAGCGCCGGATGCCGGTGAGCGCGAGGCGCAGCACCCGGCGCGCGGTGAGCGGATCGTTTTCGTTCGCGACGGCGATCGCGTTCGCCAGCATCATCAGGTCCTCCGGCGTGGCGCCCGCGTGAAGCGCCCCCACGGATGACGCCCGCTCCACCAGAACCTGCAGCACCTTGAGCAGCATGTCCGTGCAGCAGATGTCTTCGGCGGAAAGGCCCTCCGGGCCGGCCAGCAGTGCGGCGGCGAGCCCGCGGTGGGTCGCGGTGTAGACCGTCACCTCCTCCAGCCAGTCCGCCAGCTCGGCGGCGGGCGCCTTGCCCGGTTTCGCGGCGGCCCGCGCACAGAGCTGCGCGACGCCATCGCGGAAGACCACCTCCAGCAGCGCCTGCCGCGACGGGAAGTGCCGGTGCAGGGTCGCCGAACCTACCCCCGCCCGCCGTGCGATCTCCTCGAGCGACACCTGCGCGCCCTCCCTGGCGACCAGTTCCGCGGCGACTTCGACAATCCGCTCCCGGTTGCGTCGCCCATCCGCGCGCAACCGCTTCACCTGCTCCACGGCGCACTCCTCTTCACGAGACCCTTCTCTTTGACAAACGGGGTCCCCCTCCGTATTTAACCACGACAATAAACGGTGGGGTCCCCCACTTGTAAAGGAGCCGCCGATGAGTCGCAGCGAAGCCGTGCTCGTCACCGCCGCCACAGGACGCCAGGGTGGCGCCACCGCCCGGGCATTGCTGGCCGAGGGCCGCACAAAGGTGCGCGTCCTGGTGCGCAATCCGGAGGCGGCGAACGCCAGGGCCCTCGCGGCGGCGGGCGCGGAGGTGGTCGTCGGGGACCTGGACGATCCGGCGTCGTTGCGCGCCGCCTGCGCCGGGACGCGGGCGGTCTTCTCGATGCAGTCCCCCATCGTCTCCGCGACCGGCATCGACTTCAGCAAGGAGCGTCAGCAGGGGAGGAACCTCGTCGAGGCCGCGCTCGCCGAGGGCGTCGAGACGTTCGTGCACACGGCGACGTCCGGCGTCGGCGCCCACCGCGACGTCGAGGGTTGGGCGGAGGGGCGCTGGAAGTTCCACGAGGAGTACTGGGAGAACAAGCTGGCCACGTGCGACCTCGTCCGCACCGCGGGCTTCAAGCACTGGACCGTCATCCTGCCCGCCACCTTCATGGACCACCCGATGTTGGATCCCGCCGGCTTCGTCGACGGGCGCAGGCTGCTCACGGTGGTCCGGGCCGACAAACCCATCGGGCTGATCGCGCCAGAGGACATCGGCAAGGCGGCCGCGGCGGCGATCAACGATCCCGCGAAGTTCCATGGAGTGACGCTGGAGCTCGCGGGTGACGTGCTCACGCTTCCTCAAGTCGCTGAGGTCCTCTCACGCGTCGACGGCAAGGAGTACGTCGCCTGGTCCTCCACGATCGAAGAGGCCGTCGCGGCTGGCCTGCATCCCGGCGTGGCTCAAGGCATGACGTACATGAACGTCGCCCCGCTGCTGGCTCGGCCCGAAATCGCGCGCTCCTACGGGCTTTCGCCCATGAGCTTCGAGGCCTGGGTACGTCAGCGTCGCGAGATGACCTGACGCGTCGACGACTCACCTTCGGCTCAAGTCAGACACGGTCGCATGCGTGTCTTTCTCTACCCATCTTCCGCGCGCCCATTTCTCGTGGTCTTGCAAGGGTGCCGTGACGTCAGACTTCTCCCCATGATGCGCGGTGCTGTTCCCCCCACTGAGAAATGGAGTTCGTGATGAAACACCTTCTCTTGAGCATGTTCGGGTTCGCGGGCGTTGTCGGCGCCGCGGGCATCCCCTCCGTCGCCGCGGCCCAGGTTCCGTCCCCCTCCTGGGTGGCCCAGCTCGGCGCCAACCTGGATGAGCAGGCCAGCGCCGTGGCCGTGTCGGGCGCGAGCGTCTACGTGGTGGGTCAGACGACGAGCCAGCTCGGCGCCGACCCGAAGGCCGGCGGTCAGGATGCGTTCATTGCCCGGTACGACACCGCCGGCAACCTTCAGTGGGTCCGCCAGCTCGGCACCCCCGGGGCGGACCGCGCCACCGCCGTGGCCACCGACGCGGACGGCAATGCGTACATCGCTGGCACCACCTACGGTGGCTTCGACTTCTATACCAATGCGGGCGGCTTCGACGTCTTCATCGCCAAGTACGACGCCGCCGGCAACCGCCTGTGGTTGCGCCAGAACGGCACGCAGATGGATGACTTCGCCACCGGCATCGCCGTCGGCGCGGACGACACCCTCTACTTCACCGGCTATACCGGCGGCAGCTTCGCCAACGGCGGCAACCCCAACCACTACGACATCATCGCCGGGCTCTATGACACGGCGGGCAACCCGTACTGGCTCCAGCAGTACGGCAGCTCCGCGAGCGACATGGCGCGCGGCATCGCCGTCACGCCCACGCACGAGGTCTACATCGTCGGGAACACCTACGGCAGCCTCGACGGCACCACCCCGGCGGTGAACAGCGACATCTTCCTGCTCAAGCTCAACATCCTGGGCGTCCAGCAGTGGGTCCGGCAGATCGACGCGGGCGACCTGGATGACGCCAAGAGCGTCGCCGTGGGCCCCGACGGCGGCGTCTACATCGCTGGCGAGACGTTCGGCAGCCTGGACGGCAACACCAACAACGGCACCATCGACGTGCTGCTCGCCCGCTACGACAGCGCCGGCAACCGCGACTGGAGCCGCATGCTCGGAGGCGGGCAGCCCGACTACGCGTTCGGCGTCGCCGTCACCCCGGGCAACGTCGTGCAGGTCGTCGGATACACCTCCGGGCTCGATGGCATCGCGTCCGCTGGTGGCTCCGATGCCTTCCTCACCCGCTACGACGCGCTCGGCACGAAGATGGGCAGCCGGCTCCTGGGCACCTCGCGCCAGGACATCGCCCGCGGAGTGGCCGTGGACGCCTCCGGTAACGCCTACGTCGCCGGACAGACGGCAGGGAGCCTCGGCGGCAACACCAGCGCTGGCGGCAATGACGCCTTCCTCGTCCGCTTCTGAGCAAGGCCTCTGACGAAACCCGGGCAGGGCCCGAACGCCCCACGGCGACATCCGCCGCCGCGTTCCGGGCCCTGCCGCGGTTCGCGCGTGACTAGCGCCGGTGCTTGGAGATGAGCGCGTTCGCCGCCTCCGGCTTGCCCTGGCACTCCAGCAGCGCGCGGAGCATCAGCGGGACGACGATGGTGGCGTCCGACTCGATGACGAACATCGGCGTCGTCTCCGTCAGCTTGTCCCAGGTGATCTTCTCGTTGGGCGTCGCGCCCGAGTACGAGCCGTAGGACGTCGTCGAGTCGCTGATCTGGCAGAAGTAGGCCCACGGCTTCACGGGCTTCTGCATGTCGTACTTCGTCGACGGCACGACGCAGATGGGGAAGTCACCGGCGATGCCGCCACCAATCTGGAAGAAGCCCACGCCCTTGCCCGCGGACAGCTCCTCGTAGCGGTCGTAGAAGTCGGCCATGTATTCGATGCCGGACTTCGCGATGCTCGCGTTGCAGTCGCCCGTCTTCACGTAGGACGCGAAGATGTTCCCGAACGTCGAGTCCTCGTAGCCCGGGACGACGATGGGCAGCTTGCGCTTCGCCGCCTCCATCAGCCAGCAGGCCTCCGGGTCGCCCTCGTACGCCGAGGGCTCCAGCACCTGGATGAGCTCGTAGAAGTACTCGTGCCAGAAGCGGCGCTCGCCCGTCGCGGAGGCGTTCTTCCACATGGGGACGACGATCTTCTCCACCGCCCGGAACGCCTCGTCCTCGGGGATGCTCGTGTCGGTGACCCGGCGCATCCGCTGCTCGAGGATGCGCGTGTCGTCCTGCTTGGTGAAGTAACGGTACTCGGGGAAGTCCCTGTACGCCGTGTGCGCGACGAGCCGGAAGAGCGACTCCTCCAGGTTGGCGCCCGTCACCGACAGGCCGTGAATCAGGCCCGAGCGGATGGCAGGCGCGAGCGTGATGCCGAGCTGCGCGGACGACATCGCGCCCGCGACGCTCCAGAACATCCGGCCGCCGCTCGACACATGCTCCCAGTAGGACAGGAGCGCGTCGCGCGTCGCGCGGGCGTTGAAGTTCTTGTAGTTCGTGAGGATGAACTCGAGGACGGGCAGTTCGGACGTGGACATGGGGCCTCCAGAAACAACGGGGTCATGACCCGGGAGGCGCCAGCCGGCGAATGCCACCCGAGGACACCCTACGGTCGCGACGAAACGTCGGACCGCCATCGGAGCGTCAAGTGGCTGCCGGCTGGGTACCACGGCAGGGGGCTCGCGGCTACGGCTTCCACGCAGGCGGCGGCCCACGGCGCCTTGAATTCGACGAGGCCCTTCGCCGCTACGGAAAGACCTGACCTTGCAGCGTGTCATTCGTTCCACCCATCAAAATACATCCATACCCGACCACTTCAGTTGCGCACCCGAGCGTCTTGGATTGTGGGACACACTGGGAGTGCCATCCCAGACGCCTCTCAACCCAAGGAGCATCAGATGCCGCGGACGCTTGTCTCCGGAGTTGCCCTGAGTTTTGCCTTCGTGGTGGGAATGGCTGTTTCCTCTTCTCAGCTTGCCCCGAGCGAGGTCGTGACGAACGACGAGGCCGTGCTCGTCTCGACCGCGCCCAGCAGCGCGGTTCCGGACGAGACCACGGACGAGTCCTCGCGGTTGCTCGGGTGCTGCACGGGTGATGGCTTGTTCTGCATCAACACGGCGGCATGTCAGGCCCGCGGGGCGGGCACCTGCGGCGCGCCCTGTAACTAACCCCCTGTCGCTGGACCGGACCTGAAGCAGGCGCTGGGGGCGTCCACGCGTCGTTGACGACCGTGCCCTGCCCCCAGCCCGTCGTGACATGACTGCCCGTGCGGCACACACTTCCAATGCCTATCTGCGCCGGGCGGTACCCTCGAGGTAGGTCCGGAAGCCGGCACCGCCGGGAGGGGCGATCTCGAACCTGACGTTGAGCGTTCCGTCTGTGTTCAGCAGATACGACAGGCGGAACCGGGGCGCGCCAGACGCCTCGTCGGTGACGAACTCAGCGCTCGCCGGGGAGCTTTCCGCACGGGCTGCGTACTGGATGACGTGCCCTTCGTTGTCGAAGTAGCTCGCACGCACCGCGCCCTGCGCTCCCGGATGGAGGACCATCAGGTCCTCGTGCCGCCCGCCCGGCGTGACGGATTCGTTCCGGCGGATCAGCACATGTCCCTGCACATCCGGCTGGAACGTGAAGGTTCCGGCGGACGCACCGGGCGTACCGCCGCCCTCCGCGTCCCAGGTCCCCATCAGGAAGGAAAAGGGCTTCAAGGCCTCGGTCAGCTCCGCCACGGCAGGGGCGGCAAGCGGCGGCTGCTCGTGACGCTGCGGGCCCGTGGCACAGGCGGAGAGCGCCTGGAGCACGAATGCACCGCGGAGGAGGGTTCGAAGAATGGACGTCGTCATGGGATGGGCAGCGCTCGAAGTACCAGGGGAGCGCAACCTACGAGCTGACCCATGACGACGCCAGGGAGGAACACCCGGACGGGGGGTATGCCCCGCGCATCACTCCCTGCCGAAGGCCTTGGCGAAGAGCTTCTCGATGCCCGACTTCTCCGGCTCGATGGCGATCGCGGGCGCGGGCACGCCCATCGCGCTGCCGAGGGCGGGGCGCAGGCCCGAGGCGATGCCCGGCTTGATGTGGTGACGCAGGTCGACCGCCACGTCCGACTTCACGTGGGTGCCCACGCCCAGGGCGGTGTTCACGTCCGCGGACTGCTTGAGGAAGCCATTCTCCAGGCCGAACTTCCCGCCCGCCTGGGCCGACGCGCCCGCCACCGCGCCCGCGGTGACCGAGCCGTGCACCCGGCCCACGTGCCCGCCCGCCGTGGCGTACGCGCCCGCCGTGGCGCCCGCGCCCACCTGACCGGAGACCATCGCCGTGGCCGTCCTCGGGTCCAAGGTGGCCACGCCCTCGGCGTAGGCGGAGGCGCCGGCCTTCGCCTCACCCTTCACGTAGCCGCCCACGTGCCGGTTGAAGTCGTGGTTCGCGCTCGCCGTGACGCCCACGCCCGTCTCCGCCTTGGCCGTCAGCGCGGCGGTGTAGGCGTGCGAGTTCGTGTCGGCCGACACGCCGGCCTGGGCCTGCGCCTTGAAGGTGTTGGCCTCGCCGGTGACCTGCGCGCTCGACACGCCCATCCGGCCCGCGTGCGACTTCTGCCACTCGTAGGAGGCGTTGGGCCCCTGGACCTCGGCCTGGGCCGAGTAGTGGTGCACGCCACCGCCGCTGTGGCTGGTGGTGGAGGCCTGCATCGACCCCATGTTGCCGCTCACACGGCCACCGCCGAAGGTGTCCTTCTGGTAGGGCGTGGCCGGCTTGTCGATGAACATGGTCTGCTTCGCGGCCGCGGGCGCCGTGAGCTTGTTGTCACCGCCGCTCACCGCCACATCCGTGCCTGAGTTCAGCGACCACGGGCTGTAGGACGGCTGTCCTTCGGGAGCCCCCGCGTGCTTCGGCGGCGTCGCCGTGTTCGCGGCGGGCGTCGTCGCCGTGGGCTTCGTGGCCGTCGCCGTGGGCTTGGTGGCCGTCGTCGCCGTGGGCTTCGCGGCCGTCGTCGAGGCGGGGAGCGTCGACGCGCGCGCCGGCGGCTTGGGCTTGGACGCCGTGGAGGTCGGGAGGGTGGCGGAGCGGGACAGGGACGAACCGATGCGACGGGCCATGGGAGGAACCTCAGGAGTACGTCGAAGGGGGGAGCAGTACAGCGATGCCCTGCCCTACTGCACCCGGCATGCCGAGCCCTGGTCGACCGGCGTGGCCAAAACCGGCCCGTGATTTCAATGAGTTGACGGGAGGGACCTCCCGGGAGGAAGCCGAGGGCTGGTGACAGCGGTCACCAGGAAGATGGCGCCAGTCACCATGGCGCCCGCGCTTGCCGCCCGGCGTGATTGTCCGGAAGCTGCCTGGGAATGATCGACCCACGCTTTCCCGCCAGACTCCTGGAAGACCTCTCCGAGCCGCGCACCATCGCCGGGCCGAAGACGCGCCTCGAGCTCGACAGGTGGGGCGATGAGAGCGAGGAACTGCCCTCCGGTCTGGTTCCCTTCGCCATGGATGGGGGCGGCGGCGTCTGGTACCTCGACGTCGAGGACCGTCTGAAGAAGGGCGTGGGGGCCATCTTCTACCTCCACATGAGCGAGACGTACGGCGATACCCGCTACATCGCGTCGTCCTATGACGAGCTCCTGCAGCGCGTCTCGGAGGGGCTGCATCCGGATGACCTGCCCACCTTCGATGCGCTCGCGTCGCGGCAGGCTCCGAAGGGTGTGCGAGTGCCGGGCATCGAAGGCCTGGTGGACGTCGAGCACATCCACGCGAGCACCGGCCGACCCGCGGTCGTGACCGTGCATGACAACGCGCGCTGCGAGGGAGGCTTCGTGGCCCGGGCGGGCACGTCCGTCTACATGACCGACGCGGGCCGCATCCACTTCGTCACCCTGGCCGAACGCGCGGTCGTGGACGGCATCCCGTGCGCTGGGGACACGGTGCTCGCCCCCCATCCGAAGACGGGACGCCCGCTGCGCTTCACCCCGGCCGAGCCCATCGTCATCGACGGCCTCCCGCTGGCCGCCTTCCACGAGGTCATGGTCGAGGATCCCATCTACTCCCCCAGCGTGTCCGGCGTGCTGGCCCGCGACCACGACGTGGAGGGGCTCCCCCTGGCCGCCGGCACCCAGGTGCATCTCCTCCGGGGGAAGCTCGACCAGGGAACGCTGCGCGCCGACGCGAACGTCGCGGGGACCCTGCTTCCCGCCGGCACGTGGTTCGAGCTCCTGAGCGGAACGCTCTACCGCACCCGCCCGCCGGCGACGTGACACCAGCGGGCGGAGCTCCTGCTCAAGCCGCCTGCGAGTCCGAGCGGTGCGCCTTCATGAACCGGTGTCGTCCCAGGTAGCGCTCGAAGGCCTCCAGCACCGCGTCCTGCTCCTTCAGCTTGCTCAAGCAGATGGAGCGCCCGCCCTTGAAGCGGCCCTCGCCGGTGACCTTCAGGTCCAGGTACTTCTTGAACATGCGGTCGGCGGTGGAGGCGGAGGCGATCCGCTCGAACTCGACGGGCTCCTCCCACTCCGAGCAGCTCACCTGCGAGTAGTCCATCCGCACCTCGTAGCCGGCCTCCTTGCCCTCGAAGACGAGCGCCGGGAAGAACTTCTCCACGTGCTGCCGCTCCTCGTCCGTGGACGGCTCGTAACGGCAGGCGAGCGCCAGGTCATGGGCCTGGGAGAAGCGCGCCTCGTAGGCGCCCCACAGCCGCGCCTCGATGGCCTCCGCGTCCTCGAAGGCCTCCGCCCACGAGGACTCCACGGGCTCCAGGAGCACCTGCGCCATGTCCGCGGGCTTCAGGTGGACGCCCACGTTCTCCATGCGCGCGCCCAGCGGCGGGTGTGAATCGAACGGATGGGGCGTCACGGCGCCCTGCAGGTCGTCGTGCACCGCCTCGGACTGGGCGTACTCGGAGAAGCCGTGCGCGACCCGCTGCGAGATGGCCACCGACTGGTGCTGCTCGTCCTGGGCGAAGAGCTTCGCCTCCACGCGGTCCCGGAAGCTCGAGTACGCGCCCACCTTCACCAGGGAGCGGGCGATGTCCTGCCCCGACGTGACCCCCGCCGCCAGCCGGTCCGCCGCGAGCTCACTGGCGCGACGGCTGCGGCCCAGGGACAGCTCGAACAGACCGCGGTAGGCCGCCATGAAATAGAAGACGGGGCGCGTGACGCCGCCTTCGTACAGCGTCTCCAGGTAGTGGCCGAAGTGCGAGAGCATGGGCGCCAGCCGCTTGCCGTGCCCGGTGTCGCCGCCCAGCAAGTGCCCCATCTCGTGCGCCAGCACGGCCTCCGCCTCGGAGCGCTCCAGCAGGCGCAGCAGGGACAGGCTCACGAAGAGCGTGCGGCCGGAGAGGATGCGCCCATCCACACGCACGTCGTTCTCCGTGACGAAGAAGTTGGTGTCGATGCCCGCGAGGATGTGGTCGGGCGGCGTCGTCTGGAGCCGCTCGCACAGCCGGCGTACGCAGGCCCACAGCTCCGGGGCGCGCGCCTCGGGCACCTCCTCCGCCTCCACGTCGAAGTCCATGGGCGGGCGTCGGAAGATGGCCACCACCACCAGGAAGACGGCGGCCGCCGCCAGGAGGGCCATGATGCCAATGAGCTTCGGGTAGTAGCGCTCGGCCCAGAGCGCGGTCACCCAGTAGGAGAGCCACACCAACAGCACGCCCTGCCCCAGCACCTGGATGGCGCTGGTGATGCGGAGCACGAGCCAGCCCACCACGAAGCTGCCGTACTGGAAGGGACGCGAGATGAACGCGGCCAGGCCACACAGGAGCGCGATCACCGTGGAGGCAAGCCCGAGCGCCAGCATGGCCCAGGAGGCCAGGTAGGCCCACCCGAACTGCTTCGCGTCCGAGCACGCCTCGCCAAGCCCCTTGCGGTAGCTCGCCAGCTCCTCGCTGTCGTTCTGACAGGCCACCGACGCGGGGACCCCGCGGTAGAAGGAGAGCGCCTCCTGACGGTCGGCCTCGCTCAACGTCGTGTCCCGGCCGATCTGCTTCTCGATGACTTCGAGCACCTGCGCGTCGAAGCGGTCGGAGGCATGACCGGAGAACCAGAGCCCGAACAGCGGCAGGGCGAAGAGCAGCAGCGCGGGCAACACGAAGCTGCGGACGAAACCAGGGGATTTCCGAGAGGAGGCCATGGGGATTGGTGAGGCAGCATAGCGCGCTCCATCCCATCCCCCTGATCCCTCCATGCGCGGCCTCCGGCAGGAGAGCCCGGCGCACCCTGACATCCAGGATCCCGAACGGAGTAGAGAGGAGGGATGTCCAGCCTCCGCCCCTATCGAGATGTGACCGACCTCGAAGCCATGGAGCGCCTCGTGGCGCGGGCCTGGGCGGAGCGCGGCCCCCATGTGGAGTGCGCGGTAGGGGATCTGACCTGGCGGATGCTGCGCAATGCCCAGGTGCGGCCGCGGGAGGAGATCATCCTGTGGGAGCCAGAGCCCGGGCAGCTTGCCGGCTTCGCGTGGGCCTACAGCAACGGCGACGTGGACCTGCTCGTCCACCCGCTCACGCACGCGGACGCCTTCGCGCAGGACGTGCTGCCCTGGGCGCGCGCACGCCCCGGAAACACCTCGCTGCCAGCCACCTTGTGGGCGCTGGAGAGCAACGGTCCGCTGCTCGCGGCGCTGCAGCGGCTGGGTTGCCGGCGCACCTCGGGCGGGTGCTACCTGCATCTCGAACTGCCGCTCCACGCGCTGCCGCCCCCGCCACCTCCGCTGCCCGCGGGCTACCGGGTGCGCGCGGTGCGCGGCCCGGAGGAGGTGGAAGCGCGCGCCCTCGTTCACCGGCGCGGCTTCGGCTCCGAGCGGATGACGACGGAAGTGTACGCGCGGCTCATGGAGGCGCCGCGCTACCAGCCAGCCTTGGACCTCGTCGCCGAGGCGCCCGACGGCAGCCTCGCGGCCTGCGTGCTCGGTTGGTTCGACGAGCTCAACGCGGTGGGAGAGTTCGAACCGACCGCGTGCGTCCCGGAGCACCGGCGACGCGGGCTCGTGCGCGCGCTCCTGTACGAGGGGCTGGGACGCATGCACGGGATGGGCGCCCGGCGCGCCATCGTGTACGCCTTCGAGGACAATCCGGCGTCCGTCGGCCTCTATCAGTCCTCCGGCTTCACGGTGGTGGACCGCAACCTGGGCCACACCCTGGAGTCCCCGCGAAATAGCCCCCACTGAGTGTTCGTTCTTCCGATAGGAGAGCAACCGACCCTCCAGCGGGAGCAGAACCCATGAGCCGACTGGCCTTCCCCTCTCCGCATCCGTGGCGAATGCGGGCGCTCTCGCTCGCGGTGATGGGGGCCGCGGCCAGCCTCGCTGCCTGCGCCGCGCCGTCCGCGCTCGCGGTGTCTCCGTCCGGGGTGCCGGCGTTCAGCGAAGACATGCTGACGCCCGAGTTCTGGATCCGCCGCGCGCCGTCTCCCGATGCGGTGCTGCTCGATGCCGGCCAGGTGGCGGAGAAGCGCCTGCGCGCGTTCGGTCCGGAAGGCGGCCTGATCGACCTGAAGGGCACCCCGGCCACGCTGACACGCGCACAGGTCGCCGGCTGGGTCAGGGCTGCGCAGCAGACGCCCATCCAGGCCGTCATCGACGAACAGGGCCGTCCGGTGACGGAAGCGATGCTCGACGAGCTTCGCCAGAACGCAGCGGCCGAGCACATCCCCGAAACCTCCACCGCGCGCTACGGCCTCAGCGTGCGGCGCACGCACCTGCGGTCGCTGCCGTCCGGCCGGCAATTCTTCGCTTCGGAAGACCTGCGCGACTACGAGAGCCTGCAGGCCGGCATCCTGTTTCCGGGTGAGCCGGTCGTCATCGCGCACCAGAGCGCGGACCAGCAATGGCTGTTCGTCCAGACGACGCAGGGGCCCGCGTGGGTCCAGCGCGGCGACATCGCGGAAGGCACGGCGGACGCGGTGTTCTCCTACGTGGCGAAGGCGCCCGGGCGCGTCGTCACGGGTGACCAGGTGCGCACGGTCTTCACGCCGGAAGCACCGGAAGTGTCCGAGCTCGATCTCGACATGGGGGTCGCGCTACCGCGGGCCGACGTGGCACCCGGCGAGCCCGTCAACGGCGCCAGCAGCTATGCATCGTGGCCGGTGCAGTTGCCGGTGCGCGAGCAGGATGGCTCGCTGGCCTTCCGGAGCGCGCTGCTGCGCCGGACCGCCGACACCGCGCCGGGCCATCTGCCGCTGACCCGCGCCAACATCCTCCGCCAGTCCTTCAAGTTCCTCGGCGAGCGCTACGGCTGGGGACACCAGTTCAATGCGCGTGATTGCAGCGGCCTGACCAGCGAGGTGTACCGCAGCATGGGGCTGGCCCTCCCGCCCAACTCCGGGATGCAGGGCAAGAGCGCGGCGCTGAACCACCGCCTCTTCACGGCGCAGGACTCGCACGCCGACCGGGTGCGCGCGCTGGAGCAGGCGCAGGTGGGCGACCTCGTCGTCGTCCCCGGCCATGTGCTGATGATCATCGGCCACGTGAACGGCGAGCCCTACGTCATCCAGGATGTCCCTTACGCCGTGTTCAAGGACCCGGACACGCAGCAGGTCCGCAAGACGAAGCTGAACCAGGTGTCGGTCACCCCGCTGCTGCCGCTGTACGCCGACGACACGACCCTGTACGTGGACGCGATGACGAGCCTCGTGCACGTCACGCGGCCATAGGCTCATCGAGCGGCTACACCTGGAGGCTCCGCTCCGGTCGTGTGTTCGCGTACCGCGCGGGCGTCGTTCCAACGATGCGCCGGAAGTGGCGGTTCAGCTGACTCTGGTCATAGAACCCGACGCGCGTCGCGACCTCCGACGCCCGGAGGCCGCTTTCGAGCAACACCTTCGCCCATGCGATGCGCAGATGCGTGAGGTAGGCGTGCGGCGGCATCCCCACCTGGGCGCGGAACGCGCGGCAGAGATGGAACTTGTCGTAGCCGGCATGGTCCGCGAGGTCATCCAGCGTGATGGCGTCCCCCACCCGCTCGCGGAGGTACGCCATCGCCCGTCGCACCGGCCGCGTGTGGTCTGGCGTGGCGCCCCTCAAGACCGTGAACGCCTCCACGGCTTCGACCACCGCGACCTCCAGCGTGAGGCGATCCGCGCCCGCGGCGACCGCGTCGTGGAGACGCTGGAAGGGAAGGCCCCGCTCGTCGCCGAGCTTGAAGTGGGGATGCGCGACGACCTTCCCCTCATGGCGGATGCGATCGATGTCGCGCTCGGGCAGCACGACGGCCTGGTAGGTCATCGGCCCATCGTGTGCGACGTCGCGGTGCACGTCGCCTGGCTGCTTCAGGTGGATGGCGCCGGGCCCGCCAGTCCAGACCCGGCCACGCCCCCACCACTCGCTGCGCCCGCGCTCGATGCGCATGGACGCGTGGAATTCCTTCATGCCAACGCGAAGCAGGTCGGTCGTCATGCGCACGGCCCGCAGGCCAGGGAGCGAGACCGGAATCGCGTCGATGGTGAACATCCCCTCAGTGTAAGGAGCTTCGGCGGCCCTGGCTTGGCGTTTCTTGGCACGAAATCTCCGCCAAGAAGCGCCAAGCGCGCGTGTCACCTGCCCTCGTATCTCCCCGGGCATGCACGACAAACAAGTCGCCCTCGTCACCGGGGCAAACAAGGGCATCGGACTTCAGATCGCCAAGGACCTCGCCGCGCACGGCTTCACGGTGCTCGTCGGCTCACGTGACCTCGCCCGTGGTGAGGCGGCGGCGAAGACCGTCGCCGGTGACGCCCGTGCGCTCGCGCTCGACGTCACGGACGCGAGTTCAATCGCGGCCGCGGCGGAGCGCATCCGCCAGGAGCTGGGTCGCCTGGACGTGCTCGTGAACAACGCGGGCATCGCCCGTTCGGGCAGGCAGGCGCCCAAGCCGGGCCAGCCGTTGGCGGAGCGCGCGAAGGCGGGCCGTGCGACCGTCGCGCCGCTCGACGAGTTCCGCACCGTGTTCGAGACGAACGTGTTCGGCGTGATCGCCGTCACGCAAGCGATGCTCCCGCTCCTTCGGGAAGCACCGGCGGGGCGCATCGTCAACGTCTCGAGCGGCGTCGGCTCGCTCACGAACAACTCGAACCCGGCGAACCCCTACCGCGCGATGTACGGCGTCTACTCGTCGTCGAAGTCGGCCCTCAACGCCATCACACTCGCCTTCGCCCTGGACCTGGAGTCGACCCGCATCAAGGTGAACGCGGTGTGCCCGGGCTTCACCGCCACGGACCTCAACAACTTCCAGGGCACCCGCACCGTCGAGCAGGCCGCGCGCGCGCCCGTGCGCATGGCGCTGCTCGGACCGGACGGCCCCACGGGCACCTACTCGGACGACCAGGGCGTCATCCCCTGGTGACGCGGGCTCCCCAACCCGGTCCACCCGCGCCCACTACAGGGGGCGCAGGGAGGCCCGGTCGATATCGACGGAGTCCTCGTCGTCCTCGTCATGGCCGGGAGAGGCTTCACTGGCCCGGAAGCGCTTGCCTTCGGGCGTGACGAGGAACCAGGAGGTGGCGACCGCCGGGTCGTCCGCGGGAGGCGAGACGAGGAGCTCCTCGCCGAGCAGGGCCGCGACCCGGGTGGCCACCTCCACCGATGAAAGGCTGGGGGCTCCGCGGGTGCGGGAGGCATCGACGTAGAGGGTCACATCCGTGCGGAAGCCGGAGGACCGGAGCGCGGTCTCGACGAGCACCGCCGCATCCGCGGGACCGTCCACGTCGAAGCGCGCCACACCTTCGGGAGGGAGACCGAGCGCGCGGCCGATGCTGTCGAAGAGGCGAGCTTCCTCCACGGCACCCCGCGCGATGAATCCGACAACCTGTCTTTCCGGCTGCATGGCTCTCCCTCTCAACCCGCTTTGTACGCCTTGAGCGCGGCGTTCCTGTCGCCCTGGGACGTGCCCATCTTGTCCAGGATCTCCTTGGCGCGCGGGGTGTCGTCAAACTTGTTGTAGACCCCCAATGCCTTGAAGGCCGAGCGGTTCAGCTCATGGAACCCGGTGCCACGGATGGGATACAGCGTACCATTGTCGTGGGCCCCATAGGTCCGCCCGCCAAGCGTCCAGGTCACGGTCCCCGAATCGCTGCCCTTCTTGGCCTTGCCGTCGTTGATGTCCTTCACATCCCGGCTGACATCGACCCGCGACTCGATGACGGTGTTCTTGTCCTTGGCGACGGAGGACTGGTCGACCTTGCGGATGTAGTGCCGGTCCGCGGGCCGTGACGTGGGCTTCGCGGGCTTCTCCGCCCAGGCGGGCGGCGCGATGAGCAGGACACCGAGCGCCATCAGCACGGTGGCCAGGGTCAACGGGATGAATGGCTTCGGGACAGCGGGACGAAGCATCGGAGGCGCTCCTGAGGAGGGTGATGCGACCGTCCGGTAAGCCTCTCACAGCTACTCCGGCGTTGGCTTGCGCTTCGCGCGCGAAGCCTTGGGCTTGCTCTTGCCCTCCAGCGCTACCGGGGCTCGGTGAGGAGAAACCGCGCGGTGAGCTCAGCCCAGGCCTCGGGGGACACCTCGTCCCTGGCGCAGACGAGCTGCTTGACGTGGGAGAGCGTTCGAGCCGGACGACGTCCCCGTCCCGGCGATGGATCATCAGCACGTCGCCGCGCCTCCTGGTTCTCCTGTCCGTCACTCATGCGCCTTCCTTTGGAACCGAGGGCTCTGTCCCATGGAATCCACAGTCCCCATGCCACGCGCTGGGCGTCCGAGCCCCTTGAGCCTGGCGCTACCGCTTCTTCGCCGACTGGCCATTCAGCGCCACCGCGGCCTTCACGAGCGCCTTGAACGCGCGCGCGTCCACCTTCTCCCCTTCCTTGATGTCGATGGCCCTCCGCGTGTTGCCCTCCAGGCTGGAGTTGAAGAGGCCCTTGGGGTCCGGGAGGTGGGCCCCCTTCGCGAACGTGAGCTTCACGGCCTTCTTGTACGACTCCCCGGTGCAGACAATCCCGTGGCACGACCAGACCGGGGTGGTCCACTTCCACTCCTCGGTCATCTCGGAGTCGGCCTCCAGGATGAGCGCCCGCATGCGGGCCAGGGTCTCCCCCCTCCAGTCCCCCAGGTCCTGGAGTCGCTGATCGATGAGTCGGGAAGCGGCTGCTCCGGTGAACTGCTCACTGCCGCTGCTACCCATGGACGGCCTCCAGCGGGCGGACAGTGACCTGCAGGCTGCGCCAGGAGCCGTACGAGAGCACCCAGAGCACGCTGGTGACCGCCGCGAAGGCCCACGCCTCCGGGCCATCTCCCACCGCGAAGTGGGCGATGAGCGCCGAGACCAGATTGATGGCGAAGCCGGCGTAGGCCCACTCCTTGAGCCGCCACGGCACCGGTGCGAGCAGCACCAGGATTCCGAGAAACTTGGCCCACGCCAGCTCCACCCGGAAGTAGCTGGGGAAGCCGAGCCGGGTGAACCCCTCCGCCGCATCTCGCAGGTTCAACTGCGCGTAGGCGGTGAAGCCCATCTCCAGGCAGAAGAGCGCGGTGGCGATCCAGAAGGTGATGGTCACGGCTTTGGGGGACGTCCTGGCGGCGACGAGCGCCGGCTTCGGCAGGGTCGATTCCATGGTGTGTTCCTTCACTCCTTCGAGTTGCTGGCCTTCCAGGTGGGACTCTGGACCCCGAACTGCTCCGCGTACTCGGAGTTCAAGCGCTGCCAGTCGTACTGCATCGCATCGGGCCCCACGATGCGGCCCATGGGGTCGCCTGAGAGGAGCTGATCGAGCACGTCGAAGCAGATGTGCCAGCCCGCGGCGCCCCACGAGATGAAGCCCCTGTCGATGTTGTGCCAGAGCGTGAGCCGGGTACCGCCGGCGTCCGTCGCCTCCAACTCCCAGCGGAGGTCCTGCGGCCCCCAGCTGTACTCGAGCAGCTTCGGCTCTTCCGCCCGCCTCACGGTGGTCTCGGCGACCTGCGGCGTCGGCGCACCGACCGTGGAGAGCTTCACCGGCCCCACGCTGGCCATGCTCCGGTCCGCGTCGAACGGCGCCCATTCAGACAGGTGCGCGGGGTCGGTCAGCGCCTTCCACACCTTCGCCGGGGGATGACGCAGGTCCCGGACGAGGACGAGCGTCCACTTGTCGCCTGCCTTCTGGACACTGGCTCCGGCCGCGGGGCCGGGCGTGTACTTCGCACGGTGGCTCATCGCTTCTTTCCCTTCTTGGGTTCGGGTTCCTGGTCCATCCGGTCGAGATGGCGTTCGAGCGCGTCCACGTGGGCCGCCCAGAAGCGCCGGAATGGCGCGAGCCATTCATCGACCTCCATGAGCGGCTCCGGCCGGATGCGATAGACGCGCCGTTGAGCGTCGATGCGCGCCTCCACGAAGCCGGCGTCGCGCAGCACGCGCAGGTGCTTGGACACCGACGTCTGGGGCATCCGCAGCTGGTGCTCGATTTCGCCGACGGAGTGCTCCGACGCAGCCAGCAGGCTGAGGATGGCCCGCCGGTTCGGCTCCGCGATGATCGCGAACGATGATTCCATGCCCCGTATATGCCCACTCATTCATATGCCCGTCAAGTCATATACGAACCCTGACGGTGCCCGCAGGGAGCAGGCCCCCTAGGATGGCGCGAACATGCTCCCTTGCCTGCTGGTTCGGACCCTGGTCGTCGGTGTGCTGCTTCTGGGCGCGGTCGGCTGCACCGGCACTGTCGGCGGTCCGGATGGCGGCGGCGGCGCGGACACGGACGCTGGCGTTGATGCGGGCTCCGATGCCGGCGTCGATGCTGGAGTCGTCTCGTGCGGAGAGCAGCCCACGCGCCCTGCCCCGCCGGCGAACCTCGCCGCGGCCAGCGTCTCTTCCTTCGAAGTCGCGCTGACGTGGGAGCCGTCGCCGGATGCGTTGGTCAAACACTACCGCGTGCTGCGGGGCCCGGCGCTGGTCGGTCAGGTGCTTCGACCGTCCTTCGCCCACCGTCCGGTCGTCCCGGGCGAGACGTACACGTACACCGTCACCGCGCTCACTGACGAAGGCGGCGAGAGCCTCCCGTCGAATCCGGTGACGGTGACGATCCCTGCGCCTCCGCCGGATGTGTTCTCCGCGCTGGCGGCGGGACACTGGTACGAGTTCCCTGCCTCGAACCTGCGGGCCTTCTCGCTGTCCCCTTCCCTGTACCCGTGGCTCGGACTGGGCGAGGGCATCAGCGGCATCATGGACGACTGGTCGAGCGGCGCCTTCGACACCCAGCGCGACCGGCTCTACATCTCTGGCGGCGGCCACAACGGCTACTACGGCAATGAGATCTACGGCTTCGACCTCCGGACGGGCGCGTGGGTGCGCCTGACCGATCCGGATCCCGTCGGCTCCGGGCAGGAGTGCCCCGACCGCGCGCTGGGGGTCAACTGCGCCATCCACACGTACGACGGGCTCGAGTACCTGCCGCCGCCCTTCGACCGGTTCCTCGCGATTGGTTGGGATGGCTGGCCGCAGACGGCGCTCAACCTCGACACGAACCGCTGGGAGAACCACCCCGACCTTCCGCAGCTGGGAACACGCACCGGCGCCAACAGCGCCTACGACCCCAACACGCGCGTCGTCTGGTACCACGCCGGCTCGCAGGCGCTGTCGTTCTGGGATCCTGTCACCGGCAAGTGGACGATCCGTGGCGAGGCGGATCAGCAGGGCTATTACAAGAACGCGGTCGTCGACCCGCGGCGCAAGCTCTACGTCGAGATTGGACAGGGCGTCACCGACACCACGGCCATCGACGCGCTGGGGAAGCTCGTTCCGAAGCGCGTGCGGCTCGCCACCACGGGGGCTCGGGAGATCGAGGACGGGGGCAACCCCGGCGTCGACTACGATGCGGTGACCGACCGCATCGTCGCGTGGAAGGGCGGCGGTGACGTCTACTCGCTGGACCTGGACACCCGCGTCTGGACGAAGCACACGGCGCTCAGCACGGTGGTGCCCGGCCCGGCCAACATGAACGGGACCTATGGCCGGTTCCGCTACGTGCCGAGCCTGAATGTCTTCGTGGTCGTGAACACCGTCGACACCAATGTCTTCGTGTACCGGCTCGATCCAAGGCCCGCTCGACTCTTGCGGCGCATCGACGTGACCGCGTCCACCGCGCCGGTCGAGGTGGGGATGGGTGGCAAGCTCCAGGTGACGGCGGTGTTCCAGGACGGGACCTCGGTCGCCGCCACTTCGGAGGTCACGTTCAGCTCGCTCGACCCGGAGGTGGCGACCGTGGACGCGGGCGGTACCTTCCGGGCCATCAACCCGGGCCGGGCCCGGCTGCAGGCCAGCTACACCGACCCGCTCACCCGGCGTGCGCTGGTGGGAGCGCTGGAGCTCGAAGTGGTACCGATGGCGGGCGACGTCGTGCTCGAAGCGTTGCAGGTCCAGCCGCCGCCGACGCTCAAGGTGGTTCGTGGCAGGTCGGCGGGCATCAAGGCCGTGGGCTCCTTCCATCGCGGCACCGACGTCTTCACCCGTGACGTCACCTGCGAGGCCACCTGGAGCTCCGACGCCCCGGCCATCGCCACGGTGGAGCACGGCACGGTCCAGGGACTCTCGGAGGGAACCACGACGCTCCACGCGAAGGTCGGGACGATCGCAGCCCAGGCAGCCCTGGACGTCATTCCGAATGCGACGCTTGAGCTGATCGCTTTGAACTTCCAGCCTCCCGGAGCGCCGCTGGTGTCGGGCTGGGCGGTGGCGGACGACTCCGCCTTCGATGCGGCACGGGGTTGGGGCTGGCAGGGCCCGGGCGGACTCCAGACCCGAGGCGATCGCAACGGCACCCAGGATCCGCGCCTCGCCAGCTTCGTGCTGACGACTGGCGCGAAGTTCCGGATCCAGGTCCCCGATGGCCGGTACCACGTGGCGGCCTCCGTCGGAGACAACGGCTTCGGCGTGGGCCTCGCGAGCGTGGAGTTCGCGGGCTCGGGCATCGCCTACGGCGTCGGCACGGGCAACACGGCGGGAGCCGGCATCGTCGAAGCCACGTCGGGACAGGGCCTCGTCTTCGACGTCGTGGGCGCCATCAACTGGCTCGCGGTCATGCGCGTCAACGGCCTGGAATTCAACGAGGCGCTCGCCGCGGCGAAGACCTGGTAGCGGATCACCCGGAGACCGCCCTGCGCACCGCGGGGCGTTGAGAGTGGCGCCTGACGTACTCCACCAGCCGCGGATACCCGTCCAGCAGCATCAGCGTGTTCGCGAGGTGGAGGATGGAAGCCATCACCACGTCGGCGGCGGTGAAGGCCTCACCCACGAGGAATTCACGGCCGCCGAGTCCCTCTTGGATGAGGTCGAGAGCGGCCGTGAGCCGGGTCCTGAGCTTCGCGGCCTCCCCTTCCGGGACTTCGCGCGCCACCGGCGACTGCGCGTCCCGGTAGAACTCCATCACCAGGGGGTCGAGGCTCAACTCAGCGAAGACCATCCAGCCGTAATAAGGACCGCGCTCCGCGCTCCCCACCGACGGCGCCAGATGCTTCTCCGGGAACCGGTCGGCCAGGTGCAGACAGATGGACAGGGACTCGAGCAGCGTGACGTCCCCATCCACCAGGGCGGGGAGGTCTCCCAGCGGATGCACCGCCAGGTATTCAGGAGTGGTGTTCTCCTGCCGGGCCAGGTCGAGCCTGACCAGCTCATAGGGCACGCCGAGTTCCTCCAGCAGCCAGCGGGGACGGACCGCCCGGGTCCTGAGGGCGAAGTAGAGCTTCATGGGTGGCACTCCTGTGGGTTGCGTGAGGCCACACCATGCGTCCGCCGGAGTGCCCGGACAATGCGGCCCCGGACGAACTCATTGTCAGGTTAATCTTGACGGCCATGATTCCACCGGCCGACATGCTCCTCTTCGCGACAGTCGTCCGCGAGGAGAGCTTCACCCGCGCGGCGCTCAAGCTCGGCATCACCAAGCAGACCGTCAGCGAGCGCATCCGCCACCTGGAGGAGCGGCTGGGCGTGCGGCTCCTGGAGCGGACCACGCGGCGACTGCGCGTGACGGGAGCAGGCGTGACGTACTCCGAGCGCTGCGCCGCCATCGCCGCGCTCATCGAAGAAGCGAACAGCGAGGTGCAGCAGGGCAAGGCGGATCCCACCGGCCTGATCCGGGTCTCCTCGCCGGTGCTCTACGGCCGGCGCTACCTCACGCCTGTCATCTCGAAGTTCCTCGGTCGCTATCCCCAGGCGCGGGTGGAGCTGGTGCTGGCGGACCGCCGGGTCCACCTCATCGAAGAGGGGTTCGACGTCGCCATCCACATCGGCCCGCTCAATGATTCGTCGCTCGTGGCGCGAAAGCTGGGAGAGGGCGCGGTCCGCTTCGTGGCGAGCCCCCGCTTCCTGTCGAAGCACGGCATCCCGGCCGCCAGGGAGCTTGGGTCCGCGCGCTGCATTGGATTCAGTGCGTTCGAGACGTGGGAGGCCGAGGGCGTGAAGTCCCGGATCGATCCGGTCCTGATGGTGAACGACAGCGAGCTCGCGTGCGATGCGGCCATCGCCGGGGTCGGCATCGCGCGGGTGCCGGACATCCTCTGCCAGGAGGCCATCCGGGACGGCCGGCTGAAGGTCCTCTTCGGCCCCCGGCCCGCGTCGATGCGGCCCATCCACGTCGTCTATCCCAGCCGACTGAACCTTCCCCCCAAGGTTCGGCTCTTCGTGGATGCCCTTGCCACCCTGGCCGAGCCGGCGCCGTCGAAGCCCCGTGGCCGGAAGCGGACGTAGGGCTCACCGGGGCGCGGAAATGAAGATCTCCCCCAGCTGCGCGGCCTGCTCCTCCGCGAAGTCCGCGTAGGTGTTGCCCAGCAGGGCCACGGCGGCGGTGGAGAGCACCTTGGACACGCTGCCTACGCGGAAGCGGGTCAGTGGCGTGACCGGGATGCCCTGCTCCAGGTCCGCGTAGCCAAAGCCTTCGGACCAGAGGACCTGACCGCGATGCGCGACGGCCACGGAGAGGCCCGGCAGCTGGAAGTCCTTGAGCAACTTCTGGGCGAAGGCCCGGGCCTGCTGGACCTGTGCTTCATGGCGCGAGGAGGCAGGCGGGAGCGGATACGACGCGTTCTGCGCGGCGCTCGCGGGTGCCACCGCGAGCAGCGTGCCCAGGACGAGGACGGACAACCTCAGGGCGCGCTGGCGCGGAGCCAGGGCGGATGACGCGGGCATGGAACACTTCCGTGGGGGATGGACGGAACGGACCGTGCCCGCGCGAATGGCTCGCGGGGAAAGTGTTCAGCCGATGGGGACGGCCTCGCGGCGAACCGGTCCGCTCGTGCGTCGAACGGGCCGCGCGGCTTCAGCGCAGGTGCTGGAACTTCTCGCGGTGGCTGCGGGCGACGCGCAGCTCCGCGCCGGAGGTGAGCACCACGACCATGTCCCTGCGGCCCTCGCTGCGCAGCTCGCGGATGCGGCGCGCGTTCACGATGGCCGAGCGGTGGATGCGCATGAAGCGCTCCGGCTCCAGGCGCTCCTCCAGGCTCTGCATCGTCTCGCGGTGGAGGTAGGCCTTTCCGCCCGCGTGAATCTGTACGTAGTAGTCAGCGGCATCGATGTATTCGATTTCGTCCACGTCGAGGAACACCACCCTGCCCGCGTCGCGGATGGCCAGCCGGCGCATCCACGGCTCGGGCGGCGTGGGTGATGGTGCGGGCGTGCTGTCTCGCTCGCCGTAGGTGGAGAGCACGGACATCAACCGTTGGCTTAGGTCGGACATCCGCGCCATGCGGATCTGCGCCTTGGCGCGTCCGATGGCGTCGTGGAAGCGGTCGTCCCGGAAGGGCTTGAGGAGATAGTCGAGCGCGTGGATGTCGAAGGCGCGCAGCGCGTACTGGTCATACGCGGTGACGAAGATGACGGCGGGCACTTCGCCAGCAGCCAGCCGCGCGAGCACCTCGAAGCCGTTGAGCTCCGGCATCTGCACGTCCAGCAGGACCAGATCTGGCCGGTGCTCGCGGATGAGGCGCACCGCCTCCGGTCCGTTGCCGGCCTCGCCCACCACGCGCACCTCCGGATCCGCGGCCAGCAGCAGGCGCAGTCCCTCGCGAGCCAGGGGCTCGTCATCCACGACGAGCGTGCGGATGGCGGCGGCCGTGTTCATGCCCCGAGCGCCTCCGGCACGGCGGCCTGGAAGGGCAGCTCCAGGCGGGCGCGCACGCCGCCCCCGGCGCGGTTCTCCAGCGTGAAGACATGGCGGTCGCCGTAGAGCTGTCGCAGGCGGTCGCGCACATTGGCCACGCCGATGCGGCCGTCCTGGCGGTCCCAGCCGGGTGCGAGCCCGGGGCCGTCGTCGAGCACCTCCAGCACCAGCCGCGTCCCCTCGCGCGAGGCACGCAGCTCCACGCGTCCCGCGCCGGAGCGGGTGCCGATGCCGTGCTTGATGGCGTTCTCCACCAGGGGCTGGAGGATGAGGCTGGGCACGAGCGCGCCAAGCGTGGCCGGGTCGATGGCGCGGACCACCTGGAGCCGGTCCTGGAAGCGGGTCTGCTCGATGTCGAGGTAGCGCTCCAGGAAGTCGACGTCCTCATGGAAGGGAACGAACTGGCGGCCCGTGGTGTGGAGGGCCATGCGCAAGAGCTCACTGACGCCGGTGAGCATGCGGATGGAGCCGACGGTGTCCTGCTTGCGCACGAGCACGGAGATGGCGTTGAGCGTGTTGAAGAGGAAGTGTGGATGGAGCTGGGCGCGCAGGGCGTCCAGCTGCGCGTGCGCGAGGCGCGTCTCCAGGTGGGCCTGGGCCAGCTCCCCCTCGCGGAAGCGGCGGTGGTAGTCCACGGCGTAGCCGATGGCGAGGATGCCGCCGTAGATGAGCAGGGACAGGACGCTGTACTTGGCCATCATCAAGGGCAGCATCCGCGCCCAGGTGCTCTCCGGCAGCCACGTCTCTCCCGTGGCCCGAGCGGCGAAGTAGATGATGCTCACGTAGGGGACCATGACCGCGACGAGCGCGGCCAGGAGGACCGCGAGGCTTCGGGGCCAGATGCCGCGCTCCAGGCGGAAGCGCTGTCCAAGCGCGAGGATGACGGGCGTGGCGAACGCCCAGTACTGCCATTGCGGCACCTGCACCAGCAGCGCCCGGCTGAGCGGGTAGCCCGGCTCCCGGGCCTGGGCATAGACCCAGGTGTGGAGCGCGGTGACGACGCCCGGCACCGCGCAGACGAGCATCAGCAGCGGCACGCGGCGCAGCAGCGGCAGCAGTACGGACGGCGCCGACGCGGAGGGAGAGGTGGATTCCACGGCCAGTGGAGTCTACGCCCGAACCGGGTCCACTTCCGGACGGGTGCAGCCAAAGGGCTCCGGGTTGCAGCGAACGGGACGACGGAGCCTCGCCAGGGGCCATGTATTCTCGCGACACCTCGCTCCGCCATGGCCTCTCCCCGTCCCTCCTCTCTCGCCAGGCTCGCGGCCGTGGCCGTGCTGGTCTCCAGCGGTGTGGCGCTCGCGGACAACCCGCCGCTCACCAGCTCGAACTACGCCATCGACGTGTATCAAGGCCCGGTGCTGGCGCCGGTGCGGGTGTCGGGCCTTGCCGGCGCGTACGCCCCCATCGCGGAGGGTGTCGAGGGCATCAGCGTCAACACGGCCGCTCCAGCGGTGCGCTCGCTCTATTCGTCCAAGCACGTCGACTACGACCTGTCGCTGGCCTTCACGTTTCCCAGCTCGCTGCGCGACAGCGACTTCGACAACAACGGCGCGGTGGGCTTCGCCAACGACGACTTCATCTTCACCCAGCTTGGCGGACTGATTCAGTGGGGGCCCTGGGGGCTGGGCGGCGCCGCGTCGCTGCAGACCTATGCACTGGGACAGGACGCGAATGGACAGCTCCTCAACCTGAGCATGACCCGCTTCCAGTTCCAGCTCGCTCGCGGCTTCCTCGATGGCGAACTGACGGTGGGCGTGGGGCTGCGCGCGGTCGTCCTGGAGATCAACACCGCCGAGGACCCGAACAACAAGTTCGCCAGCATGTTCGGCGGCAACGTGGAGGCCGGTGCCCTCTGGACGCCCATGGGCGTGCCGCTACGTGCCGCGCTGACCCTTCGGGCTCCCGTCCAGGGAGGGCTCACTCCAGGCGGCCCGACCACCGCCGATGATGCGGGCAACGTGAAGGTCGCCGGCCTCTACCTGCCCGCCTCCGTCAGGCTCCCCTGGGAAATCGAAGCGGGCATCGCCTGGCAGTTCGGCGACCGCCCACTCCAGCTTCCGTGGGGCCCGGACCGCGCGGAACGCTACAGGGCCCTGCCACGCTCGAAGCTGCTGCTGACCGGGTCCGTGCTCATCAGCGGCGCCGTGCCGGATGCCATCGGCTTCGACTCCTTCCTGTCGCAGCAGTTGGAGCGCTCGGGGCGGCGGCTCTCGATTTCACCGCGCATTGGCGCGGAGCTGGAGCCCATCGAGAACCGGCTGCAGCTGCGCGCGGGCAGCTACCTGGAGCCCAGCCGCTTCGACACCGTCGGGGCTCGCCTGCATGGCACCGCCAGCGCGGAGCTGCGGCTGTTCCAATGGTCCGTCTTCGGCTTGATGTCGCCCGACACCTCGTGGCGCATCAGCGGCTTCGCCGACGTGTCCCGCCTCTACTTCGGCTGGGGCTTCGGCGTGGGCACCTGGCACTAGACGCGCCCGCTCGTTTCCGCGGCGCTCTCGTGGCAACCCCTTACGCCAGTCATTTCGTGACGCTCTCGTGGCAATCCCTTACGCCATGACGCGCGGCCTCCACTCGCGGTGAACCTTTTCACAAAACGCGCAACACCCCCAAGACTTGACAATCCATCAACGGCAACCGCCTAATGCGAGCCCATACGAACACCGCCAAATACCCGACTTTGGCAAAAATCATGAAAAACAACTTCAAGGCAGTGATTGCCACCCTTGCGCTTGCGTTCGCGCCAGCGGCTGACGCTTCCGGTGGCCTGGGGATGACGTGGCGCAAGGCCAATCACGCCTCCGGCATCGACGAGGTGGGCTGCATGGATTGCGACGCCTACTTCGGGGACACGGTGTGCACCGCGCGGCTGCCCGTGCTGTGCATCAAGCAGGATGGCTCGCCGCGTCCCGCGAGCCTGCCTGGCCCCTATTACGCCGGCTGGGCGGGGGGAAACATCGCCACCACGCTCCCCGTGGCCGGAAACTTCCTGATGAGCCTGGCCCACGCCAATGAGACGTGTGTGCAGTTCTTCGGCCCGGGCTGGAGGATGGCGTCATTCCATGACGCCGGGGGATGGGGTTTCAACGCTTACGGCAACGTCCGCACTGACACGCGCTTCTGGGTCTACATCTGGGACCAACCCGCCAATTGCTGGAATCCGTAGCTGCTGTCGCGTCGCAGTCCAAGCACTCACACTGGCTGGAGAAGGAAGGCAAGCTCATGCGGAACTCGAAGGTATCGACCTTGGCTGCGCTCGCGCTGATCACAGGTGCCGTGAACGAGGCGGCCGCCGCGCCCATGTCCCCGACGGCGCGTCCCCCGCCCGGCATCTACTCCGCGCAAGTGGTGGCAGACTTCGAGCTGCTGGCGGACTCGGACTCTCCCAACCTGGTCTACTTCGTGCCCAAGCTCGGCAACCTGGCGGTGCAGTCCCCCCAGAGCCCCAGCCCCATCCCGCGCTTCCAGATCAACTCCTACTATCCACCGAACGGCGTCCTCATGGGCGAGGAGCTGACGCTCATGGGTGGAACGCTCTCGCCGACAGCGGACATCGGCGCCCTCCAGCGGCTGCAGACGGAGGCCGCCTTGCAGGGCATCCAGATCGCCCCAGCGCCCGTGAGGAGCGCCCGCACCACGTTCAACCTCTTCGCGCAGCAGGGGCTGACCGGACGCGTGGAAACCCAGTGCGTCATGGAGGAATACATCATCATCCTGCCCAACGGGAATCAGCTCAAGCAGCGGGTTCCCAAGTGCAAGGTGCTCGACCTGAACGGAAACTTCGTCGACTCGAACGTCGTCTACAAGTTCACGAGCAGCCCCGCGCCGGCGAACAGCACCGCCAACCAGAACATCTCCTTCCAGGCCATGCTGCTGCCGGCGTGGACGGAATCACTCAAGACCAGCATGATGTTCGGCGACCAGCTCGACGCGTCGCTGTCCGCCACCACCGAGTGGCAGATCTCCGCCAACACCCTGACCCGCCAGGCGCGCCTGACCATCAACTGGCAGTCCCTCTTCGAGCAGGCGAGCGCCTACACCGCGTTCCACCTCAACTCCTGTGTCGAGGTCGAGATCAGCGCCTTCTTCGAACGGCTCGCCACGTGCGAGGGCGGGACGCAGCCCTGCGGTGTCTACATCGAGTACCGGCAGACCGATGGCACCTGGTCCGATGACGCTCCCGAGGACGCGAGCTTCATCGCCATCGTGGAGGCGCTCCGGCAGTCGCTGGAGAAGGAGCTCTTCACGAAGGTCGAGGCGGTCAATGGCCCTGTCTCCACCGAGCCGACCGCCATCTTCACCCTGCGCGCCAACTACGAGAAGATCGTGACCACGCGCAACGAGGTCATGAGCATCGCCTACAACCAGGGCCCTGTCCCGTTCAACGCCAACACCACGCTGAACATCGACTGCGTCGTGGGCGGCTTCGGCTACCCCGTCGTCTACGACATGGACAAGCCGGCCTGCCGCGCGCGCGTGGGTCAGTGACGCGCTGAGCGCCCGCGCCTTCCCGTAGGGAGGAGGCATCCATCCCGGGTGCCTCCTCACTTCCGCCGTTCCCTTTTTCCCGCCCACGGGTCACCCAATCCCATGTCTGCCTATCGGATCCTCGCCTCGGCCGCGGTGTGGCTCAGCTCCGCCGTGGCGCTCGCCGCACCGCCGTCCTCCCCTCGCCTGGTGGCCTCCGCCGCGGGCCCCGGGCTCACGCTGGACTACGCGCGCACGCTCGAACAGTCAGGCATGGTCTTCGTGCCCTATGAAGAGCAGAACCGCGGGCCGCTCTATTACACGCAATACACCCAGGTCCCGACCGGCACCGCCAGCGTGGGGGACTTCCGGCGCATCATCGTGAACCTGCGGCCAACGGCCCAGGTCCAGGGGCTCTACCTGCCCTTCGTGAATCAATACGGCATCCTCGACGCCAACATCGGCCCCATCCCTGCGTATGGCGACTGTCAGCCCACGCAGGCCGTCAAGGACTTCCTGTCCTTCATGCCGGTGGGCTACCGGCCGGCGCTCGTCGCGAGCAGCCATCCGGTCGTCTGCGCCGTGAGCCTCTACTTCCCTTCCGTGTATGAGCAGACGGTGAAGGACTTCATCGCCGCGCAGCCGGTCCTCACCCTGGACGCCACGGTGCCGCTGTGCGAGCCCACCAGCCCCCGGATGGAGGTGAATGCCATCAACCTGGCGCTCCAGACGGCCGGAGTGCTCCAGGTCTCCGGTGCGGGCGTGTGGTCCGGGAACCAATGGGACGTCATCTTCGAGTCCGTCCGGCTCACGCAGACATCTCCGCAGCTCTTCGCGACCCAGGACCCCCAGGAGGGCTGGCGGACCTATGTCCAGCTCTTCCAGCTGGACCCGGTCGCGGAGACGGCGACGATGAGCGCCGCCAACGCCCAGCAACGCATCTTCATGTGCATCCCCAAACCCCTGCACATCCGGTTCGGGCAGGTCGCGGAGCCTTGAGCGGGAGCGGCACTGAATGAGTTTCTTCACGCGAGGATGGGCCCTCGTCACGGCGCTCGGAATGGTGGGCTGCCAGGACGCCCCGGCCCCTGACGACACGCGGATGCGGGAGCTGCGGGCCTGCGTCGTCGCGGACCTGCCGCCCCCGGAGCAAGCGGGTGGGGACTGGACGGTGTCCGCGTATGCCTTCGTGGAGGCCTACCAGCGCTGCCAGCAGGCGTCGGGCGCGGCCAGCGGCATGGACGACTTCCGTGCGCTGGGCCGCGACCTGGCCCGGCCCCTGACCGAGGACCCCTCGCGCGTCCGCATCACCGCGGAGCCGCCCGGAGGCGCGCCTTGAGGTGGGCCGTGCTGACACTGCTGCTCCTGGTGGGACTCGCGGCGCGGGCCCAGGGGGAGAAGGCGGCGGAGTGCACGGGCTGCCACACCGAGAAGCGCGGTGTCGCCCAGCAGCGCTTCGGCAACGGGCTGGGCCGCTGGACCGATGCCCAGTGCTACGGCTGTCACGCGGAGCTGAACGACGTCGCGGTGAAGCGCCAGCAACGCATTCGCGACCCCCGCTACGTCGCCGTTCCGGTGCGCGAGGAACGGCTGCGGAGCATGGCCACGACGTCGCCCCTGTCGTACATGAACGCGCCGGAGCGCGTGGAGCCCGGCGGGCCGGTGTCGCGCATCGCCCTGGAGCGGCTTGGCGACTTCCTGCGGCGCCCCAGCAGCCTCTCCCTCACGGAGGGCAGCAGGGTCCCCCGGATGATGGCGTACCCGGACCTCCAACCCCGGGAGCTCGCGGAGATTTCCCGCATGCTGGGCGTCAAGGCCCCAAGGGCCCGGGCGAAGACCGTCCCCCTGAGCGGCGCGGAGCGGCAGCAGGCGGAGTCGCTGTGGGCCACGCGCTGCCGGGCCTGCCATGACGGAGCGCAGCGGCTCGCCGGACGGAGCGCCGTGACGCTCGGGCTCTACACCGCCGAGTGGCTCCATGCGTACGCGAGCAACACGGTCTCCTCCCCCCTTCCGGAGGAGCGCACCATGCCCGAGGTGCCGCTGAGCCTCGAGGAGGCCCGGCTGCTGCACCGCCTGTTCGGCGAGATGCGGACCCAGGCGGAGCAGGAGCTGGACGCGCGCGTCGCGGAGCTGAAGCTGGAAGCCGGGCCGATGCCGGCCCAGCTGCCACCCGGCTTCCTCCCTTTTCTCTGGGGGCCCTTCTTCCGGACCGCCACCTGCGTGCACTGCCATGCCACCAGCCCCCGCGCGGCGCGGGCCTTCACCGCCACCGAGGCGGGCCTGAAGGAGTACCTGCGCGGCCACTCGGGGCGGGAGTTCTGGCTGCGGCTCGCGACGCGCCACGTGGAGGAGCGCCACGGACTGGTCGCGGCACGCCCGGGGATGCCCATGGCGGGCGCACCGATTCCGCAGGAGACCCTGGCGCTCATCGCGCGGTGGACCCTGGCGGGCTGTCCGGATCTCCAAGGCCAGACGTGGTGCCGGCCGTAGCCACCCCTTCGAAGAGGAGCTTCACATGGGCCCGAGGAACGACGGCGTGATGAGAGGGTCCTGGCGGGCCAGCCTGCTGGCCCTGGTGGTCCTCTGTGCCGCGTGTGGCGCGGACACCCCCGGGGCCACCGCTCGCCATGAGGCGACCGTCCGCCAGCGGGCCGGGGAACGCCTGCCTCCGGTCCGGTTGGCGCTCGGGCAGTACCACTCCCTGGCCGTGCACTCGGATGGAACGGTCTTCGCGTGGGGCTTCAACCGCCTGGGCCAGCTGGGCGACGGCACCAGCCGCGACAAGGCCTCCCCCGTCCAGGTGGCCGGGTTGACGCAGGCGACCTCCGTGGCGGCCGGGGATCAGTACTCCCTGGCGCTCGACGCGGAGGGAGCGGTCTGGGCCTGGGGGGACAACGCCAGCGGCCAGCTGGGCGATGGAACGCTCACGTCCCGCCTGCTGCCCCAGCGCGTGAGCGCGCTGTCCAACGTGGTGTCCCTGGCCTCGGGCTTCGCCCACGTGCTCGCGCTGCGCGCGGACGGCACGGTCTGGGCCTGGGGGGACAACCGCAACAACCAGCTCGGCGACGGGACGCTCACGCGCAGCAGCGTCCCCCTCCAGGTCCCCGGGCTCGGTGGCGTCGTGGCCGTCGTCGCCGGAGGTTCGTCGTCCCTGGCGCTTCGCGCCGACGGCACCGTCTGGGCCTGGGGGGACAATCGTTACGGACAGCTTGGGGATGGCACCACCGTGCGGCGGGTCACCCCGGTCCAGGTCGCGAGCCTGGACTCGGTCGTCAGCGTCTCCGCCGGCGCGTACCACGCCCTGGCGCTGCGCGCGGACGGCGCCGTCTGGGCCTGGGGCCACAACGCGTACGGGCAGCTCGGGGATGGAACGACCACCCAGCGGACACAGCCCGTCTCCGTCAGCCTGACGGACGTACGCACCCTGGTGGCGGGGAACTACCATTCGCTGGCCGTGCGCACCGACGGCGCGGTGTGGGCCTGGGGGGACAACCGCTACCGGCAGCTCGGCACGGGCAACCTCACCAGCAGCCCGCTTCCGCTCCAGGCGGGCATGACGGGCGGAGTCACGCTGGTGGCCGGCTACAGGCACTCGGTGGCGCTGGGCGCGGACGGCACGGCCTGGTCCTGGGGCGACAACGTCTTCGGCCAGCTGGGGGACACCACGTTCGAGCCCCGCATGGCCCCCGTCCAGGTGACGGGGCTCGCCCTGGGCAGGGTGGACGTGACCTCCGGCCAGCTCCACACCGTCATGCTGGGGGCGAACGGGGGGCTGTGGGCGTGGGGGGACAACCAGCAGGGGCAGCTGGGCAACGGGAACCAGGAGGACAGCTCCCTGCCGCTCGTGGTGAACCTGACCGGCGTCACCGCCGTCGCCTCGGGATACCGGCACACCGCGGCCCTCCGCTCGGACGGCACGGTGTGGACGTGGGGAATGAACCGCTTCGGCCAGCTTGGCGAGGGCACCGTCACGGACCGCCCCACGCCCGTCCAGGTCGTGGGCCTCACGGGCGTCACGGCCGTCGCGACCGGGGACTACCACTCGCTCGCGCTGCGCACGGACGGCACCGTGTGGGGCTGGGGCTTCAACCGCTATGGCCAGCTGGGTGACGGGACGACGGTGGACCGGCGGCAGCCCGTCCAGGCCGCGGGGCTCACCCACGTCGTGGCCATCGCCGCGGGGGGAAGCCACTCCCTGGCGCTGCGCTCGGACGGGACGGTGTGGGCCTTCGGCTACAACTTCGACGGCCAGCTGGGGAACGGTACGCGGACCTGGACGATCGTTCCGGTCCAGGCCGTGGGGTTGGGGAGCGTGGTGTCGCTGGCCGCCGGCAGCATGTATTCGCTGGCGCTGCGCGCGGATGGAACCGTCTGGGCCTGGGGCTACAACGCGTCAGGGCAGCTGGGCGTGGGCACGACGCAGGGGAGCGCGGTCCCCCTCCAGGTGCCAGGGCTGAGCGCCATCACCGCCATCGCCGCCGGCAGCTACCACTCGCTGGCGTTGCGCTCGGACGGCTGGGTCTGGGCGTGGGGCTTCAATTTCGAGGGCCAGCTGGGCAATGGCACCAGCGCCAACCGCCTCACCCCCGGACTGGTCGTGAGCATGACCCACGCGGTGGCCATCATCGCGGGCGACCAGCACTCGCTCGCCATGAAGGCGGACGGCACCGTCTGGGCCTGGGGGCTCAACAGCCAGGGCCAGCTGGGAACCGGAAACACCACCGAGGCCTGGTTCCCGGTCCAGGTGCAGGGCATCCACTGACAAGGAGAGACACCATGTTGCCACGCTTTGCCTCCAGGCTGGCCTCGCGCGCCCTCCGGCGGGCCGGCCTCGTGATGACGTTGCTGGCCGGCGGCACGGCGCAGGCCTTCACGGAAGAACACGTCATCGTGCTCATCGACCGCAGCGGCTCCATGCTGACGACGCGCGGCTCGGGGCTGACGCGCTTCCAGGAGGCGCTGTCCCTTGCCCGCAACTACGTGGGCCTGAGCAACGACCTTCCGCGCAAGTTCGCCGTCTGGACCTTCGAGGGCACCGGCTACCTCAAGGAGCAGGGGTTCGCGGACGAGGCCACGACGCTCCAGACCTTGAACCGGTTGACCGTGGGCCTGGGCACGACCCCGCTGGCCCACGCCGTCTGCGATGCCGCCGACGAGCTCCTCTGGTTCGAGCCCGGCGTCGACGCCCGCAAGCGGGTCCACCTCATCTCGGATGGGGAGGAGAACAACTCTCCCGTGACCGCTCCCTGCTACGGGCCGCCCAGCACGACGCGCTACCCCGACCTCGAACAGGATTCGTGGCAGTGGAAGGTCCGGAACATGCTCAAGACGGGTGACCCGCTGCGCGACAGCGAGACCTCCTATGCGCTCGTGTTGGACGCGAATGTCTTCCACAACTACGTGACGTTGACGTCCCAGGCCGCGCCGGCCCCCTCGCCCTTCCTCGCGCTGCTGGAGGGGCTCGCCCGGGAGTCAGGGGGCGTCTACACCGCCATCAGCGACGCCCGCCCCGTGCCCTACCCAGGCGACGCCGACCAGAGCGGCTGCGTGGACATGACCGACTTCTACTTCGTGCTGGAGCACTACGGCGTGAGCGTCCCGCCCGCGCCTCCGCGGGCGGACATCAACCAGGACGGCGTGGTGGACCTCACCGACTACAACATCGTGCTGAACAACATGGGCACCGGATGCGCCGCCAGCGTCCGGACCGCGCCCGTCCCTCCCGTCCGGAAGTGAGGGACGTCCCGGGCCCGGCGCGGGGACTCGCGCCGGGCCGGAAGAGGCGACGGAGCGACTACTCGCCCCGAAGAGGCAGGGCGCACCTTCCGCCCATGCCCCAGTTGGCCATGACGACGGCGTAGTCGCCGTAGTCCACGGTCCGGTCCTCGTTCACGTCGGCCCTCGCGTCCCCCGGGGGCACCGTCAGGCCGAAGTTCTGGATGACCGTGTCGTAGTCCCCCATGTCGACACACCCGTCCGCGTTGACGTCTCCGTACACGGGGCGGGGCGCGGTGTCGTCCAGCACGCGCATCTTCCCGCCCGACTCCTCGGCCAGCATGCGCAGGTAGGTGACGAAGGGGCCTTCCACGGGAACCGCATACCCCGCCGGGACGGGGCGCTGCCCATTCCCGAGAATCTCCTGGAGGGTGGGTTCCGCCACGAAGCCGGGCTGGAACCGGAGGAAGCTGCCGAAGAAGACAATGTCCGAGACAATCGCATACGGAACCGCGTTCTCGTTCTGGGCGTTACCGGTCCGCAGCTTGTTGCGGACCTTCCACTGCCAGGACTGGGAAGCCATCGTGGGACTGTCGGCGCCCTGGCACTGCGAGCCCATGGGGGAGCTGTTCTCCTCGCCATCCGAGCTGAGCTGGATGCGCTTGCGAGCCAGGATCTGGGGCCGGAACAAACGCAGCTCATCCACGGCGGCGCACGCGGCATAGGCCAGCGGCGTGACGCCCTGCCCCACCTGGATGGCATTCAGCGTGTTCAGCACCGCCTGGATGTCCTGCGTGAAGGCGAGGTGCTTGGCGTAGGTGCTATCCTCGAAGGACCAGACCGAGAAGTACCTGGGGAGGTTGTCGGGACTGGTGAATTCCACGGTGTCCCTCGCCATGACGATTCCCGCCTGGAAGCGCGTGCTCCCGTCGGTGCGGGTCGAGGTCATGGAGCCGCTGCGGTCGAGGAGGATGACGACGTGCTCCTCCTTGAACGAAGGCTGGGCATCCGCCACTTCGGGGAAGGCCAGCACGAGCAGCCCCAAAGCCGCCATCAGCCGCACCCATCCTTGACACGTTGTCATATGTGCACCCTTTCAGAATCGAGCTCCACCGGATGCAATACCATCAACCTATCAAGACAATGAATAGCGGAAATCCCCGACAGACAAACCCATTCTAACCATCGGTTGAATGCAGGTGGAGCGGCACCGCCGGTCCAATCCAGAGGATGTCCCGGAAGGACAGGAGCCGCTCTCGGTACGAGCCGATGGGAGCGCGAGGGTGGAGGAGGATTCCCTCGTCGGAGACCTCGAGCAGGGTACCCAGGGCGTACCACGTCCCGTATTGCGTCTGGCGCAGCATCACCCCCTTGCCGAGATACGGCGTGAGGTTGGCGCGGCTGATGGCGGGACCGTGCGTGAACACGGGTTCGGCCTTGTAATGATTCAGGGGCCGCGTGGGGGCCTGGTATTGCCTCAGGAAGCCCCACTTCCCGTGCCGGGCGTCTCTCGCCTCCAGCGTCTCGCCTTCGGGCACGGGGACGCGCCGTTCCTCGAACGCGGCCTCCGCCTGGGGCTCGACGAGCGAAGGCGCCCCGTCCGCCCAGCGCGCATGCCGGGTCCCCTCGGCCCACCGCCAGGGCCAGGCATGGCGCCCCCCCACCGAGAACATCAGCCGGGGCTCGAGCTTCTCCCGCGACCCCGGAGGACACTCCACGGTGCCGTCCGGCTGTGCTCGCGTGAAGTCCCAGCCGAGTTCGGTCGGAATGAAGCGTGCGACTTCGTCCGGCCAGGGGTTCCAGTCGCTCGGGGGTGGCACGCGGCCCGGCTCCAACTCCAACGAGGAGCGGAAGCGCTGCTCTCCGGTGTTCACGTCCCAGAAGGCGATGGTGTGGGGCCCCGTTCCCACGAGCATGCCGTCCGCGCCCCAGGCCAGTCCGTCGATGCCGCTGGCACCCTCGAGCCGCCGGAGCATCTTGGGCGAGGGCCCCACCTTCCACAGCTCGACCTTGATTCCCTCACGCTTCCACGGCTCGGCCATGCCTCCCTCACGCAGCAGGCATGCGCCCATGGAGCCATCCGGCGACCAGGCCCAGCGGCCCAGGTCGCCGCTCTTGAGGGACAGGCCGAACGAACGGCGCTTCAGGTCCATCTGGCACAGGAGCTTGCCGGCCTCGAAGATGAGTACCTGCGGGAACTCGTAGCCGTTGATGAGCACGGCGAGACGCCGGCCGTCGCTGGACCAGACGTATTCCACGACCGCGAGAATCCGAATGTCGACGTCCTTGCTCGGGACGGACATCGCCCGGCCGGTGTGCCCGTTGGCGAGCCGGGGCGACTCCTCTCCGTAGGCCAGGCGGGCACCGTCCGGTGAGAACGCCACCGGCAGCTTCAGCTCATCGAAGCGGTACTCGAGGTCGCCGCTCCGCACGTCGATGGCGGAGGCGGACGGATGGGGTTCCGGCTCCGGGTCGGTGTGCGGTTCAAGCACGAACTCCTGTTTGCAATAGCCCTGGATGCGTGAGCCATCCGGGCTCCACCGCACCCAGGTATGCGGGCGCGACTTCGAAGGCTGTCCGTCCAACCGGGCCGGGCACCAGCGAATCCCTTCACTGTCCTCGTTGACCCGGGTGCCCTCCCGGAACGGGACGATGCAGCCCAGCGCACCGTCGGGCCCGGGGGTGGAGATGAACAGCTGGGTTTCATCCGGAGACCAGCACCAGGCGGGCAGGTGCCCCGTGTTCTCCACGGTCTTGGGATTGATGACACCCCACCCCGGCGGCGAGCCCCAGCGCCGGGTGACGTCCACGGTGAAGGAGGGCAGCATTCCAGCGAAGGCCCGCAGCACGCCGATGACCACCTGGTCCAGGATGACCCCGAGCCACTGCCCCGACGGCGACCACTGGAGGCAGGAGGGCTCCCGCGTCGAGCCGACCAGCGTCGTCTCGAACCCGACAGCGTCGACCACGCGCCCCGTCGCGAGCTCCCAGATGCGCACGTCTCCCCCGTGCGATTCGTCGAGGCGGTTGCTCGCGACGGCGAGGTGGCGTCCATCCGGACTGAGCGCGAAGCTGTGTTGCATGCCGATGTAGCGCGGGGTCTCCACGAGCCGTGCCCCCGCGGCCAGGACCTTGTCGGAGACGCGCCGGTGGACCTCCGTAAGGCCGCGCTCACGCTCCAGCCGGAGGAGCCGTTCACGCAGCGGCGGCAGGTCCCGGCCGGGCTCGAGGTTTTCGAAGTCGGCCTGCTCCAGCAGCGCTTCGAGCTCCGCGTCGGAGCATTGGACCAGCTGGGTGAGGTTCACGAAGGGTGCTGGCATCGGCATGGAATCACTCCTTCACCCAACGATACCGCACGTCGCTCATGGACGGATGAGCGCTCCTGGCGGCAGGCCGACGCGCAGCAGCGTGCACTCGACGTGCTGGAACCCCAGCGCCAGCGCCCGCGCGGCGGCCCGGGTGTCGCGGACCTCGAAGGTGCCCTGTTCCCTGCCCTCCTCGAAGATGGCCGTCAGCAGCGCGACCTCGCGAGCCCGGGGACGGGCGAGCCGCGGCTCCACGAGCGGCAGGAGCTCCCGCAGCGCCCGGGGCGTGACGCGCAGCTGCTGGACCATCCGCTCCGCCATTCCCTGGCGCACGTCGATGAAGGTCCGCATCTTCTCCGCGGGCGTCCACGCCGCGCCCACGGCCGCCGCCAGCTTCGCGAAGGCCTCATCGCAGATGTCGTCCACCACCGCGTCGAAGAGTTCCTTTGTGTGTACGCTGGGAACCGCGTGCCCGACCGCTCCCTCATCGCTGGCGTCTGCCTTGGCATGGGCCTGTCGCTGGCCGCGTGCAGGGCTCCCTCCCCCGCACGTGAAAGCCCTTCCATGACCTGGGTGAGCATTCCGGCCGCGGACGCGCGGGTCCAGTACGTGGGCCGGACGTACCGCTCCAGCACCGGGGTCGTCTTCTCCCATCCGGGCGTGACGGTTCGCGCGCGCTTCCAGGGGGACGGACGCCGTGCGGATGCGGCTCGACGACGCGGGCCAGGGCGGAGACGTGGGGACCAACCACTTCGACGTGGTGGTGGACGGGGCACCTCCCAAGCTGCTCGCGGTGCATCCCGGTCAGGGCAGCTACCTGCTCGCCAGTGGACTCCCCGTGGGCCTGCACACAGTGGAGCTCTTCAAGCGCACCGAGTCCCTGGTGGGTGCCAGCACGCTCCTGGCGCTGGAGGTGCAGGGTGAGTTCCGGGAACCGCCCCCGCAGCACACGGGGCTCAAGCTGGAGTTCATTGGCGACTCCATCACCTGCGGCTACGGCACCGACGTCACCTTCGTTCCGGAGACGTCCTCCTCCAAGGTGCCCACCTTCACGTCGAAGCACCAGAATCCCAGACGCGGCTACGGCTGGCTCACGGCCCAGGCATTGGGCGCGGAGGCCACGTTCGTCTGCTATTCGGGGCACGGCGTGTACCGCAACCTGGACCTGTCCACGTCCGGGTTGATCCCCGCCATCTACGAGCGCGCCGTCCCGGACCACCCCGCCGCCTGGGACTTCTCCAACGGTTCGCCGGATGTGATTGTCCTCAACGCCGGCACCAATGACACGTTCGCGGGCGCGGGCACCGCCGCGTTCCTCCCGGACGAAGCGGCGTTCAAGTCCGCCTACCGGTCCTTCCTCGAACGGCTCCGTGCGCTGCATCCCCGCGCGCACATCGTCTGCACGCTGGGCAGCATGACGGATGGCTTCAAGAGGAAGGAACAGCAGGGCGTGGTGACGTCCGTGCACGTCGGCGATTGGATTTCCCAGCTCGTGGCGGAGCGACAGCGCCTGGGCGACGCCCGGGTCCACCGCCACGTGATGGCCATGCAGAACCCCTTCGCTGACGGCGTCGGCGAGGACTGGCATCCCTCCGCCGCCACGCACCAGAAGATGGCGGAGTCGCTGAGCCGGTTCATCCAGGACGTCGTGCGCCCCTGAGCCAGGGCCCGCGAATCCAATCCCTCATCACGTTCTGACGGGCAAAGGCACGAGGGAGCCATCCCCCGGCATGCCGGCCTGTGATTGCCGTACGCGCGGTGCGTGGCGAAGGTTGCGTGGAACGCGAGGAGGCCTTCAAGCACCACCGAGGCCGCCCCTCCCTCATCACCGGGACAGGCAGGCGCCTCCTTCCCCAAGGCACGTATGAGTCCACTCTTCATCCTCTTCGCGGCCATGGCCCAGACACCCACGCCTCCTTCCGAAGCGGCGGATGCCTCCTCACCGGCCTCCGTCGCGGCAGCAGCAGACGAGGACGAGGACGAGGACGAGGACGAGGAGGAAGGGCCCTGGACGGGCTCGGCCGGGCTCGGCGCCTCCTTCTTCGCCGGCAACGCCCGCACCTTCACCATCACGGGCGATGCCCTGGCGGAGTACGAGTCGCCGGTGTGGGCGCTCACCCTGGAGGCGGATGGCGCCTATGGAAACGCGGCCACCGAGGACGAGGAGGAGCGGGAGGTCACGGCCCTGACGCTCGGCGGCTGGGCGCGCGGCGACTACCGCTTCACGCGCCTGCTCAGCGCCTACACCTTCCTGGGCGTGGAGACGGACCACCCCGCCAGCCTGGAGCTGCGCACCGAGGTGGAGCTGGGAGCCGGCTTCACGCTCCTGGAGCGCAAGAAGAAGTCGAAGGAACTCTTCCTGCGCACGTACCTGGGCGCGGGCTACACCAAGGACCGCCGGTTCCAGTACACCCCCACGCGCGAGAACCTGCCGGATGTGACGCAGTGGTCGCCCGCGGTGGGCCTGGCGTTCCGCTATGACATCAACGAGAACGTGTACCTGCGCGAGGACGCCGTGCTGCTGCCGGACATCTTCGGCGACACGCGCATCCTGCTGGACTCCACCACGAAGCTGTCCGTGGACCTGACGGACCGCTTCGCGCTCACCACGTACTTCGAACTGCAACACGACAGCGCACCCGCGGCGGGCAAGGTCCGGACGGATACCTCGCTCTCCGTGGGGGCCGAGCTGGAGCTCTGAGGGATTGGAAAGGAGCAGCACTCCCATGGCCAAAGCGGCTCATTTCGACGACGTCCAGGTCCCAGGCGAGACAAAGAACAAACAGCGCACGCCGCCGAAGAAGAAGGGCATGGAGCGGGTGCTCGACGCCATCGAGCGGGTGGGCAACAAGGTCCCCCACCCCGCGGTCATCTTCGTCGCGCTGATTGCCATCGTGATGGTGCTCTCCCACCTCTTCTACAGGCTGGGGGCCAGCGTCACCTACGAGACCATCAACCCGGACACGCACCAACTGGAGGAGACGACCACCGCCGCGAAGAGCCTGCTGACGGGAGAGGGCCTGCGCTTCATGTTCGCGGGCGTCGTCCAGCACTTCATGGACTTCAACGCGGTGGGCGTCATCATCGTCGCCATGCTGGGCGTGGGCGTCGCGGACGCGGCGGGCCTGGTGGGCGCGCTCATCCGCAAGCTGGTGGCGGTCGCTCCGGCCCGGCTCCTCACGTACATCCTGGTGTTCGTGGGCATCCTGTCGAGCATCGCCGCGGATGCCGGCTACCTGGTGCTGATTCCCCTGGCGGCGGCCGCCTACCTCACCGTGGGCAGGCATCCCCTGGCGGGACTGGCGGCCTCGTTCGCCGGTGTCGCCGCGGTCTTCACCGTCAACATCCTGATCAAACCGCTGGACGGCATCCTGACGGAGATCACCAACGACGCCATCCACATCATGGCGCCGGACCGCTCCATCGACCTGACGGCGAACTTCTGGTTCTCCGTCGCGTCGGTGGTGATGCTGACCGTCATCGTGTCGCTCATCAGCGACAAGATCATCGAACCCCGGCTGGGTGCGTACCAGGGGGAGAAGCCGGCCACGACGGGCGCGAAGCTATCCCCGGAGGAGTCGCGGGGGTTGAAGTTCGCGTTCTGGGGGCTCGTGGGCGTGCTGGTGTTCTTCGGCCTGCTGGCGCTGCCCCCGGGGGCTCCGCTGCGCAATCCGGAGACGGGCGCGCTCATTGGAGACTCGCCGTTCATGAACGGCCTCATCGTCGCCATCACCGTGCTGTTCCTGGTGACGGGGGCCGCCTACGGCGTCGGCGCTGGGACGATGAAGAACAGCGTGGACGTCATCAAGGCCATGGAGAAGGCGGTCGCCGGGCTGGGCGGCCTCATCTTCCTCTTGTTCATCATCAGCCAGTTCATCGCCCTGTTCACCTACACGAACATGGCGACCATCGCGGCCGTGAAGGTGGGTGATGCCCTGGAGCACGCGGGCCTGGGGGCGCTGCCGCTGCTCGTCGGGTTCGTGCTGGTGGTCGCCGTCCTGGACCTCATCATGACGGGCGCCATTCCGAAGTGGGCCATCTTCGCGCCGGTGTTCGTGCCGCTCTTGATGCGGCTGAACGTGGCCCCGGAGGCCGTGCTCGCCGCGTACCGCGTGGGTGACGGTCCGTTCAACGCCATCTCACCGCTGAACGCCTACTTCGCGCTCATCGTCACCTTCGCGCAGAAGTACCAGAAGGACGCGGGCGTGGGGACGGTGGTGGCCTTGATGCTGCCGTACGTCATCGTGGTCTTCGCCGTGTGGATTGCCCTGCTGGTAGCGTGGCAGGTGCTGGGACTGCCCTGGGGTCTCGGGTAGGCGGCTCGGGAGACACAACCATGTCGAGGGTCCACCTTCTGGCCACGGGCGGAACCATCGCGGGGAGGGCCGGCTCCGGCGTGGAGCCGGGCTACCGCGCGGGCGAGGTCGCCGTGGAGTCGCTCATCGACGCCGTCCCCGGCCTGCGCGCCCTGGCAACGCTCCGGGGCGAGCAGGTGGCCCAGGTGGGCAGCCAGGACATGGACGACGGCCTCTGGCTACGGCTGGCGGCCCGGGTGAACGCGCTCTTCGCTGGCGACGAGGCCGACGGCATCGTCATCACGCACGGCACGGACACGGTGGAGGAGACGGGCTACTTCCTCCACCTGGTGGTGCGGAGCGCGCGGCCGGTGGTGCTCACCGGCGCCATGCGGCCCGCCACGTCGCTCAGCCCGGACGGGCCGCTGAACCTCTACAACGCGGTCGCCGTGGCCGCCGACCCGGAGGCCCACGGCCGGGGCGCCATCGTCGTCCTCAACGACGACCTGCACTGCGCGCGCGACGTGACGAAGTCGAGCACCACGGACGTGCAGACCTTCATCTCACCGGGGCCGGGCCTGCTGGGCACCGCGCGGTACGGGCGCATCCGCTACTTCCGCCAGCCCACGCACCGGCACTCCGCCGCGTCCGGGTTCTCCGTGGACGGGCTCGAACGCCTGCCCCGGGTCGACATCCTCTATGCCCATGCCCACATGCCGCCGGACCTGGTGCGCGCCAGCGTCGCGAACGGGGCGCGCGGCATCATCGTGGCGGGGATGGGCAACGGCAACGTCTCCACGGAAGCCGCGGGCGCGCTCTCGGAAGCGGCGGAGGCGGGCGTCGTCGTCGTGCGCAGCACGCGGGTGGTGAGCGGCGACGTGGGCCGGAACATTGAAATGGACGACGACACCCTGGGCTTCGTCGCCGCGGACCAGCTCAACCCGCAGAAGAGCCGCGTGCTCTTGCAGCTCTGTCTGGCGCGGGGAATGGATCGCCTCGCGGTACAGGAGGCGTTCTACCGACACTAGGGCGCTCGACGCTCAGCGCCGCGAGTCGCGCTGGGTCTGGGTCCGGCGGCCCCGGGTCGAGGCATGGACCTGACGCTTGAGGGCGGGAAAGCGCTCCTGCTTCAGGGCCCCTCCCTGCTTCTTGCGGGACGCCTGCTTCGAGGCGGGGGCCTTCGCGGTGCGGCCGGCGGCGCGTGTCCGGCGCGCGGGCTTGCGTCCTCCCGTCGCCGCGCGCGTCGTCCTCCGGGGGGCCGGACGGCTCGCGGCGCGGGTGCGGACCTGCGCCTTGCGCTCGAGCAGGGCGAGCCGCTTCTCGAAGCGCTCCAGGGTGACGGCGAAGTACTCGGCCTTGCGGAGGGTGTTGCGGTTGCCCTCGGCGCGGCGGGAGCGGGAGGGCACCTCCTTGCGGAGCGCCTCCCTGCGCTGCCGCTGCGCTGCGTCCTGGTACTTCTCCATCAGGCGGCGCGCTCGCAGGATGCGTCCGCGCAGCTCTCGTGGCGAGAGCTCCGCCAGGTTGCGTGGGGCGCTGGACAGGACGAGCTGGGCTTCGCGCTCGGTGAGCAGTGACATCCGCTTCGACGGCAGTGTGCGCATGGGCTTCCCCTTCATGGGATTGCGTGGCGGAACATCCACACCTTCCATCCGCCGGCAAACCGCTCCCGGAGGCAGGGGCGAGTGACCTTCTGGATGTTGCACCCTCCCGCCGCCGTGCCCAGTTCCTCCATCAGGAGGCTTCCATGTTGACCTCGTTTCATTCACGCGCGCAGGCCGAGTTCCACCCCGCTCCCTCCATCGAATCCCCGGAGGAGACGAAGCTCGCCGTAGCGGCCACCGTGCCCACCGACGCCGGTTGTGTCGGCACGTTCGTGGGAGCGGACGAAGAGGTGAAGGCTCCCGGACTCGACCGCGCGTTCCTGAAGGCGGCGGGCTTCGAGGGCAAGGCCGGTCAGACGCTGCTCATTCCCCGCAAGGAGGGCCCACCCCTGGTCGCCGTCGGCCTGGGGGCGCGAGCACAGCTGGATGCAGGCAAGCTCCGGGATGCCGCCGCCGCGTTCGCGCGGGCCGTGGGCCAGCAGAAGCGTGTGGCGCTCCAGGTCCCGGACACCGGGAGCGTGCCGGTGGACCTCGCCGCGCAGGCCCTGACCGAAGGCGTCCTGCTCGCCCGCTACCGCTACCGGCCCTACAAGCGGCAGTCGGAGCAGGAACCGCCGCTGGAGACCCTGACGCTCGTCTCGGGTTCGAAAAACACCGAGGAGGTGGAGCAGGGAGTGATGCGCGGAGGCATCCACTCCCGCGCCACGGCGTTCGCGCGCGACCTCGCCAATTCCCCCGCCACCCTGCTGACCGCCGCTCGCATGGCGGAGGTGGCCGAGTCCCTGGCCAAACGCTGCGGCCTGGAGGTCGAGGTCTTCGACGGAGAGGCATTGGCCAACCTCGGCTGCGGAGGCCTGCTGGGCGTCAACGCCGGCAGCACGGAGCCGCCGCGGATGATCAAGCTGACGTACACGCCCAAAGGCAGCCGGGGAGAAGCCGTCCAGCCCGTGGGCCGGATCTCGCTGGTCGGCAAGGGCATCATGTTCGACTCGGGCGGCCTGGGCCTGAAGCCGAACGACCTGGTCCACGCCACCATGAAGGGCGACATGTCCGGCGCGGGCGCCATCCTCGCGGCGATGACGACGCTGAAGTCCCTGGGCTGCAGGACGGCGGTGACGGCGTACCTGATGTGCACCGACAACATGCCCTCCGGCACCGCCATGAAGCTGGGGGACGTGCTGACGGTCCGCGGCGGCAAGACGGTGGAGGTCATCAACACCGACGCGGAGGGCCGCCTGGTGATGTCGGACGCGCTCGTCCTGGCCACCGAACAGTCGCCCCGCCCCGACGCCATCGTGGACCTCGCCACGCTCACCGGGGCGTGTCAGCGCGCGCTGGGCGTGCTCAGCGCGGGGGTCATGGGCAACGACCAGCCCCTGGTGGAGCAGGTGAAGGAGTCGGGGGAGCGCACCGGCGACACCGTGTGGCAGCTCCCGCTGGACCGGCGCCTGCGGCAGGAATTGGAGTCGGAGGTGGCGGACATGAAGAACGTGGGCGGAGACAACGCCGGAGCCATCACCGCGGGCCTCTTCCTTGAGGAGTTCGTGGACGGGCTGCCCTGGGCGCACATCGACATGGCGGGGACCGCGCGGGCCGAGCGTGACCACGCGTGGCGCAGCAAGGGCGCCACGGGCTACGGCACCCGCCTGCTCATCGACTTCCTCGTGGGCTTCAAGCCCACCCGCGAAACCCGCCACTGAAAGCCCGCGCTTTCAGTCCGGGAGCCAGTCCGCGCGTCCCCGTTCGACGCGCGTCCGGCGCTCGCCCTGGAAGGAGGCCTGGACGCGCTCCGCCTGGGCGAGCAGGCGGTGGAAGCGATCCTTCTCCGTGGAGCCCTGGACGTCCGCGAGCACGCGAGCGAAGAGCGCGTGCGCCGCGGCGCGGTCCTGTGCGTCGCGCGCGAGCAGGCCCACGGTGAGGGCGATCTGGAGCACCTCCTCCAGCACCTCCGGGTCGCCCCCCGCGTAATGGAGCGGGCCATCCACGGCGAGGAAGAGGTAGTCGCGCAGCCGCATGGCCACCAGTGACACGCGCGCCCGGCCATCCGGGTCGACGACGTTCCAGTCCCCCAGGGGCAGGCCCGCCAGCCGGCGCATCACGGAACGGATTTGATGGAGCGCCTGCCGGGCCGTGTACGGGTCGTTCGCGGACGAGGACAGGGCCCGGTTCGCGACGTCGACGAGGATGCGCAGCCCCAGGGCGGGGTCGCAGTCTGGCTCGCGCGCCGACTGGATGCTCAGCGTGGCGGCGAGGTCGTTGAGCACGTGGGCGTCCACGGGCCCCCCTCCGTCCGCCACCACCCAGCCGATGACGTCCTCCTGGTCGATGTACTCGCCCACGGTGATGCAGATGCGGACCCGCACGCCCCACTTCCGGGCGTGCCGAGTGAGGTCCTGGAGGTCGACGTCCGCGAGGTAGCCCGACGATGCAGCCAGGAGCGAGGTGGCATCCGCCGGCAGCCGCAGGACCGCCGCGGGGTCCAGTGGGAGCCGCTTCAGGCGGGCCTGGATGCGGCGCTCCGTCGCGGAGACAATCAGGTCCTGCACGAGCCCGAGCACGCGCTCCACCCGCAGGAAGCGGAAGGTGCGGGCCAGGAAGACGATGAGCACGCAGAGCGCCACCAGCACCAGGATGATGGCTCCCGACAGGACGGGCCGGGGCCTGACGCCGGCGTCCTCGATGACACCCAGCTCCCGGATGGCCGTGAGGATGTAGCTGATGGAGAGGGCGAAGAAGGGAATGGCGCGGCGGAGCGGCGCGCTCTTCAAGTAGATGGGGACCAGCCGTGACGAATACTGGTTCGCCGCGGACTGGATGACCGGCGCGTTCAGGGACAGGACGATGGTGAGGATGGTGATCTGCAACCCGAGCAGCGCCCCCAGGGCGCCCCGGGTGTCGTCGACGTCCCCGGGCCAGGCATGCCCGAACAGCGCTGGCGCGGTGTCCGTCTGCACGCGGGCGAGCGCGATGCCGAGCGCGCCCCCGACGACGACCAGACCGCCCAGGACCAGCCAGGGGGGATCGCGGAGGAACCTGCGCAGGCGGCGGATGGACATTCGGACCTCGCGCTGAAGGGGCCGCCTGGTGCTAGCCCTCTTCCTCCCGGGCCTCCACCGCCTGGCCCCGGGTCAACCGCTCCGGCGAGAGCAGCTCGGCCAGCTGTTCGCGCGTCAAGAGCCCGGCGGACACCACCAGGTCCGCGATGCTGGCGTTCGTGGCCAGGGCCTCCCTCGCCAGCCGCGCCGCTGGCGCGTAGCCGATGTGCGGCATGAGGGCGGTGATGACGCCCACGAAGGACTCGACCTGGCGCGCGAGCCGCTCCTTGTTGGCGGTGATGCCCCGCACGCAGTTCACGCGCAGCGTCGCCATGGCGGCGGTCATGTACTTGAGGTTTTCGAACAGCACGTGGGCCATGACCGGCCCGAAGGCGTTGAGCTGGAGCTGCCCCGCCTCGGCGGCCATGGTCAGCGTCACGTCTCCCCCGGCGACCACGAACGCCACTTCGTTCACGACCTCCGGGATGACCGGGTTCACCTTGCCCGGCATGATGCTGGAGCCCGCCTGCATGGGCGGCAGGTTGATTTCGTTGAAGCCTGCCTGCGGGCCAGAGCCGAGCAGCCGCAGGTCGTTGCAGATCTTCGACAGCTTCATCGCGGTGCGCTTGAGGGTGCCGGACACCTCCATGAAGACGCCCACGTCGGTGGTCGCTTCAATCAGGTCCGGCGCGGTGACGATGGGGCGCCCGGTGATGTCCGCCAGGTGCGCTCGCGCGGCCTCCGCGAAGCGCGGGTCCGCGGCGATGCCCGTTCCAATCGCCGTCGCCCCCAGGTTGATCTCCCCCAGGCGGCGGGTGACGTCCTTCAGGCTCGCGTGTTCCTCCGCCAGCGTGACGGCGAAGCCTTCGAACTCCTGCTGGAGCGTCATGGGCACGGCGTCCTGGAGCTGCGTCCGGCCAATCTTCACGATGCCCGCGAACTCCTGCCCCTTGTCGCGGAACGCCTGCTCCAAGAGGTGCAGCTGGGCCAGCAGGCGCTCGACGGACAGCATCAACCCGACCTTGAGCGCCGTCGGGTAGGTGTCGTTCGTGCTCTGGCTCCGGTTCACGTGGTCATTCGGGTCCAGGTGCGCGTAGTGGCCCTTGGGGTGGCCGGCCAGCTCCAGGCCCCGGTTGGCGATGACCTCGTTGAAGTTCATGTTGGTGGAGGTGCCGGCCCCGCCCTGCATGACGTCCACGACGAACTGGTCGTGCAGCCTGCCGGCCTTGATGTCCTCGCAGGCCCGGTCGATGAGCGAGGCCCGCGTCGCATCCAGCCCCCCCAGCTCCGCGTTCGCCCGCGCCGCGGCCTGCTTCACGCAGGCGTAGCCGAAGAGCAGGTCGGGATAGACGGAGATGGGGCGCCCGCTGATGGCGAAGTTGTCCAGCGCGCGGCTGACGTTGATGCCCCAGTAGGCGTCCGCCGGGAGCTGGCGGGAGCCCAGGCCGTCGGTCTCCGTCCGGGGCGATGCCCCGTCCGTCGTCAGCGTGTGGATGCTCTTCTGGAACGTCTCTTCCGCGCGTGGGTCGGCCATCGCGGGCAACGTAGGAACGCGGGAGGCCCGGTGGGACGTGCCCTCAAGGGAAGAGGGCTGTCCACCGGGCGTCCCTGGGTCTCCTACGTCACTGCACGACGGGCGCGCACTTCGCCGGGCCGAGCGTGGCCTGGAAGTAATGCGCGTAGAGGTCCGGCGCGAGCGTGAAGTTGCAGGTGTTCACCGCGTCCGGCGACAGGTTCTGGTGCTCCTGCATGTAGCGCGCGACGTAGTCCCGCACCCCGTCCGCGGAGGACCACAGCATGCGGCCTTCCTTGAACATGCTGTACCCGCCTCCGCCACCGCCGCGGTAGTTGTTCACGGCGATGCGGAAGAGCTGCTCGTCCTTCACGTCCTCGCCCTTGAAGCGCAGGTGCGTGAGCCGCGAGCCCGCGGGCTTCGTCAGGTCGTAGCCGTATTCGATGTGCGAGTAGAGGTCCCAGTTGTAGTCCGCGACGACGGGCGTGGTGGCCTTCGCGTCCGCGGGCTTCGCAGGCAGGTTCGCCGCGTCCAACTGCTTGAAGTACAGCGTGTTCATCTCCAGCGCGCGCCGGAGGATGGAGCCGGTGATCTCCATCACGTACAGCGTGTTGTCGTAGATGTAGACGCTGTAGGCGTCACGCAGGGTGACGTCCCCCTGCGGCAGCGCGACGTCATTGGAGAACAGGGCGGTCGCGGACAGGTCCACGGGGAAGCCGGCCTCCTTCGCGGCCTCCTCCTGCACGATGTTGAGCAGGTCCGACAGGGCGCTGTCCACGTAGCGGCCGGGGAAGCCGCCCGTGAAGGCCGCGGTGGTGCTGCCAATCTTCTGGTTCACGTAGGCCACCGTGGTGTCGTGGGCGGCCTGGGTGAGCTGCTTGACGTTGGCATCCTCCGCCACCGTCTCGTCCACCGCGTGGAGCTGCGAGTCGTGCGCGTCCACGCCCCAGCGCTCACCGCTCCAGGTGACGTTGAGCTGCACGTGGGCCAGGTGGCTGCCCCAGCGGTTGGGCTGCGTGAGGAGGACCTCACGGCCATCCTGCTGCTTCAACAGCATCTTCGGGATGGGCTGGTGGGTGTGGCCGGTGAGGAGCACGTCCACGTCCGCCACCTGCTGGGCAATCTGCACGGCCGGGTTCTCACCGGGGAGGTTGCCGCGGTCGGTCCACTTCGTGGCGTCCTCGTAGTCCGCGAGCCACGAGTCGGGGCTGGTCGCGCTGCCCGTCGGCTGCTTGTCCGGGCCGCCGTGGATGGCCACCACCACCACGTCCGCGCCGGCCTGCTTCATCTTCGGCACGTACGTCTTCGCGATCTCCAGCGGGTCATCGAAGCGCAAGCCGGTGATGTTGTCCTTGCGCTCCCACGTCGCCACGCCCGGCGTCACCAGTCCGAGGATGCCGACCTTCACGTCGCACACCGTGGTCATCACGTACGGGGTGAAGGCCTCGGAGCCGTCCGCGGCCTTGCGCACGTTGGCGCCCAGGAGGGGGAAGTTCGCCTCGCCCTTGAACTTGTTGAGGACGTCCTGGCCGTAGTTGAACTCGTGGTTGCCCATGGCCATGGCGGCGTAGCCCAGCTCGTTCATGGCGGCGGCCATGGGATGCTTGGACGCGTTGTCCACCTGGGCGTAGTAGGTGCCGAGCGGCGAGCCCTGGATGGTGTCACCGGTGTCGACGAGCAGCGTGCAGTCCGGGTTCTTCGCGCGCTCCTGCTTGATGAGCGTGGCCACCTTGGCGAGGCCGCGCTTCGCGTCCGGCTTCCCGGAGAAGTAGTCCCACGGGAAGATGTTGGTGTGCAGGTCGCTGGTCTGCAGCAGCGTCAGCGTGCGCGGCGACCTGTCCACCGGAGCCGGGTCGACGGGGGGATCATCGTTGGAATCACAGGCGGTCATCAGCGAGCTGGCGCCCACGAGACAGAAGGTGCCAGTGCGCAGCGCGCGCATCAGGATGGAGGAGCGGTTCAAGGGGCCTCGACCTTGTGCCATGCCGGGAGGAAATCTTCCGGAGGGGCGCGCACCCTACAGGACCCCTCTGACGTTCTGGGAATGGATGGCGCTCAATCCCCGGATGGCGGCTCCAGGTTGTCCACCACTCGGCGCAGGAGCGTCATGAACGTGGCGCGCTCGCGGTCGCTGAAGCCCGCGGTCGCCTGCTCCGCGACGTCCTCCAGCTGCTCCTTCGCCTGGGGCAGGCGCTCCCGGGCCTTGGCCGAGAGCGATATCCGGGTCGCGCGCTTGTCGTCCGGGTGCGGCTGACGCGCGATGAGCCCATCGCGCTCCATCCGCGTGAGGAGCGCGGCCATGGTGGGTTGCTCGACGTGGGCGTACTCCGCGAGCTGCTTCTGCAGGAGCGGCCCGTGCTCCTCCAGCGCGATGACCACCGGCAGGTAGGCCATCCCGAACTCGAGCGGCCGCAACCGCTGCTCGAAGTGGCGCATCAGCAACCGGGACGCATGGTTGATCCAGAAGGTCGGTACGGCTTCGGGGTCCCAGCGGGGGGCGGTCTTCGCGCTCATTGGAGGTTGCCCGAGGAGTCCTCCAACTCCTCCTCGGCGGTCGGGTAGGCGGAGACGGCCAGCGCGATTCCCTGGTCCGCGAACCACCGGACGTCGTCGGGTGGGAAGTGGATGGAGCTGGTGAAGTGCCGCGCGGTGCCGACGAACAGCCCGAAGTCCACGACGCAGGGGACGGCCTGCTGGCGCAGCTCCGCGAGCAGGGGGGCCAGCACCTCCAGTTGCCTGCGGGCGGCGGCGACGGGGCCGTGCAGCGTGCCCTCGCCGTCCTCCACCAGGGTGAGGTTGAAGCCAGAGGTGGAATGCCTTCCCTGGCGCTGCAGCTGCTCCCCCTGGAGCCAGACGGCATCCGGGTGGCAGTCCGGGAAGCGGTCCAGCACGGACGCCACATCGAACTCCGGGGCCTGGGCCCGTAGGACCGCCACCGTCATGACACCGCTCCGTTCCCCTGCTTCGACACGTCCATGGGCCCATCCTCGACTGGAGCGGATCTTTTCGCGAGTCCGTCAGGTGCGGTGTGTTGGATCGTCCAGGGGGTCGCGGACGCTCCGGCGTCCCGACCGCGGCTGCTGACCCGAGGTCTCGAACCCATCGCTCACGTCCCCCGGGCCGCGAATCCGCCCGGGTCAGATTCCGAGAAGGTCATGCAGCCGAAACTGAACCGGCTCCTGCGGGCACTTGCCCGCGAGGGGCTCGATGTTGCTTACGACGGTCGTGTCTACACGGTCCGCCTCCAGGCGGATCCCCATGCTCCCCCCGCCGAAGTCCTCCTTCCGCCGGACCTGCCGGTGGAGGGCAAGGCGCTCCAGCAGCTCGCGGCGCTCGCCGCGCTCCATCACCCCGACGGCGGCCGCGTGAAGCAGGTGCGCGCGACGCCGGACTTCCATCCGGGCGACTCCGGGGTGGCCATCGGGTCGGTGGTCCACACGGAGGGCCTGGTGGTCCCCGGCGCCGTGGGCACGGACATCAACTGCGGCATGCGCCTGCATGTCGCGGACATCCCCGTGGACGCCTTCCTCGCCCGCCGCGACGCCTTCGTCGAGCGGATGAAGGGGCACTATTTCTTCGGCACGCGGGACGTCGCCCAGGGCTCGCGCGCCCTGGAGGCGCTGCTGCGGGACGGCCTGCCCGGCTGGCTCCTGGAGACGGAAGGCCAGCCCCTGGGCATGGCGGCCCGGATGGACCTGGGCCAGCTGGGCCGGGAGTCCGGCCGCGTCCATCTGGGCGGGGCGCTGGAGGGCGACCCGGCCTGGGCGCCCACCGGGCTGCGGCGGGAGGGCGTGGTGCGTGACCCCGGCCTGGCCACCATTGGCGGAGGCAACCACTTCGTGGAGGTGCAGCGGGTGGAGGCCGTGGTGGACCGCGCGCGGGCGTGGGCCTGGGGCGTGCGGGAGGGGCAGCTCGCGTTCATGGTGCACTCCGGTTCGCGGGACATGGGCAAGCACGTGGGGCGCACCTGGCAGGAGCGGGCGCGCGCCGCGTGGCCCACGGGAGCCCCGCACCCGGCGAGCGGCATCTTCCCGCTCGCGGACCCGGCGAAGGTGCGCGAGTACCTGAAGGCGGAGGCCACGGCGGCCAACTACGCCTTCCTCAACCGGCTGCTGCTCGCGGAGCTGGTGCGGCAGACGCTGCGGGAGCTGTTCGGGGACGTGGAGGCGCCGCTCGTCTACGACGTGCCCCACAACATCACCCTGCCCTGGGAGGGCGGCTGGCTGGCGCGCAAGGGGGCCTGCCCGGCGGAAGAGGACCAGCCGGTCATCATCCCCGGCTCCATGGGCGCCACGTCCTACCTGATGCGGGGCCTGGGCAACACGAAGGCCCTGGCGTCGGCCTCGCATGGGGCGGGGCGGGCGCACTCGCGCTTCTCCATGTCACGGGGCGGCGCGAAGCACCGGGAGGAGGACCTGGGGCTGACGGGGGTGGACTGCATCGCGCTCAGGGCCGAGCGCCGCATCGAGGAGGCCCCCGCCGCCTACAAGCCCATTGGCCCGGTGGTGGCCTCCCAGGTGGACGCCGACATCGTCCGGGAGGTGGCCCGGCTGCGGCCCTTGATGACGTTCAAGGCGTGAGCGGAAGGCCCGGGGGTGACGCAGGGCGTCTGGATTCGTGGATCCAGATGCCCTGGCGATTGGCTCGCGCGCCAATGGCTGTCCCGTTAGCTTGCGCGCCCATGTACTTCGAGACCTTTTCGCAGATGAAGAAGCAGCTGGGGCAGTTGGGCAAGTGGTTGGAGACGGCCGCGGCCCATGCCAAGGCGAAGTCCTTCGACCCGAACCTCTACCTGAACTTCCGGCTGGCGCCGGACCAGCTCCCGTTCGTGCGGCAGGTGCAGATCAGCTGTGACGCCGTGAAGCTGGCGGCCTCGCGCTTGTCAGGCAAGGCCGCGCCGTCCAACCCGGACACGGAGCAGACGCTGGAGGAGCTCAGCGCCCGCGTCCAGTCCACCATCGCGTACCTGGACACGTTCACGGCGAAGGACTTCGAGGGCGCCGCCGGACGCGTCGTCACCCACCCCCGGTGGGAGGGGCAGGTGATGAACGGCGCGGACTACTTCCTGGAGAACGCGGTCCCCAACTTCTTCTTCCACGTCACCCACGCGTACGCGCTCCTGCGTCACAACGGCGTCAACCTGGGCAAGATGGACTACCTGGGGTCGCAGAGCCTCCGCGCGCCTTGAAGCCTCCGGCCTGTCGCTCCGCGAGCGACAGCGCCCACAGCGGGAAGATGCGCAGGTAGGCGTCGTAGTGGATGGCGCAGGTGCGGCTGAACACTCCGGCCAGCGGCTCTGGTGGCCACTGGCCCTCCGCCTCCTGCGCCGCGCGCAGCCACGCCACGCCCCGGCGCGTGGCCTCCGCGTTCGCGTCGCCCGCGGCCACCAGCGACAGCACGGCCCAGGACGTCATCACCGCGTGGCCCGAGCGCCCCGCCACCCAGCGGCGCTCGCGGCAGGCCTGGATGGTTTCGCTCCATGAGCCGTCCTCGCGTTGGTGGGCCTTCAGGAACGTGACGGCCTTGCGCAGTGCGGGGTCTCCGGTCCCCGCGCCCGAGGCCACCAGGCCGGTGACACCGAACCACGTGCCATAGCTGAAGCACACGCCCCAGGAACCCTCCCAGCCGCCGTCCGGATGCTGCTGGCGGCGCAGGAAGTCCGCGCCCCGCGTGATGGCGTGGCCCACCGGGGCGTCCGTGAAGGCCTCGCGCCACGCGGCCAGCGCCTGGATGCAGGCCGACGTGCACTCCACGTAGCTGGGGTCCACCATGATGCCGGCGAAGACATCCGAGGGATTGAACCGCTCCAGCCAGCGCGGCCCCCGCTGCCGCTCATAGGTGGCCCAGCCGCCATCCCGGTTCTGCAAGGACAGGATGAACGCCACGGCCTGCTCCAGGCGCTCGCGCGGCACGCGATTGAGCCCGAGCGGCTCCAACAACAGACACGCCTTCAGCGCCTCCGCCGTGCAATCGCTGATGGGCCAGCCGTGCGCGCGCGTGCTGAAGGGCCACCCTCCCCGGCTGGGATGCCGGTGGTGTCTGGCGGCGTCTGGCGAATCCTCCAGCACCTGCTGCGCCTCCAGGAAGCGGCCCGCGCGCGCCAGCGTGTCCCGCGCCCAGGCGGACTCTCCGGAGGCCACCAGCGCCTGCACCGCGAAGGCGGTGTCCCAGAGCTGGGAGGAGTTGTAGCCGTTCACCGTGATGCCTTTCCGCGTCTGCTGGAGATAGTCCGGCAGGCGCTCCAGGTGGGCCCGCACCTCCGGACCGTCCGGCCGCGCCACGTGCCACACCACCATGTCGAGCACCTTGTTGATGGGCCCGATGCAGACGAAGTGCGTCGCTTCGTCCTCGCCGCGAATCAACGCCAGGGACTCCGCCAGCGCGCGTTTCCGCAGCCGCTTCGAGTGGAACCGCTCATACAGGCCCAGCACGCGGTGCACGGCGCGCAATCCCAGACCGTGGGGGCTGTAGGCGTCCGTGCGGGCCACGCGTCCACGCGCCGCCTTCCAGTCCACGTCCGCGTAGGGTTGGGGATACAGCTCGCGCCGCAGCTCGGCCAACAGCGGTGTCTCCGTGGCGCGGACCCGGCGGCCGTAGAGCCAGCCCATGGGCAGGTACACCATGCGGCAGTGGCACCAGAGCCGGGAGGGATGGAACGGCAGGCCTCGCGGCAACAGCCAGAGCTCGGGAGGCACGGGCGCGAGGCCCTCGTATTCGTAGAGCCCCAGCAGGGCGAGGATGAACTTCCCCCAGGACGCACTGCCCAACGGACCTCCCCGGGGAAGGAACCACGCCCTCGCGCGGACGAGCCCCGGGTCGTCCGCGCGGATGCCCAGCAGCCGCTGCGCGACGTAGTTGAGCACCGACGTGAAGACGAGGCTGGGCGACTCCACGTCCAGCCCCCAGCCCCCATCCGGGTTCTGGTGGGCCCGCATGTGGGCGACCATCCCGTCGCGGACGGACGCCTCCGGCGTGCGCCCCATCACATACAGCCCGGCCACGTACACCGGGCCCAGGAACAGCGGGCCGCTGTAGTCCCCCTTCCAGGAGCCGTCCGCCGCCTGCGTCCCGGCCAGTTGGTCTCGGGCCCGCCGCATCAGCTCCAGGCCTCCGCGCCGTCCCGGGGCGCCCGCGAACCGCTGGCGTAGAGCGCCCGCAGCGCTTCATCCGAGCCCACCCGCTCCTGCGTGAGCCGCATCAGCGTCGCCACCGTCTCCCGGGGAATCTTCACGGGCTCGGGTTCGAACACGGCGGGGTTGCCCTCCACCGCGTCGAGCGTCGCGGCCGCGAAGAAGAGCGGGTAGAGACAGAACAGCCGCAGGCCGGGCTCCTCCACGGGAAGCGCCAGCGAGTATTCGAGCGCGACGTCCAGCTCCCGGCGCGCCACCGCCACCAGCTCATCCATCAGCGCCACGGCGTTCGCACGGAGCGAAGGCAGGGCCAGCGTGGCGGGCGTGAGGCCATGCGCGGCCATGCGGTCCCTGGGCAGCCAGCAGCTTCCGCGGTCCAGGTCCTCGCGCACGTCCTTGAGGATGTTGGTGAGCTGCAGGGCCCGGCCAAAGGCAGGCGCCCGAGTCATGAGCCGCGCCTCGCGCCAGGCGACCCGGGGAGCGCTGGCGACAAAGAGGCCGGTCAGCATCTCGCCGACAACGCCCGCCACGTAATAACAATACATGAACGTCGCCTGAAGGTCGGGCAGCCCCATGACCTGCCCGCTCCCTCCATGCATCCGCTGTATCTGATTCATGCCGCCGGTCATCGTGCGCACGCATCGCGCGATGGGCGGGTGGACCCAGGAGGGAAGCGAGGCCAGGGTTTCGAGCACGGCCGGTGTCTCCGACACCAGCTCGGCCTCCGCGGGTGGCACCTCGTCCCGCAGGGCCAGCCGCGCCCTTCGCGCGAAGGAGCGGGCACGGGCCTCCCAGCCCGGCTCCAGCGACACCAGGGCTCCCAGTTCGTCGAGCAATGCACCGTGAGGTGCCCCGGGGGCCTCGTCCTCCAGCGTGTCCGCGATGCGGCACAGCAGGTAGGCCACCGTCACCGCCAGGTCCAGGGGCTCGGGCAACAGAGGGATGTTGAGCGCGAAGGTCCGGGAGACCTGGGGCAAGAGTGTGCGACAGAATGATGCAACCTGCACTTTCATGCCTGCCTCCTCCGCGTGCGGCACGGCGCTTCAATGGATAATTCGTCAATGCCAGACATGGCGTCTGCGAACCGAGCGGGGGCGACGTGGGGGACACCGAGGTGGTGATAGCCGGGGGCGGGCCCGCGGGCTGCGCGGTGGCGGCGGCGCTCTCCGAGCTGGGGTGGTCCGTCCTGCTGCTGGACGCGGGCGTGGACCGGCACAAGCAGCTCGCGGGCGAACTGCTCCACCCGCCCGGGGTGCGGGACCTGCGCGCGCTGGGTTTCGGGGACGTCGTGGATGGCTGGGCGGCCCATCCCGTGAGGGGCTTCGCGGTGCGCTTCCATGCCCCCGCCCGCACGCTCGTCCTGCCCTACGGTCGCGGTGTGACAGGACTGTCGCTCGAACACGCCGCCCTCACCCTTCCCCTGCAGGAGTCGGTGTCGCGGCGGCGCGGAGTCACCGTGCGCGTCCGGGCCCGCGTGACGGCCGTGGAGCACAACTGCGAGCGCGGCGTGCGCCTGCGCTATTCGCACGCGGGCACCGAGCACACCGTGCACGCCCGGCTGCTGGTGGCCGCGGACGGACGCGCGTCGCCCGTGCGGCGGATGCTGGGCATCGCCGAGCACCACCAGCGCCTGTCCACCATGCTGGGCGTGACCGTGGACAGCGCCTGCCTCACCCACCCTGAATACGGCCACCAGTTCGTGGGCGGCGCCGTGCACGCGCTGGCGTACACCATCCAGCCCGGCGTGGCGCGAGTGATGGTGGACCTGCCCCTGGGCAGCACGGCCCAGACGCTGAAGGAGCAACCGGAGTTGCTGCTCGCCCTGCCCTCGCGGCTGAGGGAGGCCGTCATGCAGGCGCTGGAGCAGCGGCCCGCGGTGCGCATGGCCTCCAACGACGACTGGCTGGCGGAGACCGTCTGGATGGGGAGCGCCGTGCTCGTGGGCGACGCCGCCGCGTGCTGCCACCCGCTCACGGCCAGCGGCATGGCGTCGTGCTTCCACGATGCCCGCGCCCTCCAGGAGTCGCTGCACCGCTACCCGGACCACGTCGCCCGCGCGTTGGAGCACTACGCGCACGCACGGCGGCCCGCGCAGCGCACCCGCGTCGCGCTCGCCTCCGCGCTCTACAGCGCCTTCGCCGGGCAGGATGAAGGCATGCACGCGCTGCGCATGGGCCTGCTGCACTACTGGGAGCACAGCCCCGGTGGCGCGCGCGCCTCCATGGCCCTGCTGTCTTCGGAGGAGCCCCGCATGCGGGTGATGGCCCGCGAGTACCTGCGCGTCGTCGCCCATGCCTTCGCCGCGATGCTCTCGCCGGACGGACCCGGGGGCAGCCTGCGGTCCGCCGCGCCGCTGTTGCGCTCCGCCGGGCCGCCCTTGCGAGGCACCATGGCGAGCGCGGTGGAACAGGTGGGGAGCTGGCTGCATCGTCGCGTCCGCCGTCCCGTCTACACGCTGGCCCGGGCGGGCTGGGCCTCACCCAGGCGCGCCTTCGCATCCAAGCGATAGCCCCGGCCGCGCCAGTCCACCTCGCGAGACAGCCGCGCGGACAGCGCCACGCCGGCCCCCAGCAGCGGAAGGACTGCCGGCACCCAGTAGTGCCGGGGCGCGACCTCCGGCCCGTGACAGGCCCGCTGGAGCCGCAGCTGGCTCCACACGGAGAAGCCGATGGGCGCCACCGACAGGAGCGCCGCGCCCCAGGCCCTCCGCGCCACCGCCGCCGCCAGCGCGCCCCACGACAGCCAGCTCACCGCGCCACGAACCCAGTGGGGCCGCGCGAAGGTCCCGGGGATGCCCGCCTCCGAGAAGAGGATCCACCGCCGGAAGATGCGCAGGAAGGCGCCCAACTCCAACTGTCCCGTGACGACGCGCAGGGGCGCGTGGACGACGCGGTTCTTCCACCCGGACTCGTGCAGCCGGCGCCCCAGGTACATGTCATCCACGAACTGCCCGGCGGCGCAGCCCACGCCCCCGATGGCCTCCAGCGCCTGGCGCCGGAACACCATCAACTGCCCCATGATGAAGGGCAGCGCGCCATCCGGCGCCGCGGTGCACGCGACCGACGCGCCGTACCACGCGTTCACCAGCAGCCCGTAGCCCACGTCGCCCGCCAGGGGCGCGTCCGCCGCCGCGTAGATGGGCGCGAACGTGGCGCCCGTCCCGCCGTCCTCCAGCAGCGCGCCCACCAGCGCCGTGAGCACTCCGGGCGAGGGCCGCGTGTCCGAATCGCTGAAGGCCAGCAACTGGCACCGGGAGCGGGCCACGCCCACCTGCATCGCGTTGAGCTTGCCCGTCATCCCCGCCGGTGGCTCGCCCGCGACAATCAACTCCACCCGCTTCGCGCGCGTCGGGCGGGCGGCCACCTCCTCGCGGGTGGGGAGGAACGCCGGGTCGTCCTCGCTGTCGAAGACGAAGAGCACCTCCCACTCGCCGGGATAGTCCAGGTCCAGCAGCGCGCGCACGTTCTCGCGCGCGTCCACGTCCAGGCCCCGGATGGGCCGGATGACCGTCACCGAGGGCGGCTCGAAGTACTTCACGGGCGGAGCCGCGCGCCGCCGCAGACCGGCCATCAGCTCCCGGTGCCCGTGCACGAGCACGCCCAGCGCCGCCGCCGTCCATGCGAGGTTCCGTGCGTTCATGGCCGCACCTCCGTCCCTTGCGCTCGTGGATGTGAGCGCCTCCAGTGGCCGGGCCCCCACCAGTTCAGGTCCCCCATCAGGCGCATCATCGCGGGGACGATGAGCACCCGGACCAGCGTCGCATCCAGCGCGACCGCGATGGCCATTCCCAATCCCATCGCCTTCACCACGACCACGGACGCCAGCGTGAAGGCCGCGAACACGGCCACCATGATGGCCGCCGCGCTGGTGATGAGGCCGCCGGTCCGCTCCAGTCCTTCAGCCACCGCGTGGGTGTTGTCGCCCGTGCGCAGATACTCCTCGCGGATGCGGCTGAGCAGCAGCACCTCGTAGTCCATGGACAGGCCGAACAGCGCGCAGAACAAGAGGATGGGCAGCGACGGTTCGATGGGCCCGGGTTCGAAGCGCAGCAGCCGGTGCAGGTGCCCCTCCTGGAAGATCCACACCAGGGCGCCGAACGAACCGGCCAGCGACAGCAGGTTCATCAGGAGCGCCTTCAAGGGCAGCACCACGGAGCGCAGGAGCACGAAGAGGACGATGCACGTCATCCCCATCACGAAGCCCACCGCCGCGGGCGTGTGCTCCTTCACGAAGGCCGCCGCGTCCACGTCCGTCGCCGTCTGCCCTCCCACCAGCCACCGGCCGTCGCCCACCGTGCGGTCCTCGCGCAGCGCGCGGACCAGGTTGCGCGCCTCCAGGCTGCTGGGCGCCGAGGACGTCAGCACCTGCATCACCGCCACGTTGCCGGTGACGTACGCGGCCCGCGCGGCCTGGAGCTCCGGTGGAAGGAATTGGGGTGGCGCCGCGGCCATCCGCTGGACCGTCGCGCGGTCCATGCCGGGGCCCAGGTCCACCGCGCTCTCCACGCCGACCACGCCGGACAGCGACGCCACCCGGCGGCTGGCGTCGTAGAGGGCGCCCGCGCGCTCTGGCGTGAGGGGACTGCCGCTTGGAAACTCCACCGCCACCAGGACGCGGGTGGCGGCCTCGCGAGGGAACAGGCGGGCCAGGGTCTCCGCGCCCTGGCGTGCCTCGGTGCCCTCGGGCAGCGCGGTGATGTCCGTGGCCGCCAGTTGCAGCCGCCGGAACGGCAGCCCCATGGCCAGGAGCAGCGTCAGCGTGGGCAACAGCACCCACCAGGGATGCCGCATCACCCAGGTGGCCAGCGCATGCCAGGCGCCGCCGCGGCCCTCCTTCAGAGCGAAGGGCAACCGTCCCCGGTCCACCCGGGGCCCCAGCCAGGCGAGCAGCGCGGGCAACACCGTGAGCGCGAAGAGGACCGCGAAGGCCACCACCAGCGCGCCGCCCAGTCCCATGGCGCTCAGGTACGAGCCCCGGAAGAAGAGCAGGCCTCCCAGCCCCACCGTGACGGCCAGCCCCGAGAACGCCACCGCCCGCCCGGCGGTGTCCAGCGTGCGCATCAGCGCGTGCTCCGTGCTGAGGCCCAGCGCGAGCTCTGAGCGGAAGCGGCTCACGATGAAGAGCGAGTAGTCGATGGCCACGCCCAGGCCGATGAGCGACACGACGTTGAGCGTGTACTGGGCCATGTTCGTGGCGTGCGACAGCAGCATCACGCCCGCCACGCCGCAGAGCACCGCCAGGCCGCCCACCACCAGGGGCAGCATCGCCGCCACCACCGTCCGGAACACCCACAGCAGGACCACCAGCGCCAGCGGGAATGACAGCAACTCCGCGCGCAGCAAGTCGTGCTCCAGCAATTCATTGAGCGCGGCCAGGAAGGCCACCTTGCCGGTGAGCGTCGTCCGGAGGTCCGGGTTCTCCAGCGCCGCGCGCACGGCGGGGAACGCGGCGGTGGCCTCGCGCTCGCCGCCCTTGAGCCGCACCAGCGCCAGCAGGTCGTGGCCCGTCCTCGCCACGAAGCGGGCGCGGAAGGCCTCGGGTGCACCGATGGGCGACACCACCGATGCGACCTCTGGCAGCCGCTCCACGCGCGACAGCACGGACGTCACCGCCTGGGCGAAGCGCGGCTCGTCCGTGGTCCATTCGTCGTGATGGAAGATGACCGCCAGGGTCTGGTCGTTCGACCCCGCGGCGGCACCGCGCGCGAGCGCTTCGGCCCTCGCGGATTCGATGCCTTCGATGGTGCCGGTGGTGAGGTGCCCACCCCGGAGCAGCGCCCACACCGCCGCGGCGAGGAGCAGCAGCGCGCCCACCAGCACCCGGCCCCGGTGCCGGAACACGCCCACCGCCAGCCGGGCGAACAGGGACGGCTCGCCCCCCACCGGTGAGTCGTCCCCCTGCCCCGCCATGCACGTCCCCCCGTTCGCACGCCCCGTCCGTCACCAGGGAACTGGTGACGGAGGGAGCGCTTGGACAGGGGCTTCACCCCTTGGGGCCATCCGTCAGTGGTCGGCCTTACTGGAAGGTCACCTTGCCGTCCCGCTGGAAGCAGACATGCGGCACGCCATCCGTGGGACGGATCGCCACGCTCGGACGGCTGTTGTCCTCCACCGTTCCCAGCTGCGTGTACGTCCAGAATCCCTGCGCGTCCGTCGTTCCGAGCGTCAGCGCCGTCCCATTGCGCAGGACGACGACCGGCTTGCCTCCGCCGTAGGCCAGGGCTGACGAGGCGTACTTGTAATCCACCGTCGAGACCCTCCGGGTGCTGGACGCGGCAGGCGTCCCGACCGTGATGTCCTCGATGGCGTTCCATTCGCCTTCGGAGATGCCGTTGGAGAGCGCCAGGAAGTGCGAGTCCGGCCCCCAGGCCGTCGCGAGCCAGGGCGCGGAGGTGCTGGTCTTCAGCGGGAAGGACTCCAGGGTCGAACCCCGGAGGACTTGCAGGAACTGGTTGACGTAGCCGCTCGAGGACTGGTGCGTGATGAAGTGCAGCGCTCCGGCCGCGTCGAAGAGGGCGTCGCTCGTGAGCGCATGGATGCTGGTGGAGGGCGTCACAGTGGACCACGTGTTCGCCGCCGTCCGGGTCGCGACCTTGAGGCCCGCCGAAGGGTTGGAGGTGAAGACGATGGTCGGCTGCTGCGCCTGCGCCGGGTTGAGCGCGATGCTGAAGCGCAGCACCACCGACGCGTCGACCTCCTCCCGAATCCAGGCGCCATTGACGCGCGTGGCATAGCCCACCCGCGTCGCCGTGTTCGTGATGGTGCCGGTTCCCTTGGAGTAGGCGACGTGCGGCGTGCCAGTGACTGGGTCGACGACCAACTGGCTCTTCGCGACGAAGACGCCCCCGTTGTTGAAGCCGGGACCGTCAATCTGCTCCGTCGTCCAGGACGTGCCGTCCCAGCTCGCGTACCACAGGCTGTTGTGGGTGTCGTTCGTGTAGATGACGTGCCCCTTGCCCGTGCTGTCGAACGCGATGTCGCAGCTGCTGCCGGTGACATCCGGCCTCGTATCGATGGCGGAGTTGGACGCGAGCGGCGCGGCCACGACATTGAACTGGAACGAGCTCTCGGCTGTCTTGCCGGATTCCGTCTCGACGGTGACGGACAGGGATGCTGTCCCCGCCGTGGGCAGCGTCCAGGTGACCCGCTCGTTGGAAGGCGCGACGACACCCGCGTTGGCGCTCCAGCGCACGGACTTGATGGTTTCGCCCGAGGCGACGACCCGGAAGCGCTCCGCCGTGCTCTCGACGTAGGGACCCGCGCCATCCTCGCGCTCAATCAACAGCGCAACGCCTTCGGCCCCTCGGGATTGGATGACCTCCACGGGGCGGGGCTCACGGCCGCAACCGGCGAGCAACGTCAGACCACCCAACATCAGGACCCTGGGGACCCACATCTTCCGCATCGACATTCGAGTTCCTCTCAGATGGACGTGGCGAGCCCTGCTCGCCTTCCCGGGGAGTGCGCTCAAACGGATACGCGCTGTGAAAGTTTTATCAGGACCCTTTTTCCACGAAGTCCGTGTCATTCCGGCACGGGCATGCGCACCCCCATGAGCTTCCGGTCCACCAACACGGAATGCAGCGCATGGATGCGTCCGCTGGAGTCCAGGTCCACGCGAAGCACCATGTTCAGGGCCAGCATCGGATCCGCCCCCGGATGGAACACCGCCACCACGGCGGGCAGGCCGTTGAGCATCCGCGCCTCCCATGCCACTGGAGGCCCCCGCATCTCCATCAGCCGGCGCATGAAGAGGATGACGCGCTGGGGGCCCACGATGGGCACCAGGGCCGCGCGCACCTTTCCGCCTCCATCCGACAATGCGCGCACATCCGAGGCCAGCAGCGCCTCCGCGGCAGCCACGTCTCCCGTCACCAGCGCACCCAGGAAGGCCTCCAGCGAAGCCCGCGTGCGAGCCTGCACGTCGCGAGTGGGCACGCAACGTGACTGGTCATACGCGGCCATCACCGCCCGCGCGCGGTGGTGCACCACCTTCACGTTCGCTTCGCTCATGCGCAGCGCCTCGGCCACTTCCAGCACCGAGTAATCAAAGACATCACGCAGCAGCAGCACCGCCCGCTGCTTGGGTGACAGGGCCTCCAGCGCCAGCAGGAAGGCGAAGGACACGCTCTCCAGCAGTTCGTAGCGCCCCTCCGTCGAGCCACCGCCCGGAAGCCTTGCCTCCACGGCGGGTAGGACCTCCTCATCGCCCGTCTCCACCGGCGAAGGCAGCCAGGGACCGACGTAGCCCTCGCGGCGGCGCCGGCGCAGGTGGTCTCGCGCCAGGTTCACCGCCACACGGGTCAACCAGGGGCGCAGGGTGTCCAGGCGCTCCGGTGGCGTCGCGAGCGCGCGCGCATAGACGTCCTGCACCAGGTCGTCCGCGTCCGCCGCCACGCCGGTCATCCGGTAGCAGAGCCCCCAGAGGAAGCGCTCGTGCTCGCGTGCGGCCTGTCCCAGTGCTCCTCGCGCCTGTGAATCCATCCCGTTCAAGCCCTCACGTTCCAAGAATCCAGGAGCAGCACTGGAGCACCGCAATGCCTGGTACCCCAAGCCCCCGAACCTCCACACCGAGACCCTCCGGGCCCGGACCGGGCCAAACCTGGCCGACAGTCGGACAAGTTCCCAAGGTCCGCGGCCAGCGCCCGGAGCCCCGCCAAGGTCCCCCAACCTGTCCGACTGTCGGACAAGTTTCAGCAGTCCGGAGCCAGCGCCCGGGAGCCCCGCCAAGGCCCCCCAACCTGTCCGACTGTCGGACAAGTTTCCGCAGTCCGGAGCCAAAGCCCGGGAGCCCTACCAAGGTCCCCCAACCTGTCCGACTGTCGGACAGGTCGCCGCCAATTGGAGTCATCACGGGTTCCGCCTGGTCCCCTAAAACCGGTCCGACTGTCCGACAGGTTTCCGCGCCCAGGAGCCAGCGCCGAGGACCCGGTCACGGTCCTCCCAACCTGTCCGACTGTCCGACAGGTTTCCGCCGTCGAGATGGAACAGGAGCTTTCGGCTGAGGTCCTCCCAACCTGTCCGACTGTCCGACAGGTTTCCGCCGTCGAGATGGAACAGGAGCTTTCGGCTGAGGTCCTCCCAACCTGTCCGACTGTCCGACAGGCCTCCGCCATCGGGATGGAACAGGAGCTTCCGGCTGAGGTCCTCCCAACTTGTCCGACTGTCCGACAGGTTTCCGCCATCGGGATGGAACAGGAGCTTCCGGCTGAGGTCCTCCCAACCTGTCCGACTGTCCGACAGGTTTTCCAGCTGCCCCGGGGCAGCGCGGGGGGCCTGCCGCGGTCCTCCCAACCTGTCCGACTGTCCGACAGGTTTTTGCTCTGCGCCGCAGGGGAGGGGCTCCTGGCCTGTACGCCCATTGGCCTCAAGTTCCCGCCGCGTGGCGCTGGAACGTCTCGGTGCGTCGCACCAGGGCTTGCGCCACGGCCTCGGCGCTCGCCAGGGATGCGTCCGCGAGCATGCCCTCCGCGCCCACCCAGTCGCCGACCCGGAACAGTCCGCCCACGTGCGGGACCTCCACGGTGGGGCGTCCGGTCAGCCCGCCGTTCACGGCCCGGGGCAACCCGGCGCTGACGGTGAGCGAGGGCCGGTAGCGGCGCGCCACCACCTTCGCGCGCCATCCCGGCTGGAGCGCGTCCATCACGGCTTCCAGCGCCGCTTCGCTCGCCTCCGTGTCCGCGCCGCCCAGGTACTTCGCCACGTGCACCATCGCGCCCCCGTCCGGGGCCAGCTTCGCGGAGGCCGAGTGCACCGACGCGTACCAGGGCCCATCCAGCCCGAGCGCGAACAGCGCGTCCGGCCTCGGCAGGGCCGACAGCCCCAGCTCCAGCGTCGCCGCCTGGATGGGCACCGCCTCCCGCGCCTCCCGCGCGAGCACCGCGTCTCCCGGCATGAGCGCCGCCACGTCCGCGGGACTCCCCGCCATCACCACCGCGTCCGCGCGGTGCACCGTGCCGTCCGCGAGCCGCACGCCTTCGACCCGCTTGCCCCCCTCCTGAAGGACAACGGCCTCCACTCGCGCGGACAGCTCCAGCCGGGCGCCTGCCTCGCGCCCCAGCCGCTCCACAGCGTCCACCAACGTGCTCCAGCCTCCGTCCACGTACAGCACGTTCGCGGCGGTCGCGCACTGAAGCTGCTTCAGCCCTGCCTCCGCGCTGAGTGCTTCGAAGTCCGCGCAGTAGGAGGACACGCGGATCAGCGCCCCGACGAGCTCCCGGCTGTCCTTTCGCGTCAGGCGCGTCTCCAACCACTCCCGCATCGACATGGACCCCAACGGCTGTGTGTCGATACGGGCCAGCCCCGCCAGCAGCTTCGCCACCTCCAGCTTCGAGGCGAGCGACAGCACGTCCGTCGTCATCAATGTCACTGCGCCCCGAGGCAGCGTGTGCAGCCGGCCGCCGACCAGCGCATGGGAGCCCGTCTGATTCGGAACGCCTCCCGTGGGCTTCACGCCCAGGCGCTCCAGCACCCGAAACGCCGCGCCCGCCCGGTACAGGGCGTGCGGCCCCAGGTTGAAGCGGAAGCCCTCCACCTCCGTCGTCCTCGCCCGCCCTCCCAGGTGCTTGGAGCGCTCGTACACCGTCACCTCGCAACCGCCGCGCGCGAGCAGCGCCGCCGCCGTGAGCCCGCCCAGTCCCCCGCCCACCACGGCCACCTTCGTCGCCTGCATGTCCGTCCTCCGTCCCGGCGCCCGGCACATTTCGGGCATCCAACGGCAACCACGAACAAGGACGAAAAAAGGTTACAGCGCCGGCCGCGGAGCCGCGCCGCGAGGTGACTCCCCCTCAGCTCTTCGCGGAGGCCGTGTGACGGCGCACCAGCACGTACGCCGCCGGCAGCCCCACCAACACCGTCAACGTGGACAGGGACAGGCCCCCCAGCACGGTGATGGCCAACGGCCGTTGCAGCTCGCCACCCTCACCCAGTCCGAGCGCGAGCGGGACGAGCCCCAGCAGCGTCGCCAGCGTCGTCATGAGGATGGGACGCAGGCGCACGGAGGCGGCGTGGCCCACGGCCTCGGCCGCTGCCATTCCTTCGGCGCGTCCCTCCTCCGCCCGGTCGAGCAGCAGGATGCCGTTCTTCACGACGAGCCCGACGAGCAGGATGCAGCCCATCAACGAGGAGACGTTGAGCGGCGTGCCGGTGAGCCGCAGACAGGCGACGCCCGCCGCGAGCCCCACGGGGACCGAGCCCAGGATGAGCAGCGGGAGTACGACCCCACGGAAGTGGAAGGTCAGCACCAGGAAGACCCCCAGCGTGGCCAGCACCAGCACCAGCACGAGGGCCTGGAAGGACTCGCGCTGACTCTCGCGCTGACCGCCCAGCCGCACCGCCACCCCCGCTGGCTTCTCCAGCGTGGCGAGCCGCGCCTCCACCTCCGCGGTGACGCTGCCCAGGTCCCGCCCCTCCAGCCGCCCCGTCACCGCCACCAGCGGACGCAGGTTGTCCGAAAGCAGCTCCGCGGGCTGGCACTCCTGGCGCACGCGCGCCACCTGCGTCAGCGGAACCATCTGCCCCGAGGCAGTCCGCAGGCGCAGGTGCTGGAGCACCTGGGGCTCCGTGCGGTCGGCGTCACGCAGCCGCACTCGCACATCCACCTGCCGGCCCTCGCGGGGGATCGTCCCAACGACATCGCCCAACAGCGCCGTCCGGACCTGCGCCGAGACATCCCGCGTCGTGAAGCCCAGACGGCCCGCCTGGACCAGGTCCACATCCAGGTGGGTCTCCGGAATGCACCCGGTGACGCCGTCGAACAGGTCCGCCAGACCCGGGATGTCCCGCAACCGCTCGGCGACACGGGGCGCGAAATCCCGCAGTACCTGGACGTCCTGCCCCAGCAACTTGACCTCGACGGGATCCGGCGCGCCTTCCAGGTCGGAGAGCACGTCCTGCAGCAGCTCGACGAATTCCAGCCGGACTCCGGGAAGCGCGGCCTCCGCCCGCGTGCGCGTCGCCTCGATGATGTCCTGGCCATGACGCGTCCGCCGCGGGGAGAGCGACACGGTCAGGTCGCCACGCGAGGACTCGGTGGCCGCTGGCGGCCCCAGCTCCGCGCCCAGGCGCCGGCTGGTGCCCATGACCTCGGGGATGTCCGCGACCACCGCCTCCAGCGCGCGCCCCAGCCGGTCCGCTTCCGCGACCGAGGTGCCCGTCGGCGTGAAGTAGTCCACGACGAACGCGCCCTCATCCAGCTCCGGAAGAAACCCCGTCTCCACGCCCCGGCCCAGCAACGCCAACAACACGGTGAGGAGCGCCACGGCGGCCACCAGCACTCCCGGCCGCGCACGCCACTGCGTGAGCATGAACCCCGGGATGACAGGATGGGGCGCGTGATGGCCACCGGGCGCGACGAGCAGCCACCCGCACAGCAGCGGCGTCAGCGTGACGGCCAGCACGAGGGAGAGCAACACGGCGGTGCACAGCGTGAACGCCAGCGCGGTGAAGAACTGGCCGGACACGCCGGGCAGCAGCGACAGCGGCGCGAAGACCACGACCGTGGTGAGCGTGGAGTTGGTGACGGGCCAGGCGATCTCCCGGAGCGCGTCCGCGGTCGCGGCCCACCGCTCCGTCCCCGCCGCCACCCGGCGGTACACCGCCTCCACCACGACCACGGCGTCGTCCACCACCAACCCGATGGCCACCGCCAGCCCGCCCAGCGACATCAGGTTGAGCGTCCCGCCCGCGAGCCAGAGCACGCCAAAGGTCATCGCCAGCGTGGCAGGGAGCACCACCGCCGCGGCCGTCATCGCCCGCCAGGAGCGCAGGAAGAGGCCCACGACCGCGAGCGTGAGCAACCCGCCGAGGATGACCTCGTCCCGCACGTGGGCCACGGACCGGGCGATGAGCCCGGCCTGATCATAGGAGAGCTCGACGTCGATGCCCGGCGGCAGGCCCGCCCGCACCCGGTCCAGCTCCGCCTGGATGTCCCGCGCCAGGGTGACAGCGTCCGCCCCGGGCCGCCGGCCCACGCTGACGAGCACCGCGGGCCGGCCGTTCGCGTACGTCAGGGAGAGCCGGTCCGCGTGCCCCTCCTGGATCCGCGCGACGTCGCCCAGCCGCACGGGCGCCTCGGGCGTCCCACCCACGACGAGCGCCGCCAACCGGTCCGGCGAGTCCACCGGCCCCCGCACCACCACCAGCGCCTGCTGGTAGTGCACGTCCACCCGGCCCGCCGGTTCGAGCACGAGCGCGCTGCCCACCTGGGTGGCGAGCGTGGGCAGGTCCAGCTTCGCCTGCTCCAGCCGCTGTGCGTTCACGGCGATGGAGAGCTCACGAACGTCGCCGCCGACCACGTCCACCCGCCCCACTCCCGCGAGGCCCGCCAGGCCGGGACGCAGCGTCCGCAGGGCGAACTCGCGCAGCAGGGCAGGGTCCACCGTCCCGGTGACGGCGAGGGTCTGGATGGGAAAGGACGACGGGGTGAGCCGCTCGGCGGAGAGCGTCGCGTCCGCGGGCAGTGCGTTCTGCACCTCCGCGAGCCGCGCATTGACGAGCCCCAGGGCCCGCTCCATGTCCGCGTTCGAGTCGAACCAGAGGGATATCTCCGCGGCCGCGCGGATGGTCCGGGAGCGCACCTGCCGCACGCCGATGACGGTGGACAGCGCTTCCTCCACCGGGCCGGTCACGGACAACCGCAGGGTTTGCGCGCTGGCGCCCTTCAGCGTCGCGGCGACGACGATTCGCGGGAAGGTCACCTCCGGGTAGAGGCCAGCGGGCAGGCGGGTCGCGCCGAGCACTCCCGCCAGCGTCAGCGCCGCCAGCAGCACCACCACCCCGGGCGCGTTGCGCCGCAGCAGCGTCAGCCACGTCACCTCAGGACCTCCACCCCGGCGTCATCCGGCAGGGAGTAGCCCCCTTCCACGACGATGCGCTCGCCCACCGCGAGCGGCCCCTGGACGACGGCCCCGCCCACGTCCTCGGAGACGACGTGGACCGGCACCCGGTGGACCCGCCCGTCCCCGAGCCGCGCGACCGCGACGCCCCCATCCTCCTGGGGCAGGAGCGCCGACGCAGGCACGGCCAGCGCGCTGCCCAGCGACGCCACGACGACGTGGGCTCGCGCGGTCGCGCCCAGGCGCAGCTCCCCGCGCGGGTTGGCGAAGCGCAGGCGGACCAGCACGTTGCCGCTCTGCGGATCCACGGAGGGGGACACCGCGGCGACCTCGCCCTCGCGGACACCGTCCAGCCCGTCGACGGTGAGCGTCGCGCGTTGACCGGGTTGGACCTCCGCGGCCTCCTGCTGGGTGACGAACGCACGCAGCTCCAGCGGATCCGTCGCAGAGACCTGGACCACGGGGGGGGTCGCGCCCTCCACCCGCTCCCCCTGCCGCACCCCGATGGCCGTCACGACTCCGTCGAAGGGGGCCTGCAACGAGGTGCGCCCCATGCCCCGCCGCGCCAGCTCCAGGGCGCTCCGGGCCCGGGCCTCCGCGGCGCGGGCGGAGGCCTCCGCGTTCCGGTCCTGCTCCGCGTCCTGACGGGCCGCGACTCCGTGCTCGGCCAGGACGTCCGTGCGCGCACGCTTCTCCTTCGCGGCCTCGAGCGCGGAGGTGGCTTCGCGCAGGGAGGCCTCCGCCTGCTGGAGTTCCGCGGTGGCGTTGACCGTGTCCACCTGGGCCAGGACTTCGCCCGCTCGCACCCGGTCCCCTTCCGCCACGCGCAGCAGCGACAGCCGCCCGGGCACCAGCGGTGAGAGCCGGACCTCGCGCCCGGGCGGCGCCGACAGCAGGCCCGCGACGCGAAGTTCGCGCACGGCCCGTCCCGGAGCCACGAGGGCGACACGGACGCGCGGCAGGGGCGGCGCACCTTCCTCGGGCGGCGTCCGCTGGCACCCCACACCCGAGGCGAAGAGGCAGGCGAGCAGCGTGAATCTAGGGTTCATCGAGGGGCATCCCAGCGGCGAGTTCGAGGTCCGCGAAGGCGGACTGGGCGGCGAAGGCGGCTTCGATGGCCTGCGTCCGCGTCTCCGTGGCCGTCTGGAGCGCGGCGTTGAGCGCCACCCGGGAACTGCGGCCCACGCGATAGGACTCCAGGGCCATGCCCTCCGTCTTCTCCACCGCGGGGAGGATCTCCTCCGAGTAACGAGCGAGTCCCGCCAGCGAGGCGGACAGGCGCGCATGGCTGGAGACGAGCTCCGTCCACCGGGAACGCCGCTCCTCGTTCTGGCGGGCGCGCGCGAGTTCCAGCGAGGCCGCGGCGCGGACCGTCTCTCCGCGTCCCAGGCCAGGGAGGGAGAGGTCCAGGTCGAGCGCGCCGCGAAGATACGTGCTGCGTCCCCCGGGGCCATCCGCCTCCACGGAGACCCCCACCGTGGGCACGGGCCACCGTTCCCGCCGTGACGCTCGCAAGGAGGCCTCGGCCGCCGCCACGTCGGCCTGACGTGCCTCGGCGGCGGGGGACCGCGCGCCTTGGGCCAGCACGGCCTCAAGGGAAGGCAAGGCGGGCGGGGAGGCGTCCACCGGCTCCAGCGCCGCACCCGGTGGCCGGCCCAGCAGCAGGGCCAGCGCCGCCGTGGCGGCGGCGAGCTCACCCTGGCGGGTCAGCCACTGGACTTCCGCGGAGCCTCGCGCGATGCGGGCCTGGAGCAGGTCCAGCTCCGGGGCGGCGCCGGTGTCGAAGAGCAGCAGCGCGGCGGCCTCCGACTCGCGCGCGAGCGCCAGTGCACGTGCGGAGGTCTCCAGGAGCTGGTGGGCGCGCACGCATGAGAAGTAGGCACGCCGCGCATCCGCCCGGACCGTGGCCTCGCTCGCGCGGCGCTCGTCGGCGGCGCCACGGGCCGTCAACTCCGCGGCGAGCACACGGGCCGCCCGGGCGCCCGGAGCCGGAAGCCTCTGGGTCAGGCCCACGGTCCACCGGGGATCATTTCCCCCTCCCCCCAGTGTCAGGGTCAGCGGGGAGAAGGTCCGGGCGACCTCCTCGTCCCCGCGGGCCACGGCTTCCTGCGCCCGGGCCTGTGCGAGCGCCGGCGCCTGACTCCTGGCTTCGAGGAGCGCCAGGCGCAGCGTGAGCGGCTCCCCCATCGCGGTGCCGCCACACAGCAGCAGCAGCGTGACGACCCTGGAAGACCATGCACTCCCGCGCCACATCGAAGGACAGTCCTCCCGACAGCACCGTCACCGCCATCACCCGCCGGGGCCGCTCACCGCGAGGAAGGCGGCGTAATGCCCCGAAGCCGGTGGCCGTTTCCGTCCCGGCACGACGCATCTAGCGATGTCCGGCGCTCGCCACCCGCGCGTGAGAAAAACCTCATCCGCGGTCGCGCGCGTGCGCGAAGAGGTCGCCGCGATGACTGCCATTGCCCGAAGCCAGGGCCACCCGGAGCCCATCGCCCCGTGGGACTACCGCTACTCCGCGGAGAAGGTGCGCAAGCAGGCGTATGACTTCGAGGACAGCGAGGTGAAGCCCTACCTCCAGTTGGAGCCACTGCGCGAGGGCAAGTACAACGGCGGGCAGACGGAGACGTACCGCGTCCAGGAGCGCTTCCGGGGCGAAGTGCCGGCCCTGGTGGCCATCTTCGCCAGCAACACCTACGCGGCGGGTTACTACCGCTATCCCTGGGCGGACCTGCTGGCTTCGGACGCCTTCGAGGCCTTCCAGGAGGCCGGAGGTGCCGATGACACGAAGGTGGCCGCGCGGCTGCGCGAGCACGTGCTTTCCGTGGGCAACACCGTGGACCCGTTCGAGGGCTACCGGAAGTTTCGTGGGAAGGACGCGAGCCTCGACGCGCTGATGCGCGAGCGCGGCTTCGCGCCCATACACTGAGGACCATGATCGATCACACCGGCATTGGCGTCGCGGACGTCGCCCGCTCGGCGGCCTTCTACGACGCGGCGTTGGGAGCGCTCGGCCTCCGCCGCGCCATGCAGCTTCCCGAGGACACCGGGGCGGATGGCATTGGCTATGGCCGGGACTACCCCATCTTCTGGATCGACCGCTTCCATCCCCACGGCGTGAAGCAACACACGGCCTTCGCCGCCACGAGCCGTGCCCAGGTCGACGCCTTCCACTCGGCCGCGGTGGCGGCGGGTGGAACCGACAACGGGCCTCCCGGGCTGCGCGGCGTCGAAACGGGCTATCCCGCGGGTTACTACGCTGCCTTCGTGCTGGATCCGGACGGCAACAACATCGAAGCGGTCTTCCGTGAGCCTTCCCGATAGAGCCGCACCCAGGTCCTGAGCCGGCGGCCTCACTGCACGGCGCGCGCGAACTGCCCCGGGGTGATGCCGACGATGCGCTTGAAGTGCCGGTTGAGCTGACTCTGGTCACAGAGCCCGACCTGGAGGGCGACCTCCGCGGGTGCCAGTCCGTGTGACAGCAGCCGCTGAGCTCGCGAGACGCGCAGGTGGGTGAGGTATGCGTGCGGAGGCATGCCCAGCTCCTCGCGGAAGGCGCGGCACAGGTGGAACCGGTTCCAGCCCACCTGATGGGCCAGCGACTCCAGGGTGATGCCCTCCGGAATGGCTTCGTGCAGGGCCTCCACCACGCGCCGGATGGGCCAGCGGTAGCGCCGCTCCAATGCGCCTGAATGCTCCAGACATCCGACCAGCGAGGAGAGGGCTTCGGCCAGGGCCGTCTGGAGCGCGAGGGCGTTGGAGCGCCCCTCCAGGCCCGCATCCAGCACGGCGTGGAGGCGCACGAAGGCGGCCGCCACCGGCTGCGACACTTCGAGTTGGAGCTGGCGAAGCCGGGCGGAGGCCGGCGCGCCCAGCGCCTCGCGGACCTCGGCGACAAGGGACTCGTCGAAGGCGATGACCTGGAACCGGGCGGGTCCGTCTCGGCGCAGGTCGCGGTGCACCTCGCCCATCTGCTTGAGGTCGACCGTTCGGGGCGAGGAGGAATGGACCTTGCCCCGTCCCCACCACTCCGAGTGCCCCCGCTGCGTCACCATCACGGAGAAGCGTTCCTTCACGGAGCGCAGCAGCCGCCCGTCGGTCCGGTAGCGCACCAGTCGCAAGCCCGTCAGTTCCGGGAACAGGAAGGTCTGGATGGACAGGGGGCCATCCACGACGGCGTGAGAGAGAGCGGGCACGGTTGGATTCTAGGGATGGGCTTCCCCCCTGGCTTGGGCGAAGTTGACCTGCACGCCATGTCAACAACGTCCAAGCCCGGTGTGCCCCGGCATGGCTACGTCTTGCATTGCACGCCCGGCCCTCCCCTCTCCTGGCCGGGCAGGGAGGCGTCATGTCAGGCATCCAGGACAAGGTCATTGCCATCACCGGAGCCAGCAGCGGCATTGGCGAAGCGGCGGCGCTGCTGCTCGCCGGGCGTGGAGCGAAGGTCGTCCTTGGCGCGCGTCGGCTGGAGCGGCTGGAGCCAGTGGTGGAGCGCATCACGAAGGCAGGAGGGGAGGCCCTCTGCGCACGGACCGACGTGAGACTGCGCGAGGACGTCGCCGGGCTCGTCCGCCTGGCCTGTGAGCGGTTTGGCAGGCTGGACGTGCTCATCAACAACGCGGGCAGCCTGGCGACCTCTCCGCTGGACGATCTGCGCGTTGACGACTGGGAGGAGCTGGTCGACACCAACATCAAGGGCGTGCTGTACGGCATCGCCGCGGCGCTGCCGGTCTTCCGCCAGCAGGGCTTCGGGCACTTCATCAACACCGCGTCGACCTCGGCGCACCGGATCGTGCCCGGCCAGGCGGTCTACGCCGGGACGAAGTTCGCCGTGCGAGCCATCTCCGAAGGCCTGCGGCAGGAGGCGGGCCCCAGGCTGCGGGTGACGGTCATCTCGCCAGGGATGACCCGGACGAACTTCCTCGAGCACGTGAAGAATCCGGAGCTCCGGGCCCGGTTCGAGGAGGTCCGGGACAAGCTCGCGATTTCGCCGGATGCGATTGCCCGCGCCATGGCCTTCGCCATCGAGCAGCCCGCCGACGTGGACGTGGGCGAGGTGATTGTCCGTCCCACGGCGCAGGACTGAGCGGGCTCTGGGGTTGAGGGGCCGGCTACCCGCCAATCACCTGGATGTTGTAGGCGATGTCCTTGTTCTCTTTCGCGCGGATCCACTCAAGCAGCCCATCCACCAGGAAGCCGGGGTGGAGGATGAGATTGCCCAAATCGTGCACGGACTGATCGCGCTCCGCGATGTGCGGGGCCCACTGGTCCTGGGGCAGCGGCGCGAGCAACTGCGCCAGCTCCCAGGCCTTTTCCCGGGCCACATCCATCGCGAAGTTGAAGACCAGGTCCTCCCCTTGCGGACTGATGGCCTCCAACTGCTTCAGGCGCGGTGACACCTCTCCCAGCTCCACTTCCACCACCGAGACCAGCCGCGCCAGCAGACCGTTGATGCTATCGAAGTCCTGCTTCAACGACGCGAGTTCGCTCCCCGGCGCCACCGTGGCCGCCGCGATGCCCAGGTCCAGGTTGATGTGCGCGTTCATTCCCAGCAGCAGGTGCTGGATGATCAACGGCGAGTCGTCCTTCAGCGAATCGAATGCCAGCTGCCAGGACTTCGTCAGCGTGCCGCCGGAGGAATAGGCATTCCACGCCGCCAGGAAGCGGTTGGCGAAGACGACGTCCAGCCTCCCCATCCGCTCGTTGTCCAGGAAGACATTGCCCGCGATGATCGCCCTCCGAACGTCGACCGTCACCCGCTCGTAGAGCGCGGTGAAGTAGCCAATGCGGTCGCGCGTCCGCAATGACTGGTCGATGATGTCATTCTCCTGCGTGATGACCTCATCAATGGTCGTGGGAGGAGCCGGAGTCGCGGACGGAGCAAGGGGAACTGCGACGTTCAGGGCCATGGTGCCAGGAATTAGAGAGGAATTGAGAGCCCCCTGCAATCGGGTGCGCTTTCACCCGTAGGGCAAGCGCCCCCTGCCCCGACACCGCGAGCCGGAAGAACTAGCGGTGCTGGGCGAGGAGCCAATCCCAGAACGCGTAGTTGTCGTACTGCTGCGTCCAGCAGTCGTGCACACCGCCGGGCAGCACGGTGAGGCGCGCGATGTCACTCCCGGTGGCCACCACGCCGGGCTGCAACGTCCACACGGGGCTGCTGGCGCCCGGGAACAGGTACGTCACCTTCTGGGTCGGTGCGGTCACCTGGACCGGCTGGAACAGGCCTTGGTTCTTCGTCACGCCCGTGAGCCATGAGGTCTCAGCCGAAAGGGAGCTGCCGTCCGCGAACGAGTGCACCGCCCACACCGGCACGTTCTTCAGCTGGGTGATGGTGGGACCCGGCGCTCCAATGTTGGTGGCCATGGGCGCCAGCGCCGCCAGACGGCTCCCATACGTGTACGCGTACTGCCAGGCGCCGTAGCCACCGAAGCTGATACCCGTCAGGTAGATGCGCGTCGTGTCCACGCGGTAGTTCGCCACGATGAAGCTGATGAACGCGTCAATCGCCGCCGGCTGCCAGTTCGCATGCGCGCGCGGCGTGAAGACCATCACCTGATGCTGCCCGAAGTACGCCTTGCCCTGGGCCGTCTTGTGGATGTTCTTCAGCGCCCCATGGCGCGTCACGTAGCCCAACAGGTCCGCCTCCGTCGGAGACGTGCCGAACTCGCCAGCACCGTTCAGGTGGATGATGACCGGATAGGACGTGGTGGACGTCAGGTAGCCCGGAGGCAGGTACTCACCGTAGCCATAACCCGCCCCTGTGCTCGCGGGCAGCCGGGCCACGACCTGGTCCTCCGTGGTGATGGTGAGCCCCGCCTCGTGCGTTCCCCACGTGTCCGCCTCCCCCGGCTCGAAACTCCCCCCGCAGGCGACAGCTCCCAACGCGACAACCAGCGCAATCCATTGCATCCGCATGGTGTTTTCTCCGGGTCTGGGCTTGACGCAGGAGCACTCTGCGATTGCAGATAAAAATAGGAAAGACTCAATTACTCGAATAATCACATTCCACTGCGAATGCGCAGCACCGCCGCAGGATTCCGGTTGAATGGCAATACACATGGACTCCGTGGAGGTACACCTCGCCACGTCCGCCCACGGTTCGCGCCACTGACACCAGCGCTCCTGCCGGGGCCCGGCGCGTCCGCTCCCTGTGCCGCGGGGAACGGCGGCTCACAGCCCGCGTGTTTCACGACATGGAGGGACCGTGGCACGCATGGAGTGCACGCACGCAGGCCAGAACACGGATGTGCTCTTCCGTTTCCTGGTCCAAAGCGCGAAGGACCGCGCCATCTTCGGCATCGACCTGCAAGGGCACATCATCAGCTGGAACCCGGGCGCCGAGCACATCAAGGGCTGGCGCGCCGAGGAGGTCCTGGGCCAGCACTTCCGCATGCTCTTTCCCGAGGACTACCGCCAGCAGGGGCGCCCGGAGAACGAACTGAAGGAGGCCTTCGAAACGGGGCACTACCAGGGCGAGGAGCCCCGGCAGCGCAAGGACGGAAGCCTCTTCATCGCGGAGATAGACCTATGGCTCTTGCGTGACGACGCGGGCCAGCCCTGCGGGTTCGTGAAGGTCACGCAGGACGTCACCGAGCGCAAGCTCGCGGAGGAGACGCTGCGGCAGAGCGAGGCGCGGCTGAGCGCCATCCTCGCCTCGCTGGCCGAGGGCGTCACCCTGCACGACGAACAGGGGACCATCCGCTTCGCCAATGCCGCCGCGGAAGAGAAGCTGGGCCTGTCCGCCAGCCACCTGCGGGGCCGCACCCCCTTCGACCCGCGCTGGGAGGCCATCCGGGAGGACGGCAGCCCGTACCCCGGCGAGGAGCATCCACACATGCGCGCGCTTCGCACGGGTGAGGATGTGACCGGCGACGTGGTTGGCATCCACAAGACGGGAGGCAGCCGCATCTGGCTGTCGATCAACGCCCGGCCCCTCCGCACGCCTGATGGCCGCGTCGTGGGCGCGGTCAGCTCCTTCTTCGACATCACCGCGCGCAAGCAGGCGGAGGAGGAACACGTGGCGCTGCTTGCCCGGGAGCGGTCGTCCCATGCCGAAGCGGAAGCGGAGCGCCACAAGCTCTACGCCATCTTCGATCAGGCCCCGGTGGGCATCGCCATCTACCGGGGCCCCCACCACGTCATCCAGTTCGCCAACCCCGTCCAGTGCCGCTTCTGGGAGCGGAGGTGCTCGGAGGTGCTCGGCAGGCCCTTGATCGAAGTGCTGCCCGCGGAGTTCGGGCCGCCCATCATCGAGAAGGCCTGCGACCCCGTCTTCCAGAAGGGGGAGCCCCGGGTCTTCACGGAGGAGCGCTTCGAGTCCACCCGCCGGGACACGGGCGAGCGGGTGGAGCACTTCTTCAACTTCACGCACGTGCCCATGCGGGACCTGGAGGGCGCCGTCGAGGGTTTCATGGGGGTGGCCTGGGACGCCACGGACGCGGTGCGGTCTCACCAGCGCGCGGCCGTCCTGACCCAGCAGCTCCAGGACCGCGTCGACTTCGAGCAGCAGCTCATCGGCATCGTCAGCCATGACCTGCGCACTCCGCTCAACGCCATCCACCTGACGGTGAGCGCCATGGCCCGCCGCGACGAGCTCGACGCGCGCACCTCCCAGTCCGTGCTGCGCATCCAGTCCGCCGTGCACCGCGCGGTGCGGCTCGTGGGAGACCTGCTCGACTTCACCCAGGCCCGGCTGGGCGAGGGAATCCCCATCGCGCCCCGAGCCTCGGACCTGAACCAGGTGGCCCGGCAGGTGTTGGATCAGGTGGATGCGGCGCACCCCGGCCGCACCCTGAGCGTGCACGAGCGGGGCGACGCGACGGGCGTGTGGGACTCCGAGCGGATTGCCCAGGTGGTGCAGAACCTGGTCACCAACGCCATCAAGTACAGCCCCGAAGCGAGCCCGGTGCAGGTGACGACCCGGGGCGAGGACGGGTGGGTGTGCCTGTCCGTGCACAATCAGGGCACGCCCATCCCCCCGGAGAAGCTTCCCGGCATCTTCGAACCCCTCCAGCGCGCGTCATCGGAGGTGGACTCCACCAGCCGCAGCGTGGGCCTGGGGCTCTACATCGTGAAGCAGTTGGTGGAGGCCCACGGCGGCACCGTCGACGTCACCTCCAACCTCAAGCAAGGCACCACGTTCACCGTGCGCCTGCCCCGGCACGGGGACTCAGGCGGGCAGTGACCTCAGGAACGCCAGCAGGGCGGCGTTCACCTCCGCGGGGCGCTCCTGTTGGATCCAGTGGCCCGCGCCTGGAATGACGAGCACGTCCTGGAGCCGCGGCACCAGGGCCTTCATGGCGTCCAGCGGAGCGAAGGCGCGGGCCGGGTCCTTCTCCCCGGTGATGAAGAGGGCGGGCTGCGGGATGAGGGCCGTCGCCAGCTCGGGCAGCTCCTCCCAGTCGCGGTCCATGTTGCGGTAGCGATTGAGCCCGCCGCGAAAGCCGCTGTGCGTAAGCTCCTTCGCGAAGTGCGCGACGTCCGCCTCCGTGAGCCACGCGGGCAGCGGCTCCGGCACCTGGAGACCGGTGAGGAAGCCGTCGCCCTGGCGGCGCGACTTCACGGCCTCGGCCTGCGTGTCGAAGCCGGGGGCGCCGCCCAGGGTGATGCGGAGCGTCCTCGGGATGTCCGCTTCGAGCTCCGCCTCGGCGATGCCCGGCTCCTGGAAGTAGAGGATGTAGAACCACTTGTCCCCGAACACGTGCCGGAAGAGCTGGGTCGGCGGCATGGGCGTGCGGCCCAGGTGCGGCACGCTCATGCCCACGACGGCGCGGAAGCGGTCCGGGTGCAGCGCGGCGCAGCTCCACGCCATCGCCGCGCCCCAGTCGTGGCCCACCACCACCGCGGTCTTCTCCCCCAGCGCATCGAGCAGGCCCACGAAGTCCGCCATCAGCTGCTTCATGCTGTAGGCCTCGATGGGTTCGGGCCGGTCGCTCTGGCCGTAGCCGCGAACGTCGGGCGCGACCGCGTGATAGCCGGCGTCCGCGAGCGCCCGGAGCTGGTGGCGCCACGAGTACCCGGACTCCGGCCAGCCATGGAGGAGCAGCACCAGCGGGCCCTGGCCGGCCTCGGTGAGGTGCAGGTGGATGCCATTCGTCCGGACGGTGCGGTGGGTGATGTCGGCCATGGGAGCGTTCTGCACGACGCGCTGCCCGCTGTCATTCCACGCGTGACGGTGGGTTCGGCTGATGACGGAGGGCATCGGGCCGGTGACGGGAGTCACCAGGTCCGGGCCCCACACGGGCTCCAGCGCCCCTGCGCGTTGCCCGTGAAATCCATGGGTTGTCCGCGCCCGCCCGGTCCATGGGGGCTGGCACACCGGCTGCTATGGGGTCCTGCATCGCTTCACCGAAACCCAATCCCTTTCGAGGTCCCCCGCCATGGCCATCTCGCCCCTCCGCAGCCCCTCCGCTTCCGTGTCCCGCACGCCGGTGCAGGACGCAGCCTCTCCCCGCCTCGCGGGTCGCCCGGGTGGCGTGGACGGGTTCTCCTCCGCCCAGAAGCCGGGCTCGCCGGGGCTCGCGGCATTCCAGAAGGACGGCTTCGACATCGGCTCCGGCAAGGGCGCGGAGCTGGGCAAGCTGCTCCAGGACACGCTGTCCGCGCTGACGTCCATCGTGCAGCTGGTGGCGCAGGCCGTGCCGGGCGCAGCGCAGGGTGCGCAGGGCGCCTCGGGAGGGAAGTGCGGCACGGGTTCGCAGCCCTTCTCCGACAGCAGCTTCACGCCGCAGGACTCGGCGCGTCCTCCCGTGGCGCTCAACGGCAACACCGGCGTGGTGGGGCCGGCGGCGTCGCAGTCCCAGGCGTCCAATGGCAACACGGGCGTCGTGGGGCCCTCGGCTTCGTCCTCGAGCGGCGGCACGAAGCTGGGCGGCAACCTGCCCCCGGGGCTGGAGAAGTTCCGGAGCGCCATCGAGTCCGCCTCCGCCAAGACGGGCATGCCGGCGGAGATGCTGGCCGCGCAAATCTGGCAGGAGTCGCGCGGCAACCTGGAGGCCGTCTCCACCAACGGCGGCAACGGCCTGACGGACACGGGCCTGATGCAGGTCAACCCCAACACCTACGGGGAGCTGCAGGCGAAGCACCCGGAGCTCCAGGGCAAGAACCTCTCCGACCCGGAGACCAACATCCTGGCGGGCGCCTTCTACATGAAGGACATGAAGGCGCAGTTCGGCAGCGATGACCTGGCCCTGCGCGCCTACAACTCCGGCCCCAACGGCGTGGACAAGAGCAACCCGGACGCCATCCCCGCCGGCACCGGCGACGCCACCTACGTGCAGAAGGTGAAGTCCTTCATGAACACGCTGGCCACCGGCCAGGGCTCGCTGCCCGCGTAGTTCACGCGAGCGGCACGTACAGCTCCGTGCGCAGCTCCGCCGGAGGCACCTGCATCGGGTTGTTCCGGTAGATTTCGAAGCTCACGCCCTCCCCCACCCGGTGGCCGCTGTCCGGCAGCCACTGGCCCATCAACCGGGCCCATGCATCCCCCAGCTCCGTGTAGGGCCCCACGTGCACCGTGGACGCGTAGCGCCCCGCCGGAAGCCGCCGCTCGCCCAGGACCTCCGGCAGGACGGCATCGTCGGGAATGACGACGGCGGCCTCCGAGCGCAGCTGGTCCTGCGGCGTGGACTCCGGCTCGTCGTGGTACACGGCGAGCATCGTGCCCCCCGCGTGCCGCAGCAGGCCCGCCGCTCCGGCGAGCTGGCCCAGCTTCTGGAACGCCTCCGAGATGCGCGAATAGGCCCCGACATGGGGCACCGTCGCCAAACGCAGCGCCGGCAACTCCTTGAGAACCACGTCCATGGTGTGACCTCCGGGAATGGGGAAGGCCCATGCGTTCCTGGGCGCTTCCGGTTGGAAATGGATGCCAGAGCGCGACGTGAGCCAGGTCTGGCGTGGGCGCACGCAGTCCTGCCCGGCACCGGCCGGGCTCCGGCGGAACTCCGAGGGCGGAACGCCATACGCGGCGCGGAAGGCCCGGGTGAAGGCTTCGTGGGTGTCGTAGCCCGCCTCGAAGGCGATGGCCGTCACGCCCTCATCGCCCTGGAGCAGCTGGAGGGCCGCCCGCTCCATGCGCAGGCGCCGGTGCAGCTCCAGCGGCGTCTCTCCCACCATGCCCCGGAAGACGCGGTGGAAATGGAACGGTGAGAGCGCCGCCTCCTTCGCGAGGGCGGTCAGGTCCAGCGCTTCATCGAGCTGGTGGACGATGCGGTCGACGGTCCGTTGGACGGCCGCCGCGTAGAACGATTGGGTCGCTGCCTTCACGCGACGAAACCTACGCGCGCTCCAGACCGGGGGCTTGATGCGCCTTGCGGTTTTTCAGGCCCCCGTCATGACGCGTCCATGACCGAGGGGCCGTGGAGGCATGGAGCAACGGACCAGGGGACCGGTGCAAGATGCCCCGCCATGCCCCCTACCCACATCCCCTCGTTCGTGTTGGCCGGGCTGTCGTCCGGATGCCTGCTGCTCGGCGCGTGCTCCAGCGCCGCCAGCCCCGTGGAGTCCCTCTCCGTCCGGGAGCTGAACATCGTCGACGAGCACGGCCAGACGCGCGTGCGCATCGCGGCGCCGATGCCCGACCCCCAGGGCCTGAAGCGCGCCGTCACCGCCTACGGCATCCAGTTCCTGAGCCCATCGGGGCAGGAGATTGGAGGGCTGGGGATGATCGACTCCATTGGCTTCCGTGGGCTCTGCTTCGACAGCGAGGCGGGCTACGAGGCCATGTGCATGAGCCTCATCGAGGGACAGCCCAGCATCACCTTCCGGCATGACTGGAAGGAGCGCATCACGATGGGCGTGGTGGATGGCGTGGCGAGCATCGTGGTCCACGACGCCCAGGGCAACCCGCGCATCAAGCTGGAGGTGGACAAGGACGGCAAGACGCGGACCGTCGGCGTGACGCCCGAGCCGGCCGCCCCCTGAGCCACGTCAGCGCGCGACGGTCCCCGGTGCTCCGGGCAGGTGCACGGTGAGGCGCGCGCCGCCCAGCGGGCCATCCTCCACCTGGAGGGTGCCGCCGTGCTGGGTGACGATGGCGTGCACGATGGAGAGCCCCAGCCCGCTGCCGCTCGCCTTCGTCGTGAAGAAGGGCTCGAAGAGCCTCCCCCGCGACTGCACCGGCACGCCCGGCCCGCTGTCGTCCACGAAGAGCGCCACCTCTTCTCTTTGCGCGCTCGCGCTGAAGCGCACGCGGCCACCCGGCGGCGTCGCCTCCAGCGCGTTGAGCGCCAGGTTCAGCAGCACCTGCCGCAGCCGCTCCTCCTCCCCCCACACCTCCAACGCGCCCGGCGGCTCCACCTCCAGCGTCACGCCGCGCTGCTCGGCCTGCCACGTCAGGAGGCTGCCCACCCGCTCGAACAGCGGCGCCACCGCCACGGCGTCCGACCTGAACTCGCGGGGACGGGCGAACTGGAGGAAGTCCTCCAGGATGTGGTCCAGGCGGCGGATTTCATCCCGCACCAGCAGCAGCGGCTCCAGGAGCGGCCCCTGCACGGCCTCCTCCAGCCTGCGCACCCGCCGCTCCAGGACGGTGAGCTGCAGGCCAGCGGCGTTGAGGGGGTTGCGGATTTCATGCGTCAGGCCCGCGGTCAGCGTGCCCACCGCGGCCAGCTTCTCCGACACCTGCGCGCGCCGGGACAGCGCCTGCTTCTCGCGGTGCAGCCGCACCTGGCGCAGCGCCTGCTCCAGGGTCACCAGCAGCTCCGGCGTGGCGCAGGGCTTGAGGAGGTACGCGCACGCGCCCGCGTGCACCGCGGCCACCGCCGCCTCCAGCATGCCCAGGCCCGTGAGCAGCACCACCTCTCCGTCCGGCACCAGCGCCTTGAGCCGGGGGGCGAGCCACGAGCCCTCTCCGTCCGGCAGCCGGACGTCCACCAGCGCCACGTCGAAGCCCGCCTGCGCCCGCTCCAGCGCCCCCGCGCAGCTCGTCGCACTGGAGACGACGTAGCCCTGGTCCTCCAGCAGCTCCTTCATGTTGTCCAGGAACGCCGCGTTGTCATCCACCACCAGCACCCGGGGCCGCTCCCCCGCGCTCCCCGTCACGCGCGCTCTCCGTGCACGTGCTCCAGCGCGGCGAGCAGCGCCCCGGTGTCGAAGGGCTTTCGGACCAGCCGGCCCTCGAAGTCCGCGGGCAGCGCCTCCGGGTAGGCCGTGACGACGAAGGGGGTGGTGCCAGGGAAGCGCTCCCGCACGCGGCGCAGCGCCTCGCCGTCGGGGCCGCCCGGCACGCGCAGGTCCACGAGCGCCGCGAAGGGGTGGACGGACTCCAGCCCCACCACGTCCGGCACCGAGCGCGCGACCACGGCCGTGAAGCCGCGCTCGCGCAGCACCTCCGTGAGGTTGTCCGCGAGGTGGGCGTCGTCCTCCACCAGCACGACGAGCCCGTCGCGGCGGGCCCGCGTGAGCAGCTTCATCAGCGCGGGCACCGGCACCGGCTTGGGCAGCACCGCGAGCACGCCCTCCGCGCGCGCTCGCGCGAGCTCGGCCTCGCCGGGGTGCGCGGTGACGATGATGGCCGCGAGCCCCGGGTCCCGCTGGCGCAGGTGGTGCACCAGCGCGGCGCCACTCATCCCGGCCATGCGCATGTCGGTGATGAGCACGTCGTAGCGCACCTCGCGCGCGGCCTGGAGCGCGGCCTCGCCCCCGTCCACCACGGTGGCCGAGTGGCCTTCGTCCTCCAGGATTTCCGCCAGGTTCTCCGCGAAGGCCCGGTTGTCATCCACCAACAGGAAGCGGCCCATCAGGAAGGCTCCAGCGTCAGGGGAAGCTCCACCACGAAGCGGGCCCCTCCCGGCCCGGCTCCGGAGGGAGCGTACGCGATGCCGCCGCCATGCCGTTCGAGGATGCGCCGCACCAGCGCCAGGCCCAGCCCCAGCCCGCGCGCCTTCGTGGTCATCAGCGGCTCGAAGACGCGCGCGCGGATGGCCGGGTCCAGGCCCGGGCCGCTGTCCTCCAGCACCAGCCGGACCCGCCGCGCCCCGGCTTCTTCCGGGACGTCCGCCGTCAGCCGCACCTCGCCTTCGCGCTCGCCCAGGGCCTGCACCGCGTTCTGCAGCAGGTTCACGAAGACCTGGCGCAGCTGCACCGCGTCCCCTTCCAGCGGGGGCAGGGCCTCCAGGCCCTCCTCGCGCACGCGCACATGAGGGGGCGGCGCGACGGCCTTCCGCGCGGAGGTCCAGACCTCCGTGAGCCGCAGCGGCGCGCGGACCAGCGGGCGGGAGCGGATCATGTCCAGCAGGCTGGTGACGATGTGGTTGGCGACCCCCACCTGTTCCCCGATGCGGTCCAGGTGCTTGGCCACGCGCGCGTCCTCCGTCGCCGCGAGGCGGCCCTTGAGGATGAAGAGCGATGTCTCGATGACGCCCAGGGGGTTGCGCAGCTCGTGGCCGATGGAGCCCACGAGCTGCCCGAAGGTCGCCAGCCGCTCGGCCCGGGCCGCCTGGGCCAGCAGGTCCTCGCGGTAGGTGTGCAGCATGATGGCGAGCTCCAGGTCGAGGATCTTCCCCAGCGCCCGGCCCAGGCGGGCGGCCCGGGCGGAGTCGTCGCGCAGCGCCTCCTCCATCACCGCCGTCAGTTCCTGGCGCAGCAGGTTCATGGCGCCGAACATGTAGTGCTGCGGCAGGTGGATGCGCACGTGCACCCGTCCGATGCGGCAGCGGCGCTCGAACCAGGCCGCGTCCCACGGCCCCAGGAGCAGCGACCCCATCCAGTCCTGGAGGGTCACCTTCAGGTGGCCCACCTGGCTCTCGCCTCCCTCCAGCGCCTTGCGCGCCCCCGGGTGTTCGAGGATGCGCCGGTAGAAGACGTCCGCGATGCGCTCGAAGTGCGCGCAGGCGATGGGGTGCAGCTCCCGCAGGGCCTCCCCGTCGCTGGCGGAGAAGCCCACGTAGCGCTGGAGCTCCTCCAGGATGTCCTCCGTCACGCCTCCAGGTCCGGCTTCCATGGCGAGTCCCTTCCTTGCGCGCGGGGCCTACGACACGGCCGGCTCCTCGTCCGGGCCGGGGCCTCCGCCGCCGTATTCCTTGAGCTTGTATTGGATCTTCCGCACGCTGATGCCCAGCACCTCCGCGGCGCGCGTGGTGGAGCCCTGCACCATCTCCAGCGTGCGGAGGATGGCCTCACGTTCGATGACGGCGAGCGTCGCGCCGGGGATGAGCCGGTCGCCGCCCCCGGCGCTGGGGCGGGGGCCGCGCAGCACGGGCGGCAGGTCGTCCGCCGTGAGCTCCTCTCCCCGCGCGAGCACCACGGCGCGCTCCACCACGTTCTCCAGCTCGCGGATGTTGCCCGGCCAGTCGTGGCTCATCAGCGCCTCCAGGGTGCCGGGCGCCAGCCCCTTCACGGCCCTGCCATGGGCCGCGTTGCAGCGCTCGATGAAGTGGCTCACCAACGCGGGGATGTCCGCCTTGCGCCGGCGCAGGGGCGGCAGCGTCACCGCCACGACGTTGAGGCGGTAGTAGAGGTCCTCGCGGAAGCGGCCCGCCTTCACCTCCGCCTCCAGGTCGCGGTGGGTGGCCGCCACGATGCGCACGTCCACCTTCAACGTCTGCGTGCCGCCCACGCGCTCGAACTCGCGGCCCTGCAACACGCGCAGCAACTTCACCTGCACGGCCGGGGAGATTTCGCCAATCTCGTCCAGGAACAGGGTGCCCCCGTCCGCCAGCTCGAAGCGGCCCTCCTTGCGCGCCACTGCGCCTGTGAAGGCCCCCCGCTCGTGGCCGAACAGCTCGCTCTCCAGCAGGCCCTCGCTGAGCGCCGCGCAGTGCACCTTCACGAAGGGGCGCGCCTTGCGCGGGCTGAGTTCGTGCAGCGCCTGGGCCACCAGCTCCTTGCCCGTGCCGCTCTCCCCCAGGATGAGCACCGTGGCCCGCGTGGGGGCCGCCTGATGGATGAGGGAATAGACCCCCTGGAGCTCGGGCGCGTCCCCGATGATGTTGCCCACGCGGAAGCGCTCCGCCACCCGCTCCCGCAGCTGCCGCGCCTCCTGCTTCAGCCGGCGTGTCTCCAGCGCCTTGCCCAGCACGACGAGCACGGCGTTCAGGTCCAGCGGCTTGGTGAGGTAGCTCTCCGCGCCCAGGCGCATGGCCTCCACCGCCGCCTCCACCGTGGCGAACGCCGTCATCATCACGAAGGCCGCGTCGCTGCCGTCCTCCTTCGCGCGGCGCAGCAGGGTGACTCCGTCCATGCGCGGCATCCGCACGTCGGTGAGCACCAGCGCGGGTGAGAAGTCCGGGAGCGCGGCGAGCGCCTCCGCGCCGTCCGCGGCCTCCCGCACCTCGTACCCCTCCTCCGAGAGGAGGGTGGCCAGGGCGCGCCGCGCGTTCACCTCGTCATCCACGACCAGGATGCGTTCTGGGGCCATGCCCCTGCTTAACAGACATGAATCCAGGGCATTCATGCGTTCGCGTCCCGGGCCCGCGCGTCCGCGCACGTCAGGCAGCAGCGCGCCTCCGGGACGGCGAGCAGCCGCTGCCGGCCAATGGCGCCCCCACACCGCTCGCAGCAGCCGAAGCGGCCCTGCTCGATGCGCTCGAGCGCCGCCTCCACCTCCTCCAGCTCGCGCGGCGGGAGGCACGCTCCCCGCATGGGCGGCCGGACAGCCACCGCCTCGCCCGCGCGCGAGGCACGCAGCGCGTTCCGGCGGGACAGGAGCATCCGCAGCGCCAGGGTCGTGATGGAGTCACCGGGCATGAGGTCCTCGTCCGCGCGGGCTTCAGGAGGCCGGGGGAAGTGACAGGGAGGCGGAGCGCTTGCGCCGCGCCGCGAGCACGCCCGGCGCCGCGAGCACCGCGACGGCCACCGTCACCAGCGCGGCGCCCGCCAGCTCCCGGGCGCTCACGCCGGGGAGCCCCAGCCACGCCGAGAGCACGGCCGTCGCGCCCACGCCCGCGAACACACTGGAGGCGCGGTTGATGGGCACGGTGAAGGTGTTCTCCCGCGCATCCAGCAGCACCAGCCCCCCGAAGATGCCGCTGCCCTGGGAGAAGAGCCCCACGGCCAGCTCCGCGGCCAGCGTGGGCCGCGTGAACATCCCGGTGAAGCCCTCGCGCAGCTGCGCCGCCGCGCCCCCCACGCCCGCGAAGGCCCACAGCGCGAGCAGGACGACGAGCGCGGGCGCGGCCACCATCTGCTCCTCCACGAAGTAGCGCTCGCGCGCGCCGGGCACGTGGTTCTTCGCCAGCCGGCTCATGAAGCGCAGCCGCACGAAGTAGCTGAAGACGTACACCGCCCAGTCCAGCCCCGCCACCAGGGAGAGGCGCGGATCCGCGCCCGGCCCCGTCGCGACGAGCAGCGCGGCAAGGCTCACCCCCAGCGCCACACGGGAAGGCCACGCGACGCTCCGGCCGCTCACCGCGTCCACCAGCGGCGCGAGCACCAGCACGCCGCCGCGCATCAGCAGCATCATGAAGACGATGGAGGTGCCGTCGAAGGTGTACGCCAGCGTGGTGGTGGCGATGATGCCCGTGGTGCACAGGCCCGACAGGAAGGTCCAGCGCCCCGGCCAGGGCAGGCTCACCGGCCCGAAGCGCCGGCGCCCCGCGTACTGGAAGGCGCCGCTCCACGTCAGGTACGCGAACATCCCCGCGAGCGTGGCCAGCGCCGTGGAGGGCAGCAGCACGAAGCCCGGCAGCCCCGCGGTCATCCCCGGCAGGGCGCCCAGGCTCAGCGCCTTCGTCAGCGCGCTATAGGGCAGGTAGCAGGCGAAGTACCCCAGCGCGAACCACCCGATGGCGACCGGGGCCTTGGGAGACGGACTCATCGTCCGCTCGCCGCGCACCAGGGGCAGCACCGGGCCGCGGGCAGGACCTGGAGCCGCTCGGGCTCGATGACGGTGCCGCAGCCCTCGCACCGGGGCAGGCCGTCCGCCGGAAGGTGTTCCATCGCGCGCTCCAGCGCCTCCAGGGCTCGCGCCTCGCGAGCGTCGAGCGCGTCGAGCAGCCGCGTCTCCTCCAGGGCCATCGCGCGGTCCACCCACTCGGGGGCCCCGGCGCCGGTGACTTCACGCAGCAGGTCCCGGTGCTTGCGCCTCAGCTCCAGCAAGGCCCGCCACCGCTGGCGCAACCTCTGGCCTGCCTCTTCACGCGTGGCATTCATCGAGCGTCCTCCGTCTCCCGTATCGCGTCCCGGGCCCCCCACTGCGCGCGGCCCACCCCCATTGCTCTACAGGATGCATGCCAGTCTTGTCCCGGGCCATGAGTGGCGCCCCCCGCAGGAGTTGCACGAAAGCCCCCGTGCACCGCGCAACGCTTGCGCCCACCCCGCCCCCCGGGCCGGTGTCCCCGCCGCGCATGGCGGATGCAGAGTCTGGCGAGGAGTTCACGGCCGCCTTCGCGCGCCACCAGGGGACACGCCCATGCGCATCGCCTTCTTCGACACCCACCGCTTCGACCGCACCGCCTTCGAGGAGGCCAACGCCGCGTTCGGCCATGAGCTCACCTGGTTCGAGCCCCGCCTGACGCCGCAGACGGTGGGACTGGCGGCGGGCTTCCCCGGGGTGTGCTCCTTCGTGAATGACCGGCTGGACGGCCCCTGCCTCCAGGCGCTGGCGCAAGGGGGCACGCGGCTGGTGGCGCTGCGCTCGGCGGGCTTCAACCACGTGGACCTGGCGGAGGCCGCCCGGCTGGGGATGACCGTCGTGCGCGTCCCCGAGTACTCACCCGAGGCCGTGGCCGAGCACACCGCGGCGCTCGTGCTCGCGCTCAACCGCAAGGTGCACCGCGCCTACGCACGGGTGCGCGAGTGGAACTTCTCGCTGGACGGGCTGGTGGGGTTCGACCTGCACGGCAAGACGGTGGCCCTGGTGGGGCTGGGGCGCATCGGCCGCGCCACCGCCCGCATCTTCCACGGCTTCGGCTGCCGGCTGCTCGCGGTGGATCCCCAGCTGAAGGAAGAGGACGCGCGGCGGCTGCACCTGGAGCCCGTGGCGCTCCCGGAGGCCCTGGCCCGGGCGGACATCCTCTCGCTGCACCTGCCCCTCACGCCCGGCACGCGCCACCTCATCGACGCGGCGGCGCTCGCGCGGATGAAGCCCGGAGCGATGCTCATCAACACCGGCCGAGGGGCGCTCATCGACAGCCAGGCCCTGCTGGCGGCGCTCAAGTCAGGCCACCTGGGGGCCGCCGGGCTGGACGTGTACGAGGAGGAGGAAGGCGTCTTCTTCCAGGACCTCTCCGGACAGGTGCTCCAGGACGACGTGCTCGCGCGGCTGCTCACCTTCCCCAACGTGCTCATCACCGCGCACCAGGGCTTCCTCACCCGGGAAGCCCTGGGCGCCATCGCCCGCACCACGCTCGAAAGCATCCGCCGCTTCGAGCGGGGCGAGCCCCTGGAGGCGACGGAGGTCCGGGCGGAGCAGGTGCTCCCGCGCTGAAGGCCCGGCCCGGCCGCCGCGTCAACCGCCAAGGGGGGCGCGCGCACGGGCCCGCGCCATCCCGCGCAGCAGCAGCTTGCGCAGCTCCAGCACGCTCACCGGGATGAACCCCAGCCCCAGGGCGAGCGCGAGGTGCGTGGCATCCAGCGGCACCAGCGAGAAGAACGCGGCGAGCGCGGGCACCTCCGGAAGGGCGACCTGCAGCGCCAGGGTGAGGGCCGCCACCGCGAGCAGCGGCCGGTTGTCGAAGGCGCCCACCTCCCAGTGGAGCAACCCCACGCTGCGCGCGGCGAAGGACCGCAGCACCTGGCAGCACACCAGCACGGTGAAGGTCAGGGTGCGCGCCTCCTCCACCGGCAGGTGCTGGAGGCTCCAGAGGAAGGTGCCCAGCGAGACAGCTGCGTCCAGCAGGCCCGTGGCCAGCACCGCCGTCCACTCCCGCCGGCCCAGCATGGGCTCCTCCGGCCGCCGCGGCGGCCGCCGCATGACGTCCGGAGGGGCGGGGTCCATGACCAGCGCCAGGGCCGGCAGTCCGTCGGTGACGAGGTTCACCCAGAGCAGGTGCAGGGGCAGGAGCGGCAGGGGCAGCCCCAGCAGCGACGCGCCGAGCATCAGCACCAGCTCGCCGGCGTTGCCCGCCAGCAGGTAGACGAGCGTCTTGCGGATGTTCTCGTAGATGCCGCGCCCCTCGCGCACGGCCGCAACGATGCTCGCGAAGTTGTCGTCCGTGAGGATGAGGTCGGACGCCTCGCGGGTGACCTCCGCGCCGGTGCGGCCCATGGCGATGCCGATGTGCGCCTCGCGCAGCGCGGGCGCGTCGTTCACGCCATCTCCCGTCATGGCGACGACCTCTCCGCGCGCCTTCCACCCGCGCACGATGTGGAGCTTCTGCTCCGCGGTCGCCCGCGCGTGCACGATGCCCTCGGGCGCTTCACCCTCGCGCAAGAGGCCCAGCTCCTTCGCGATGGCCAGGGCCGTGGCGGGGTGGTCGCCGGTGATCATCACCGTGCGCACCCCGGCCTCGCGCGCCGCGCGCACGGCCTCCACCGCTTCGGGCCGGGGCGGATCCGCGAGCCCCACCAGCCCCACCAGCGTGAGGTCCCGCTCGTCAGGGCCCCGCCCCTCCGCCACGGCCAGCACGCGCAGGGCGCGCCCCGCCAGCGAGGCCAGGGCCTCCGCCACGCCCGGAGGCACCTGCCGGCACAGCGGGAGGAGCGCCTCCAGCGCGCCCTTCACGGAGAGCACGCCGTCCGAACGCAAGACGCTCATGCGCCGCCGGTCCGAATCAAAGGGCTGCTCCGACACCCGGGGGCGCTCGCGCTCCACGTCGGAACGCTCCACGCCCCTGGCCCGCGCCGCCGCGAGCAGCGCCAGCTCCGTGGGGTCCCCCGCGCCGGGCCCCTGCCCCTGCCCCAGCTCCGCGTCGCAGCACGCCGCCGCCACCTCCAGCACGCGCTGCGCGGACTCCGGGGGCCACAGCTCGCGCACCTCCATGATTCCCTGGGTGAGCGTGCCCGTCTTGTCCGTGCAGATGACCGTGGCGGCCCCCAGCGCCTCCACCGCCTGCATCCGCCGCACGAGCACGTGCCCCTTCACCATGCGCTGCACACCCACGGCGAGCGCGAGCGTCACCACCGTGGGCAGGCCCTCCGGCACCGCCGCGACCGCGAGCGCCACCGCCGCGAGCAACAGCTCCACCCCCGCCTGCCCTCGCGCCAGCCCCAGGCCCGCCACCAGCGCGCCCACGGCCACGCACAGCACCAGCAGCATGCGGGTGACGCCCTCCAGGCGCTGTTGCAGCGGCGTCTGGGGCTCCTGCGCCGTGCGCACCAGGTGCGCGATGCGGCCCAGCTCCGTGTCCATGCCGGTGCCCGTCACCTCCGCCACCGCCGTGCCCGCCGCCACGGAGGTCCCCATGAAGACGCGGTCCTTGCGCTCCGCCAGCGGGGTGGAGTCCGGCAGCGCGCCCACCTGCTTGTCCACCGGCGTGCTCTCCCCGGTGAGCGCCGCCTCCAGCGTGAGCAGCGCATGCGCCGACAGCAGCCGCGCGTCCGCCGCCACCACGTCCCCCGCCTCCAGCACCAGCGCGTCCCCCGGCACCACCTGGGACGCCGGAATCACGGCGCTCACGCCACCGCGCAGCACCCGCGCGCTGGGAGCGGTGAGCGCGCGCAGCGCCAGCACGGCGCGGTCCGCGCGGTACTCCTGGAGGAAGCCCACCAGCGCGTTGAGCACCACGATGGTGGCGATGGCCACCGCGTCCGCGCCCTCGCCCAGGAGCGCCGCCACGCCGCACGCGCCCAGCAGCAGCCACACCATGCCGGAGCGGAACTGGCGGCCCAGGAAGAGCCACGCGGAGCGGGGCTGCTCGCGCGTGAGGGTGTTGGGCCCGTGCCGGACCAGGCGCGCCTCGGCCTCCCGCTGGGTCAGGCCCCAGCGCGGCTCCGGCGCCACCGCCACCGCCGCCCCGGTATTCGCCGCGCTCATCGCGACACCGCCCGCTCGCCACGGCGCGCCACGCGGTGGCCACGCTCGGGGTCCAGCCAACCAGGGAGGCTCATCTCGGGTCGCTCCTGCGCCAGGGGATGCCCCGCCGGGTTGCGAAGCCCATGCCGCGAAGGTGGACGCGGGCCGGGGCCCCCGGGACGCGCAGCTTTTGCGCCCGTGCCTCCAGGCGCCGCAACCCTTGCGCGGGCCGGGCCGGGGACGCAGGTGGGGCGGGGACGGCACGCATCCTGAAGAGGCCTGGAAGCCACAGCGGGGCGCGCTCCCAGCGCGAGTCCACCCACCGGAACGCCCCGGTGCGGCGCCTTCCCCCCGTCCGGAGCCCAGCCATGGCCATCCTCTGCGCAACCGACCTCTCCGAAGGTTCCCGTCAGGCCGCGGAGGTGGCCGCGCGAATCGCCGCCCGCCGGGGTCTGCCGCTCTGGCTCGTCCACCAGGTCCACCCGGATCAGCTCCGGGTCGCGGCCGAGCCCGTGCGCGAAGGCCTGCGGGCGCTGCTGCGCGAGGAGACCCGGCGGCTGGAGCCGCTGGGGGCGCGGGTGGAGTCCTCCCTGCTGGAGAGCGGCTCCTCGCGGGCCCTGGCCGTCTTCTGCGACGCGAAAGAGGCGCGGCTGCTGGTGGTGGGCACGCCCCGCGAGGAACCCGCCGCCCTGGGTTCGGGCGTCAGCCTGGAGCGCATCGCGAGCAACTGCGCCGTGCCGCTCCTGCGGGTGCGTGACGCCGCCCCCTTCGAGGCCTGGCTCACGGGTGCGCGGCCCCTGCGGGTGATGTTCGGGGTGGACCGCTCACGGGGCAGCGAGGCCGCCCGGCGCTGGCTGGAGGAGCTGGGCGCGGATGGCCCCCTCGAGCTGCTGGCGGGGCATGTCTATTACGCCTTCGAGCAGTGCCGGCGCCTGGGACTGCCCACCCCCATGAACCTGGATGAGGTGGCGCCCCGCATCGAGGCGGTGCTCCACCGCGAGGTGGCGGCGCTGGCGGAAACGGGCCAGGGCGTCGCGCCGCGCGTGCACCTGCGCATGGCGGTGGGCCGCGCCGCGGACCACCTGGTGGACCTGGCCCGGGAGCAGGAGGTGGACCTGCTCGTGGTGGGCACGCACCCGCACAACGCCCTGGGCAACCTGGCCTCGGTGGCGCACCACGCCCTGCGGCTCGCGCCCATGTCGGCGGCCGTGGTGCCGGTGAGCCCCGCGGCCTCCCGGGGCGAGGTGCCGCTGCCCCAGGTGCGGCGGCTGCTGGTGGCCACGGACCTGTCGCCGCTCGCGGACGAGACCATCCCCTTCGCCTTCGCGCTGGCGCCCGCGGGCGCGGAGGTGCACCTGGTGACGGTGATTCCCGAGCGCGCCGGCGCGGAGCTCCACCGCGACCTGAAGCAGCGCCTGCTGGAGCGCGTGCCGAGGGGACTGGAGGCCCGGGAGGTCACCACGCGGCTGGAGGTCCTCCACGGCGAGGACGTGGCGCTCGCGCTCGTGCAGGCCGCGGAGCGGATGGACGCGGAGCTGCTCTGCCTGGGCTCGCGCGGCCACGGAGGCGTGAGGGAAGCCCTGCTCGGGTCGGTGGCGCGCAAGGTGCTCGGCCTGAGCCGCCGGCCCGTGCTCGTGCTGCGCCCCCCACTGCGCTGAAGCGCGTACGGGCTTCCGTCAGCGCGCGGCGGGAACCCCGCCGCCCTGGCTGTAGCTGTCGCAGAGCGCCATGTACTCGTCGCTGTCCATGGCGAGCGCGGAGACCCGCATCTTCTTGACGCGGGGCTTCGCCAGCGTGGTCTTGATCTGCACCATCTTGATGACCGGCAGGCCCATGTAGGACTGGTCGAGGTAGACGTTCTCCGCCATGTCCCCCCAGGCGATGAGCACGCCATCCGGGAAGCGGATGCCGTCCCGGCCGATGAGCAGCACGGGTCTGTCCAGCTTCCCCAGCCCCCGCACGCAGTTGAAGAGCATCCAGGCCGAGGCCAGGGTGATCAACGCGACGGCGATCCAGATGTTGCTCACCGGGAGCGCCCGCACGGTGAGCACGCCGAAGAGGCCCGTGGCCACAATCCAGATGACCACGCCCGCGATGAGCTTGCCCTTCGAGTAGTAGATGGCGCGCGGCTTTTCCGCCTGCTTCTTGGACTGGGGGGAGCGGTAGATTTCCATGTCGGGATGTCCGTGGGTGCGTCAGCCGGCCAGCCGGCCTGACAGATAGGCCAGCAGGACTGGCGCGTTGATGACCTTCGCTTCGTCGAACTTCCGGGTCCTGCCCTGGGCGACGATGACCAGGTCGCGGGACGCGTAGCCCTGGTCCACCTCGTCCTGGAGGCGGATGCTCTCGATGTCGTCCCAGCGCCAGAGCTTTCCCCGGTGGATGAGCCCCGCCTCGCCCAGGACGAGCGGCCCGAAGCGCACCGGCTTCCCCGCGGAGACCTGGTGGTTCACGCGCTCCAACAGGCGCGACACGACCTGCTCCAGCACCGCCTCGTGCAGGACATCCGGGTCGCTCCACAGGTCCAGCCGCAGCCGCAGCGTTCCGCCCGTGTGGCGCAGGATGAGGCGGTCGTTCGCGTGCTGTTCGCTGATCTCCCGCACGTCCCGCCAGCGGATCCGCATGCCGGCCGCGCGCAGGCCTTCGTCATCCACCGTCAGGGTGGGCGGCGCCATCAGCCACGCGAAGACGTCGCGGGCCCGCCAGCCCAGGACCCAGATGCAGCAGGGGATGCCCAAGAGGAGCAGGTAGAAGCCGAACCCGCTCCGGAGCACGTCCTGGACCATCTGGTGCGGAAGCAGGGGCACGCCCAGGGGATCCAGGAGCGCCGCCGCCTCAACGTAGAGCAAAGCCAGGCCCGCCAGGAACCAATACACCGAGTGAGTTGGAAGGATCTTATGGTGCGAGTGCTTCAGTGCTGCCTCCAGACGGGCCTGGGCGGCACGTCTATAAACAATCAATTCCGTCTCCGCGACGTGTTTTACCCCTCGGGCGTACGTTCTCGCGGCCTGGGAAAAAACACCCTCGCGGGCTGAGACAGGACTGTCTGACCTTGCCTGGAATCTCCTCTATCCAAAGGCAACACAGTCCCGGTGTTTCACGACGGGCACAGTGGCCCGGGCGCAATCGCAGACACCGGCGGTCCCCTCCCCGTGCCCAGCGTCCACCGCCGCGGCCCCGGACCGCGCCCGGATTCACAAGCGGCGCGGCGGGGCTAGAGTCGCGGTCCATGCACGTCCTGCATCGCGGTCAGGCCCCCCAGAAGCCCCTCCTGCTGCGCCCCCTGTTCGGCGGGGTGCAGCGCATCGGCATGCGGTCGGAGACCACCACCACGCTTCGCGACGCGGGCCGCAGCAAGCCCGGCCCCGCGATGCCGGGGGTGCAAATGGTGATGGCCGTGGAGGTCTTGCGCGTGCTCCCGGATGGCAGCGCGCGCTACCGCTTCACGCTGGAGGAGGTGGACCTGCTCGTCGCCGCGCGCACGCCCGTGCGCACCGTGGAGGCGGCCCGCGCGCAGCTGGCTCCCCTGCCCGGCCTGAAGGGCGAAGGCCAGGTGGCCCCCAACGGCCGCTCCAGCGGCTTCGAGTGGAAGTTGCCCGCGGACCTCGCCGCGCCCGTGCGAGGCCAGATGCAGCAGATGGCCGGACTGCTCAAGGACCTGGGCACCTTCCTGCCCGCCGAACCCGTGGGCGTCGGGGCCCGCTGGGAGGAGAAGGGCGCGGGAAGCGGCGCCCTCACCGGCGCGAACACACGCGTGGAGCTGCGCAGCCTGGAGGGCCAGTCCGTGGGCCTGCGCCTCCAGATGGAGACGCCGCGCACGCCCCAGCCCGTCCCCGCCTCGCTCCGCCCGCCTCCGGGAGTCAAAGGCGAAGCCTCCATGCACACCGAGGCGAAGGGCCACGGCGGCTGCCTGCTCTCCCTGGACCGGCTGTGGCCCGTCCGCCTGGAGATGGACGTGGAGTCCCACGTCGCCGTCCGCGCCGGCACGCCGGACGCCCCCAAGCGCTTCGACGGCTTCACCACCTCCCGGCTCCAGGTCCGTGAGCTGTCCTTCACCCCGCCCCGTCTGCGCGCCACCCGCACAGTGTAGGCCAATGCCTACCTATAATTCCGGTCCGTCCGGGTCCACAGGCAACCCGTCGCGGGTTGATGCGATAATAGGGAAAAGGATTGCACCCGGTGGCGGGGGACGCCGCGGTTCCAGGGCGCCAGTATTGGACCCACCGAGGGCAGAGCAGTCTTCGGAGACATACGATGGCGATCGACGGACCTCGTAACAACGGCCTTCCGCGCACGCTCCCGCAGCAGCCGCCGGCCCCAAAGCCCCCTCCTCCGCCACCGCCGCCTCCCGCCCCCAGGCCCGCGCCGCGCGACCGCTCCAGCTTCGAGAGCCCCCAGGCCCGGACCGGCCCGTCGCTGGGGACGCCCACCCCGCCCGCGAACGTCGCGACGACGCGCAACACCGTCGTCGGCCCGCCGGCACCGCCCGCGCCCGCCCCGCAGGCTCCCGCCCCGGCCGCGCCTTCGTACACGCAGGCCCAGGCGGACAAGGACGCCAGCGCCCTGCGCGAGGCCATGGACGGCGGCATGACCGGGTGGGGCACCGACGAGGACAAGATCTTCTCGACGCTCGAGGGCAAGACGCCCGAGCAGATCGCGATGATCCGCCAGAGCTACCAGGACCACTACGGCAAGAACCTGGATGAGAAGATCCGGGACGAGCTGGGTGGCTCCGACCTGCGGCGCGCGGAAGGCCTGCTCCAGGGCAACGGCGCGAAGAGCGACGCGGTCAACCTCCAGTCCGAGATGGACGGCCTCTTCGGCTCCAACGAGGACATGCTGAAGATCCTGGAGAAGCGCTCGCCCGCGGAGCGCCACGCCATCGCGCAGCAGTACGCGGACATGAACGGCGGCACCCCGGCGGGCCAGAAGCCCGAGGACGTCCTGCTGGCCCGCATGGGCCGGGAGATGGACGGCGCGCAGCTGGAGCGCGCCCGGAGCATGCTCAACGCGGGTCAGGCGTCCACGCCCGCGGAGGCCACCGCGCTGGAGACCCAGGCGCTCAAGGCCGGCCTGGAAGAGGACATGGCCGGCTGGGGCACCGACGAGGGCCGCATCTTCGAGCGCCTGGAGCGGGCCACGCCGGAGCAGCGCGCCATCCTCGCCCAGGACGAGGGCCTGAAGGCGAAGCTCAAGGACGAGCTGTCCACCGAGGAGTACGACCGCGCCGTAGGCCTGATGCAGGACAACCCGGCCCAGGCGGACGCGGCCCGGCTGCGCGAGGCCCTGGGCGGCTTCTTCGGCGCGGACGAGAGCGGCGTGCGCGACATCCTCCAGGGCAAGACGCCGGATCAGATCAACGCCATCAAGGCCGAGTACCAGAAGCAGACGGGCCAGTCGCTGGACGCCCAGGTGCGCACGTGGGACGGCGGCGACCGGGACGTCACGCTGCGCATGCTCAACCCGCCCGCCGCGGACGACGCGAAGGGGCAGGCGGAGGCCTCCGCGGAGCGGCTGTTCCTGGCCATGGACGGCATGGGCACGGATGAGGACGCCATCCGCTCCGAGCTGGGCGGCAAGTCCAAGGCGGAGCTGGACTCCATCGCCGCCGCCTACCAGCAGAAGTACGGCAAGGACCTGCGCGCGGAGCTGGACGGCGAGCTGGACGGCCGCGACGAGCTGGAGCTGCTCAAGCAGGACTACGACCTGGGCGCCATCGACCCCAACGACCCCAACGCCGCGCAGGAGCGCGTGCGGCGGCTGCGCGAGGTCCAGTCGAACGAGTCCGGCTTCGGCGTGAACCTGCTGGACGGCATCCAGCACCTCACCAAGGGCGAGTCGGACAACGACATCCTCAACCGCAACCTGGGCCGCGCCGACCAGGCCATCGCGACGGGTGACACCCAGCGCGCGAATACGCTGACGGGCTACGCCACGGAGGACGTGAAGGCGCTCCAGTCCGCCAAGGACTCGCTGGCGGAGACCACGGCCACCGTGGCCGTGGTCGCCGCGACCACCGCGGCCGTCATCGCGACGGGCGGCGCGGCCACGCCCCTGGCCGTCGCCGGGTACGCGGCGCTGGGCGCCACCACGCGCGCGGTGACGTACGCCGCCATCCAGGGCGACGCCGCCGGGGCGCAGGACCTGAGCCGCCAGGCGCTCATCGGCGCCGTGGAGGGCGGCACGGCGGTGATTCCCGTGGGCAAGGGCGCTTCTCTCGCCTCGGGTGGCACGCGCGTGGCGGCCACCCAGGCCACGGAGGCCGCGGTCCGCACGACCGTGCGGGAGACCGCGGAGGGCACCGTGCGCACCGCCATCAAGCAGGGCATCAAGGAAGGTGCCTACGGCGGCGCGGCCGGTGGCGCCATGGACGCGGCCACCCAGTCCGAGACGTGGAAGGACGGCGCGCTCACGGGCGTGGGCCGCGTGGCCACCCGCGCGGTGACGGACGGCACCGTGGGCGCGGTGACGGGCGGTGTCGTCAGCGGCGGCATGGCGAAGGGCGCGGAGCTGCTCAAGCCGCGCGAAATCCCGGTGATTCACAACCCGGACCTGCCGGGCAACACCACGAAGGTGCGCTACGACAACGGCCAGGTGCGCATCGAGGCGGGGCCGCACGCCACGCCCGCGGACATCGCCGCGCACCAGGAGACGGCGCGCCTGCTCCAGAAGTACGAGGGGCCCACCGGGCAGATCCGCCAGCTCAAGGACCGCGTCCAGCAGGCCCTCACGAGCACGCCGGGCTACGGCACGCAGGGCTTCGAGTCCAAGCTGGAGGTGCAGAAGCTCAAGAACATCCTGGGTGGCCTGGAGGCGGCGCAGAAGCGCATCGACGACAGCATCGCGGGCATGAGCGGCAAGCCCACCGCTGCCACCGTCGCCGAGCGCGCGGCGCTCCAGCGAGACATCGCCAACGTGGAGTTCCAGATTGAATTCCACGCCAAGCGGCTGGACTCGCTGGCGCCGGGCGTGGGCTCCGTGGCCATGCACGGCACGCCGGCCACCACGACGCCGGACTGGGCGGGCGTGGGCACCTCCGTGAACAGGGTTGCCCCGAAGTCGCCTCCACCGCTGTCGCCGATGTCGCCGGAGGAATACGCCGCCATCACCACCTCCAAAGCTCCGACCGAGACAAAGGTCGAGTACAGGAATCGGGTGAACCAGGGCTACAGCGACTACGTCAAGCGCACCTACGACCCGAAGACCCGTACCCAGGAGCAGCTCAACCACGACGCCAAGCCGGCCCCCTACACCCGGACGGATTCGGCGGGCGTCAAAGTCACGGAAGCGCAGCAGTACGCCCGCCTGCGCGCGCAGATGGCCGAGGATGAGGTCATGCGCCGGGTCCTCGTGCGCAAGCAACAGCTGACCGAAGTCTTCCCCAACGGTCCCACGGTCGACGTGGCGGCCAACGACCTGGCCCACGGCACCGCGCACAACGCGCATACACTCGACCGGCACGGCGCCAGCGTGCCCCACTCCATCTCGGACGCGCCCCCGGGAACGCGCACCATCGAGAGCCGCGTCACCACCGGCGACGGCTGGGGGGGCAGCGGCAGTGTGGAGACCCGCTCGTTCAAGTGGGACAGCGACGCGCAGATGAACGAGACCATCAACCAGTACATCAAGGACAACTGGTCCACCATCCAGGAGGAGCTCGCGCGGCGTGGCTACTTCGACAAGGTGGACATCCCCGCCCCGGCGGGCACGACGGTGGGCAAGGGGTTCGTCCAGGGGAAGAATCCCGTGACGAATGCCAACACGGCGATCCCCACGGACGCGACCACGTTCACGCTCAAGCTGCGCATGGTCGACGGCGTGCCACCCCAGGTGGTGGTATTGACCGCGTTCCCTGGTCCCTGAGGCACACTCCCGATGACCGCTGACATCAAAGACAGCCCTGAATTCAAAGAGCTCAAGGCGAGCATGGAAGCCCTCAAGAACGCGCCCCCGCTGGAGAAGGCGCGCACGTTCCTCCGGGCCTACTGCGCGAACAACTCGACGCTGGAGGACGTGGAGGACCATGTCCGGCACGCGCTGGGCTTCAACGGCATCCCGATATGGACGGGGCTCGAAGGGCTGGAGGCCGTCCTCGCCGACAAGAAGATGCCGGGCGCGGCGCTCGTCGCGCTGGCGCGTGAGGACGCGAAGCGCCAGCAACTGCCCGCCACGCCGGACGCCGCCCGGAACTACCTGGGCCAGGTGGTGGCGATGCTGCGCAACTACCTGCCCGATCGGCCCGAAGGCGAGGGCGTCGTCAGCTTCGGCCTCGACGAGGTCTACAACCTGCGCGATCCGGCCAACAAGCTGGTGCGGCTGCGCTGTACCGACGTGGTGGGCGTGGACAAGGAGAGCTTCGCGGTGCTCGTGCCGGAGCACGCCCGCGACGACGAGGGCCCCTTCACCGTCTACCGCTACGAGGCGGTCTACGGACAGCCCTTCAAGTACGAGCGCGTGACGGACGCGGCCGTCATCGCGAAGGTGCTCAAGGCGACCCAGAGCTGACCCCAGGGACGCCATGCCATGAGCGCCGACCCCAAGGCAGACGCCACCTACCAGAGGTTCAAGGCGCGCATCGACGCACTCACGAACGCGCCCCCGCTGGAGAAGGCACGCACCTTCCTCAAGTCCTATTGCGCGCCCAACTCCACGCTGGAGGAGGTGGAGGACCAGATCCGGCACGTGCTCGGGTTCAACAGCATCCCGCTGTGGACGGGCATCGAGGGACTGGAGACCGTCCTCTCCGACCCGCGGCTTCCCGGTTCGACGCTGGTGTCGCTGGTGCGCGAGGACGCGAAGCGGGAGACGCTGCCGGCCACCCCCGAGGCGGCCCGCCAGTACCTGGAGCAGGTGCTGGGTCTGCTGCGCGAGTACCTGCCAAAGCAGCCCGAAGTCGAAGGCGTCGTCGGCTTCGGCATCGACGAGGTCTACAACCTGCGCGACCCGGCCGGAAAGCTGGAGCGCCTGCGCTGCATCGACATGGTGGGCGTGGGAAATGAGAGCTTCGCGGTGCTCGTGCTGGAGCACGCCCGCGACGACGAGGGGCCCTTCACCGTCTTCCGCTACAAGGCGGTCTACGGACAGCCCTACACGTACGACCGCGTGACGGACGCGGGCCTCATCGCCAAGGTGCTCGAGGCGACCCGGAGCTGACCTCCGCGACGCCATGCCCTTGCCGCGCAGCAACTACGTCCCGCAGCTCGCCATCGTCGGCAACGCGCGCCTGCGGGGACTCGACCTGCGGGCTCAGGTGATTGACGACCCTGGAGGCGCGGCCATCGTGCGGGGGCCGGACGACTCGCGCTTCCGGACTACGTGCACCATCCCGGCTACATCGCGGTGGGCTCACGGCTGGCGCAGGCCGCGTGTGACGCGCGCAACGCGGCGCTGAACGCCTCCGCCTGATCGCGTCCACGTTTCACGCCGACTGGGCTGCGACCGAGCCCCTCTCCAAGGGGAGGCAACCGGAGCGCGGATGGCCTACGGTGGGGGTCCATGAGCTTCGCCGACAAGATGCGCGTCTGGATGCCCCTGCATGAGAACGGCGTCAGCCGCGCCGTGCACTTCGTGGGGGCCTATCTCTTCACGTTCGCCCTGCTGGTGCCGCTGTGCTGGGTACGCGTGCCCGGCACGCCTCTGACCGCCGCGCACCTGCTGGTGGCCGCGGTGGCCGTGTACGCCATGACGCTGGAGTGGACCGCCGGCCTGCTCATGGCCCTGCCGCTGGTGCCCACGCTGCTCGCCGCGGAAGCGGTGGCGCGGCTCCCCACGGGGACGGCCGCGGGCATCGCGGTGGGCGTGATGGTGTTCCGCTTCGCGATGGTGGTGGGCGCGCACGTCGTCTTCGAGAAGAAGACCCACGGCCTGTCCCTGGGCGGCCCGCAGCTCTTCTTCATCGAGCCCGTGTACCTGCTCACCCTGGTGCTCTTCTCGCTGGGCCTCAAGCAGGACCTGCGCGCGCGCGTGGCGGCCTCCAGCACCTGACGTCATGGAAGGCTCCGGCATCCTCGTCCGGCATCCCGCCGCGCGGTGGGGACTGCTCACCCTGCTGTCGCTCCTCGTGCTCTCCGCGGTTCCCCTGTCCGGGGTGACGTCGCGGGGGACGCTGAAGGAGGGCTACACGGACCACGTGCGCCATCCGTACGTGGTCTGGGTGGGGCTGCATCGCGGGCTCCAGGCCCTCTACACCGCGCCGCTGGGCGAGCTTCGCGAAGGCGTCCCCTACCGCCAGGCCCTCGACCAGTGGCTGGAGGTGCCGTACGTCTATCCGCCCGGCGCGCTGGTGCTCTTCCTGCCCCTGGCGCTCGTGGGCGAGTGGGTGCCCATGTCGCCCCAGGTCTTCGGGCAGGTGTGCCTGCTGTACCTGCTGGCCTTCGCGCATGTGGCGCTCTACGCGGCGCTGCGGCTCCTGGATGGGCTTCCCGCGGGTGGACGTTGGGCGGTGGGGTTCCTCTGCTGGCTGGTGCTGATGCGGCTGGCGCTCTATGGACAGTACGACGGCGCGTGGCTCGTCTGCGGGGTGCTGGCGCTGGCGGCGCTCGCGAAGGACCGGCCGGTGGTCGCGTTGCGCTGGCTGGCGCTCGCGGCGCTGTTGCACTACCGGGCGCTCGTCCTCGTCGCCGTGGGCGTGGTGGCGCTGTGGCGCGTGGTGCATGGGCGGCCGGTGCGACAGTGGCCGTGGGGCACGCTGATGGGAGTGGCGGCGGCGGGAGTCCTCTGCGTGCGCACGTTCCTGTGGATGGCGCCGCTGGCCGCGCAAACCGACGCGGCGACACCGTCCATCCTGGGTGAGCCCGGCACGGTGGCCCTGGTGATGGGCTTGAGCGCGGCGGTGCTGGCGCTCTCCTGGCGCGGGGCGGACGGGCTGGTGACCGCGTCGGTGGGGCTGGGCGTGTTGCTCGCGGTCATCGACACGCGCCACTGGTGGCATGCGTCCGCGCTGCTGCTGGTGCCCCTGTGCGTGGGCGTACTGCGCGCGCCTCGCTGGCCCACGGCCGTGCGCCTGGGCCTTGTCGTCTGGGCGGGGGTGCTGGAGATGGCCGTGTGGTACGGCAATCCCCTCTGGTTGTTCCGCGACCTCAATCGCTTCCTGCGGCTGGTGTGAGGCGGAACCGCGCCTCGTCCCAGACGAGCCCGTAGCGGCGCAGGAGGTCGTCAATGCCCGCTCCCGCCGGGGGCGGATGGGCGATGGAGTCGAACCGGTTCAGCTGGAGCGTCTGGTCGGAGGCCGCGGAGACGAGGAGCGCGCCGTCCGGGGAGAAGGCCAGGGCCGCCACGAAGCCCTGCTGGCCCGTGAGCGTCCCCAACTGTTCGCCGGAGGGAAGCCCCCAGACCTTCACCCCTGCCTCCATGCCCGACGAAGCCAGGAAGCGGCCATCCGGCGACACGGCCAGGGCGAGCACGCCCACGGTCTTCTCGCCCAGCGTCTTCAACAGCCGGCCCTCCGTCACGTCCCAGACGCGGAGGGGCTGCCGCATTCCCGCCGTCACCAGGTGGGGTTCGGACGGAGTGAAGACCACGGCGCGCACGGGCTCGCCCATGTCGAGCCGCAAGAGGGGCTGACGCCGCTCCACGTCCCAGGTCCGCACCGTCGTGTCCTTGCTGCCCGACGCGAGCCTGCGCCCCGTGCTGTCGAAGGCCAGGGCCCAGACCTTGCCGGTATGTCCCTGGAGCAGTCCCACGGGCCTGCTGTCGGACACGGACCAGAGCTGGATGTCCGGATCGCCCGCCACCGCGACGAGCGACCCATCCGGGCTGAAGGCCACCGCGCGCACGGAGCCGCTCCCCCCTGGCAACTCCAGCAGCACGCGCCCCGAACGCGCATCCAGCACGAGCACCCTCCCCTTCAGCGTGCCCACCGCGATGCGCTCGCGGTCCGGGCTCACCGCCAGGGACACCGCTGACTCCGTTCCTCCCACTTCCGGACGGAGCTCCCTTCCCTCCGCGATGCGCCACCGCCGCCAGCCGTCCTCACTGCCTGTCATCAATTCGCGGTCCTGGGAGAACGCGAGCGCCTCCACCCAGACGGCAGGGCCACGAAGCAGCACCTGCGCGGGGACCTCCGGCCGGCGCCACACGTCGAGGACGCCGTCCATCCCGCCCGAAGCGAACGTGCGCCCGTCCGGTGACAAGGCCACGCTCATCACGAAGGCTTGATGCGCATCCATCCGCTCCAGCAGCGCGCCCCCATGGCCTTCGAGGAGCTGCACGCGCCCGTCCCATCCGCCCTGGACCAGGAGCTGGAACCCGCCGTCGATGGCGGCCACGGAGACATCGCCAGCGTTGCGAAACACGTCAGTGAGCTGTCCCGAGCGGGCGTCCCAGAAGCGCACGGCCCGGTCGGCCGCCGCCGTCATGATGCGCAGCCCGTCCGAGGAGAACGCGCCCGCCACCACCTTCTCTTCATGTCCCACGAGGCGGTGGACCTCCTTGCGCGACTCCAGGTCCCAGAGTCGCGCGCTCCGGTCCGCGCTCGTGGACAGGAGCCGCCTGCCGTCCGGCGAGAAGGCGACGGCGATGACGTTGTCGTCGTGCTCGAAGCGCAGCTGCTCGGCGCCCGTCTCGAAGTCCCAGACGCGGACCGCCTTGTCCAGGCCGCCGGAGGCCAGCCGCCTGCCATCGGGAGAGAAGGCCAGCCCGAGCACGACATCGGTGTGACCGGGAATCACCGCGTGCGGCTTGCCCTGGCGCCAATCCCAGACCCGGAGCTCGCCGGGTCTTCCCGCGGAAGCCAGCCAGCGGCCGTCCGGCGAGAAGGCGACGGCGTGGACCTCGACCGTGTGGCCCTTGAGCTCCGCCAGCAGCTCGCCGCGCTCCACGTCCCAGAGCCGGACGACGGAGTCGTAATGCCCGGACGCCAGCACGCGGCCATCCGGCGTGAACGCCAGGGCGAGCACCGAACCCTGGATGCGCTTCGACCAGCGCAGCGTGGAGGCGCGGTCCACCGCCTGGCCCTGTCCCCACTGCGCGGCGAACGAATCCCGCGAGGCCCGAGCGAGCGCGAACGACGCCGCCGCCACGCTCCACTGCCGGGACTCGGTGGCCGCTTCGCCCCGGGCCTCGTGGATGCGGGCGCGCAGGTCCCGCGCGTTCGCATCGTCCGGCGTGCCGCCACCGGAGGAGCGGTGCGCCGAACAGGAAGCAAGCAACAGCATGAGGCACCACCACCGCATGGGGCTCCCTCCGGACACGGGGCACGGCTTGCCTGGGCGCGGAGCGTCCGCACCTTTGGGCCAGGACCGTAACCCGAATGGGAGGAAGCCATGCCCGACAAGGCGACCGTTGAACGAGCGAAGAAGGACCTGCGCGAGGGCAAGAGCCCCAGCACCGCGGCGGGTGAGTTCGTGCACGAGGAACTGGAGCACATCCGCGAAGGCGAGCACGGCGCACGCTCTTCGAAGCAGGCCATCGCGATTGGCCTGTCGAAGGCGCGCCGCGCGGGTGTACCGCTGAAGGCACCCACGAAGGAGCAGTCCTCCGCGCGCACACGTCGCTCGGCGAAGCAGGACCTGGAGGTGGGGCAGCAGGAGCGCAAGCCCCGGGCACCGTCGAAGAAGCGGAGCAAGGCCACGCAGGGCGCGCTCAAGCGGGAGGGCCGTCAGGCGGCTTCCAAGCAGGCCCTGTCCGCCCAGGTGAAGAGCGCCTCACGCCAGCGCACGACCACCGCGCGCAAGACGTCCGCCCGCAAGGCAGCGGCCACCCGCAAGGCGTCCAGCCGGCCCCGGAGGTAGCCGCGATGCCTGGCGACTACAGGCCCGTCGGATAGGTCTCCGGCGCTTCACCGCGCTCCCATCCGGCGGTGCGCTCCAGCGGTTCGAGCGCGCGCGTCTCGTCGATGTGCAACATCGCGTCGAACTGCTCCGGCAGCCGCGTGTGGAAGTAGTGGCTCCTGCGCTCCGTTTCGGGCCGGTAAATGACGCCGATGGCCCGCTGCAGGCGCCGCTCGCGGAGTGCTCCGGCGGCCTCTCCCAGCTCACGGAGGTCCAGCAGGAAGCCCGGCAGGCCGACCTGATGGAAGAGGGACTCGCAGCTGCCCGCCAGTCCGTGGCGGACCTGCTTGCGCTCGGCGGCCCCACCCCAGTTGGAGGCCGCGGTGACGGTGCCCCGGTACGTGCTGAAGCCGATGAGCCGCGTCGCTCGCGGGTGCCGCTGGCGCGTCAGTTGTCCCAGGTTCACCTCGCCCGACTCCCCCATCTCCGTCGCGCGCGCGTCCCCGACGTGCGAGTTGTGGGCCCAGACCACGATCCGGGCGCCCCCCAGCCGCCGCTTCAGGAAGCCCATCAGCGCATCCAGCGTGTCCGCCATGTGCGTGTCGCGCAGGTTCCAGGACGAGCTGCGCCCATGGAACATGGACCGGTAGTACTCCTCCGCGTTCTGGACGACCCGCGCGTTCTGCTCCGCCTCGAACTGCGCGTCCTCCGCGATGAACCCGTCCCGGCGCAGCAGGGCCTCGCGCTCCCGTTGCAGCTCGCGGAGCTGGTCGACGACCTGACGCTCGCAATCCGGCGACAGGCCCAGCGATGTCGCGTGGCCGTAGTCCTTCGGGTCCTCTCCGAAATGTTCGAAGCACGCGTAGCGGTACCGGGCGCGCTTCGCGGCCTCCGGATCCGCCCGGTCCAGGTACTTCAGCACCGCGCCCATGGACGCGTGGAGGCTGTAGAGGTCCAGCCCGTAGAACCCGACCTTCTCTCGCGCGGAGTGGCGGTCGTTGTGGGTCCGCAGCCAGCCCGCGAAGTCCAGCACGTCCGCGTTGCGCCACATCCATGCGGGGAAGCGCTGGAAGTCGGAGAGCGACTCCACCGCGTCCGCGTCGTGGCCCATGGCCCGCACGTAGCGGTTGATGCGGTACGCGTCCGGCCAGTCCGCCTCCACCGCGACGGCGTTGAAGCCCTTCTCCTCGATGAGCCGCCGCGTCAGGAGCGCGCGCAGCCGGTAGAACTCGTGCGAGCCGTGGGTCGCTTCGCCAATCAGCACGCACCTCGCGTCGCCGACCAGGTCCATCAGGGGTCCGAAGTCCTCCCGCGTCCCCTGGAGCGGCCGCACGGACTCCGCGAGCGCTCGCACCAACAGTCCGTCGTCTCGGTGCGCCATGGTGTGTCTCCTCCCCTTGTCTTCAAGGGTTGGGTCGCGCACACCCGAAGGAAGGCAGCGGACGGCCAGGCGGCGCCCTGTCCTACCGGGGCTCTCATCCTCAGAGAATCAAGCAACTCCTGCCTGGGCATGACGATAACCTTTTCAAAGGAATCTTTATGACCCAGATCAAATCCCCCACGGGCTTCGTCTCGTCGCTGCAGACCGCCCTGAAGACCGCCAGCACGGCTGGCAAGGCCGTGGGCGCCCCGGCCCTGAAGAAGGCGCTCCAGGGCGCCGACGCGAGCCAGCTGAGCCCCCAGCAGAAGACCCAGGTGCGCGACGCCTTCGAGCAGGTCAAGTTGACCCCGAAGGCCCGTGTGCTCGCGGACCAGTTCGTGGGCGACGGCGTCGGCCTCAAGCCGCCGAAGGACAGCGGCATGGTGAAGGTCATGATGGACGACCCCACCCGCGGCTCGAAGCTGTCGGACTTCACTCCGCCGGACGGCGGCCGGGTGAAGATCCGGATGGATGATCCGACCGGTGGCTTGAACCTGCCGGACTTCAAGCCGCGGGACGGCGGCCGGGTGAAGGTCATGATGGATGACCCGACCCGTGGCTCGAAGCTGCCGGACTTCACTCCGCCGGATGGCGGCCGGGTGAAGGTCCGGATGGATGATCCGACCGGTGGCTTGAACCTGCCGGACTTCACGCCGCCGGATGGCGGACGGGTGAAGGTCCGGATGGACGATCCGACCGGTGGCTTGAACCTGCCGGACTTCACGCCGCCGGATGGCGGACGGGTGAAGGTCATGATGGATGACCCGACCCGTGGCTCGAAGTTGCCGGACTTCACGCCGCCGGACGGCGGCCGGGTGAAGATCCGGATGGATGATCCGACCGGAGGCTTGAAGCTGCCGGACTTCAAGCCTCCGGAGGACATCGGCGTGGTGAAGGTCATGATGGATGACCCCACGCGTGGCTCGAAGCCCCCGGACCTCAAGCCGCTGGATGGCGGCATCGTGAAGGTCAAGATGGACAGCCCGGTCTGAACGACGGACGGGCGAAGTCAGGGACCCCATGACGTCTCGCAAGAAGGTCGTGGTCATCGGCTCGCGCTCGGATGACGCCACCCGCTTCGTCGCGGAAGCGGTGGAGCGGCGTCGTGCGCGAGCCATCGTCCTGGAAACGGACCGGGTCCCGGACTCCGCCGCGTTGAGCTGGGAGGACGGCGAGGTGCACTGGGACGGTGAGTGTCTCAGCGACCTGCGCTCGTTCTACCTCAAGCTCGTGCGCCTCTCGCTCCCGGTCCCCGAGGCCGAGGCCCTGTCCGAGCGCAACTTCCCGCGCTGGCAGGAGCAGTACCTGGCGGAGCGGGAGCGCCAGTCGTTCCTCCACTCCGTGCTGCGTTCGCTCCACCGGCGCGGCGGCTCGTTCGTCAACCCGCTGGAGGCGGTGGAGCTGCACTACCTGAAGCTGCAACAGCTGGCCCTGCTGCGCCGCCACCGCATTCCCGTCCCCAGCACCCTGGCCACCGCCTCGCCGGACGCGGTGCGCGAGTTCGTCGCGCGCCACGGGGCCGTCATCTACAAGCCCCTGAGCGGCGGCGCGCTGGTGCGCAAGGTGGAGGAGGCGGACCTCACCGAAGAGCGGCTCCAACTGCTCGCCAACTGCCCGGTGCTGTTCCAGGAGCAGATCCAGGGCGACGAGTTCCGCGCCTACGTGCTCGACGGCGAGCCCGTGTCGGCCTTCCACATCCCCACCGACGGCGTGGTGGACGCGAGGCAGAACCTGCACCGGGTGAAGCCCGCTCGCCTGCCGAAGGAGGCCTGGGCGGTGTGTCTCAAGGGCGCCAAGGCGCTGGGCATGGTCTTCACGGCGGTGGACCTGCGGCGCACGTCTGACGGCGCCTTCGTGGCGCTTGAATTCAACCCCACTCCCGCCATCTCCTTCTTCGATGATCCGCGCGACGGCAAAGTCATCACCCGGCTCGCCAGCTACCTCGTCTCCAAGGCCTGAGCGCCCGAGCGGGTTCTTCATCACGGACTACGCCGACAGCATCTTCGGCCCCGCCCCGGCCCCGAAGCCGGAGGTGTTCCCGGCGTCCGCGACCGAGTGGACGCGCCTGGCCTCCGTATCCGAAGCCCTGCACGCCACGCTCCGCCGGGAGTTCATCGAAGGCGGACGGGTGCCGCACCTCTGCCTTCGGGACGCCCTCCTCCCCGAGCGCGCCGAGGCCCTGCACCAGGCCCTGCGCGACGCGCACTTCGTGCGCCACCACCACGGACCCTATCCGCTGCACATCGCGCCGTTGAAGCAACAGGAGCCCTCCGCCCTGACGGACTTCTGCGCGTGGATTCAGAGCGCGGACGGCGCGGCCTTCCACGCCGCGCTGGTGGGCTGGCCCGAACCGCTGGAGACGCGGCAGGTGCAGGTGTCGCGCATGGAGGTGGGCGAGTCCTTCCCGGAGCACCGGGACACGGACGAGGAAGGGCTCGCCGTCGTCTACAACTTCACGCGCCCGTGGGAGGACCGCTTCGGCGGCGTCCTCACCTTCCGGCATCCTGAAGTGGACGCGGACATGATGCGCGTCCCGCCGCTCTTCAACTCGGTGTTCATCTTTCGCGCGAGGGGCGCTCCCCACCGAGTGACGGAATGGACGTCCGAGGCCCGGGGCCACCAGCGCTATTCCGTCACCGCCTTCATCCTCGCGAAGCGCTAAAGCGCTCGCCAGTTCCCACGCTCCGGGACTTGCGGCCGGCGTCGCGGGCTTAAACTCAAGGCCATGATCCAACGCTCCTCCGCGCTGTCCCCGCCACGGCTCGCCGACGTGACATCCGCCCTGCGCGGCCACGTCGAGCGCGGTGACCTGCCCGGCGTCGTCGCCCTGGTCGCGCGCGGAGACACCGTGCACGTCGACGTGCTGGGCACGCAGGGCCTTACGCCTTCCGGTCCGCCCATGCGGCGGGACAGCCTCTTCCGGCTCGCGTCCATGGCCAAGCCCATCACGGCGGTGGCCACGCTGATGCTCGTGGAGGACGGGAAGCTCCCGCTCGACGGCGCCGTCGACCCGTGGCTGCCGGAGTTGGCGAACCGCCGCGTCCTGCGCACTCCCGGCGGCCCGCTCGATGACACCGTTCCCGCGAAGCGCGCCATCACCGTGCGGGACCTGCTCACGTTGCGCTGGGGGTTGGGCGCGGTGATGGCGCCACCCGGCACGCACCCCATCCAGCGGGCCATGAGCGAGGCCCGGGTGTCGCCCGGCTTCCACGCGCTCACGGATCCGCCCGACGAATTCATGCGGCGGCTGGGCACGCTGCCGCTCATGCATCAGCCGGGAGAGCGGTGGCTCTATCACACCGGCTACGAGGTCCTGGGCGTGCTGGTCGCGCGGGCCTCGGGCATGCGCTTCGACGACTTCCTGCGCGAGCGGCTCTTCGTGCCGCTGGGCATGAACGACACGGCGTTCACCGTGCCCGCGGAGAAGCTGGACCGGCTCACGACGGCCTACGCGCTCGACGACGCCACGGGGAGGCTGGAAGCGTGGGACACACCGGCGGACAGCTACTGGTCACGGCCTCCCGCGTTCCTGTCGGGAGGAGGCCAGGGAGGGCTCGTGTCCACGGCGGATGATCTCCTCGCCTTCTGCCGGATGCTGCTCAGCGGAGGCCAGGCCGGGAACACCCGCCTGCTGTCCTCCGCGAGCGTCCAGGAGCTGCTGACGGATCAGATTCCGGAGGAGCAGAAGGCCGCCTCGCCCTTCTTCCCGGGCTTCTGGGATGCATCCGGATGGGGCTTCGGCGGGGCCGTGTGCACCAAGCCGGATGGCATCTCCCCCACTGCCGGACGCTACGGCTGGGCCGGCGGCTACGGCCCGACGTTCTTCATCGACCCCCGGCAGGACCTGACCGCCCTCCTCCTGACGCAGCGACGGGCGCAGGGCCCCGACGACGAGGCCCTGGCCATGGCGTTCTCCAAGGGCGCCTACCGGGCGCTGGAGGACTGAGGCGCTGCGCTCAGTTCGCCGGGGCGGGCGTCGCCGCGTCGGCCTGGGCGCTCGTGCTGGCAGCCGGGGTGACGCCTCGCGCGACGGCATCCAGGTTCGCGAGGCCCCGCTCGAACTCCTTGCCGAGCATCGTGTCCATGTTCACGACGAGCGACATCGCCTTGCCCATCAGGGTGTTCTCGCCCTCCATCGCCCAGCTCACGCGGGTGCCGCCGTTCTCCGGCGTGAGCGTGAAGGTGGCCTGGTTCGTGGCTTCGAACGGCTTGAAGAACTCCAGCTTGAGGACGACGCGCGCGCCGGGCTGGCTCTCCACGATGGTCATGCGCCCATTCCCGGCCTCACCGCCGCCGTAGGTGAAGCTGGCGCCCGGTCCTTCGTTGGGCCCGTCGAAGACATTGGTCACGCCAGGCGCGGGCTCGGAGTGGAACGGGTTCCACGTGTCGAACCGGCGCAGGTCGTTGATCAGCGCGAAGACGGTGGCCGGGGGCGCGGCCACGTGCGCGTTGCGCTCGATGCGGAAGTGGTCCGGGCGGGTGGCGACGAAGACGCCCAGCGCGACGACGAGGACGAGGACGGCGATTGCGATCTTGCTGGCCATGGGAGGATCCCGGTTCGATGGAAGAAGTGCTCCCGGATGACCGGGAGGGTTCATCTCCACGTCGAACGAGGGGCCGAGGAATCGACACGGCATTTTCCGCCCCATTTTCCGGGGCCTCGGCCCCCCGGAATACAGCTCACTTCACGGAGGGGCGGAGGGCCTGCAGCCGCGCCTTGTCCAGCTTCGCGGCGACGCCCACGCTGCGCCCGGCGAGGTTCGCGACGACGTACTGCACGGAGCTGCCCAGCACCTGCGCGCTCTCCGACAGGGTGAGGCCGTAGTCCTGCTCCAGCCACTGCGTCAGCCCCTGCGTCGCGGAGCGCAGGGCGTCATCCAGTGAACCGCCCTGCCCCAGCGTCATCAGGTGCGTGGGGGACTCCACGCGAGGCGTGGAGGGCGGAGGCTTGCCGTGCAGGACGTCCACGGTGAACTCGACGTCCATGGAGGTCTCCAGGGCATACTGCGACGTCTCGCCATCGCCCTGCGCGGCGTGTGCGTCGCCCAGGTACAGAAGCGCTCCGGGCTGCGCCACGGGCAGGTAGACGGTGTTGCCCTCCACGACCTCGTTGAAGTCCATGTTGCCGCCGTAGCGGCCCGTGTCGCCGGTGGACAGGGGCGCGGAGCCGAAGCCGGGCGCCACGGCCAGCCCGCCCAGCATGGGCCGCAGCGGCACGGTGAAGGCCTTCAGGCGCTCCGTCGGGTTCTCCGGGGTCGCGACGCCGCGCTCGGGGTCGAGCTTCCAGCGAACAGGCTTGCCCAGGTCCGTCGCCTTCGCGGCGAGCCCCGGCGTGAGGGCGCGGCCCACGATGCCATCCAGGCTGTCCGCGAACGTGCGGTTGAGCTTGAGGCGGCGGATGCGGATGGCCAGCGTGTCGCCCGGGTTCGCGGTGGCGATGAAGAAGGGGCCCGTCTGCGGGTTGCCGAAGAGAGCGCGGGTGACGCCCTTCGAGTCCATGCCGCCAGAGTCGAGCGTCGAGGTGCGCACCGTGTCGCCCGGCCAGACGGTCAGCACCGGCGCACGGTGCGCGGTGAACTCGTTGGACCACGAGGTGGGCGTGAAGTCATGCACGCGCGGACCGCCCGCGGGGCGAGAGGGAAGCAACCGGCCCGTGAAGGCATGGGACGCCCGCGTCTTCGGGTTGTTGCTGTCCGGGTAGTCCGCGGTGCCGCGCAGCGATTCACCACTCACCTTGCCGTCGAAGACGTAGGTCTTCTGGCGCGAGTCCGTGACGACGAAGTGGATGACGTTGCCCGTGCGCTCCCCCTTCAGCGCGTCCCCATCCAGCTCGCCGGTGAGGCGCTTCCCGTCGCGCTCCAACGTGAGGAACTGGTAGGCGGGGTTGCCCCACAGGTCGGTCGTCACGAGCCAGGACTCGGAGGCCGCGAGCGCGCCGGCAGGCAGACAGCAGAGGAGGACGGCAAGGGAACGGATCATGGGCCGGAGCAGTGTAGAGGAACGGTCCCGGGTCCGCGTCGCCTCAGCCGGTGGCCCCGGGCTCGCAGCCCCCGGGCCTCCATCAGCCCCAGCCTTCGGGCATGAGCTCCATCCAAAGGGCTGAGAACATGAGAACGCTCCGGGGACGCCCCTGCCGGCGGCGCACAGCCAAAACCTGTCCGACAGTCGGACAGGTTTGAAAGGCACAGCCGGGAGGTGCCCGCCGCGTCCAGGCGGCCGAAACCTGTCGGACTGTCGGACACGTTCAGGAAGGCGCGGCCGGGAGCTGCCCGTTTTGTCCGGGTGGCCGAAACCTGTCCGACTGTCGGACAGCTTCGGAACGGCGCGGCCGGAAGGCGTCCGCTTCCGGGAGGCGGAAACCTGTCGGACTGTCGGACAGGTTCGGAACTGCACGGCAGGGCCAGGCCGCTTCGTCCAGGCAGCAGAAACCTGTCGGACACGTCTGGGCCGGCGCGGCCGGGACGCGCCCGTTTCCATTCGGGCCTCGGAAACCTGTCCGACTGTCGGACACGTCTGGGCCGGCGTCGCCGGGAGGCGTCCGCTTCGTCCGGGTTATGGAAACCTGTCCGACTGTCGGACACGTTTGGAACTGCGCGGCCCGGAGGCTCCCGCTTTGCCCGGCCGGCGCGAACCTGTCGGACTATCGGACGGGCCTGGAGCTGGGGCCGGACGGCGCCCACTTTGTCCCGGCGGCGAGAACCTGTCGGACTGTCGGACACGTTTGGAACTGCTCGGCCCGGAGCACCCACTTCGCCCAGGCGGCGGGAACTTGTCCGACTGTCGGACAGGTTTGGACCGCTCCGTCCCGGCCGCCTGGGTCATCACTTGAAGCCGCGCCGTTCCGTCAGCGCAGCCGCTGGCCGAAGGTCCGCAAGCGGTCGCGGGCCTTCAACAGCTTCTCCCGGGGAATGGAGAACACCGCGCGCACGCGCTCCGGGTCGCCGCACCAGGCACCGCCGTTGAGCACCACGTGGGTGTGCTCGTAGATGACGCGCGGCAGGTTGTCCGGCGTGAGCTTCACCCCATCCACTGAACGCCCCAGCCACGCCGTCATCGGCGGCGCGAGGAACAAGCCCCCCGCCTCCGTGGCCTCAGCGCGGCCGTCATCGGGCAGCGCCTCCGCCAACAGCGCGCGCTTCTCCGCGAGGTCGCGCCGCATCCTCGCCAGGTAGTTCCGCAGCGCCTTGTGCCGGGCGGCATAGAGCAGCTGTCCGTCCGGTCCGCGCGCATGGGCCGCGTACAGGTATGCCGCCGCGCGCGCGGTGGGCGTATGCAGCACGCCCGGTGCGCTGTCGCGCAGCGCCGTTACCAGCGCCCGGTCCTTCGTGGCCACCCAGCCCACGCGCAGCCCCCCGGCCGCGAACTCCTTGGACAGCCCGCCCAACAGCACCGTCCGCGCGCTGATGCCGGGCACCGCCCCCTCCAGCGTCACCGGGCTGTGCACCGTCTCCGCCGTGGGGTTGGTGAGGTTCACCAGGCCGAAGATTTCATCCGAGATCCAGAGACAGCGCTGCTCCACCACGAACGTCGCCAGCGCCATCAACTCCTCGTGCGACAGGTAGTGCCCCGTGGGGTTCGCCGGCTGCGACAGCACCACCGCGTCCGGCGTCGTCCCCCGCGCGCGGCGTGACAGCAGCGTGCCCAGCGGGCCGGACTCCACCTCGCACCCCGCCGCGAGGAACGTGGGCGCGAGCACGCCGTAACAGGGCGTCACCAGGAACACGCGTGGCATCCGGCCCAGCCGCTGGCGCAGCGCCACGCCCAGGTGGTGCATGAGCGGCCAGACGCCGGGCGCCACCACGACGTCCTCGGGGGCATAGCGGGCCCCTCGCGTCTCCAGCAGGAAGGCCGCCACGGCCTCCGCCAGCCCCGTCTGCGCTCCGTCCGCGCGCGGCGCGACGCCCGCCGCGATGAGCCCCTCCACCAACGGCAGCGGCATGGGGCCCTCGTTCTCGCCGTAGTCCAGGCGCACGAGCTCCGGGTCATCCTCACGGAAGAACTTGGGCGCGAACGCGGGCAGCTCCGACAGCCTCGCGATGCGGTTCGAGCGCGGCAGCGGCACCTCCGGCGCCCGGTGCGGCGAGGGCGGCACCGGCTCCGCGAAGGCCATGCGGAAGGCGAGCAGCTCCGAGAAGGTGCGCTCGTAGAACCACTCCGCCAGCACGCTGATGCGCGAGTACGTCACCTCCGCCGCCACCTCCAGGTCCGCGCGCAGCGGCTCCGGCACGGGCAGCAGCAGCGTCAGCTCCAAATCTGGCCACACCGCGTTCTTGATGAGGCCGTACAGGATGACCAGGTTGGGCGAGTGCTGCGTCCGCGCGAGGAACTCGAAGAGGGTGCGCGGCTCCACGTCGCCGGTGATGTTGAAGAAGGCGCTCTCGTCCAGCACCACCCAGATGCCCCGCCGCGCGGCCTCCGCCACGATGTCGCGCAGCACCGCCAGGTTGGTGCGCTCGCCCGGCTCCACCGTCAGCAGCACGGCCTTCACGTCGAAGGCGCTCAGCAGGCGGCGGATCTCCCCCAGCGTGTTGTGCGTCACGGTGGCGCGCACGCCCGCCTTGTCCAGCGCACGCGCGTAGAGCGGGTGCAGGCTGCGCGACACTAACACCGTATCTCCGGGGTCACAGGTGGCGAGCAGGAAGGAATAGACGGCCTGCTCGCGCTCCGGCGCGACGAACAGCGAGTCCTCCGACAGCCTCAAGCCGAAGTGGCGGTCCAGGTAGCGGGCCACCAGCCTGCGGAAGGACGCGTCGCCGGCCTCGTGCGCGTAGGGCAGGAAGGGCGCCTGCGACAGCCGCTCCGCGAGCGCCGTGACAAAGCCCAGCTGCTCCGCGGACGCCGCCCCCAGGTCCAACTCCTCCTGGAGCGCCGCGATGCCCAGCGAGCGCAGCGCGGCGCGCAGGGACAGCGTCTCCCGGGGCAGCGACAGCTGGGCCTCCCACACCGCCACCTCGTGCCAGATGGGGTGGCCTGACTGGAGCCAGCCCAGCGCCGTCGCCGCGCGCAGGGGCTCCGGGCTGTGGGCCTCCATGAAGAACTCGAACTCCCGCCCGGTGCGCTGCTCCAGCGACACCAGCGGGCGGATGTCCGTGTCCGCCGCCTGCATCACCCGCCGGGCCACTCGCACGCGGGTGGTGAAACCGCGCCGGGTGAACATCCGCGCGATGATGGCGCGGCCCGGACGCCCCGCGAGGTTCAAGAGCAGCCGTCCCCCAGGCAGCAGCCGCTCCGGCGCCTCGTTGAGAAGGCGCGCGATGAGCCCCAGGCCGAAGTGGTCCTCGTAGACGTTCTGCAACGAGGTGTAGTTGGACAGGTCCAACAGCGCCTGCTCATCCGCCTGCGCCAGCTCCGCGGGCAGGTCGTCGCTCCGCAGCACCTGCGGGATGCACCCGACGATGAAGTCCCACTCCGGCTTCTGTGGCAGGCCCAGCAGCAGGTCGCTCTCGCCAAAGGACAGCCGGGATACCAGCGCTTCGTCGCCGTTGAGCCACGCGTTGCACAGCCCCACCGCCGGGGCCTGCGGGTTCAGGTCCAGCCCCCGGATGCGCGCGAGCCCCGTGAACTTCGCCAGCGCGATGCAGATCCACCCGGAGCCGGAGCCCACCTCCACCAGCTGCTTGCCGGCGTACTCGTCCAGCGGGACCTTCAAGAGCCCCTCCAGGAACGTGAACGCCCATGCCTCCGGCGCGAAGATGGACGGCGGAATCAACAGCTCCAGCCGCTCCTGGGACGCGCCCACCGCCACCACCACCGACGCCAGCCGCAGCGGCGCGCCCTCCGGCTGGTCGCGCGACAACTCCGCCAGCTCGCGCAGCTCCGCCAACGCCCGCGCACGCTCCTCCGGCCGGGCCAGCGCTTCGGAAAGCGTACGCAATTGGACAAAGGCTTCACGGGCTGACGCGGGATAGGTGGCCATGGCGCGCCCGACTGTCCGGGCCCGCTTCTCCTCTGTCAACGACAGCCTGTCCGCGAATGCCTGACGCGATGCAGTACCGATTTACAGATTGTCATTCCCAGTTTACATGGGAAATCTTGAGTCAAACGCCAGTAAGCAGCGCGCACCGGGCGGCCCCTCTCGTCCGGTGAGGACGCCCCATGAAAAGACAGCCGCAACTGGCCTTGCTCGCGGTGTTCGCCGTCATCCTGTTACACGCGCAGCCGGCAAAGGCTCAAATCGCCGCCGCGCACGTGTATCACAATCACATGCCCAACTTCTGGGCGTACTACGACCTGACCCAATACAACGCGACGCCGGTGGGCGGCCCCATCCGCTACGCGTATGACGGACAGGTCATCCAGATAAAGCAGTCACCTCCGGCCAACTACACCTATTTCCTGCCGTCGGGCGCGCCCATGCCACACGACGACCTGGTGACGTATTACTCGCACCACGCGAAGGTGGGTGCGTATCAATACTGGCCGCCGGACGTGGCCGCGGACATGAAGGCGAATGCCTCCACGGGACAGATTCACGTCACCATGTCCGGCGCGGTGGTGAACAACGTCAACGACCTGGTCACCCGCCGCAACGTGTCCGGCTACGACAACGCCAACTGGGGCGCCACCTGGCGGGACCGCTACGCCAACCTGCGCACGCCCGCGGGCAACCGCTCGTTGGACCTCATCCACTTCACGGGCCACCACTCCATGGGCCCGCTGGTGGGGCAGGACTACTTCCTCAAGGACCTCATCTACCAGAGCGCCACGCTGTCCCAGTCGTACTTCCTGGGCAGCGGCTTCACGGCCTCCAAGGGCTTCTTCCCCACGGAGCTGGGCTTCAGCGAGCGGCTCATCCCCACGCTGGCGAAGCTGGGCGTGAAGTGGTCCGTCATCGGTGACAACCACTTCTCCCGCACGCTGAAGGACTACCCGTTCCTCAACGACCCGGGCTCCGACACGCTGGTGTCGCCGCCCAACCGCGCGGACCTCCAGAACACCAGCACCGTGGGCGCCTGGGTGAGCGAGTCCATGGCGCACGAGCAGCAGGTCATCCGCAACAAGTACCCCTTCGCCTCCACCCCGCACTGGGTGCGCTACGTGGACCCGGCCACGGGCGCCGAGTCGCGCGTCGTGGGCATCCCCGTCAACCAGAACGGCTCCTGGCTGGAGGGCTGGGAGGGCCAGGCCACCGTGGACGTGGTGGGCCTGCGCAACTTCGAGGGGCTCGTGTCCCAGAAGCAGTTCTTCGTGCTCGCGCATGACGGCGACAACTCCGGCGGGCGCGCGGGGTCGCTCGACACGTGGCTCAACGGCCGCGCTGTCACCTGCACCGGCGGTGTGCAGTGCCTGGGCATCGACGAGTACCTGGTCAACAACACGCCCGTCTCCACGGACGTGGTGCACGTGCAGGACGGCTCGTGGGTGGACACGCGCGACTCCTCGTCCGACCCGCAGTGGCACCACTGGCGGCTGCCCTTCGGCATCTGGAAGGGGCAGTTCCCCGCCTTCAACTCCGCCACCGGTCTCAACCTGGCGCCCAAGACGAACCTGAGCGGCGTGCAGGAGGGGATGACGGTGTCGCTGGAGCACGGCTGGCATTACCTGGAGCGCAACTTCGCGCTGCTCCAGGCCGCGATGAACTACGCGAAGACGGCCGAGCAGGTCTGGCTGGACGCGCACCCCAACCACTGGAAGCCCACCACGGCGCTGGACTCGCAGGTGACTCACGCGGGCAACCAGCTCAACCCGTGGATGCTGTCCTTCCCCGTGAAGGGCGACGCGGCGAATGACTGGGCGGGCGGCGCGAACCCCGCGGAGCTGGCCTGGTACTTCCTCCTGCCGGCCATGGACTCCGGCTTCGGCTACTACGACGAGAACGTGGACGACAACGTGAAGCCCACGCTGTCCTTCAACCAGTCGCTCTACTTCTCCAAGCCGTACGTGCAGGACCGGCTGGCGCAGGACCGCACGGGCCCGTCCGTCTGGTGGCCGCAGCGCTGGCCGTACAACCCGGGCAGCGCCAACACGGACAAGTCCGAAGGGTGGACGCTGCACCACTTCGACAACAACTTCGCGCTGTACACCTATGCATTCGACGTGAGCGGCATCACCAGCATCAAGGCGCGCGTGCGCGTGCACGCGGCGAAGAGCATCGACCCGTTGGACAACACGCCTCGCGTCTACGACCCGGTGGCGCTGAAGGCCGCGGGCGTGCCTGGCATCGACCCGTCGCGCGTGGGCGCCTGGGTGGATTACCCGCTCCAGCGCCGCGAGCTGCGACCGGTGATGAACGGTGTGGCGTGGCAGCCGGCGCACCTGCCGGTGATGCAGAAGGTGGCCGCCCAGGAGATTGGTGACCTCTACTACGTGTATCTCGGGGCCTACCGCGACCAACTGCTCGACTACTACATCGAGGCCACCGACTCGCGCGGCAACGTCACGCGCAGCGAGATCCAATCCGTCTACGTGGGCGCGGGGAAGTACCGGCTGGAGGGCGGCAAGTACATCGAGGACCTCAATGGCTCGGTGACGGGCACCTACCCGTTCCTCCGCGTGGACACGACCGCTCCGTCCGTGCCCACGGGGCTCGCGGCGACGCGCACGGACCGCTCCGTGACGCTGACGTGGACGGCCGCCACGGACAACATCGGCGTGACGGGCTACCAGGTGTTCCGCAATGGCACTCAGGTGGGCTCGCCTTCCACGACGGGCTACACGGACAGCGGGCTCACGGCGAGCACTGCGTACAGTTACACCGTGCGGGCGCGGGACGCGGCGGGCAACACCTCCGCGGCGAGCAGCGCGCTCTCCGTCACCACCCTGCCCCCGGACACCACGGCGCCGTCGGCGCCCTCGGGGCTCTCCGCATCAGGCGTCACCAGTTCGTCAGTGGTGCTGAGCTGGACGGCCGCCACGGACAACTATGGCGTGAGTGACTATCTCGTGTTCCGCAATGGCACGCAGGTGGCCGCGCCCACGGCGACGACGTACACGGACACGGGGCTGTCCTCGAGCACGACGTACAGCTACACCGTGAAGGCTCGTGACGCGGCGGGGAATACCTCCGTGGCCAGCGCTGCGCTCTCCGTCACCACCGGCCTGGGGTACACGACGACGGTCTATTACAAGAAGGGCTTCGCCACGCCGTACATCCACTACCGCCCCGCGGGTGGCACGTGGACGACGGCGCCCGGAGCGCTGATGCCGGACGCGGAGGTGACGGGCTACGCGAAGTACACGGTGAACCTGGGCTCCGTGCAGCAACTGGAGGCCGTGTTCAACAACGGCAGCGGGACGTGGGACAACAACAACGGCGGCAACTACCTCTTCCCCACGGGCACCTCCACGTTCAACGCGGGTGTCATCACGGCGGGCGCGCCGGTGAGCGACACCTCTGCGCCGTCGGTGCCCACGGGACTGGTGTCTCCGTCGAAGTCCGCGACGACGGTGTCACTGAGCTGGACCGCGTCCACGGACAACGTCGGCGTGACGGGCTACCTCGTGTTCCGCAATGGCACACAGGTGGGCACGCCCACGTCCACGAGCTACACGGACAGCGGGCTGTCCTCCAACACAGCCTATAGCTACACGGTGAAGGCTCGCGACGCCGCGGGCAACACGTCCGCGGCGAGCACCGCGCTCTCCGTCACCACCAGCGCCGGCAACACGGCGACCGTCTATTACAAGAAGGGCTACGCAACGCCATACATCCACTACCGTCCGGCGGGCGGCACGTGGACGACTTCGCCGGGCGTGGCCATGGCGACGGCGGAGGTCTCGGGCTACGCGAAGTACACGGTGAGCCTGGGCTCGGCCACGCAGTTGGAGGCCGTCTTCAACAACGGCAGCGGCACGTGGGACAACAACGGCGGGCTCAACTACTTCTTCCCCGCGGGCACCTCCACGTTCAACGCCGGAACCATCTCCGCGGGTGCGCCGTCACAGGACACCACCGCGCCCTCGGTGCCGGCGGGGTTGACGGCCGCGTCGAAGACGGCGACCACCGTGTCGCTGACGTGGACGGCCTCCACCGACTCAAGCGGCATCGCGGGCTATGACGTGTATCGCAATGGTTCGCTGGTGGGTTCGCCCACGACGGCCAGCTACACGGACACGGGGCTGACGGCGGGCACGGCGTACAGCTACACCGTGCGGGCTCGGGACACGGCGGGCAACGCGTCCGCGCAGTCCTCCGCGCTCTCCGTCACCACGTCCACCAGCGGTGCCACGGTCACGTTCAACGTCACGGCGAGCACCGTGATGGGACAGAACGTGTACGTGGTGGGCAACGTCGCCGCGCTGGGGAGCTGGAGCCCGGCCAATGCCATCCTGCTGTCCGCGGCCAACTACCCCACGTGGAGCGCGGCCGTCGGACTGCCGGGCTCCACGGCGATTGAGTACAAGTTCATCAAGAAGGACGCCGCCAACAACGTCACCTGGGAGAGCGGCGCCAACCGCACCCTGACGACGCCGGCCACGGGCACCTCGACCGTGAACGACACCTGGCGCTGAGCCGTTGAAGTGGCCTCGCGGCGGGCCTGGAGACCGGGCCCGCCGTGAGGTATCGCGGAGGGCCCCGGCTCAGTCTGAACGGCGAGCGCTGGCCACCGCCTCGCGGTCGTAGGCTTCCTGGTGCTTCTGGATCGCGTCGATGTGCGCGAGGGTCCAATCGTACAGTGCCGCGAACGGCTCCTGGAGCGACCTGCCCAGCGGGGTGAGCGCGTACTCGACGCCCGGCGGAGAGCCGCCGAGGACGCGGCGGCGGACCATCCCGTTGCGTTCGAGCTTTCGCAGCGTCTGCGTCAGCACGCGCTGGGTGATTCCCTCGAGCTGTCGCTTGAGGGCGTTGAACCGCCTCGGCCCGGGAACGAGCACGGCAAGGACCATCATCGACCACTTGTCGCCTATCTGATCGAGGATCGGGCGGGTGGGGCAGTCGGACCGGTAGATGGGATCGTCTTCAGTATCGCTCGGCATACCTGGGATGCTCCAGGTACGCTCTTGCCACCTGGTATGCAACGGATACCTTCAATGAGCCACTCTTGAAGGAGATGAAATCGACATGACGCGCTTCAAAGACAAAGTCGTGGTCGTCACCGGGGGAAGTGACGGCATCGGGCTCGCGACCGCCAAGGCCTTCGCCGCGGAGGGGGCCAGGGTCTACATCACCGGGCGCAGACAGGAGAGGCTCGACGAGGCGGTCCACGAAATCGGTGGCGCCACCGTTGGCATCCAAGGGGACGTCGGCAATCTCTCCGACCTCGACCGGCTCTACGAGCGCGTCAAACGCGACCACGGCAGGATCGATGTCGTTTTCGCCAATGCGGGAATCTCCGAAACCGTGGCGCTCGGTGCGATCGACGAGGAGCACTTCGATCGCGTGTTCGGCGCGAACGTGAAGGGCATGGTCTTCAGCGTGCAGAAGGCGCTGCCCCTCATGCCCCCCGGAGGGACGGTCATCCTCGCCGGCTCGGCCAGCGGCAGCAAAGGCTTCCCCGGTCTGTCGGTCTACAACGCGACCAAGGCCGCGATTCGCGCGCTCGCGCGTACCTGGACGACCGACCTGAAGAGCCTGGGCATCCGCGTCAACGTGATTTCACCGGGGGTGATTGAAACGCCCGCGATGCAGACGTATCTCCAGAACAACGCGGGGATGGAGGACGTGCTGAAACAGATGACGCCGCTCGGGCGGCTCGGCCAGGCGGAGGACGTCGCGAACGCGGTGCTGTTCCTGGCGTCGAACGAGAGCAGCTTCGTCGCGGGCGTCGAGCTCTTCGTGGATGGGGGTGTCATGGCGGTGTGACACGATGATGTCAGGCCGAGGAGGACGCCTGAGGCAGCCACGAATCGCCGTGACGGCGGATGACACGGATTGGCGGATGCCCGTGGGTGGCCCCCGGGCTGCTGCTGACCGTCCCCTCGTGGGGACACTGGCTGCGACGTCCCCTGCTCCATGTCGAAGCCACCCGGCCCTATCCGCTGCGCGTGATGCTGGGCGGGCCCATCGAAGGCACGGGAGAGCTGCCGGTCCCACCGTGCGCGCCCGATGGGATCCTGCGCTTCCCTTTCTTCCGTTCGGAGGAGTGGTCCTGGGCCGGGCCAGGCACTCCCGAGGAGCGCAGCGGCGGAGTCATCCCTCTCCGCGCGCCATTTCCTGAATCAGGCGGACGGTTGAAGGCGTGGCGCAAGCATGCGCGAGATGGAACGCTGCCGCCGGTCCTGCTGCCCTACCTCACACGGGTGCGGAAGTGGCTCGTCGTGGATGGACACGACCGGTTGCACGCGGCGCTCCTGGAGGGCCGCGTGCAACCGCTGCTGGGACTCTGGAGCATCTTCGAGGAACTGGTGCCAGAGGACGAGCGGGCGCGGCTCCGCCGTGAGGGCTCCCGGATCGCAGCGGAGGTGCGCCTGCGCGCGAGGCCCGGTGAAGTCGACGCGGTCAATCGCAGCCTGTTGCGAGAACACGAACCAGTTCATCGGCTCGCGGTCACGCGCGCGTTCCCCCTGAGAGGCGGCGCCGCGGCCTGGAAGGCGCAGGTCACCGCCTGGCGGAAGGGGTCGGGCGCCACGGTCCCGTCAGACGACTGGGCGGCCTTCGTCAGCGAGCCCGGGTAACGGAGGGTCTCGCGACAGCCTCCCACTGACAGGACGTGCGCGATGGAGAGGCAGAGCCAGGAACGAATGCCGGAGCAGGTCATGCAGGCCTTGCTGGACCTGCTGGCGGAGATGCCCGACTACCGCGTGGGGCAGGCGCTCGCCATCGCCGCGGCCCGGACGACGGGCTACTCCGATCCCTTCAATGTGGAGGACGAAGCCCTGTTCAAGACCCTCCAGCGGATGACCACGGAGGCCCGGGACCGCAAGCGCGCCCGGCCCCCGAGCGAGGACAGCCTGGAGGCCTACCTCACCGCGAAGCACGAGGGCTCCGTGTCGGCGTGGCTCCAGGGCTTGTCGCGCTGGGGCCACCGTCCCCTGGTCCTCGCGGCCTTCGCGGTGGCGGAGCCCTGCCTGGGCATCTGGGAGCACGGCGTGCCGGAGGATGGCCACTGGCAGTTCCACTTCGCCCGCGCCTCAGGCCCTCACGCCGCATTGAAGGCCCTGCGGCGTTGGCTGGGAGATTCCCAGACGCCTCTGGCGCCGCACGTGGAAGCGCTGCGCAAGCTCATCCAGTCCGCGGCGCTCACGGAGGACGAAACCGGTGGCGGCATGGAGCTCATCCGCGAGCGCCAGCGGTGTGTCGCCGCGGGCCGGGCCATCGTGCTCGCGATCGAGGCCGCGGTGTGGACGCCGGAGCAGGCCACCCGCGACCTTCCGGACGAAGCCGAGCGGCAGGCGGTGGCGGCGGCGGGGCCGTTCCTGGAAGCCCTGGGCGCGGCGCGCGCATTCCTGTCCTCGGTTCCAGAGTCCACCGAGGACACCGTCCGGGAGCATGTGCGGCGCGTGCTGCTGGCGCCGTGAGCCCGGGTGCTCCTACTCCTGTGGCGCGGCCGGCTTCAGCAGCAGGTCCGACAGGCCGGGCTTGGAGCGGCGCAGCAGGTCCTCCAGCGAGTACTTGTCCAACGTGGCGAAGAACGCGTCGCGCGCCTCCGCCAGCACGCCCTTGAGGCCGCAGAGCGACGCGATGGGGCACGTGTTGCGCTCCCGGTCGAAGCACTCCACCAGGTGGAAGTCCGGCTCGGCCGCGCGCACCACCTTGCCCAGCCGGATGTCTCCCGGGGCCTTCGCCAGCAGCACACCGCCGGCCCGCCCGGCCTTCACCTCCACGTGCCCCTCCTGCGCCAGCGTCTGCACCACGCGCACCAGGTGGTGCTTGGAGATGCCATAGGCGTCGGCGATCTCCTGCGTGGACGACGGCCGCCCGGGACGTGCCGCCAGGTACATGAGGACGCGCAGCGAGTAGTCGGCGTGAAGGGTCAGGTGCAAGTCAGGCGGCTCCGGCGACGGGCCCCGCTCGCGGCACGCTCGGCAGGAAGGCATCCGCGTGGATGTCCTTCAGCGAGAACCCCGCGAGAAAGAGCTTCTTGCGCAGGGATAGCACCGCTTCGGGGTTGCCGCAGAGGAACGCTCGCCAGCCCACCGGGCGCTTCGGGAGGCAGGTGAGCACCTTCGCCTCCAGGGCGCCCTCCTCCACCTCCCCACCTCCTCCCGCCAGCACGACGGGCCGGTAGTGGAGGTTCGGATGGCTCGCCGCCATGGCCCTCAGCGCGTCCACGAGGTACAGCCCGCCCGGGTCCTTCGCCCCGTGGAACAGGTGGATGGGGCCGGTGTGCCCCGCCTCCAGCGCGTCCCGCAGGATTCCATACAGCGGCGCGAGCCCCGTGCCCGTCCCCGCCAGCAGCAGCGGCGCCTCCGGCTGCCCGGGCACGTAGAAGCAATCCCCGGCCGGCCCCTGCACGTGCACCTGATCACCATGTCTGACTTCGCGAGCGAACCAACCGCTCATGGCGCCCCCGGGCACGAGCCGCACGTGCAGCTCCAGCCGGCCCTCGCGAGGCAGGCTTGCCAGCGAGTAGCTGCGCGCGAGCCCGTCCGCGCGCACCACCGTGACGTACTGCCCCGCGCGATAATCGAGCGGGGTCTCCACCTCCAGCCGCACCGCGAATACGTCCGCGCTGAGCGACTCCAGGTCCACCACGCGCGCGGGGACACGCAGCTCCGACGCCCCCGCCACCTCCAGCGCCGTGCCCTCCTGTGGCCGGCACGTGCACGCGAGGAAGTAGCCTCGCGCCCGCAGCGTGTCCTTGAGCCCCACCTGCGCCGCCTCGGGCACCGCGCCCGAGGTCGCCCGCATCAGGCAGGACTGGCAGGCCCCCGCCCGGCACGCATGCGGCACGCGCACGCCCTGGCGCAGCAGTCCGTCCAGCACCGTCTCTCCGGGCTCCAGCGGATACCACTCGGATTCATGCCGTACCTTCGCCATGGCGTGCCTCCTGACGGCTGCTTCAGCGGTTCAACACGTCCGCCCGAGCCCCTTCGGCGACGGTCATCACCTGGCCCACCAGCTCCGCGGGCACGCCCAGCTCCTCCAGCGTCTCCTTCAGGTGCCCCACCACCGCGTCGAAGTGCGTCGCGTTCAGCCCGCGCTCCACCAGGTGCTTGTGCCCCGCGCGCATGTCCTTGCCCGAGTAGCTCGCCGGCCCGCCGGTCACCATCGTCAGGAACGCCTTCTGCTTCGCGGCCTGGCGCTCCATGTCCACGTCCTCGAAGAAGTGGCTGATGCGATCGTCGGCCAGCACCTTCCGGTAGAAGACGTCCACCGCCGCCGCCATCGCCGGTTCTCCGCCAAGCTTCTCGTACACGCTCGTCATGACTTCGCTCGCTTTCCGGGCCCACGCCCCAAAAGATGCATCCTGAATGCATCTTTAAGGGTCCCGCCGTCAACCCCCCGGGGTTCCGAGCATCGGGCTAACTTCTCGCGCATGTGCCATCGGCTCATGCGCACCTCCATGGCTGTGTTTGTCCTGGCAGGCTGCGGAGCAGGTCCCCTGCCCGTGGACGCGGAGGCTCAGGCGTGCAGCAGGCCGCGCGCCCGGCGCACCACGCGCTCCATGCCGCTCTTCACGTGGTCCAGCGGCAGGAAGCGGTTCACCGGCGTGGGCCGGTGCCCCAGCGGCCCCAGGTGCTTGCGCAGCGCGTGGTTGGTGCGCAGCGCGCGCAGGTGCCGGGCCGTCTCGCGGGTGTTGAAGATGATGGACAGCGACACGGAGACATCGTCCGCGCCGTTCTTCACGTAGTGCGGCGCCACGAAGGGGATGTGCAGCGCGTCCCCGGGCCCGAAGGCGTAGCGCTCCGCCGTCGCATCGAAGGTCTCGCGGTAGCTCACCTTGGAGCCCGAGCGCGCGATGAAGGCCTCCAGGTCCGGCGCGGGGACCACCTGTTCGTCCCACGCCTTCGAGACGTGCACCGCCTTGCTGCCCCGGAACTGCATCAGCAGCGTGGAGTAGCGGTCCAGGTGGAAGGGCGTGACGCTGCCGGGGGACGCGATGAAGAGGTAGAGCATCGGATCCACGGCGTGGGTGCCCACGCCCTGCGCGCGCATCAGGTCCTCCACCTCCGACAGGAGCGCGCGGTACAGGTCGTGGAAGCTGGGGTCCTGCTCCGGCGCGCGCAGCATGATGTACGAATTGCTCGTCATCATGTTCTCCACGGTGTCCTTCAGCGACAGGCCGGTGCGGTAGTCCAGGTGCGCGCGGTCGAAGTCCGCGTCCTTGGGCACCAGACCGGAGCTGAAGAACACGTTCGCGGAAGGCAGCCGTTGCACCACGCCCGCCAGGTTCTCCAGCTCCAACGCGGGATGCCCCAGGAGGGTGTGACGGCACCGGAAGGACTCACGGTCGAACTGCAACGGCGACCCGACAGACTCGAAGATGCGCTTCATGGAAGTGACTCCTTGCCGCCTTCAGCGACAGGTGTTCACTCAATGCCAGCAGAGCGCGCACACAGGTTCAAATTGGGGCATTTTGCCCCGGGTCTTCATGGGGCATATTGCCCCGCTCCCCTCTGAAGACAGTCGGATTCGTGGGATGTGGAACGAATTGAAGACCCCCCGGCGCCGGCTGCCTGGCCGCCCTGCCGTCGCCCTTGAGGGAGGGGCGGGCGCGGCTGGGAATCATGCCCATGTTTCGTCCATCACCTCGATGGGAGGAAGAGACATGGCGCTGGAAGCAATCCTGTTGTGGGCGGTGATTGGCCTCATCGCTGGATGGCTCGCGTCCGCGGTGGTGGGCGGTGGCTATGGCCTGATTGGCGACATCGTCGTGGGCGTGGTGGGCGCGTTCCTGGGAGGTTTCATCCTCCGGGCGCTCGGCACGGGAGCCCCGTTCGGTGGCCTCGCGGGCACCATCTTCGTGGCGTTCATCGGAGCGGTGGTGCTGCTGCTGCTACTGCGGCTCATCCATTCGAGCACCGTCCGAAGGGTCTGATCCGCACGGCCTGAAGACCGCGGTGACTTCTCGCGCGGGGCGCATGCGTCCCGCGCGAGTCGTGCTTCCGGGCCTGATGACGCCAGACACCAGGGGCCTGACGGCAGTCATCAGGGCGGTGGCCCTCCGGCCCCGCCGCCGCGTCCGTCCCCTGAGCGATTCCAAGCGGTTACCTCGTCGAGAAGCGTGTGGGGCGCGTGGCACGCGCCGTGCTCTAGCCCCCTGCATCGCTGAACCGGACGGCGTCTCCCCGCCGCCCCATCCAATCTCCGAGGAACACCGCCATGGCGCTCTCCCCCCTGTCGAAGTCGTCCGTTGCCAGCTCCTCCTCCTTCTCCCCCCGCACGTCCGCCACGGAGCTCTCCAGCCCGGTGTCGCGCCCCACGGCGGACGCGGCGAAGGCGAAGTGCGGCCCGGGTTCGCTCCAGGGGATGTTCCAGGCGGATGGCTTCGACGCGCCGGCGGGCGTGGGCAAGAAGGGCGCGCTCCAGGGCGGCAATCCCATGGAGCAGCTGGCCCAGATGGTCCAGATGGTGAATCAGCTGGTGGAGCTGCTCGGTGGAATGAACGGCGCCGGTGCGCAGCAGGCCGCGGGTCCGGCCGCGGCTCCTGCCGCTGCCCAGGCCGCGGCTCCTGCCACGGCCCAGGCCGCGGCTCCTGCCCCCGCGCAGGCGCGCCCGGCCGCGCAGACGGCTCCCGCCGCGCAGGGCGCCCCGGCTCCGGCGGCTCCCCAGAAGAACGCGGCCGTCGCCGGTCCCCAGTCCGTGGGCGACTCGAGCGCGGCGAAGGGCAAGAACACCATCACCCTCAACAACGACGGCGACAAGCCGATGACGGTGAACTTCACCCCCAACGCGGGCGAGAAGGCCGTCGACTCCGTCACGCTGAAGCCCGGTGAGAGCCGCACGGTGCAGTTCCCGGACAACTGGTCCGGCAACTTCCGCAGCGACAGCGGCGACGGCAAGAACGCGACGCTCGGTGAAGTGAAGTTCGACGGCGGGTTCGGGAACACCTACTACGACGTCAGCTACATCGAGGGTCACAACACCGCGATGACCATCCAGGCGGACGGCGGTGGCCGCCTGTCGGGCACGATGGACAACCTGCTCGCCAACGCGCCTGACTCCGTGAAGGCCAAGGGAGCGGACGGCTCCGCGTACGGCATCAAGAAGAGCACCACGTCCAACGTGCAGGATCCGGAGGTGGTAGACTTCTTCCGCAAGCACGTCGGCGCGGATCAGGGCTACGTCATCCCCACGGATGACGCGAGCACGCTGGGCAGCAAGAACAGCAACCTGGTCGTCCACCTGAAGAACCTGGCCTGATTCCCCCCTAGCGAGGCCCCCGTCCATGAGCGTCCGCCTTCCGTCTGGCCTTCCTCGCCCGGGCCTGCCCCAGCAGAGCCCCGCGAAGGAGAAGGAGGAGAAGGCGCAGTCCGGTGAAAGCAAGTCATCGGGCAAGGCCTCTGGAAAGGGCGGCGCTGGCAAGGGAGGCGTCGCCGTCAAGGGAGGCTCCGCGAAGGGCGCCTCCGCCAAGGGGGGCCTGGAGCAGGCCGGCCCCCAGGACGGCATGGACTTCGGCCGCTCCGGCGAGACGGAGCGCAACGAAGGCGGCGGTGGCGGTGCCAGGAGTGCCCAGCAGCAGGCCGGGATGTCGCCTGGCACGTCGCAGGGCGCCGCCAGCCTGGGCACCCTGGAGCAGCCCCCTGCCCTCGCGGCCCAGGCGCCCCAGACGGCCCCGGCGCTCCCCCAGCCTCCGCCCACGACACCGCAGGTGCCCGGGGCGCCCCAGCTCGCGCGCCAGCCCGCCGCTTCCGAGTCCTCGCGGGAGCGCACCGCGACGGACGGACAGTCGTCGGATGCCGCGAAGCAGGCGCTGGAGGGCCGCGCGAAGCTGCGCACCGCCGTCCTCCACCGGCTCTACCGCGGCCTCACGGAGGTGGAGGGGAAGATGGCCGCCTTCCTCGCCAACCCCGGCCGTCAGGGCGTCGTCACCCTGCCGGTGGTCCTGAGCGTGAGCACCGTCACCTTCGAGTGGTGGAAGTCCGCGAACGCGGTCCCCGAGGACCGGGCCTACCTGGCCCAGGTCCTGGGCGAGCCCGGCACGGCGGACGACGCCACGCTCCTGGGCACGCTGCGCGCGGAGATTGCTCAGGCCTTCGCGGAGTTCCCGCGCACGCCGCAGGGCGTGGAGGCCCGGAAGCTCTACGACGCCGTCCTCCAGAAGTACGAGGCCGCCCGCATCCAGCCCATCATCGCGGGCCACGACACCGGCCCCGTGGTGGAGGAGTGCGCGCGGCTGGGCCTGTCCTGCGAGACGGACTTCACCCGTTCGCTGCTCTTGTCACCGTGGATGCTGGCCACCAGCCAGAGCCCGGACGAGGGCTCCGCGACGCAGGTGATGGTCGCGGGCCTCACGCTGCCCCAGTTGGGCGCGCTGGTGGGCCACCTGCGCCAGCTCAACCCGATGCTCAGCAATCCCCAGCTGCGCGCGCTGCTGCTGCGCGCCTCCACGGACAAGAGGCTCGCGCTGCGCAAGGTGATGGGCCTGGAGGAGGTGGAGCAGGTGCAGGAGCTGGCGCGCCAGTTGCTGCGGCTCCAGGCCGTGCAGCACCTCACCGTCTGAAGCCGCGCGGCAGGCGCAAAAGCGAAAGACGATGAGCCGCGGCGGATGGACTCCAGTCCATCCGCCGTCTGTCTTCAGGGGTTATGAAGACTCGCGGCCGAAGTTGGACATGGCGCGGGAGCCGCCACCGTCCGTGTTGCCCAGCGCGACGGCCTTCTGCCCGCCCTCCTGCGCGGCCTGGGCCTCGGACATGCCCTGGGCGCTTTCGACGATCATCTGCCCGCCGCCCTGGTGCCGGTTCCAGCTGATCTCCATGGAGTCCGCGAGCCGCTGGGCGTCCACCGGAATCTTGGAGCCGGTGCTGGGGTCCTTGATGAGGTAGCGGCCCTTGTCGTCCTTGCCCTCCACGGAGACCCAGTGCGCGCGGCCCGTCTCGCCCGGCTTCGTCGTGGGGTCCACCAGGCTGGAGTCCACCATCACCGCGCCCTTGGCGCCGCGAGCGAGCGCGTCATCCAGGGCCTTGGTGTCCAGCTTGGACGACGTCTGCGTCACCTTCGTGCCCTGGTTCGCCAGCATGTTGGACAGCTCATGCGGCGACGTGCCCTGGCCCTGCGTGAAGCGCGACTCCAGCGCGGACATCTTCTCCTTGTCCGACGTGGGCTGGGCCTTGCTGTTGCCAATCTCCTTGCCCAGCATCACCGCCACCGCGGCGCCGCAGTCGTTCTGGTTGGTCTGCTTGACCACCTCGGGGTCCGTCCCCGCGGCGTCCCAGCCGCCAATCTCCGGAGCCTTGGGCGCGTTCGCGAGCTTCCCCGCGACGCCCACGTCCTGCGCGGAAGCGCCCGACACCGGCTGGAAGCGGTTCGCCCACGCCTGGTTGAGGGCCTGCACCGCCGCGAAGGCGTCCGTGGCCTGCTCCGTCTGCACGGGGGTGGGCGCGCCCTCCACCTGTGAGACGACCTTCTCCTCCGGCAACCCGGCCTGCTGAGCGGCCTGCTGCGGTACGGCGGTCGGCTTCACGTCCGCCAGTTGCTGGAAGGAACGGAGGAGATTGGAAGAAAGGTTCACGCTCACGGTCGTGGCTCCGGAGGGGGGGAAGGGGGATGTCATCCTACCTGTGATGCCGCCCCGTGTTAAGGCTCCCCGGACGGATCCAACCCGTGCTTGCGCAGGAGTTTCCGGAGGTAGACACGGTCGATATCAGCTTCGCGAGAAGCCCTGGAAATGTTGCCTTCGCAGCGCTCGATGAGGTTCTTCAGGTAGTCACGTTCGAACACTTCGATGAGGTGTTCTTTCGCTTCCTTGAAGGGCAGGTCCAGATCCGGACCCTTGCGGCCGTCCGCCCCCGGGTGCGCCTCCAGGTCCGGCAGGGCCTCCTCGCCCAGGTTGACCACCTGTTCCACCACGTTGCGCAATTCGCGCACGTTGCCGGGCCAGGGGTACTGCATGAGCAGCGCGCGCGTCTGGTCCGACAGCGCGCCCGGCTGCCGGCCCATCAGCTTGAGCATGTGGTCGATGAGCAGCGGGATGTCCTCCGGGCGATCGCGCAGCGCGGGCAGCGTCACGCGCAGCACGGCGAGCCGGTGGAAGAGGTCGCGGCGGAACTTCCCCTGCTGGACGGCCTGCTCCAGGTTCACGTGCGAGGCGGCCACCACGCGCACGTTCACCGTGAAGTAGTCGTTGCCGCCCACGCGCTTCACCTGCCGGCGCTCCAGCACGCGCAACAGGCGCGGCTGCAGGTCCAGGGGCAGCTCGCCAATCTCGTCCAGGAAGACGGTGCCGTTCTGCGCGCGCTCGAAGGCGCCGGCGCGGTCACCCTGGGCGCCGGTGAAGGAGCCCTTCACGTGGCCGAAGAGCTCGGACTCGATGAGGGTGGAGGGCACGCCCGCCAGGTCCACGATGACAAAGGGGCCCTTGGCGCGCGGGCTCTGCTGGTGGATGGCCTCCGCGCACAGGTCCTTGCCGGTGCCCGTCTCGCCGTGGATGAGCACGTCCGCGCCGCCGGGCGCCAGGCGCTCCAGTACGGTGAAGGCCTCGCGCATCTTGCGGCTTCCGCCCACGAGCGCGCCGAAGCGGTCGCGCGAGGACAGCGGCAGCGAGCGCTCGCGCGTGTCCTCCGGCACCAGCTTCAATTCGGTGGTGCCCAGCGTGATGACGCTGCCGGGGCGCAGCTCCATGGCGGTGAAGCGCAGCCCCTCCACGAACGAGCCGTTGTGCGAGCCCAGGTCCGTGGCGACGACGTGCTCGGCGTGCACCTCCAGCTTCAGGTGCTGGCGGGAGACGGCCTTGTCGGTGAGGACGATGTCACACGTGGGGTTCTTGCCCACTGTGTACGTCCCCTGCTTGAGCGGATGGGTCTTGCCGGCCTCCGCGCCGGAAAGCACCCGCAGCACCATCCGCACCTGTCCCGCACGGCCCCGGTTCAGGGTGGCCGTGGCGTCCAGGAGCGCCTCGTCGTCATCTGGGGGCAGCGACACGGCGCGGGACGGTAGCACGCCCCGCCAGGGTCGCCAGCAGCCGTGCGTAACGTCCTACCTGCGCCGGCCGCGAGGCGGCTTGCGGGCAGGCGGGCGCGGGGACTCCTTGGGCAGGGTCTCCAGCCACGAGTCCACCTCGCCCACGCGTTCGTCCATCCCGGACTCGCTGAAGCGCTCCCGGGCGCGGGTGGCCTCGCCCCGGGCCTCTGGAGACTGGCCCGTCTGGTACAGCGCCCGCGCCAGCGCGAAGCCGGACTCCGCCAGCGCATCCGGGGGCGCGGACGCGAAGGACACCGCCAGCTGGAGCGGCGCCACGGAGTCGCGTGCCCGGCCCAGGCCCAGCAGCGCCTGGCCCACGCCGTCGTAGGAAGGCTGGAGACCTTCGTCGCCCTCGGGCAACAGCTCGCGCTTGAGGGCCACGGCCTGCTCGTAGGTCTTCAGCGCGTCGTCGTAGCGCTTCATCCCCAGCTGGCACATGCCCAGCTCGTCCAGCGCCTCCGCCACCTGGGCGCTCTTCGCGCCATGCAGGGTCTTGTAGAGGTCCACCACCGCCTGGGCGTGCGGCAGGGCGCGCTCGGGCTGGCCGGCGTCTCGCAGGGCCAGGGACAACAGGCCATGCCGGCGGGCCACGTCCGGGTGCACCGGGCCCACCGCCGCCAGGGTCTTCGTGAGCGATGCCTCCAACAGCGGCACCGCCCCCTTCGCGTCGCCCGTGCCCAGCACCAGCCGCCCCAGGAGGAAGAGCGCCCGCGCGCGCTTGGGGTGCTCGGGCGGCAGCGCCTTGTCGTAGAGGGCGCTCGCCTCCGTCAGCCGCTCGCGGGCCTCCTCCATGTGGCCCTGGGACATGGCGAGGTTGGCCTGGTTCACCTTCACGTCGGCCTGCAGCACGGGCTCGCCGCCCAGGCGCTGGAGGGTGGCCTCCGCCAGCTCGCCCCAGTTCGCCGCCGGGTCGAAGTGCTTCTGGCCGTCCTCCACGTAGAGGAGCTTGTTGAGGATGGCGACCTTCAGCCGGTCCGCCCTGCCCGCCTCCGCGTCGAACACGGCGCGCGACAGCAGGCGGGATGCCTCCGGCGACTGGCCCGTCTGCTCCTGGAGCCAGCCCAGGTGGAAGCGCATCTCCGCCTTCAGCGGCAGGTAGCCCGTCTTCTCCACCGGCGACTCCAGCGCCTTCACCGCCGCGAGCGCCGCCGGGTAGCGGCCCGCGTCCACCTGCGCGCGCACCTCCGACAGCTGGTCCTCCAGCGCTTCAATGGCGTCGCGCAGGGCGGGGTCGGAGGGGCGGCGCTGCTGTTCGGCCAGCGACTCCACGTCCTCGCACTCGTGCAGCGCGGGCAGCGCGTGCGCCATGTCCACGGACTTCTCCACCATGGCGGCGTCCGCGCTCGCGAGCAGGTCCACCGTGGCGCGCAGGTCCTTGCGGCGGCGCTCCAGACACACCACCTGCCGGTCCAGTTGCTCCTCCGGCTTCACGCCGCTCACGCGCGCGTCCTCGCACGCCTGGACGCGCTGGTGCTTCCACGCGTCCGCGTACTGCCCCAGCACCTGCACGGCGCGCACGGCCATGCCTTCCGCGAAGGGCTTCCCGGTGGCGCGGAAGGCGGACTCCAGCTTCGCCTTCGCGCCCGGCGTCCACACGCTGTCCATCAGCGCGCCCGCGTCCGCGCACACCTGGGACTGCTGCCACGCCACGCCGCCCGCCACCGCGAGCGCGGTGGTCATGGCGCCCGCCGCGCCCAGCCAGCGCTTGCGCTGCCCGTGCCGCTGCTCCTGGGAGAGCGCGTCCAGCAGGGCCTGCATGGACGGGAAGCGCGCGTCCACGTCCAGCGCCAGCCCGCGCAGCACTGCCTGCCGCACCCAACCGGGCACCTTCGCGTCGCGCGGGGGCTCGCGGATGAGCGCGGGCGGCGGAGAGATGACGGGGGCCTTCGCGGGCGCGGCGTTCAGCGACTGCGTGCCGCCCAGGGACTGCGTGCCGGTGGCCTCCAGCTCCGCGCTCCGGCTGGCGGACGCGTAGGCCTTGATGCTGCCCGGGTCGAAGGGGCGCGTGCCGTACAGCGCGCCGTAGAGCGCCGCGCAGAAGCTGAACTGGTCCGTGCGCGCGTCCAGCTGCGTGCCCCGGAACTGCTCCGGGGACATGTAGTTGGGCGTGCCCACCAGCAGGCCCGCCTCCGTGAGCGTGGTGTCCAGCATGCGCCGGTCCGAGGACTCCAGGACCTGCGCCTCCTCCGGCGAGGCCGGGGCCTCCGGTCCGTCGCCCACCTGCCGCGCCAGCCCGAAGTCCGTCACGTAGACGCGGCCCGCATGGCTCACCAGCACGTTGGCGGGCTTGAAGTCGCGGTGCACCAGGCCCGCCGCGTGCGCGGCCTGGAGTCCCCGGCCCGCCTGGAGGTAGCGCTCCAGCACCTCGCGCCAGGACGGCTTCGCCTCCTTCAGCCACGAGCCCAGCGTGCCACCTTCCACCAGCTCCATGGCGACGAAGACCTGGTCGCCCCACATGCCCACGTCGAAGACGGGGATGACGTTGGGATGGGAGACACGCGCCATGGCCTGCGCTTCACGCAAGAGCCGGGACCGCGCCTCCTCGTTGTCGTGGTTGGCATTCGGGTGCAGCAGCTTCAGGGCAATCTTGCGGTCCAGGTCCGGGTCATAGGCGGCGTACACCACGCCCATGCCGCCCTGCCCCAGCTTGCGCAGGAGCAGGTAGCGGCCCACCTGGGGAACGGGCGGGACGTCCTCCGCGCGGCGCGGACGGGGGCCCGTTCCGTATCCCGAGCCCCGGCCCGTGCCCGCGCCCGAGCGCACGGAGTCCGAGTTGCCGGTGCCTGTGTTTCGCCTTCCGGTGTCTCTCTTCGTCATGGGGGCCGTGACCTGATCCGCGAGTCTACCGCCGGCCCTCGTCCGCTCCGAACATCCTTCCGCGGCGCGTCAACCCAGGCTGCCTGCCTGGTGACAGCCGTCATCAGCGGCAGGACCGCGGTCACCAGGGGCCGCCGTCAGCGTGGACACAAACCCCCGGAATCAGGGAGCGCCCGGCAGGCCGGAGGCTGGCACGCCAGACGCAATGGGTACGGACAACGCGGGCAACTTCGGGGTGCGGTTGGACCTCATCCGCGACAGGCCACATGAATATCGCCGAGCCGCAATCGACTGAATGCGTGGCTCGGATGGAGGCGGCGGTGAACGGAGACACCGCCGCCTTCTTGCTTTTCAGCGCTTCACGCGCTGCGTGCGCTCGTAGTCCTCGTAACGCAGCTTCGCGATGGTGCGCCGGTCGCGGGTGCGGACGACGATGCCCTCCGGGTGCTGCCCTGCCCCTGCATCCAACGCGCACCGGGTCGCGGGCGCGTGCGAGCGCAGCCAGGCGAACGCTCCCTCCAGGTCCTTCGGCATCGCGGCGCCGTCCTGTTCGAGGATGCGCGGCGTGGTCTCCAGTCCGTGCTCGCGGGTGAAGGCCATGAGCGCGTCCTCGGTCACGAAGGGCTGGCCTCCGGATTCGCGCCAGCCGGAGAGCTGCTCCGCGGACCAGGTGAGCGGCGTCTCGTAGTCGGTGAGGCGAACCACGTCGAAGACGCGGTAGCCCACGCGCTTCTCTCCCGTGTACTGCTTGCTGTGGGCGGTGACGTTGCCGCCGTAGACCTCGCCGAAGACGACGGTGATGCCGCCCGCGTCGAGCCGCTTCTCGCGCAGGGCGTCCGCCACCGGGCGCAGGTGCTCCACGATGCCCAGGGCCGGGTTCCCGATGAGGTCACCGCTCGCGTAGAGCAGCTCCTCGCGGCTGCCGAGCAGGTACGTGCCGTCCGGAAGGAACACGATGCGCGCGTTGGTGCCATCCACCTTCTCCGTGCCGACCACGGGCCCGTCGAACGCGATGGCGGGTTCGGCCAGCCGGCCCTTGTCTCCGAGCGTGTGGTACGTCGGGATGGACGGGTACTTCGTCAGCGAGTTGAGCGTGCGCAGGTTGGCGGTGCGGACGGAGAAGGTCATGGCGCGGCCTCGGGGGTGTGCGGGGCGACGGTAGCAGAGGCCCCTGGGAGGCTCGCGGGACGCTGCCATCCGCCGGGGCCTGACACACGGAAGGTTCGAGCGCATGGGAATGTATGGAGAGGTCCTGGGCATCGGCCCGTTCCACCGCGAGCTGGTGCCGTTTCTCCAGCAGCCGGAGGCGTGGCATTGGGACACCCGCGAGGGGGCCCTCATCGTCGTCCCCGTTTTCTCCGCGCCGGAGGGCAGCTCCCGCAGTCGCGCTCTGGCCGAGTGCCTGGGAGCGGACCCGTGGGACTTCAACACCCACGCGCTCGACCCGTGGCGTGCGGACGTGGACGCGCTCAAGCGGTTCGAGCAGCCCGGCGAGGCGCACCGGCTGGAGTGCTTCCTGCGCCTGCGCGACGCGGGCTTCTCCTTCTACTTCCAGCCGAACGGATAGCCCATGCCGGAGTTCTCTCCCATCGTCGCGGGCGTCATCGCCATCGGGCCCTTCCGCCGGAGCCTGGTGCCCTTCCTCGAATACTCCGCGCACTCCTACGAGCACACGCGTGAGGGCGCGCGGATCATCGTGACAGTCCTGAACGACTCCCACGACCCGGTGATGCTCCGGGACGTGGGCGAGTGCCTGGGATTGGACCCTTGGGACTTCAACACGCACGTCATCGACTTCGCGAAGATCGACCTGGAGTGCCTGGGCATCGTCTGGGAGAACGACGAACTGCCGGAGCGCATGACCGCGCTGAAGGACGCGGGGTTCCAGTTCTACTTCCGCATGCAGCACTGGAAGTTCACGGCCTGAGGCTCATTTCACCGTGAGCACGCGCGTGTCGGTGTTCTTCACGCCCTTCCAGTCCGTCACGGTAAGGCTCGCGCGGTAAGTGCCCTTCGCCGTGTAGCGGTGCGTCTGGAGCGCGGTGGGCCGTCCCCTCCCTGTCACCTGCGCGGAGCCGTCACCGAAGTCCAGGCCCCAGGCGTCGTTTCCCGTGCCCGTCGTGGACTGGAAGCCCGTGCTGCCGGAGAGGTCGAACGTCACCGTGAGCGGCGCCGTGCCCGTCGTGGTGGACGGCTGCAGCCAGGCCGCCGCCGTCGCGTGCGTGTAGCCGCTGGCACCCAATGCATGAAAGCCGTCCACGCTGGACGCCGAGGAGTCCACCCACCATGGGCAGGTGCCGGTGGTGTGGAAGTACGACGCGACCTTGATTTCCGGGTGGCGCTTGAACGTGTCCAGCGCGTCCCGGAACCACTGCCCCTTGCGCCCGGCCGTGCTCGCGTCCTCCACGGAGCCCCACTCCGGCAGCATCACCGGCTTGCCCTTCACATGGGCCCACGCGAGCACCGGCGCCACCGCCTCCTCCAGCGAGCGCCACGTGTCGCCCGCCGTGGGGTTGCAGCCATTCCAGTTGTAGGCATCCGCGCCCACCCAGTCCACGTAGGTGCTGCCCGGCCAGAACGCATCCGCCGCGCCCGATTGGAAGCTATAGGGGACGAGCGTCATCGAGTAGCTCACGTTCGTCACGCACTGCTGGCGGAACACCGTGACCAGTCGGCGGAACGCGGTCGCGAACTCAGCGGGCGAGCCGTGGGCCGTGCCCGCCATGTCCGGCTCGTGGTTGAAGATGAGGAACAGCGGTTTGCCCGTGCCCTTGAGCGCCAGCGCGTGCGCCTTGAGCTGCGCGTCCTGGGCGCCGCTCGCGATGCTCGCCCACGACACGCCACTGCCGTCCTGCCGCTTCGCCGTGATGGACAGAAGCGGGATGCGGCCGCGCTCCAGGTCCGCGAGCAGGAACTTGTTCGGCTGCGCCTCGTCCCACACCGCGTAGATGCGGTGGACGTCCATCTTCCGCTCCGCCACCTGCTCCAGCGCATCCAGCGCCGCCGCGTGGTCCTCCGTGCCGCGCTTGCCGGCGAACGCACCGAAGAGGACGCCCGACGCCGGCTCGAACGTGACCGCCGCTTCCGCCTCCGCCAGCCGGAAGTCCTCCGGAGACTCCGCCGGGCCGCAGCCGGTGAGGCCGAGCGCGAAGGCGAGCCCGCATCCAAGCCAAGAGGGCATCCACCGCGGGACGGAGAGACGGCGCATGAGGTAGCTCCGAGGGGAGGAGGAACTCCCAGGGTGTCAGCCTGTCCCAACGGCTGTCGACGGCCACCCACCGAAGGAAGTAGTCAGGAAGCGCGTTGGCCCCTCCTCCACGGAGGTACAGCGCTGACAAAGGCGCTCGAGCCCCATCAGCGCAGGAGCACCTCACCAGGGGAGCGCGAGTGGAGCGTCATGACCGACAGAGGCCGCGAAGGGCTGTCGCCGCTCATGAGGCCAAGGGGCACGGAGGATGCGGAAGGCGGCGGTCTTCCCAGCGCGATATCGCGCTCAAGCTGCGCCTCCACGTACGCCACGAGCCCTCCCCGGTTCCTCCCCATCCCTGTCCCAGCATCGCCATCCAACCATAGGGGTCTGACATAGGCCCATGAGCACCCGTCCGCGCCGGCTACCGGGAGGGCGCCCCCTCCGGCCCCGAGCGGTGAAAACCTGTCCGACTGTCGGACAGGTTCATGGCTTCGGGCCGCAAGCGACGCAAACCTGTCGGACAGTCGGACAAGTTCGTGGCCTCGGGCCGCAAGCGACGCAAACCTGTCGGACTGTCGGACAAGTTCGTGGCCTCGGGCCGCAAGCGACGCAAACCTGTCGGACTGTCGGACAAGTTCGTGGCCTCGGGCCGCATGGGGCGCAAACCTGTCGGACTGTCGGACAAGTTCGTGGCCCCGGGCCGCAAGCGACGCCAACCTGTCCGACTGTCGGACAAGCTCGTGGCCTCGGGCCTCATGGGGCGCAAACCTGTCCGACTGTCGGACAGGTTTCTGGCATGCGCGCCCGACGGGCGGCATCTGCCCGTGGTTCCGCCTTGCACTCGCGCAGACACAGACTCTCGGCCCACCACGGCCTCCGCACGTGGCTTCATCCTTGCTTCCGTGCAGGCACGACTTCGCGGCCCACGGCTCCCCTCGTCCGTGGTCCCCCTGGTGCCCGCTCCGGCACACCGTGGCGGCGTCGCTGCGCTCCGCGAAGCGCGCGTCCTGGCGGTGACCTTCGGATTGAAGGATGGATTGCCGATTATCTGGCGCTCCACTCAGCGCTGGCGCATCCGGACACGCAGGCACTCCGCGACGTCCTCCCGCAGCTCCTCCGGGAAGCCGGACAGGCCTGGCGTGTCGTTGCATTCCAGCAGCGTGTAGGCGCCGTCCTTCGCCTGGAGGAAGTCCAAGCCCAGCACGTCCGCGCCCAGATGCCGCATGGCCCGGCGCGTGTGATCCGCGAGCTCCGGCGGCGGGTCGATGACGTGGTACTTGCGCGTGTCGACGTTGGCCTTCCAGCCCGCGCTCGCCCGCGTCATCGCCCACATGCGCTCGCCTACCGCGAGGCAGCGGACGTCGCGCTCGTAGTCGATGAAGGGCTCGACGACCGCGTAGTCGTCCGCGGCGAAGAGGAGGTCCGCGATCTCCGGCCACGCGCCAGCGTCGCGCACCAGCGCCTTGCCCAGCCCCGCGTGGTGATTGCCGACCTTGACGACGAACGGCACGGGCCGCTCCAGCCGTCGCAGCATGTCGTCGCCGAGCGCGGCGTCGAACGGGATGACCGGCAGCCCCGCCTCACGCATCTCCGCTAGCATCGACAACCGGTCGTGACAGCGCGCCAGCACGGACGCCGGGTTGGAGCAGGGCACACCGCTCAGGCGGATGAGCTCCAGCGTCGCGCGGTGCCGGGGGTCCGGGCGGATGGCGCCCACCCGCCAGAGCACGCCGTCCAGCCGGGTCGCGGACTCACGGTTGATGCACCAGAGCTCGCCACCGCGCAGGACCCAGGAACACTCCTGAAGCCTGCGGAAGACGACCTCGTATTCCGGGAAGTAGCGCTGCCAGTACTGTTCACCGTTGATGACCACGAGGGTGGGCCGCATCCGGCCATCGTTCCATGTCTCGCCCCCTGCTGCGCGAGGACGCACCCGCCGTCCCTGTCCGGCCGGGACGGAAGCCTGACTCCCCGTGACGCGCCGGTTGACGCGCGCCCCCGGCGCCCCTCTTATCTGCCTCTCCCCTTGAGCAGGAGTTCCCGTTGGCAGGCGTCCCGGTCGAATTGACCCCGGAGGATTTCGAAGCAGTCACCCAGAAGCCCGGCATGTGCGTCGTGGACTTCTGGGCGCCGTGGTGTGAACCCTGCCATGCGTTCGCCCCGGTCTTCACCGAGGCCGCCGCGCGGTTCCCGGACATCACCTTCGCCCGGCTCGACGCGGAGGCCCACGAGGCCGTGGCCGAACCGCTGGGCATCGACGCCTACCCCACCATCGTCGCGTTCAAGGACGGCCTGGAGGTCCGCCGCGTCTCCGAGGCGCTGCCCGCCGAGGCGCTGGACCGGCTGCTGATCGCACTGCGAGCCGTGGACGTGACGGAGGAGGAGCGCCGCAAGACGAACCGCGAGCGGACCGAGGCGGGCGAGCTCCCCACCGGCGTCCCCGAGGGCGCCACCTGGGACGACGGCGACGAGGAGTGGTCCTTCGGCCCGAAGGACGCAAAAGGCCGGCCGCACGGCACGTGGCGCTACTGGCGCGCCGACGGCACCCTCTGCAACGAATGCATCATGGAGCAGGGCAGGCCGCACGGCCCCTTCAAGCGCTTCCACGAGGACGGCTCGGTGTCCCAGGAGGGTGCCTTCGCGCAGGGCCAGCTCCACGGCCCACGCACCTGGATTGCATCCGACGGCTTCACCTCCGAGCGCATGCACGAAGGCGGCGTGAGCGAGCGCGTGCGCAAGACGGTGATGCACTACGACCGCGGCACCGTGCGGCAGGTGGAGCACTTCAACGGCGACGGCCAGCGCGTGGTGCCCTCCACCGGCGAGCCCTACCCCACCCGTCCGGCCCACCTGCCCGAGGACGCGGAGCTGCGCGAGGACCTGAACCAGTGGGCCAAGGTGACGCTCAACGCGGACCGCGAGCGCCACGGCCTCACCCGCTTCTGGGACGCGCAGGGCCAGCTGCTCTGGGAGGCCGAGTTCGACAACGGACGGCGGCACGGGCGCTACTGGTCGCGCGCGGAGGACACCTACGCGGACTTCCGCGTCCACTTCGAGGAGGGCCGGGCGGAAGGCGACTTCGCGTGTGGCGAGTGGTCCCTGATGGACGCGCAGCGGGCGGTGGTGATCAAGCGCGACCTGGGCCAGGCCATGGATGAGCAGACGCTGGCGCGCTCGCCGGTGTTCTCCAACCTCCCCCGGAGCGCGGAAGGCTGGCGCGAGCTGGCGAAGGAGGCCCGCGCGGACCGGCGCTACCGCGAGGCCCTGCTGGCCACGGCGCGTGCGTGCGCCACGTCGCTGGACGTCCAGCCGTTGAAGCAAGGCCTGGAGGAGCTGACGCTGCCGCGCACGCAGGACTCGGCCCGTCAGGTCGCGCACAGCGTGGTGGAGGATGCGGGACAGTCGTGGGCCCCCATGGCGGACGCGCTCATGCGCGGCGGTGAGGCGGCCACGCTGCTGCGGGGCTACGCGGTGCTGTTGGACCAGACGGACCGGCCTCGTGCGGCGCTGGACTTCCTGCACGCGGCGATGCTGCTCGCGCCGGAGCGCAAGGCGTACCTGTTCACGCGCGGCCTCATCCTGTTGAACCTGGGTGTGGCGGATCAGGTGCAGAAGGACGCGGAGGGGCTCGCGGCAGTGGAGCCGGACACCGCCCGGTTCCTGGCCACGTACGCGCGGGCGTTGTTCCCCCGCTTCGACTTCTGGGCGGGACAGGAGCCTCCGAGCTGCACCTACGACGGCCTGCCGGAGAAGCCCGAGCAGTCCCTGGAGGCCATCCAGCAGCTGGTGCGCAAGTACGCCACGCGGCTCCAGGCGATTCGCGGCGCGCTGCTCCAGCGGTACAAGCCCGGCGCGGCGGTGTCCTGGCTGCCGCCGGACCTGTCGGGCCTGCTGGGTGATGGGCCCGTGGAGCTGAAGCAGGAAGAGATGGAGTTGGACGAGGACGAGCAGGTGGAGATCGACGAGACGCTCGACCTGGAGATGGGGTTCGCGGACCTGACGCTGATGCTGCGCGGGGACTGGAGCGCGCTGTCGTGGCTGCTGTGGTCGTGCGGCGAGACGACGTTCAAGATGCCCACTCGCATCGCGCCGCCGGCGGGTTACGGACAGGCGGCCGGACAGGCCGCGCAGCGACTGTGGCAGAGCCGGGACCGCAAGTTCCGGGGCAATGCCAGCACGACGAAGCCCGGCCAGGGCTTCCTGTTCGAGGGCGTGGCGCTGGGCGACCTGCACCCGAACCTGGTGTCCATCGCGGAGCGGCAGTACGCGGAGACGCAAGCGATGTTCTATTGGCTCAATGACCCGGATCACGTCTCTCCGTGGCAGAGCAATCTGAGGGGCAGCTAGGCATGAATCGGATTCGTGAAACCATCGAGGTCGCGGAGCCCCTGTGGCGGGCGCTGGAGCAGATGAGCCACGACCTGGGCGTGGACCGGAATGCCCTGGTGGCCCAGGCGCTGTTCCTGCTCGCGAGACAGAACGGGTACGTATCGCCTACGCCCGTGGCGCTCGGGGTAATGGGCGCGGGTGAGCCCGTGCGGGCTCCGGCGGTTCGTGCCCCGGAGCCCGTGGTGCGTCCGGCGGCGGTCGCTGTCCCCGCAGCGGCCGTCGTCCCCACGCCCGCCGCTGTCCCCGCGCCTGCCGCTGTCCCCGCGCCTGCCGCTGTCCCCGCGCCTGCCGCTGTCCCCGCGAAGGAGCCCGTGGCTGCCACTCCGGCCGCGGCGGTGTCCGAACCCGCGAAGGCACAGTCCTCCGTGGACGAAGCCGCTCACGCGCGGGCACGCATGCAGGAGGTGCTCGCGGCGGTGGATGCGGTCGCGCAGCCCCGCGACGTGCCGGTGGCATCCGACGACGAGGAGGAGGCGGACGAGGAGGAAGAATCCGACTCCGACGAGGACTCGGACGACGAGGAGTCCGACGACGAAGCGGCTGACGAATCCTCGGACGAAGAGGAGTCCGACGACGAAGCGGCTGACGAATCCTCGGACGAAGAGGAGTCCGACGACGAATCCTCGGACGAAGAGGAGTCCGACGACGAATCTTCGGACGACGAGAAGTCCGCGGAAGAGGACTCGGACGACGACGATTCCGACGCCGCCGAAGCGGCGGAGGAGGATTCGGACGACGAGGATGCCTCCGAGGCGGCGGCCGCCACGGACCAGGGCTCGGACGACGAGGACGGGTCGCAGTCCTCCGAGGAGGACGACGCAGCCGCGGCCGACATCGCAGCGGCGATCGGCTCCGAGGAACTCCCCGGCGCCAACGAGGCCGACGACTCCGAGCCCGAAGAGGCCAGGACGGGAGAGGAGGCCACGGGCACCGAGGAAGACGACGCGGCCGGTGAGCCTGCTGCGCAGGCCGCCTCCTCCAGCGAGGACGACGAGGAGTCCGCCGAGGACGAAGAGCAGGACTCGGGCTCCAACGAACCCGAGGAACAGGACATGCCCTTCGTGGCGCCTCCGGCCGCGAAGGCCCCCGCCGCCCGCAGGCAGGGCCGTGTACTCCGGCCCTCCGCGCCCGAGGACGACGCGCCCCCGGACTCCAACCGGGCCCGCAAGCCCGCCCCCGCCGCCCGGGCCCCCGCGCGCATGGACCTGTTCGTGCGGCTGAGCCCGGACGGTCCCGCCACGCGCGTGGACGTGGAGCGCTTCACGCTGGGACGCGGCCCGCAGTGCAGCCTCGTCGTGAAGTCCGGCAGGGTCTCCCGCGAGCACGCCGCCGTCGTGCGCGATGGCGCGGACTACGTCATCGAGGACCTGGGCTCATCCAACGGGACCTGGATCAACCACCAGCGCATCAAGCGCCAGAAGATCGCGGACGGGGACACCTTCAACCTGGGGACCGAAGCCGTGTACTTCTCCCTCCAGCCTGCTGAAGACTGACGCGCTCAGGCCTTCCGCGGGGGATCGCGGATGCCCAGGGCGGAGGTGACTCCGCCCAGCACCAGCAGTACGGCGGAGACGAGCATCGCCCGGTGGAAGCCCGCGACGTCCAGTCGCGGGCCCACGATGAGCCCCGCGAACGCGATGGCGATGAGCCCCGCGACCCGGGCGATGGCGTTGTTGATGGCCGAGCCGATGCCCGCCTGCGCCTTGTGCACGGACCCGAGCACCGCCGCCGTCAACGGCGCCACCGTCGTCGTCAGCCCCAGCCCGAACACCAGCACGCCCGGCAGCATCTGCGTCCAGAAGTCCAGCGGCATGCCAACGCGAAGCATGAGCAGGAACCCGGCGCCCGCGACACACGGCCCCACCGCCATGAACAGGCGCGGCCCGAACTTGCCCGCGAGCCCACCGAACGTCGACGACAGCAGCAACATGATGATCGTCGTCGGCAACAGCGACAGCCCCGCCAGCGTCGCGCGAAAGCCTCCCACCTGCTGGAGGAACAGCGTGATGAGGAACTCGCTCAACGCCAGCGCCCCATAGATGAACGTCGTGGCCAGGTTGCCCACCCAGAAGTTCCGCGCCCGGAAGAGGCCCAGGGGCATCATCGGGTGCGGCGACCGCCGCTCCTGCCAGAGGAACGCGATGAACGCCGGCACGCCCACGCCCAGCGACACCAGCACCGTGGGATGCGTCCAGCCCACCGTCCCCTGTTCAATCAGCGCGTAGACCGGACCGCCCAATCCCAGACACGCGAGCACTGCGCCCAGCACGTCGATGCGCGCGCCCTCCGGGCGGGTGGGCTCCTCCATGCGTGCGAGCAGCGCCAGCGTCAACCCGATGGGCAGCACGTTGATGGCGAAGATCCAACGCCAGCCCACCGTGTCCACCAGCAGCCCGCCGACCAACGGTCCCGCGATGAACGCCCCACCCGTCCAGCCGGTCCACGCGCCAATGGCCCTCGCCTGCTCGGGGCCGGAGAAGAAGGACAGGATGAGCGCCAGCGAGCCCGGCACCAGGAGCGCGCCCGTGGCCCCCTGCAGCGCACGCGCGAGGATGAGCACCGGGCCCGTCGGAGCCACCGCGCACAGGAGCGACGTGGCCCCGAAGCCCAACAGCCCCAGCCGCAGGATGCGCTTGCGCCCGAACACATCCGACAGCGAGCCCGCGGCCAGCATCAGCGAGCCCAGCGTGATGAGGTAGGCATCCACCACCCACTGCTGGAGGCTGAGCCCACCGCCCAGGTCCCGCACCATCGCGGGCAGCGCGACGTTGATGATCGCCCCGTCCAGGAACGTGACGAGCGAGGCGAGCACGGCGATTCCCAGGACCAGCCGCTGTGGAGGCGTCAAGGCACCCGCCGACTCCCCAAGGTGTGCCCCCGCGCGCCCGGGGAGGTCGGGACGCTCCAGGCCTTGTAGCGAGCCTCCTGCCGCGCTGTCTGCCCCGGACGCCGTGGACTTCCAGGTCATCAACACTGCGCAGCCGACCCATCCAGCGGCCTGCCTCCGTATGAAGTGCAGGAGGCCAACGTCATGGCACAGCCGCTGTACACCGGACAGGTCCGCACCGTGGGGGAGAGCATGGCCCGCAGCACCACGGAGGCGCAGGCGTTCAAGATCTTCATGGACGAGCCCGTGGAGTTGGGAGGCCAGAACGGCGCGCCCAGCCCGCTCGACTTCATCCTCGCGGCGCATGCGGGCTGCTTGAACTACATGACCTTCTTCATCGCCCGCGAGCTGGGCATCCCCGTCACCGGCACCGAAATCACCGTGAAGGGCTCCCTGGACCCCTCGAAGTTCGCCGGCACCAACCGGGACGTGCGCGCTGGATACCAGTCCCTCACCGCCACCATCCACGTGAAGGGCGACGTCACCCAGGAGCAGCTGGCCCGGTTGCTGCGCGAGGTGGAGACGCGCTGCCCCGTCAGCGACAACCTGGCCCACGCCACCCCCATCCACCTCTCCATGCAGCCCGCCGCATAGGTCCGCCTTCCCACGCTCCATCCCCACCGCGGGCCCGGTGCCAACAACAGGCGCCGGGCCCGTCGTGCGTTCCCACCCCAGGTCGCCTTGACTTATGAATTACGCATATAATATTACGAACGAAATCAAAGGAGCCGCACATGACCGCCAGCTACATCATCGACGCCGTCCGGACCCCGCGTGGGCGCGGGAAGATGGGCAAGGGGGCCCTGACGGGACTGCATCCGCAGGAGCTGCTCGCCCAGGCGCTCAACGCGCTCCAGCGGCGCGGCGGCTGGGATGCGCGGGAGGTGGGCGACGTCATCGCGGGGTGCGTGTCGCAGGTGAATGAGCAGGGCGCGAACATCGCTCGCAACGCGGTGCTCGCGGCGGGGTGGCCGCAGGACGTGTCCGCCGTGTCGCTCAACCGCTTCTGCGGCTCCGGGCTCCAGGCGGTGAACTTCGGCGCCATGGGGGTCGCCTCCGGCGCCATGGACTTCGTGGTGACGGGCGGCGTGGAGAGCATGTCGCACCTGTCGCTGGGCGCGGACGGCGGCGGCCAGGATGGCGGCAACGTGCGGCTGCGCGAGCGCGTCTACCAGGTGCCCCAGGGCATCAGCGCGGACCTCATCGCGACGCTGGAGGGCATCACCCGCGAGGACGTGGACGCGTGGGCCCTGCGCTCGCAGCGCCAGGCGGCCCGCGCCATCGAGGAGGACCGCTTCGCCAAGGCCCTCTTCGCGGTGAAGGACCCGGCCACCGGCGCCGTGCTGCTGGAGCGCGACGAGTACCCTCGCCCGGACACCACCGCGCAGGGCCTGGCCGCGCTCAAGCCCGCGTTCGTCGCCATGGGTGAGACTGCCGTGGGCCCGAACGGCGAGACGCTGGACGGCATCGCCCTGGCCGCGTACCCGCAGGCGAAGCGCATCCAGCACGTGCACACCGCGGGCAACTCCAGCGGCATCGTGGACGGGGCCGCCGTGGTGGCGCTGGCGTCCGAGCGCTACGCGAAGGAGAAAGGGCTCAAGCCCCGCGCCCGCATCCGCGCCATGGCGACGCTGGGCACCGAGCCGCTCATCATGCTCACCGCCCCCGCGCCCGTGAGCGAGAAGGCCCTGCGCATGGCCGGCATGAAGGCCGGGGACATTGACCTGTGGGAGATCAACGAGGCCTTCGCGGGCGTGGTCCTCCAGACGACGCGCGCGCTGGGCATCGACCCGGACCGGGTGAACGTCAATGGCGGCTCCATCGCGCTGGGCCACCCGCTGGGCGCCACCGGCGCGATGCTCCTGGGCACCGCCCTGGATGAACTGGAGCGCACGGGCAAGCAGACGGCGCTCATCACCATGTGCATCGGCGGCGGCCAGGGCATCGCCACCATCATCGAGCGCGTGTAGCGCTCAACGCTCCCTGTAGGCGCGCACCATCGCGTTGAGGCGCTCGCGCACGTCCGCGATGCGCCCGGGCTCCTGGGCCTCCAGCGCCAGTCGGAAGGCGGTGATGACGGCCGAGAGCTCCTCGCGCGGCGTGCCGGTGAGCTGGACGAACAGCGCATCCGCCCGCGCGAGCGCCGTGGTGTTGGGGAGCGCGTCGCGCGGGTGCAGCTTGAGCGCGGCCATCCGCTGCCGCGCCTCTTCAATCTGCGCCGGCGTGAGGCGGCCGGGGCGCTGCTCGATGACGAAGGCCTCCTTGCGTCCGGTGGCCACCACCGTCACCTCCACCTCCAGGATGCCGTTGAGGTCGTAGGTGAAGCGCACGTCCACGGCCTGCTCGCTCGCGGGCGCGGGCGGCAGTCCCTTGAAGCGGTACTCGCCCAGCTTGACGTTGTCTTCACAGCGGGCGTGTTCGCCCTGGTAGACCTCCAGGTTGATCTCCCGCTGGAAGTCGCTGCTGGTGTAGTAGCGCTCCACGCGGCTGGTGGGGATGACGGTGCCGCGCTCCAGGATGGGGCTGAAGACGCCGGTGATGTGTTGCCGGCCCGCCTGCGCCATGGCGGCGACACCCAGCGAGAAGGGGGCCACGTCGGTGACGATCAGGTCCTCCACCGCGCGGTCTCCACCCTTCATCGCGGCCTGCACCGACGCGCCCAGGGCCACGGCTTCATCCGGCGGCAGCTTGCGCAGGGGCAGCCGGCCGAACAGCTCCGCGCTCATCGCCGCCACGCACGACATGCGGGTGGAGCCGCCCACCAGCAGCACCTCATCCACGTCCTTTGCCTGGAGCGATGCGTCCCGCAGCGCCTGCCGGATGGGGCCTCGCACACGCTCCAGCACGGGGGCCCACGCGCGCTCCGCGTCGTCCCGGGTGAGCTCCAGGTCCAGCGTCAGCCGGCGGCCGGTCTCCAGCGGCAGCTCCGGCAGCACCACGCGCGTGCGCTCGGAGGTGGACAGCCGGCGCTTGGCGGCCTCGCAGGCGTCGCGCAGGCGGGACCACGCGGCGGCGTGCTCCTCCAGGTCCACGCCCTGCTTCTCGCGGAACAGGTGCGCCACGTGGCGCGCCAGCGCGGTGTCGAAGTCCTCGCCTCCCAGCCGCGCGTCTCCGGCGGAGGACTGGATTTCGATGACGCCTTCGATGATCTCCAGCACCGTCACGTCGAACGTGCCGCCGCCCAGGTCGAGCACCGCCACGCGCATCTCGCGGTCGCGCTCGTGGAGGCCGTAGGCCAGCGCCGCGGCGGTGGGCTCGTTGATGATGCGCTCGACCTTCAGGCCCGCGATGGCGCCCGCGTCGCGGGTGGCCTGCCGCTGGAGGTCCCCGAAGTAGGCGGGCACGGTCACCACCGCCTCCTCGATGGCCATGCCCAGCGCGGCCTCCGCGTCCCGCTTCAGCGAGCCGAGCACCAGCGCGGACAGCTCCTGCGGTGAGAAGCTCCGCCCGCCGATGATGCGCGGGCGGTCCGTGCCCATGTCGCGCTTGAAGGCCACCGCGCCAGAGGCCGGGTCCAGCACGGCCTGCGCCTTCGCCGCCGCGCCCACCAGCACCTCGCCCGCGGCGTTGAGGCTCACCGCGCTGGGCGTGAGGATTTCGCCCAGCGCGTTGGGCAGCACGGTGGGGCAGCCATCGCGCAGCACCGCCACCAGCGAGTACGTCGTCCCCAGGTCGATGCCCAGGATGGGTTTGTGGCCCGGACCACCGCTCATCGGTTCACTCCTGACAGAGGTTCACCAGCGCCTGCTCGAAGGCCGCGAAGGCCTCGTCCATCTGGCGCTGGCGGTCCCGCAGCGTCGGGTCGTCTTTCGCGCCGGAGACGATGAGCTGAGTTCCCAGCTGAATTCTCAACGCGATGTGCTCGGCGTAGAGCTTCTGGCAGTTGCGCGCGGTTCCCAGCACCACCAGCGACTGGAGGTGGTTGCAACTCCTGTAGCGCTCAGGGCCGGAGAAGCGCGCACAGAGCACGTCCGCCTGCCGCTGGGCGGCTTCTATCCGCGCGTCCCCAGGCACGCGTCCGCCGCCGTCAGGACCGGAGCGGGTGTTGTGGACGACCAGGACCGCCACGAGCAGCGTCACGACGCCCAGCACGCGCAACGCCATCATGAAGTCACGGGAGGGCCTCGCCAGCAGGGGATCTATCGGAACTCGCGAGGCGGCAGCAGCCGACGGAGCAGCGTGCTCCCCCTTCGGCCTGGCGGAGCCCGGCCCCTTGCCGTGCACGGTTCCTGCTCCGTGCCGCGCCTCCGCGGCCCTGGTCGCGGGGCCGGAAGCCTTCGCACGACGAGGGACACGCCGCTGCGTCTTCGGTTCGGGCGGTGCTGGGCAATCCAGCAGTTGGTACAGGCCAGGTGCATGCTGGCGCAGCAGGTGGACCGCGTTGGAGGCCTCCTCGGGCCGCGCCTTCGCCAGGGCATTGAACGAGGACCGCGCGTACCCCACGTTCCCGTCGCGCACGACCTCCCGAAGGATCCTGCGCAGCGTGCCGCTGAAGGAATCCGGCAACGCCTTCAACTCCGCCACCAGCGGCGGGTCCTGATGAGCGGGCGGCTGACTCCATGCCGCGACCTTGGGCACGGGCGCGGGCGCGGGCGCGGGCGCGGGCCTGGGAGCCTTTGCACGACGGGGGACCTGCCGCTGCGTCTTCGGTTCGGGCGGCGCGGGGCAATCCATCATCTGGTACAGGCGAGGCGCATGCTCGCGCAGCAGGTGGACCGCGTTGGCGGCCTCCTCGGGCCGCACCTTCGCCAGGGCCTTGAACGATGACTCCGCGAACGACTTGTGCCCGTCGAGCACGACCTCCGCAAGCACCCTGCGCATCGTGCCACTGAAGGAATCCGGCAGCGCCCCCAACTCCTCCACCAGCGGCCAGATCCGGACCACGTCCTGGGACGCGAAGGCTTCCCGCAGGCGCTCGACGTCCATGCAGGTCACGTAGCGCCGCGCCAGCGCCCGCGCCGGACCGGGTTGGACATGCTGATGCAACCGCAACACGAAGTGCATGAACCAGTCGGCCGGCGGAGGCGGACTCTCGGGGTTCTTCCCCATCCGTTCGGAGGCGGCCAGCCCCACCTTCGACGCGAGCACTGCCTTCTTGTACCGGAGCAACTGGCCCGCCAACCTCCACAGGAAGCGGTGCGACACCGCCTGCGCCAGCAGCGGGAGCTCCGCGTCCTCCAGAAAGGTGGGGAAGCACTCCGCCAGTTCCACGAGGAACTCGGTGTGCCCTTGCCGGTACGCGTCGCGGTACGCGGCCATGGCCTCTGGGATGCGGTTCGCCTCGAGCAGCGCATCCACCAGCCATCGCCGAGGCTCGGCGGCATCCGGCCGGGCCTCCACCGCGCGCCGGGCCGCATCCACCGGGGTGAGCGCCCGGAGCTCAGCGAGGAAGCTCTCCAGCTCATCCAGAGGAGGCTCCGCCGAGGGCGCATTGTCCGCGGCGGCCTCCAGTGGGGCCGCCTGGGTGCGTGGACCCTCGCGGCCCTCACGGTGCGCGAGCACCGTCTCATACGCTTCACGCAGGCGGGCGAAGCCCTCCGGGTCCATCTCCGGCTTGCGCGTCTTCAACTTGCGCAGGTACGCGCGGCGGACGACGTCGCCACCGGGGTCGGCTTCCACGTCCAACTCCCGGAGCGCTTCCTGGAAATCCATGCGGGCGCCGACGATATCCCAAAGCCCGCGAGCGCCTCTCGCGCCCCCGGGATGGACGGGGAAGAAGGTCGTTCCTGCAAGCATCAGGGCGTCACGGCGGGCACAGCCTCCCCAGGGAGCGTTCGAAGTCCTCCTGGTAGCTCTTCATGCGCTCCAGCTCCGCCGCCACCTTTGAATCCCCGCCAGGATTCCGGGCCGCGGCCCACGCGGCGAGCTGCACCTTCACGGTGGCCCACTCGGGGTGCACGCGGGGACACTGCTTCGCGATGGCCTGGTCGACCATCCGATGCAACTGGAAGCACCGGAACGACTGTTGTTCCCCCGGTAAATGCAGACAGAACTCCTCCGCCGCGATCCTCGCCTCGGTCACGACCGTACGTTCCCGGGTGCTGGAGGACGAGGCGCGAAAAAGGAGGAGGTATGACAGCAGGACCGTGGCCAGCACGCTGAACACGAGCTGCAACCAACCTTTCACGGTCCCGAGGGCAATCTCCCCGGACCCGCTGGAGTCCGGCTCGTGCACGGGCCGCGTGGGCAGCCCCAGAAGCGAGCTCAGGTCCGGGGCCTGCCTGCTGACGACGTCAGCCGCTCCCCGGGTCTTCTCGGGCGCCTGCGCCAGCAGTTGCCGGTAGGCCGCTCGCACGGAATCCAGGTCATCGCCGAGCGCCGCGTTGGCGAGGAGGATTCGCAGGTCCGGGCTGAAATCGCGGGGCAGCGCGTTGAGCTGTTCCGCCCTCCGCCAGAGTGATGCGGTCTCTGGATGACCGATGCCCTCCGCGATGACCTTCACCCGGAGCCACGCCGCGTAGTGCCGGGTGACCTCCACGGCGAGGTCGGATCGGGACTGAGCGTGCAGTCTGAGCACCGTCTGCGCGAACCAGATGGTCGGGGGTGGAGCCCCTGCGAGCCTCTCCCCCGTGCGTCCGAGCGCATCCAGCAGGCAACGCGCGGCATGCGCCGGGGCCCCTCCCTGGAGCAGCTGCTCCACCAACTCCCAGAGATAGTGGACGGGTGCCACGCGCCCCAGGACGTGGATGTCCTCGTCCACCAACTCCTGGGCAAAGTCCTGCACGAGTTCCGCCAGGAAGACGAGGTGGCCTTTCCGATACGCGGCGCGATAGGCGGCGACAGCCTCCGGGAGTCTCTTCCCGGCAAGCAGGGCGCTGGTCAACCAATGCCAGGGTTCCTCCTCATCCGGCAGGGCATCCACCGCGCGGCGAGCCACCTCCACGGGCGCATCCGGTGGAGCGTCCGCGGGCAGCCCCCGGAACTCCGCACGGAAGCGCTCCAGCACGTCCTGGGGCTCGGCGTCAGTTTCGCTCGCGCCGGACGACTCGGCGGTCCGCACCGGAGATGCGAGTGGCTCCGCGCGGGTGCGCGGCGCCGCACGCCCCTCGCGGATGGCCAGCACGGCCTCGTAGGCCTCGCGCAGGCGGGCGAAGCCCTCCGGGTCCGACTCCGGCTTGCGCGTCTTCAGCTTGCGCAGGTACGCGCGGCGGACCGTCTCATCCCCGGGGTCCGCGTCCACGCCCAACTCGCGGAGCGCCTCGTCAAAGTCCATGTGGGCCCGCACGATAGCGTGCGAGGAACCTGATGGCACCCGAGCCCCCAGGCCCACAACCCCGGAGGCCGTCAGGCCATGCAATGCCTTACGGCAGGTACCGCCACTGCGCCGTCACAGCCGGCTGGAAGCAGTGCACGTGGGCCTTGGTGGCGCTGGGAATCTCCTGCACGACGCCAGCCCCGTAGCCCTGCGTGCGGCACCACTGGCTCACCTCCAGGCGCGAGCCCGGGGCGGTGTAGTCGCCCAGGTTGGACACCGGCCCCAGCACGGACTTCTCCACGTCCGTCCGGAGCCCGGAGTTGAAGCAGCCCACCCACGGCCGGGACGTGACCTCGAACACCTGCCCCGTCGTCCAGCCCTGGCTGTTGCAGAAGCGGTGCGCCGCCGCGGTGCAGTGGGTGCTCGTCACGCCGCGCTCGTCGGTGCAGCCCGCGTGGATGCGCGCCAGCTCCTCGAACGTCACGGCCACGCTTTCGTGCTGGATGGGCGCGCACGCCACCGTCAGGTCCGTGGCAGTGGACGCCACCGGCACGCCCGCCAGCGAGATGGGCGGACGGTTGCTGACGAGCTGCATGATGGTGTCCCAGGTGTTGGACGTGTTCGCCAGCGCGTCGCCCGCGCCCCGCTGCGCGCAGGCCCGGTGCATCGCGGACAGGCACGCCGCCGAGTTCAGCGCGCTGGTGCCGTTGCACGCGGGCGCCTGGGCGCTCATCACGAACTGGCCCGCGGAGGGCGTGTGCTGGATGGCCTCCTCGCGGCAGTTGGCACCGTGCGCGGTCATGCAGATGCTCCGGTTGGAGCGCGCATGCGTGAAGATGCGCACCTCGTCGATGGCGCCCCGGAACGACCCTTCGCCGTTCGCCGGGCAGCGCTGCGTGTCCAGGTTCGAACCCGCGCCGATGTAGAGCGTCCCCGTGCCCAGCCGGGCCGTCCCCGGCGCGACGGGCAGCGCGCGGTTCGTGGGCACGCCGTTGAGGTACTCCTGGAAGACGCCGGTGGTGCCGTCCCACGTATAGGCCAGGTGGCTCCACTGCCCCACCGGCAGCACCGGGCCGCCGCCCAGCCGCACGCGCTGACCGTTGACGACCAGGGAGAACTGCACCTGGTTGCTGGCCTCGTAGATGATGTCCAGCCCGCCGGACTTGTGCATCAGGTAGCGGTAGGGATTGCCAGTGGTGCACCCCTGCTGGATGTCCGCGTCCGGTCGCACCGCGAACTCCACCGACAGGCCACGGACGAACGCGCCCACGCCGGGCACCGTGTTCGACGGATCCGCCAGGTTCACCGCGAGCGCGCTCCCACCGGACACCACCAGCGCCTTGCCCTTGCCGTGCGGCTGCCACAGCGAGTCCGGCGACGAGCGCGTCAGCGCGTTGCCCGGTGAGATGGAGGCGCCTCCCACCAGCGTACCCGTGAAGAAGCGGCCGGACAGGTCCGGCGTGCGCGTCAGGTCATACGCGCCCGCGCGCGTGACCAACTCGTTCATGGGCAGGAAGAGCAGGAGGAAGGGGTCCATCAACTCGCCCAGGTCCACTTCGTTGTAGTCGGCGGTGTTGCTGCCGAAGAGGGCCAGCACGTCGTGTGTCTTGGTCACGGGCAGGTAGTGCGCGGCGTTGCTCTGCCCGGGTGGGAAGCTCTGAGAGGGCAGGCGCTCCTGCTCGAAGTTCCACATGGGCCCCGAATAGAAGAGGTGCGCGATGTCCATGCGGTCCGTGTTGATGGCCCCATCGATGTGGTACGCGGTCCAGTTCGTGTCCGCGCCCACCAGGCTCACCGCCTCGCGCCGCGCGCCGTCCGTGTACGTGACGGCGATGTAGACGAGGTTGCGGCCCTCGTGGTCCACCCACGCGTAGGCGCCGCGCACGAGCGCGCCGGAAGTGGTGTCGCCGAAGTCCTCGCCCGTGGCCGCCTTCAGCCGCTTCCACGCCAGCGGGTAGCGCTTCACGCCCGCGTTCGTGTCGTTGAACATCATCGACAGCGGACGCGGGTTGCTCCAGCCCGTGGCCGCGCACGGCGTGGGGTTGTACGCGTACATCATGTGGTCTATGCCGCCGGTGTTCGCGGGCGCGCCCTGCCAGATGAGCAGCCGGCCGTCGGACGTCATCGTGGGCTCGATGCCGCGAATCGTGGCGCCGGTGACGGTGCGCAGCGTCTCCAGCGGGCCGGTGGTGAACGACGCAATGTCCGCTGCCGTGGTGAAGGGCTGGGACACACGGATGTCCGTGGTGCGCCGCCGGAAGACGTTGTCCCCGTTGAACATCATCGAGTCGAAGATGTACGGCTGGTACACCGCGACGCCGCTCGACAGCGCGTAGGGCTGGGCGGGGTTGGTGAAGCAGAACGCCAGCGCGTTCTCCCCGTTGCGCACGGTCACCGTCTTCCCAGCGGAGAAGGTCCCCGCGAACGACGGTTTACCAGCCGTGTCGTACGTCACCGCCTCCGGCCGGAACACGCGGGCAATCCACGTGGTCGTCGTGGTCGCGTGGTCCTCGCCGATGTTGCCCACGAAGATGCGTCCGTCCACCGTGGACGAGTGCCCGTTCGACCCGAACGGCGTCCCGATGCGCGTGTTCACCAGCGACGGCCGGCCTTCCGCGAGCACAGCACCGGGCAGGCCCGCGAGCGCCGCGCCCAAAGTCAAACTAAGTAACTTTTTCATGGAAATAAGGTTAAGCCATTTTACCCTCCCTGGTCTAAGTGGGGCGGGTCCCGGCTTCCTGTCGGAGCTGGACGCACCTTCGAGGAAGACGATGGCGACGAGAGCCGGGAAGACGCTGTGGGCGCTGGCGGCGGTGCTGGGGCTGACTGCTTGTGGTGGGGGTTCCGCTCCCGCGCAGGACACGCTGCTGACGACGCCGGTGGTGGCGGAGCGGGAGCAGTCCGCCACGGCCGCGCCGCTGGGTCAGACGGTGTGGCTGAAGGCGTGCGCGACGCAAAAGTTCGTGTCCGCGGACCGGAACCTGGGAGCCACCGCGCCGCTCGTCGCCAACCGTGACAGCGCGCAGGGGTGGGAGCAGTTCCAGGTGGGTGACGCGGGCAATGACTTCATCTCGCTGCGCGTGGTGGAGACGGGCCTGTACGTGTCCGCGGATCCGAACGCGGGCGGTCAGGTGACGGGCTTCCGCACGGCGGTGGGCGACTGGGAGCGCTTCACCTGGGTGCCCTTCGCCGACGGCTCCGTGGGCCTGCGTGCCAAGAGCACCGGCCAGTACGTGTCCGCGGACGCGAACCAGGGCGCCAGCGCGCCGCTGTACGCCAACCGCGCCACGGCCGGCTGCTGGGAGTCGTTCTCCTTTGGCGTCGTGGGCGGCGGCGAGGACCGCTGGGTGCAGATCTGGAGCGACGAGTTCGACGGCAACAGCGTCAACACGGCCAACTGGACGCCCAACACGACGGTGCACGTGAACAGCGAGCAGCAGCAGTACACGAACTCCGGCGACAACATCTCCGTGAGCAACGGCACGCTGAAGCTCACCGCGCGCCTGCAGTGGAACAACGGCTACCCGTTCACCTCCGGCCGGCTGGAGAGCGCGGGCAAGCGCGAGTTCAGCCACGGCCGCGTCGAGGCGCGCATCAAGATGCCGGTGGGCGCGGGCCTGTGGCCGGCGTTCTGGATGCTGGGCAATGACATCAACTCCGTGGGCTGGCCCGCGTGCGGCGAGCTCGACATCATGGAGAACGTCGGCTACGGCGACTGGGTGTCCGGGGCGCTGCACGGCCCGGGCTACTCCGGCAACACGCCCATCAACGGCCGCTTCTACCCGTCGTCCAGCGTGAGCAACTGGCACGTGTACCGCACGGAGTACTCGTCCTCGGACATCAAGTGGTTCATCGACGGGGCGCTGGTGAAGACCACGACTCGAGCGGAGGTGCTGCGCTACGGCGCGTGGGCCTACGACAAGCCGCTGTTCATCATCCTCAACCTCGCGGTGGGTGGCGGCTATCCCTTCGGCGTGAATGGCGCATCGACGCCGTACTACGGCGTGCCGCAGTCCACGGTGGACCTGGTGCGCAACGCGCCGCAGACCATGGAAGTGGACTGGGTGCGCGCCTACCAGTGGCGCTAGGCTGAAGGGCATGACGCTTCCGCCCCTCCTCCTGCTGGCTGACAGCGCTCCGCTGTTCTGGCGCGTGGAGGGGCGCCCCCTCCTGGACTACGTGCGCGTGCTCACCGGGGCGGAGCTGCGCGTGCCGCCGGTGAAGGCCGCGTACCTGGGCGCGTCCAACGGCGACGTGCCGGAGTTCTACGACATCTTCGTCGCGGCCATGGAGGGCATCGGAATTCAGCGCTGCCGGAGCATCCCGGCCGCGCCGTCCGGCGAGGACCTGGCGTGGCTGAAGGACGCCGACGTCATCCTGCTCGCGGGCGGCGATCCGCGCGTGGGCTGGGATGCGTTCCAGGCCCACGGCGTGGACGGGATTCTGCGTGAACGGCATCAGGCCGGCGCCGTGCTGATGGGTGTGTCCGCCGGAGCCATGCACCTGGGCCTGGGCGCATGGTGTGAAGACCTGCCCGGAGACGGCGAGCCCTTCCCGGTGCTGGGCCTGGCGCCCTACCTCATCGGCGTGCACGAGCCGCCTGACTGGCCCGGCCTCAAGCTCGCCGTCCAGCGCATGGGGCTGCCCACTCGGGGGCTGGGCATTCCGCAGGGGGGCGGCGTGCTCCTGCACGCGGACGGCAGCGTGGAGCCCGTGCGGCAGACCGTGGTGGACGTGACGGTGGACGTGGAGGGGCGGCTGCACGAATCGCTGCTCATGCCTCCGGCCACGCCGTACCGGGGCGAGTCCCCCGAAGCGCCGGTGGACCGGCGGACACTCCAGTAGAGATGGCTCCCTTTCGAGGAACGACGATGGCGACGAGCACGGGCAGGACTGTGACGGCGTGGGCGCTGGTGGCGGGGCTGACGGCGTGCGCGGGGGCACCGAAGCGCGCGGAGGCGGTGGCGCCCACGGAGGGCGGCTGGGCCCAGGTATGGAGTGACGAGTTCAACGGCACGGAGGTGGACGCGAGCAACTGGCGCATCCAGACCGACGTACACGTGAACAACGAGCAGCAGCAGTACACGACGTCGCCGGACAACGTGTCGGTGAGCGGCGGCACGTTGAAGCTCACGGCGCGGATGCAGACGGCCAACGGGTATCCGTTCACGTCCGGCCGGGTGGAGAGCGCGGGCAAGCGCGAGTTCAAGCACGGCCGCGTCGAGGCGCGCATCAAGCTGCCGGTGGGCGTGGGGCTGTGGCCCGCGTTCTGGATGCTGGGCAGCGACATCCACACGGCGGGGTGGCCGGCGTGCGGGGAGCTCGACATCATGGAGAACGTTGGCTACGGCGACTGGGTGTCCGTCGCGTTGCATGGGCCGGGCTACAGCGGCAACACGCCCATCAACGGCCGCTTCTTTCCGCGCACGCCGGTGAGCGACTGGCACGAGTACGGCGTGGAGACTTCGCCGGAGGCCATCCACTGGTACATCGACGGGGAGCGCGTGAAGACGTCCACGCGTGAGGAGGTGGAACGCCACGGCGCGTGGGCCTACGACAAGCCCCTCTTCATCATCTTCAACTTCGCGGTGGGCGGCGGCTATCCGGAGGGCGTCAACAAGGCGAAGGAGCCGTACTTCGGCGTGCCGCAGGCCACCGCGGACCTGCTGCGCCAGGGGCCGCGGACCATGGAAGTGGACTGGGTGCGCGTCTCCGAAAAGCGCTGAGGCCTCCCTCCAACGGGGGATGGTTCGCACCGCGACCGGGTTCGTAGGGTGTTCCTCTTAGGGAGGAACAAGTCATGGCGGTCACGGTGGTGGTGGTGTCGGGGCCTATCGGCGCGGGGAAGACGACCCTCGCGCAGGGGCTCGCGCGGCGGTTCGGCGCGCTGCATCTCCGCTCGGAGGATTTCCTGCGGAAGCACGGCGGTGCTGGGTCCCGGCGCGCCCATCAGGACCGGAGCATCACGCTGGACCGCGAGACGGCTGGGCGCTGGCTGGCGGAGGAAGTGCTTGCGGCCCTGCATGGATACGGGCTGGACGCATCCAGCCGTACGGGCCGGGTTTCCAGGCTGATCATCGTGGATGCCGCAAGCAGCGAGGCGCAGCTGGACGGCCTGCGCGGAAGCCCGGGGCTCCGCGTCGTGCACGTTCACCTGAAGGCGCCCGAACCAGAGCAAGCGCTGCGCGACGCGGAGCGGCGTTCGCGCGCCATGCATGAGCCCGAAGCGCCTTCCCTCATCGGAGTGGCCAGAGCCCACCCCATTGAGCTGCCGCCGCGCGCACCCCTTGAGGACGCGAGGCCGGATACCGGCAAGGAGGCCAGACCGCCCGAGGAGCATTCATGCACGCCCTGCGCGGATGCGGAGCCAGACAGCTTCGAGGTGGCCTGGGCGCATCCCGCCGAGCGTGCGGTGCACACGCTGGCATCGCTGGCGGAGTTCGTGGTCGACACGGCGAGGACTCCACCCGACGCGGTGCTCGTACGGGTGGCCAGCCGGCTTGGACTTTATGGACGTCCTGGCGAACGGCTCGTGGACCTCGTCGTCCCGGGCTCCCATGACAGCGTGGACACGCGTCCCCTCACGGTACAGCTCGCGCCTCACTATGCCCTGCTGCTTCGACCGGGCGGACCAGACCCAAGGCCTTCACGCGAGGAATGGGAGGACGCCTTTGCCCGGGGTCACCGTGTGATCGTCGAAAGCGCCGGGCCTTCCGCCTGCGCCTGTATCCAGGCGGCGGGCATCGCACCGGGTCGGGTGCGGCGGGTGGTCCTGGCGTGCCGCTCGGAAGGCCGCGCGTTCGACTGGGTGGGGCTGCGCGAGGCCGCATCCCTCAATGCGCCCACGGACCTGGCGCTCACGCTCGCGGGGGAGCTCGCCGCGACCAACTGGGCCGCACGTCGCTTCGACCAGCTCACCGACGAGGCCCGTCATCACCTGGAAGAACTCGAGCGCGTCGCGAATGCGCCCGTGTCCTTCCTCGCCCCCTCTCCGGAGGCGCGCCACTTCATCGAGCGGCGGCCGTGGTGAGCCGGAAGCACACGAAGCTCCAGGTCGCCAGGACGTTGGAGCTACTCTTCCTCGGCACCGGAGGACTCACATGGCATCCCGCCCGCTGTTCCCGACACTGCTGACGATGACCTCGCTCCTGCTCATTCTCCCCACGCTCGCCTCGGCGGCGGATGACACCGCGACGAGGAAGAAGCTCGTCGCGTGCATCAACAAGGACATCACCGCGGCGAACTCGGAATGGAAGCTCTCGGCCGGGGACCTGAAGAAGTTCACGAACATCATCGACAGGGAGATCATGAAGGAATCTCTCGCCAAGAAGACGTCGGATGATCAGCTGAAGATCATCAATGACATCAAGGAATGTTCGCACAAGGAACTGCCGAGCCTGGATGACAAGACGATTGGAAAGATGATCGAGACGCTCAAGGCGAAGGGGATGCATTGCTCCTCCCTGGTGAAGCACTAGAAGTGACCCCTCCGCTGACGGTTGCGTGAAGTCCTGGCGCGACAGCCTTGGCTCCATCGCGGCTCCAGGCCGCCGGTCGGGCTGACTACGTTGTACTGCTCCGGCCAGGCCCGGAGCCCTCACGCGAGAAACGGGAGGCCACCTTCGCCCGGGGTCATCGCGTGCTCGTCGAAAGCGCTGGGCCTTCCGCGAGCGGCTGCATCCAGGCGGCGGGCATCGCGCCGGGGCGGGTGCGGCGGGTGGTCCTGGCGTGCCGCACGGCGCTTCGATCAGCTCACCGACGCGGCCCGTCATCACCTGGAGGAGATGGAGCGCGTCGCGGGTGAGCCCGTGTCCTTCCTCGCCCCCTTCCCTACTCGCGAATCTCCGAAACCTTTTCTGATTTTCCGGGTTGGGGTGTCCGTACAGCAACCGTTCCCGGAGCCCGCGTGCCCCTCCCCTCCCCAACCCCGAGCCGATGGCTGCTGCCCGCGCTGCTGCTGCTCGGGTTCGCGACCCCGGCCGTGGCCATGCCCACCGGTCCCGGCACCTTCTGCGCCGAGTACCCCACCGCGCCCGCCTGCCAGGGCACCCAGCCCGCCTGCACGTACTGTCACGTGGCCCCGCCCCAGCGGAACGGCTACGGCGCCGCGCTGGAGCCGCACCTCGCCCCCGGCAAGCCGCGTCCCCTCTCCGACGCGGACTTCGCCGCCGCGCTCCCCGCCGCGCTGCGCGCCATCGCCACCGAGGACACCGACGGCGACGGCGCCCCCAACCAGTTCGAGGTCGAGCAGGGCTCGCTGCCCGGCGACGCCACCAGCGTCCCACCCAGCGGCATCTGCGGCGGCGGAGAGAACCCCCAGTTCAAGGTCTGCCAGTACGACCCGCGCTTCGCGTACCGCCGCATGCTCAGCGACTTCTGCGGCACGTCCCCTACCTACGCCCAGGTGGTCACCTTCCTGGAGCTGGGCAGCGAGGAGAAGCAGCGCGCCTTCATCGACCAGGAGCTGGACCGCTGCCTCCAGTCCGACTTCTGGCGCGGCAAGCACGGGCAGCTCTGGAAGGTGGCCCACCCGAAGATCCGCCCCGTCGGCTCCATCAAGTCCGGCGAGGACGCGGGCATCATCCCCCTGGCGGACTACTACGACGACTACGCCCTCTTCACCTGGTCCCAGACGGACGACCACGACGCGCGCGACGTCCTCACCGCCAGCTTCTACGTGAAGCGCTCGGGCTCGAGCCCCACCACGTACACCGCAACCAACAGCCTCTCCTCCCAGTTCGTGGAGGCCTCGCGCCGCGCCGGCAACATGACGAGCGCGTGGACGCTCACCTCGTTCGTCATGTTCACCGCGCTGCCGCGCAACGCCGCGTCGCAGATATATCGCGCGTACCTGGGCCTGGACATCGCGAAGCAGGAGGGCCTGCACAGCGTCCCCAACGAGCCGCGCGACCATGACGCCAAGGGTGTCCAGGCGCCCCAGTGCGCCGCGTGCCACGCGACGTTGGATCCGCTGTCGTACCCGTACCGCAACTACAACGGCCTGGGCGGGCTGCCCAACCGCTACATCCCCAACCGGCTGGAGCTGCTGTTCCCCAACGAAGTGGCCACGCTGAAGAACACGCCCGAGCAGGGCGTCATCCTGGGCCAGCCCGTGAACAACCTCATGGAGTGGGCCCGGGTCGCCGCCAACAGCGACGCCTTCGCCATCTCCACCGTCACGGACTACTGGAAGCTGCTCGTCGGCCACGCGCCCCTGCCGGAAGAGAACGAGGAGTTCGTCCGCACCTGGCAGGCCTTCCGCACGACGCACGCGTACCGCGTGCAGAAGATGCTTCACGACCTCATCCGCACGGAGGCCTACGGTGCGCCCTGAACGCCTGCTGTTGACCTGTCTGCTGCTCACGGGCTGCTCCGACAAGCTCCCCACCGCCGTCGACCTGGGACCGGACGCGAACCCCGGCGTGACGCCCGGATGGGACGGCGGCGTCGCGAAGTCCCAGAAGGGCAACCTGCGCTTCAAGGGCCCCGAGCGCCTGTCGCTCGACCTGGCCCAGGCGCTGGAGCTGCCCACGTCTTCCGTGTGCAACGAGCTGGGCCAATACCCCTGCCAGAACGTGCACGGCGTGGCGCTGGGCGGCGTGGACCCCTACCAGCACAGCGTCTACGAGACCGCCCCCGTCACGGGCGCCACCACGCCCATCGCCGTGGAGCGCACCGTGCTCTCCGCGTGCAACGCGCGCATCGCGCTGGACGTGAACACGCCCACCGCCGCGGTGGTGTTCAAGGACGTGGTCCTCACCGCGGACGGCAAGCTGGTGGACGCCGCGAGCCCGGCTGTCGCCACGGCGGTGACCTCCCTGGTGCGCCGCGCGTGGCTGCGCGACCCGACCCAGGACGAGCGGGACACGCTGGTGCGGCTGTCCGCCGACGTGCAGGCCACCGGCGTGGCCACGCCAGGGGTCGCGTGGATGCAGGCCGCGTGTCTCGCCGTCTTCTCTTCCGCCGAAGCCGTCTTCTACTGAGGAACCCCTCCCATGACCCTCAAGACCACGGGCCGGCTGTCGCGCCGGGAAATGCTGCGGGCACTGTCACTCTGCGCGGCGGGCACCACGCTCGCGCCCTTCCTCTCCGGCTGCCGGGACTCCCTCCAGACGCCCGAGTCCCTGGAGAAGCCAGGCCGGAAGCGCGACGCGCTCGACGGCAAGCCGAAGTTCCTCATCGTCATCGGGGCGGCGGGGGGCGCGTCCATCGTGGACAGCTTCCTCGCGGTACGCCAGTCCGAGTCCGCCAACGCCGCCGGGCTCAACACCTTCCCGGACGCGCAGGTGCAGGGCGTGGCGGACAGCCCCTTCCGCGCGGTGAAGTACAGCAACACGCGCCTGGGCAGCATCAACATCCCGGTCAACACCGACCAGTTGGCGTTCGTGAAGAAGCACGCGAGCGAGATGTTGGTGGCCACCTCCGTGGGCACGTCCGTGAACCACGGCATCGCGCAGAAGCGCTCGCTCACAGGCAACGGCGCCTGGCGGGGCCGCACGCTCCAGGAGGCCGTCGCGCTCCAGTGGGGAAGCGGAATGCCGCTGCCCAACGTCAACATGGGCACGGGTGGCTACGCCGAGCGCGGCACCGATGACAGCCTGCCCCTGTCCTGCTTCGGGGAGCCCGTGGTCAACCCGTCCCTGTGGCCCCTGGGCCTGGATGGCTCGCGAGGCATCGCCGGAGCGCCGTCGAAGGACGTCATCGCGCTGGCGCGCAGCACGCGGGACGCCCTGGACCAGAAGTCCATCTTCGGCCGCACCTTCCAGGACAGCGGCGCACTGAGGCGCTGGAGCGAACAGCGCGGCGTGCAGCAACCGAAGCTGGAGGCCCTGGACCTCATCACGAAGCTCAACGTCCTGCCGGACCTGCCGTCCATTCCCTTGTCGAAGTACGGATTGGAGAGCTCACCGGACGGAGCGCGGCTGCGCGAGGTGTTCCCCGGCTTCTTCACGGACCCGGTGCAGGGCCAGGCGGCGCTCGCGTTCCTGCTGCTCAAGTACCGCGTGTCCGTGTCGGTGACGCTGGGGCCGGACTTCAACGTCGCGGTGGGCGGGCCCAACGGCATCGCCAATCCGCCGCTCGCGTTCGACATCAGCCACAACGACCACCGGGGCGGACAGGCCTTCATGTGGGCGCGCATCCTGTCCACGGTGGACTCGCTGATCACGCTGCTGAAGGCGGAGCCGTTCGACGCGGACTCAGGTGAATCCATGTGGGACCGCACGCTCATCTACGTGGCCACGGAGTTCGGCCGCACGCGTCCACGCCCCTCCGGCGCCACGGAGTTCGGTTCGGGCCACGACCTCAACAACGGCTTCCTGCTGCTGTCGCCCATGGTGAAGGGAAACACCGTGCTGGGAGGCGTGGATCCGAACACCACCCTCACCTACGGCTTCGACGCGCGCACCGGAGCCCCACAGCCAGGCAAGGTGACGTCCAACGAGCCGGACATCTTCTCCGGAGTCCTCACCGCAATGGGTGCGGACCTGAGCGGCAGCGGCCTGCCGAACGCGAGCGCCTTCAAGCGAGCCTGAAGCCTCCCAGGTCCGAAGCTTCCCGAACCGAGGAGGCCACCCGAAGCGCTGACCAACCATGTCGCCAGCGTTCCGAAAGCAGACCCACGACCCGAATATCTCCGCGAAGACGCGCGCGTTGCGAAGCGCCCCGGTGATGCGCGACGTCATGCGTGCGCGGACACCAAGGTGGGACCACGGGCAGCGGCGCCCGGCCGGGCCTGGTTCCTTCAAAACCTGTCCGACAGTCGGACACGCTTCCGCCGCATGAAGCCCAAGGCCACGCCGGACCGCCAGGGGCTCGACGTCACGCGTGCGCGGACTCCCAGGTGAAACCACGGACAGAGGCACCCGCCAGGCCCCAGTTGCCTCAAAACCTGTCCGACTGTCGGACACGCTTCCACCGCCTGAGGCCCGAGACCACGCCGGACCTTCAGGGGCGCAACGTCACACGTGCGCGGACTCAAAGGTGGGGCCATGGACCAAGGCACCCGCCCGGGCCCGGTTGCCTCAAAACCTGTCCGACTGTCGGACAGGTTTTCGCCCCATGCGGCCCGGGGGCGCGCTCTCCCGGCAATCGACTCGGAAGGTGGGGTCGCACGTCCATGTCAGACCCCTGTGGTTGGATGGCGATGCTGGGACGAGGAAGGGGAATGGGGATGGAACGGCGCGGACTCGTGGCTTATGTGGAGGCTCAAATTGAGCGCGATATCGCGCTGGGGCGGCTGCACCCGAGCGGGCAATTCGGCTCCGAAGCGAAGCTGGCGCGCCGCTATGAGGTGTGTCGGGGCACCATCCGAGAGGCGCTGCGGCGGCTGGCGGCGCGAGGACTGGTGGTGCAGCGCCCCGGACGCAAAACTCGCGCGGTGGCGCTGGATGAGTCGCTGACGCTGGAGAATCTGGGCCTGGCGCTTCATGGCGTGCGCAACCCGGATGCCCGGTGGCTTCTGGAGGGCTACTTCAGCCTCAAGCGGCAGGTGCTGGTGGAACTCCTGGTCGACTGCTGCACGAGGGCCTCGGACCTCGACCTGGACCGGCTGGGGAGCACGTGCTTCCAGCTCCAGGACGCGGCGCGCTGGGAGTCGGGGGAAACCTGCGCGCATGCGGAATTCGAGTTGCTGCGGCAGGCGGCCCGGGTGGCGGCGCGGCCCGGGCACGTGCTCCTCGTTCAGTCCCTGCAGCGGGCCTTCCTGGGAGGAGCCGCCCAGTTGCTGCCGCTCCTGGGCGGAGAGGCGCTGCGCGAGTGGGCCTTCCGCGCGATGGGGGCCCTGCGGGAGCGCGACGTGCGGGCACTTCAGCACGAGCTGCCAGCGTTGCTGAAGGCTTGCGATGAGCGCGTGCTGAATGCCTTCGCCCCAGCTCCCCAGGTACCTGCGTCTCCTGAGGCTCCATGCGCCCAGGAGGACATTCCCAGCACCCCTGTGGCAGCCACCGGGCTGGAGGATGCGCCGGAGGTACGCTCTTGCGTCGAGGAGCGGAGCCCCGGTTGCCCTGTGCCGGCCTCCGAGGCGCTCGGGGTTGCGCCGTGCCCTCAGGCACAGACACCCTCCGTGGCTCCGGCCAGCGAGGCGCTGCTGTCTCCAACAGCTCCGGGGCCTACGCCCCCTGGGTTTGGTGGAGCGCGCGCCGAGAGCGAGGTGATGGGCTCGGCCTTGGACAACCTGTCCGGCTGTCGGACAGATGGGGACGGTTCGTCTCCGGAGAGCGGCCTCCCGCGGATCGACGCCCCAGCCACCGGCCCCTGTGGCCCCCCCTGCGCGAGGCTTGCTTCCGCGCAGGATGGGTCAGCGCGCCTCGGGCCTCCTGATCAGCCGCCGTAGCAGTTCAGGGTCGAGCCGCCACAGTAGCTGGAGCCGGAGTTGCTCCAGGAGCCCGCCGAGTTGGTGCAGATCTGGTTCTGCCGGCGCTCCAGCGTGGGCGTGCAGCAGCCCACCTTGATGGTGCGCGTCTGGCCGGGGATGCAGCCGGCCTGCGCGGACACCTCCTGCGTGTCCTCCTCCACCACCAGAGCGCCCTCCTCCGGCGCCTCCACGCCACAGCCCACGGCTCCCAGCAGGCAGCCCACCAGCAACAGTCCCCGCTTCAGCGTCTTCATGTGTCGCTCCCGGTTGTCATGATTCACGGCGGCCGGGGACGCTATCAGGGACTTCCGTCTTCACCAGGATGCACGGGATTGCCTGAACCGGGCAGTCGGGCCCACAACACCGTGGCGTTGGGCCGGGCGGGCTCCGGGGTGAGGCCCAGCTTCTTGAAGTCCTTCGAGTAGCGCGAGCCCTTCAGCACCACCACCCGGCGTGCCACGCGCCGGGCCTCGTCCACCGTCTCGCGCGTCAGCGGCGAGTAGTCCGCGTGGCGGCGCAGCGCTTCGAACGCGGCGGAGGATTTTCGCTCGCGCTCGAACATCGGATCGAAGAGCACCACGTCGAACGCGCCGTCCGGCAGCGTGCGCAGGAACTCCGCCGCGTCCGCGTACACCGCGCTCACCGCGCAGGCGGCCGGGTGGCGCTCGAGCCCCTTGAGCCCGTGCCGCACCAGGAGATACAGCGCCGGACTCTTCTCCAGCGCGATGACGCTTCCGCCCGGCCCCACCAGCCGCGCCGCCACCTGCGCATCCGCGCCCAGGCCCAGCGTGCAGTCCAACACGCGCTCCCCTTCGCGCAGGCCCGCGACGCGCACGAGCTGGTCCTCCATCACGCCCGCGTCCAACTGCTTCACCCGCAGGTGCGCCAGCCCCGGTGAGAAGCGCAGCGTCCCTTCCGCGTCCACCAGCGACACCGCCGTGGACTCGAAGACAATGAGCGCGTCCGCCATGTCGGTGAGCAGCTTCTTCAGAGGCAGCTTGTGGTGGCGCTCCACATACGGCACGCCCACCGCCTCCGCCGCACTCCGCGCACGCTGTGCGAGCTGTGCGTCCACCCGGTCCGACGTGGTGACCACCAACGGCTGGCGGGAGGAGGACGGGGTTTCTGACGGGAGGGACATGGGACGGCGCAGCCTACCCCGCGCGCAAGCCGTGCCTCCGGGGACGTGCCCCTGTTCACTGCCCGTCACCCCACCTTCCCCCGGGACGCATGGCCCCACCCGGCCCCCCTTCTTACTTCTTCAACATCACGCGGGGATGTCACGGAAACCGCGTTCATACGGCCTTGCCGGTTCAGGGCCGTGAATCGTGAATGAAGAGGGGGATGGACATGAGACACCCACGAATGACCCATGCGGGCGTGATGCTGTTCAGCGTCGCGGTGCTGATCGCCATGGCGCTGCCGCGGATGGCGGTCACCCCAGCCCGGCCGCTGCTGGATGCTCCTCGCGCGTCCCCCACGGGGATGGGGCCACGCGCCGTGGCGCTGGGTGACTTCGACGAGGACGGGCACCTGGACGTCATCACCGCCAACCACACCGCGGGCACCGTGTCCGTGCTGCGGAGCCTGGGGGATGGGACGTTCGCGCCCGGCCTGGAGCGGCCCACCGGCGCGTTGCCCGGCGCGGTCGCGGTGGGGGACTTCGACGTGGATGGCCACCTGGACGTGGTCACCAGCCACTTCGGAGGCACGGTGTCCGTGCTGCTGGGGCGCGGGGATGGGACGTTCGGGGCGCGGACCGACCACTCCGTGGGCGCGGAGCCCTCGGCCGTGGACGTGGGCGACCTGGACGGTGACGGCCGCCTGGACGTGGTGACGGCCAACGCGCTGGATGACTCCGTGTCGGTGCTGCTGAACCGGGGCTCCGGACGGTTCGTGCCCCAGAAGGACGTGACCACCGGCACCAACCCGTTCGCGGTGAAGGTGGCCGACATCAACCACGACGGGATGGCGGACCTGGTCACCGCGAACTTCGTGGACACGGTGTCGGTGATGCTCGGCAACGGGGACGGGACGTTCCGGCCGCGCATGGACTTCCCCACGGGCAACGCGCCCTACTCCGTCGCGGTGGTGGATGTGGATGACGACGGGAAGCTGGACGTGGTCACCGCGAACTTCCGGGGCCAGAGCGTGTCCGTGCTGCGCGGCACCGGCGCCGGTACGTTCCCTGCGCGCGTGGATTTCGCAGTGAAGGGCGGTCCGTACTTCGTCGCGGCCGGCGACTTCAACGGCGACGGGATGCTGGACCTCATCACCGCGAACTTCAACGAGGACACCGTGTCGCTCCTGCCCGGCCAGGGCCACGGCTCCTTCGGCGCGCCCACGCGCCTGACCACCGGCGAAGGCCCCGCGGCGCTCGCGGTGGGCCTGCTCGACGGTGACCTGAAGCCAGACGTCGTCACCGCCAACACCCGGGGCCATGACGTGTCCGTGCTGAGGGCCGCGGCTTCCGCGGACGTGGAGGTGACGCTCACCGCCGTCCCCAGGCCGGGAGTGTCCGTGCCGCGCATCGACTACACGCTCACCGTCACGCAGCACGGGCCGGATCCGCTGACCCGAGCCGTCATCACCGTGGCCCTGCCCCCGGGCCTCCAGGCCAGCACCCGGGACTGCCTCATGGCCGCCGGCACGCTCCAGTGCGAGGTGGGACCGATGGCCGTGGGCGACACCGCCCTCTTGCGCTTCAGCGCGCCGCTGCCGCGCTCCAGCGTGGGCCTGTCCTACCGCATCACCGCCACGCGGACGCTCAGCGTCCCCGCGGACCTCCACTCCGCCAACGACGCCGCGAGCCAGGACTACGTGTCCCTGGGAGGGCTCGCCGCGACGTGGTGGTAGCCGTTTCCCTGGAGCGCTTCGGCGGGAGCGCTTCAGCCAACGACAGGGCGAGCCAGGACTCCGTGTCCCTGGGCGGGCTCGCCGCGACTTGGTGGTAGCCGTTTCCCTGGAGCGCTTCAGCGGGGGCGCTTCAGCCAACGACAGGGCGAGCCAGGACTCCATGTCCCTGGGCGGGCTCGCCGCGACTTGGTGGTAGCGGGGCAGGATGGAGCGCCCGCCCTGGAGCGCTTCGGCGGGAGCGCTTCAGCCAACGACAGGGCGAGCCAGGACTCCGTGTCCCCGGGCGGGCTCGCCGCGACTTGGTGGTAGCGGTCCGCTTCAGCGCGGGCGCTTCAGCTTGGACCACATGAGCCCGACGAAGGTGTCGGGCGCGGGCTCCGAGGTCATCAACTCCTCGTCTTCGTGACCGCGCACGGGCGGCGGCAGGGGCTTGGGAGCCACGGGGAACGGCAGGGGCTCCGCGGTGTTCAGGCCCTGCGCCTGACGCTCCATCACCTCCGCGAAGGAGCGCCGGGGCGCGTTGCGCTCCGCCACTGGCGCGGCGCCCTCCACGCTCTGGAGGGCCCGGATGCGAAGGACGACACTGGCGCCTTCCGCGCGCGAGATGCCCGTCACCCGCCCGATTGGACCTCGCGGCCCGCGTGCCCGGCTCATCGGCTCCCTCCCGGTCCTCGCAATGAACCGTAGCGCCTCCGGCCCCCCGCCGGCCACTGCCCGGCCCTCCGGCGAGCCACGGGGAGGCCCGCCCGGCCGGCAGGTCTTCGTGGCCCCCCTGTAACCGTCCCCGGGGGTCGCGCGTACGTTGAGGTGGCGCCCTCTCTTCCGGCGGCGCCCGGAGGCTTCGCGACCCATGTCGTCCGCCCGAGCAGTGTCTTCTCCCACCCGGCTGTCGGTGGCGCGCCGGCTGTGGCCCGCCTTGTTGGTGCTGGTTACCGCGCTGAGCGCGTGCACCGAGGCGCGTGGCGCTCCGCCCGGCGCGAAGCCCGCGGCCACCGCGTCCGCCCCGGTGCAGGACGGCCGCAAGTACACGAAGCCGTCCGACGCGGAGCTGAAGCGCACCCTGTCCCCCCTGGCCTACCAGGTGACGCAACACGAGGCCACCGAGCCGCCCTTCCGCAACGCGTACTGGAACAACCACGAGGAGGGGCTCTATGTCGACGTGGTCAGCGGCGAGCCGCTGTTCTCCTCGCGCGACAAGTTCGAGTCCGGCACCGGCTGGCCCAGCTTCACCCGCCCCCTGGACAAGACCCACGTGGTGGAGAAGCGCGACAGCGCCCTGGGCATGGAGCGCGTGGAGGTGCGCTCGAAGGACGGCGACTCGCACCTGGGCCATGTCTTCGAGGACGGGCCCAAGCCCACGGGCCTGCGCTACTGCATCAACTCCGCGTCGCTGCGCTTCGTCCCCGTGAACGAGCTGGCCTCGAAGGGCTATGGCGCGTGGCTGCCCGCCTTCGGCCTCGCGGCGCCCGGTGAGCCCCAGGGCGCGCTCGCCCCCGCCGCGGGCGCCGTCGTGCTGGCGAAGGCGGCGGCCCCCACGGAGGCCACGCGCGAGACGGCGTATCTGGCGGGCGGGTGCTTCTGGGGCATGGAGGACATCCTCCGGAAGATCCCGGGCGTCATCGACACGGAGGCCGGCTACACGGGCGGCTCGAAGAAGGACGCCACCTACGAGGACGTGCACACCGGGGAGACGGGGCACGCGGAGGCCGTGCGCGTCGTCTTCAACCCGAAGCTGCTGACGTACGAGGCGCTGCTGGAGCAGTGGTTCTTCCGCATGCACGACCCGACGACGCTCAACCGCCAGGGCAACGACGTGGGCTCGCAGTACCGCTCCGCCATCTTCTACCTGTCGGACGAACAGCGCCGGACGGCGGAGGCGGTGAAGGCCCGCGTGGGCAGGTCCGGCAAGTGGTCCCGGCCCATCGTCACGCAAATCACCGCCGCCGGCGAGTGGGTGCCCGCCGAGGGCTACCACCAGGACTACCTGGTGAAGAACCCCGGCGGCTACACCTGCCACTACCTGCGCGACTGAGAGCCCGCCGAGCCCTCACGCGGCGCGGTCGTGCACTTCGAACGTCATGCCCGCCTTGCGCAGGCGCTCCACCAGCACCATGCCCATGGCGGACGCGGGGGTGAGCACACCGCCCCGCTTGGGGATGGTGTCGAAGGCGAGGCACAGCGCGGACTCCGCCAGCATGCGCGCCGTGGCCGCGTAGCCCGGGTCGCCCTTCGACGCGACCTTGCCCTCCACCTTCACGCGCTGACCGCTCTTGGGCGAGTGGCCCTCGCCCAGGAGCCGCACCTCGAAGAGGCCGCGCTCGCGCACGGTGGCGGACGGGCCTTCGCCCGGCGCGGGCAGCACGTGCTTCTCCAGCAGCTCCCGCGCGGGGTCCACGTTCGACAGGAGCATGAAGCCGCCCAGCCCCGCGGTGGTCGCCGCGGCGAGCGCCAGGCCCTTGGGCCCGGGGCCGAAGTCGGAGACCTCCGAGTAGAAGAAGTCGCGGCCCCACGGGTAGCCCAGGAGCGCGTTGGAGCGCCGCACGACGCGCGTGTTGACGGAGGCCATCACGAAGGGCGCGGTCCACGTGCCCGTGTCCGGGCTCTTCTTCACCGTGGCCAGGTCGCGCTCCTCCTTCGTGCCTCGGGAGGGCTCCGGGTCCAACGCGTGGGCGCTGGTCAGCACCTTCTTGAGGGACGGCTCCGCCTTCACCGCCGCCAGGGTGTCCATCATGCTGGCGATGGTGCCGCCGCTGAAGCCACCGCGCATGCGCGTCAGGTGGAAGCGCACCTGGTCGCAGTGGCCGCCGTGCTTCTCCCGCATGTAGTCCTGGACCATCAGCGTGCCCAGGTCGGAGGGGATGGAGTCGAAGCCGCAGGTGTGCACGATGCGGGCGCCCGTCTCGCGCGCCCGCGCGTCGTGGGCGTCGATGGTCTTGCGCATGAACTGCACCTCGCCCGTCAGGTCGCAGTAGTCCGTGCCGGCGCGGACGCAGGCGGCGACCAGCTCGTTGCCGTAGCGGGCGTAGGGGCCCACGGTGGAGATGATGACGCGCGTGCGCGCCACCATCGCGTCCAGCGAGGCCGCGTCCTTCGCGTCCGCGAGGACCACCGGCAGGTCCGCGAACTCCGGCCGCACCTTCACCAGCTCCGAGCGGACCTGATCCAGCTTGCCTTCGTCGCGCCCGGCGATGGCCCACTTCGCGCGGTGCGCGTCCTGATTGCGAGCCAGGTACTCCGCCACCAGGCGGCCGGTGAATCCCGTGGCGCCCCACAGGATGATGTCGAACGCGGGCTTCGTGTCGTGGGCCATGGGCGGCGAGTAGCCGGACCCTCCATGTGAGCGCAAGCGCGATTCCACGGGCCGTGAAAACCCTGTGCAGGGCACCACATCCCGGTGGTCGGGCCTCAGGCGCGCAGGCGCAACCGGATGGGTCCGCGCGCGGTGGAGGCGTCCACCACCCGGCCCCCCTGGACGATGTCCAGCACGCCCCGAGCGACGAGCCTGCGCGCCGCCTCGCGCACGGGCTCCATGCACGCGCGCCAGTCCTCGTCGCCGGACGCGCGGGCGACCTCGGAGGGACACACGGTGGCGCCGCCTGCCCGCTGGGAGAGCAGCTCCAGGATGCGCACCTCCCACGGGGAATCCCGCGCCTGGGTCCGCTTCCCCCGGCACGCCTCCGAGCAGTACCTCACCTGTTCCCAGTCGCGCGCCCACTTGCGGCGCCAGGTGATGGCTCGGCCGCAGACGGCGCAGGGCTTGGGAGGCGGAGGGGACGTCATGCACTCCCATCGATGCGTCCCGCCACGCCGGGTTGCAACCCCGGCCGACGCCGAGGCTCGCGTACAGGGATGCGTCAGCCCAGCGCCGCCTCCACCTCCACGGCGCGGTGCGCGTACGTGTGCTCGGCCAGCACGCGCCGGAGCGCGGCCTGCCCGATGCGCCGCGCGTCCTCCGGGGTGAGGCGCTTCACGTGCTCGGCGACCTCCTCACCGGAGCGGGCCACCAGCACCTCGCGGCCGGGCTCCAGGAACTGCTCCACGCCGTCGAAGGCGTCGGTGATGAGGCAGGCGCCCGCGCCCGCTGCCTCGAACACACGCGTGGATGGTGAGAAGCCGAAGCGCGCCATGCTGTCGCGGTGCAGGTTGAGCACCGCGCGCGCCGAGCTGTTCAGCGCGTTGTGGTCCTGCGTGTAGACGTGGCCCAACCGCACGACGTTCGAAGGCACGACGCGGTCCTCCCAACCGTTGCCGCCCAGGAGCATGCGCGAGCGGGGCAGCGCCTCCGCGACCTTGAAGAAGCAGGCCGCCACGCGCGCCTCGCGGTCCGGCAACCGGTTGCCCAGGAAGGCCAGGTCACAGGCGAAGCGCGACTCAGGCGCCACGGGGTGGTGCGTGTCCGGGTCCACCGCCAGGTGGATGGGCACGCATCGCTTCGCGCCCAGCTCCCGGTACGCGTTCACCACCTGCGCGCCGCCACCGGACGTGAGGATGCGGTCGAAGCGCGGGATGAGCTGACGGAAGAGATGGTGGGCGTCCTTCGCCACGTGCTCCAGCGTGGCGGGCGCGCTCACGTCCCAGAACACCACCTGCGTGCCGGAGCGGCGCAGCTCCAGCACGCGTGAATCCAGATACGCGTCGAGGGCCCCCACGCCGCTGGCCTTCACCACCACGTCCACGCCGAAGGCGTCGTCCAGGCATTCATCCACCGAGCCCAGGTTGTTCGCATAGACGACGACGCGGGCCCAGTCCGGCTCATGGAGGTCGCGGTGCTCCTGCCGGCCGGAGGCGTCCGGTTCATAGAAGGTGACCTGGTGCCCGCGCGCGTGCAGGGCGCGCAAGAGGCCCCGGTAGTAGGTGGCCGCGCCATTCCACCAGGTGGACACGAGGCTGGAACCGAAGAAGGCGAAGCGCAGGCCGCCGCTCATGCGAGGACTCTTTCCGAGGACAGCGGGTGGAGGACGTCGCCGGACATCCCCAACTCCTGACAGATGACGAGCAGCGCCTCCACCCGGTGCGCGCAGGTGTGCCGCGACAGTACCGTGCGCAGGCCGGCTTCCGCGAAGGCGTGCCGCATCTCCGTGTCCGCGACCAGCGCGGACAGGTGGCGCCGCATCTGTGCGCCGTCCCGGGCGACGAGGTAGTCCTTCCCCGCGGTGAAGAGCCCGTCCGAGTCCTCCCAGGGAGAGGACACCAGCGGGATGCCGCACGCCAGCGCCTCGAAGGGGCGGATGGTGGGGATGCCAGGCAGCAGTGTGGCGTAGGGCCGCCGGGGGATGTGCACCGTGACGCGCGCCTGGGAGAAGGCCAGGGGCACGCGGTGGTTGGGCAGCCAGCCGGCGTACTCGATGCCGGCGTCGAAGAGGGCTCGCAGGGCGGGGACCGGGTAGCGCACGCCATGCGCCCGCGCGGTGAGGCCCAGCTCATGCACCGGCTCCACGAGGAACTCCTGCAGCGCCTTCGTGCGCTCGTCGTCCCCCCAGTTGCCAATCCAGACCAGGTCCCGCACCTCGCGGTTGCGCGGGTGCGGGTGGAACACGCGCACGTCGGCGGCCTCGTGCCAGGTCCACGCTCGCTGGGCCCAGCCCCGCTCCAGGTAGAGGTCCCGGAGCACGTCTCCGGAGGCGAGCACCCCGTCGTACCGGGACAGGTCGTAGCCGGCCATCACCTCGGGCGCGCTCACGCTCCGATGCCAGGTGTCGTGGAAGAGGAGGCGGAAGCGGCCGCCGTCACGCCGGTGCGCTCCAATGCGGCGCACCAGGTCCGGCGACGTCCAGGCGTGCACCAGCACCAGGTCCGCGCCATCGAGCACCGCCTCCAGGTCCAGCGTGTCGGGTGCGTAGCGCTCCGGACGCACGTGCGGGTAGAGGGCTCGGACCTCGTTGAGCACGGCCACGCCGTGGGGTTCTTCCAGGAGGCACTGGAAGCTCGACGCGTCCTCCGGTTCGAACACGCGCACGGAGTGGCCTCGCGCGGCCAGCTCCGTCACCACGCCCCGCAGGAAGTGGGCGTCACCGTGGTTCCAGTCCGACAGCAGGGAATGACAGAAGAGGATGACACGCATGGATGGACAGGCTCCTCGGGCTCCCCCGCCGCGTGGCCATGGGCCCGGTCGTGAAAACGGTAAACACCCCGCCGTCCGGTTCACCCCTCCCTGATGGCTTGTCTGGGCGCCAGCCCTCGGGGACGCCCTTTCCCCTCCCCTCAGGGCGCCTTGCCCGTGAAGTACGAAAGCCTTCGTTGACACCTACGAAATCGTTCGTATAACTATGCGTAGGAAGCGGTGAGGAGAGAGGAAGCCATGAGCCGAGGAAAGCTGCCGCGACCCACGGATGCCGAGCTGGCCATCCTGCGGGTGCTGTGGGACGGAGGCGCGCGCACGGTGCGCGAGGTCCACGAGACGCTTCAGGACGGGGGCGGCTACACCACCGTCCTGAAGACGATGCAGATCATGACGGAGAAGGGGCTGGTGACGCGCGACGAGTCCCAGCGCGCGCACGTCTACAGCGCCCGGCTCCCCCGGGAGAGCACCCAGCAGCAGCTGGTCACCGACCTGGTGGACCGCGTGTTCGGCGGCTCCCCGGCGCGGCTCGCCCTGCAGGCCCTGTCCACGAAGAAGACGTCCCCGGAGGAGCTGGCGGAGCTGCGCCAGCTGCTGGATTCGCTCGAGAAGGAGTCGGAGTCATGAACGGTCTCATCCTGGAAGCGGTGGGTTGGGCGCTCGTGCATCTGGTGTGGCAGGGCGCGCTGGTGGCGGTGGCCCTGGCGCTGGCGCTCCGGTGGGTGGGGCGGCGTTCGGCGAACCTGCGCTACGCGCTGGCGTGCGGCGCGCTGGGCATCATGCTGGCGCTGCCGGTGGCCACCGCGTGGCGGCATGCCTCGCGCGCGGCGGAAGTCCGTCCGGTGGCGCGCACGGCGGTGTTCCCTCGGACCGTGGCGACCCTGCCGGAGACCCCGGTGTCCGTCGCGCTGACGCAGCTGCCCGCCTCGCGTCCCCTGTCCGTGAAGGAGACCGCGACGCTGCCCCGGCTGGACGGGATGTTCCAGCAGGTGGGCGAGCACCTGCCCTGGCTGGTGCTGGCGTGGGGGCTGGGCGTGGCGGCGTCGTCGCTGCGCCTGCTCAAGGGCTGGATGGGGCTGCGCCGGCAGGTGGACGAGGCGGTGCACGCGTCGTGGGAATGGCAGCAGCGGCTGGAGGTGCTGGCGCGGCGGCTGAACCTCACGCGTCCGGTGCGCCTGCTGGTGTCGTCGAAGCTGGACGTGCCGTCCACGCTGGGCTGGCTGAAGCCGGTGGTGCTGGTCCCCACCGCCACGCTCACCGGGCTGGCCGTGCGGGAGCTGGAGCTGGTGCTGGCCCACGAGCTGGCCCACATCCGCCGTCACGACTTCGCGGTGAACATGGTGCAGACGCTGGTGGAGACGCTGCTCTTCTACCACCCGGCCGTGTGGTGGATGTCCCAGGTCATCCGCGTGGAGCGGGAGAACTGCTGTGACGACCTCGCGGTGCGGCAGGGCCCCGGCGCCCTCCCCTACGCCCGAGCGCTCACCGCCCTGGAGGCGCTGCGGCTGCAGGGCATGGACACCAGCGGTCCCGCGATGTCCGCGCTGGGAGGTTCACTGAAGGACCGCGTGCGGCGGCTGGTGGTGGCGCCCGCGTCGCGGTGCTCGTCGCGCTGGGCGGCGGGGGTGTCCATCGTCACGCTGGCCAGCAGTCTGGCGCTGGCGGTGCCCCTGACGGCGCTCGCCGTGCAGCCCACGAAGGCGCAGGAGACGAAGGCCCTGGCGGCCCCGGCCGTGAGCGCCACGCCCCGTACCGATGCCGTCGCGTCCACGGGCCTGTCGCGCGCCGCTTCGATGACCAACCCGGTCGCCGCGCCCACGTCGCTCGCCGCCGCGAGGACGGCCCCTGAGCCCACTCAGGTCGCCGCTGCGCCCACGTCGCTCGCCGCCGCCGCAAGGACGGCCCTGGCACCTGCCCAGCTCGCGGTCCCCCAGCCGACGCTGCTCGCGGTCCTCGCGGCGCCCCCTCCTCCGCCCCCGGCGCCCGCGCCGGTCATCGCGCCTGCTCCGAACCCCGCGCCCTCCGCGAAGGAGAAGGCCCGCGCGGCGAGGAAGGAGTCGGACGATGCCGACGAGAAGACCCGCGTGGGCGTGGATCCGCTGAGCGTGGACCAGCTGGTCGCGCTGAAGATCGCGGGCGTCACCCCGGAGGTCGTCGAGCGCATCTCCGCCATGGGCTACGAGCCCACGGTGAACACGCTGGTGGGCTTCCAGCACGCCGGCATCACGCCGGAGTACGTGAAGTCCATGACGGACCGCTTCGGCCGCTCCATCCCCGCCGAGCAGCTGCTGTCCATGAAGCACCTGGGCGTCACGCCGGAGTGGCTGGGTCAGATGGCCGCCCTGGGCTTCGACAAGGAGGACTCCGACGACCTGCTGTCCGCGAAGGCGCTGGGCATCAACGCCGCGTGGCTCAACGAACTGAAGGCCGCGGGCTTCGGGAAGCTGAGCCTGGATGAAGCCGTGCAGCTCCGTGCGCTGGGTGTCGACTCCAGCTACCTGCGCGAGCTGGAAGGCGCGGGCGTGAAGCCCGCCACCGTGGATGAACTGGTGCGCCTGCGCACCGGCGGCGTGGACGCGGACTTCATCCGCCGCATGCAGAAGCTCCGGAAGTAACCCCTCCCTTCCTCTCCCATGTAGCCCCACCGCGCGCGCCATCCCGGGCGCGCGGAAGGGCCGCGCCTTGCCCGAAAAGGAGTCGCCGTCATGACGTCGCGCCTGTCTCCGTGGCTCACCCTGTTCGTGATGCTCCTCGCCCTCCCCGTCCTCGCCGCCGATGCTCAGCGCACCGGCACGTGGGGCGCGTACGTGAAGGAGCAGCAGTTGCAGTTGTCATTGCAGCCCAAGGACCGTCCTGATTCGCACCACGGCTTCTCCGCGCCGCTCACCGACTTCCAGGGGCTGTCCACGGCGGAAGGGAGCAGCGCCCCCTTCAAGCTGGTGCGCGAGGCGGGCACCTTCGACTTCGAGGGCCGCTTCAAGGACGGCCAGGGCGTGGGCACCTGGCGCTTCAGCCCGGATGCCAGCTTCACGAAGAAGCTGGCGGAGCTGGGCATTCCCAAGCCGGACGCGGACGAGCAATTCCTCCTGGCCAGCGTGAACGTCGGCCCGCAGCGCGTCCAGGCGCTCGCGGCCGTGGGCCAGAAGGTGACCACCGTGGAGGAGCTGGTCCAGGTGGGCATCTTCCGCGTCACCCCGGAGTACGTCCGGGCCATGGCCGCCGAGGGCTACCCGAAGCTGACGATCGAGCAGTTGGTGAGCAGCCGCATCCACAACGTCACGCCGGAGCGCATCCAGGGCCTCGCGGCGCTGGGGTTCAAGGGCCTGCCCCTGGACTCACTCCTGTCCATGAGCATCCACGGCGTGACGCCTGACTTCATCCGCGAGATGCGCGGCCTGGGCTTCAAGGACCTGAGCGCGGACGACCTGGTGTCCATGCGCATCCACGGCGTCACCGCCGCGTTCGTGAAGGAGATGCGCGACGCGGGCTACGAGAACGCCACCGCGGAAGACTTCGTCTCCCTGCGCATCCACGGCATCGACTCCGTCTTCGTCCGCTCCATGTCGAAGAAGCGCAAGTAGACAGCACCGGGGGCCTTGACGTTGGGAGCCTCAGGCCTTAACACTGAACCAAATGGTTCAGTCTCAAGCCGCCCTCGACCGTACGTTCGCGGCGCTGTCGGACCCGACGCGCCGGGCCATCCTCCTGCGACTGGGGGGAGGGACCGGCGCGTCCATCGGCAGCCTGTCCGAGCACTTCGAGATGACGCTCACGGGTTTCCAGAAGCACGTGCGCATCCTGGAGGAGGCGGGGCTCGTCACGACGGAGAAGGTCGGGCGGGTGCGCCACTGCAAGCTCGGGCCGAAGCGGCTGGAGGACGTGGCGAAGTGGATGGCCACGTACCGGACCATGCTGGAGCAGCGCCTGGACAACCTCGAGGACTTCCTCGAGCGCACGAAAGGAACGCCATGACGACCCAAGTCGCGAGTTCATCCCCCAAGGCCATCGTCACCCAGACCGCGGAGCGGGAGCTGCGCATCGAGCGCATCTTCAACGCGTCCCGCGAGCGGGTGTGGAAGGCGATGACCGACCCCGCGCTCGTCTCCCAGTGGTGGGGCCGGGGCAACAAGGTGGTCGTTGAGCGCATGGACCTTCAGCGCGGCGGCCACTGGCGCTTCGTCGAACACACTCCCGAAGGCACCCACGGCTTCGAGGGTCGCTACCGCGAGGTGACGCCCATGGAGCGCATCGAGCAGACCTTCGAGTGGGACGGCATGCCGGGCCACGTGACGGTGGAGACGATGACGCTGGAGGACCTGGGCGACGGGCGCACGAAGCTCGTCAACATCTCCCTGTTCCACACCGCGGAGGACCTCCAGGGCATGGTCGGCTCCGGCATGGAGCAGGGCCTCAACGAGAGCTACGCGGCGCTGGACAAGCTGCTCGCGCGGCCCAACTGAGGCAGGGCCCAAAGGGCGCCCAAGGTCCGCCCACGACACCCGCCGAACACGCAAAACACGATCAAGCCAATTTCACCGAAAGACACTTCGAAGGCTTGAATAACAAGGATATCACGTCGCCTCCCACCCTCGTTGGAGGCGAAAGATGCTCCCATCCCCGCGTTCCCGTTCCCGTGCGCTCGTCCGGACGTGTCTGGTGCTCCCCCTGTGCTCGCTGGCGGCCTGTGACGTCCGTGAGCCCCCTCCAGATACACGCGTCGCCGTCTCACGCGGCGCGGTCACCGGCGAGCTGGCCGCGACGCTCATCGACGACGGCGGCTTCAACTACCCCTGGCAGGTGAACGACGGCGATGACGCGTCGGGTGCGTGGGGCGCGGGCGACAACGCCTTTGTCGGCTACGACCTGGGGACGCTGAAGCAGGTGCGGGAGGTGTGGAGCCTGGGCGACCAGGCCTATCGCTTCCACGTCCAGCTCTTCGACGCGAGCTGGTCCCAGACGGGCTGGTACGACTGCGACGTCGACGGCAGCACCGTCCAGTGGAAGGGCTGCGACATCCCGGACACGAACGCGCGCTTCGTCTACGTGCGCTACCGCACGAACACCAGCGGCTCCTGGGTCCAGGAGGTGAACCTCCTGGGGGGCGCCGCGGGCACGGGTGAGCTGCCCATTCCCACGGGCGCCTTCCGGGGCACCTACTTCAGCGACCCGGACCTGACGACCCGGGCCTTCCAGCGCCAGGACGCCGCCATCCAGTTCTCCTGGGGGACGGGGAGCCCCGGCGCGGGCGTGGGCGTGGACGGCTTCAGCGTGCGCTGGGAGGGCGACTGGAGCTTCGCCAGCGCGGGCACGTACCGGTTCTCCACCACGTCCGACGACGGCAGCCGCGTCTATGTCGACGGGGCGCTCGTCGTGGACCACTGGGGCGACCACGGCGCGTCGACGCGGACCGGCGACGTCACGCTCACCGCCGGCACGCACCGCGTGAAGGTGGAGTACTACGAGGCCACGGGCGAGGCGTCCGCCCAGGTGGGCTGGACGTTGCAGTCCGGGAACACGCCCGGCGTGGGCGGCGTCCCCACCCCGCCCGCCGGCTGGGTGCTGGACCTCCAGGACGACTTCGACTCGCTGGACTGGAACAAGTGGAAGCAATGGCAGACGAACGTGCCGCTCAACCACACGGTCATGGTGATGAACACGCAGAGCCAGTGCGTGACGGTCAACGGTCAACTGGAGATGCGCGCCCGCAAGCGCGCTGACGGCTCGGGCGTCTGGGACGGCTGCTACCTGGACCAGGGCACGTGGTGGGACGCGCAGAACTTCCGTCCGGCGCATCCCGGCTACGCGGACTACCAGGTGTCGTTCAAGGCGGACCTGCCGCCGGGCATGGGCACGGGCATGTACTTCCTGATGTGGCCCGTCGCGGAGAGCTGGGGCGGGACGCCGTGGCCTCCGGAGCTGGACATCGTCGAGCTGCCCAACAACGACGGCACGAACGTGATGACCACGTGGCACTGGGACCCGGACAACAAGCAGTCAGAGGTCCGCCCCGCCGTGGACCGCCGCAATGGCAAGCAGTGGGTCTACACCGCGCGCCGCGTGGGCAATGACATCCGGATGTGGATTGGCGACCCGGCGACCAACGCCATCCGGGAGGTCCCGCTGCCAGCCGCGTTCTCCAACAACCCGGACTACAAGCGGATGCTCGTGGGCATGGCGAACTTCGTCGCGTCCACCTGGGCCCTCACCGGCAGCGGGTCCGCGTTCTGGTACGGCGACGCGAACGCCACGGGCGCCACCGCGTGGACCGCGTCCATCGACTACGTGAAGGTCTGGAAGCCGGGCCCGGGCATGAGCGGGCAGTAGGCCTTCTGTCCGGGCGCGGACGGCGCAGGGAGGGCCGTCCGCCCCTTTCACTCCGTCGTACCTTCCACCCGCTTTTCGGTGTATCCCTGGCTCCCCCTCAACGGGCTTCCCCCCTGCCCGGCCCATCAGGAGCGAGCCATGCATCACAGCCGACTCAGCACGTTCGTCATTGACTGCAAGGTTGAGGACTTCGACGCCGCCACCCGGTTCTGGAGCGCGGCGCTGGGGCGGGCGATGAAGCCGGTGGATCCGGACTCGCCCACCTACCGCGAGCTGGAGGCGAAGCCCGAGGAGCCGAGCCTCCTCATCCAGCAGGTGGAGCACGAGAGCCGCATCCACCTGGACATCGAATCGGATGACCTGGACGCGGAGGTGGAGCGGCTGGAGGCCCTGGGCGCCAGGCGCATCGCCTACGTGAAGCGCTGGTGGGTGATGGAGGCCCCCACCGGCCAGCGCTTCTGCATCGTCCGTCCGCAGCGCGGTCCCCTGGAGGGCCGCGCCAACGTGTGGGACGGCGAGGGCCGCTAGAAGCGCGCCCTACCCCGGGCCCAGCGCGGCCTGGAGCAGGTCCAGGAGCCCCGGCCACTCCTCCGCGGACAACCACAGCCCTTCCGGCGCGTGCTCCGCGGTCATCCGCAGGGAGGAGGACTCAAAGAGGCGGGACGCCAGCGCACCCTCCTTCGGCAGCGCCCCCTCCACCCGGAGCACCTGTCCGTCCCAGGCCAGTCCCGGCGGCAACAGCTTGCGCGCCAGGGCCTGGAGCGCGGCCTTCCCGGCCCCCGTGCGCAGCGCGCCCATCAGCAGCGATGACGCGCCGGGGGACTCCTCCAGCTCCACCCGGCCCGGCGTGGCCAGCCACAGCGTGTAGCGGCCCCCGGCCAGCTCCACGCGCTGGGGGGTGGTCTCCACCCGCAGCTTCCAGCCGCGCACGTCCAGCCGCAGGTCGTACACGGACGGAGTGCTGTCCCAGGTGCGCAGGGTGAGCCCCTTCACGCGGCCCAGCACGCCTCGCGACAGCGCCTCCACCCGCGCGTGCGACAGGCGCACCCGCCGGCCGCTCACGTCCACCGCCACCTGGTTGGACAGCCCCGCCGGCAGGGCCTTGGCCCACGTGACCACCCCGTCCAGCATCTCCGTCCACGGCTGCCCCGCCATCGCGCGTCACTCCCTGGGGGCCCGGCCGGGGCACCCGTCGGGTGCACAATGGGGGACGCGGGCCCCCCGTGCAAAGCTCACGCGCGGTGCTACGGTGCGCCCCGTGCCCCAGAGCGAGTCCCTGTCAGCGCGGGTAGAGCGGTTGGAGCTGCCCTTCAACGAATACGGTGTCGACCCCTACGGCATCTCCAAGAAGCACCTGAAGCTGGCGCTGGAGTTCTTCGCCTTCCTCTACCGGAACTACTTCCGGGTGCGTTGCACCGGCGTGCAGCACATCCCGAAGAAGGGCCGCGGCATGCTGGTGGGCAACCACTCCGGCGGCGTCGCGGTGGACGGGATGATGGTGCTCACCTCCACGATGCTGGAGATGGACCCGCCCCGGCTCGCGCAGGGCATGGTGGAGCGCTTCATCCACAAGTTCCCCGTGGCCTCGCTGTGGGCCAGCCGCACCGGCCAGTTCACCGGCCTGCCCGAGCACGCCGTGCGCCTGCTGGAGGACGACCGGCTCCTCATGATTTTTCCGGAGGGCGCCCGCGGCACCGCGAAGCTCTACCCGGACCGCTACTCGCTGGTGGACTTCGGCACGGGGTTCATCCGGCTGGCGCTCCAGACGCGCTCGCCCATCATCCCCTTCGCCTTCCTGGGCGGCGGCGCGGCCATCCCCACGGTCACCAACGCGTATGCGCTGGGCAAGCTCCTGGGCGTCCCGTACGTGCCGCTGACGCCGTACCTGCTGCCGCTGCCCCTGCCGGTGGGCCTGGAAATCCATTACGGCGAGCCGCTCGTCTTCGAAGGCACGGGCGACGAGGAGGACCACGTCATCCAGGGCTACGTGGACCAGGTGAGGGCGAGCATCCAGCGGCTCATCGAAGACAACCGCGCCGAGCGCAACCTGCGCCGGGCCCGGAGGCTGTTGCCATGAGGGTGTTGATCGCGGGCATCTCCGGCGGCATCGCGCGCAGGCTGGCGCTGAAGCTGCGCGACAGCGGCCATGAAGTCGCGGGCATCGACATCCGCCCGTGGCGGGACGCGCCCAAGGGCATCGACGTCCACCCGGTGGACATCCGCAAGCGCGCCGCCGAGGACGTCTTCCGCCGCTGGAAGCCGGAGGCCGTGATTCACATGGCCACGGTGACGGCGTTCACCGTGCAGGGCCACGAGCGCGGCCGCATCAACCTGGACGGCACCAAGGCGCTGTTCGACCACTGCGCGGCGCACGGCGTGAAGCAGGTGCTCTTCGTGGGACGGCACACGTTCTACGGCGCGGCGCCGGACTCGCCGCTGTACCACTCCGAGGACGAGCCCCCGCGCGCGCTGGAGGCCATCCCGGAGCTGGCGGACCTGGTGGCCGCGGACCTGTACGCGGCCACTGCGCTGTGGCGCCTGCCGGACGTCACCACCGCGGTGCTGCGGCTCGTGTACACGCTGGGCACGCCGGGCACGGGCACGCTCGCGAACCTGCTGCGCGGCAAGCGCGTGCCCATGGTGCTGGGCTACGACCCGCTCTTCCACGTGCTCCAGGAGGAGGACGTGGTGACGGCGCTGCAGCTGGCGCTGGAGAAGCAGGTGCGCGGCATCTTCAACGTCGCGGGGCCCGCGCCGGTGCCGCTGTCGGTCATCATCCGGGGCACGGGCCGCACGCCGGTGCCGCTGCCGTCGCCGGTGCTGTCGCTGCTGCTGGGCCGGGCGGGCTTCCCCCGGCTGTCCGTGGGGGCCACGGACCACCTGCGCTACCCCATCGTGGTGGACAACAAGCGCTTCCTGGAGGCCACGGGCTTCCAGGCCACCTACGACGAGGGCCGCATCCTGCGCGCCTACGCGGACGCGCTGCCGGTGGACCGGGCGGGCCATGGTGGCTGAGAGCGTGGGCGCGGCCCCCGTGGCCACGCCGGGCCTCCTGCGCAGGGTGGAGGCGGTGGTGTTCTTCACCGTGTTCCTGGACCTGGTGGGCTTCGGCATCGTCATCCCGATGCTGCCCTTCTACGTGCAGTCCATGGGCGGCTCGGCGCGCACGGTGGGCATCCTCCTGGGGTGCTTCAGCTTCACGCAGCTGCTCGCCACGCCGCTGCTCGGGCGCTATTCGGACCGGCACGGACGGCGGTCCGTCATCCTCCTGAGCCTGCTGGCGAACGCGGTGGCGATGGCGCTGTTCGCGCTGGCCAGCCACCAACTGATGCTGCCGCTGCTGTTCGCGTCTCGCATCCTGGCGGGGGCGACGTCCGGCAACATCGCCGCGTGTCAGGCGGCGCTCGCGGACGTGACGACGAAGGAGACGCGCGCCCGGGCCATGGGCCGCATCGGCGCGGGCATTGGCCTGGGCATGGTGCTGGGACCCACGTTGGGCGGCCTGTTCTCCGGCCTGGGCGCGTGGGTGCCGCCGCTGCTCGCCGGAGGCCTGGCGCTGGTGGGCTTCGTGGCCGCGTTCTTCGCGATGCCGGAGACGCACCCGGTGGAGAAGCGCGTGGCGGCGAAATCCCAGACGCGCTGGTCCGCGTTGCAGGACTCGCCGCAGCGCAAGGCATTGGGATTGGTGCTGGGGTTGTTCTTCGCGGTGTTCCTGTCCATGACCACGCTCCAGGTGGCGTTCGCGCTGCTGGTACAGGCGCGGCTGGGCTGGGGCTCCAAGGAGGTGGGCTACACCTTCGCGGTCGTGGGTGGCCTGGGCATGGTCATCCAGGGCGGGCTGATTGGTCCTCTGTCGCGCGCGGCGGGTGAGTTCCGGCTGATGATCTGCGGAGCGCTCCTGCTCGCGGGCGGCATGGCGGGGCTCGCGGCGTCGTGGCAGGCGATTCCGATGATGGTCTCCGTGGTGCTGGTGGGCGTGGGCATGGGATTCCTGCAGCCGTTGATTTCCAGCCAGGCCTCACAGGTGGCCCCGCCGTCGCAGCAGGGCGCCGTGCTGGGTCTGGCGCAGTCGTGCGGTGGGCTGGCCCGCACGGTAGGGCCGGTGGCGAGCGGCTGGATGTATGCGTCATGGAGCACCCAGGCCCCCTTCCTGACGGGCATGCTTTCAGCGCTCGCGGCGGCCGGATTGGGACTGCTTCTCCATCGGGAAACCGGCGACGACGCAGGGCGCTAAAGCCTTTCAGACCCACCCGGGTCCCTTCCTTCCCGGAATGCCATACCTCCTTTGGGGGGCTTGTCTTCACCCGACCCGTGGGAGCAGTCTTTTGCTCACGAGGGGCGGTGAAGCCATCACTCCCGGGGGGTAGTGCTTGCCATTGGCGGGTGAAGTCGCGCTGCTGGATGCATTGGACCGCCAGGCCCGGCGCCGGGAGGAAGGCATCGCGACCCTGAGCGTGTTGGAGGGACCGGAGGCTCTGGGGGAGACCCTCTGGAACCAATGGGCCGCGAGGCACGGGCTGACGGTGGTGGAGGTGTCTGGGGAGGACCCGCAGGAGGCGGCGCTGGGCTGGGCCCGGGCGCTGGCGGCGACCCGGGACCTGGGGGCGGACGCGGAGGCGCTGGCGGCGTTCAGCCTGACGGCGGCGAATCCCAGACACACGCCGGTGTTCAGGGGAAAGACAGCGCATGAGCGGCGGGTGTTGCTGGACGCGCTGCCGCCGCCCGCGATGTTGGCGGACGCCACGTGGGCGCTGTGCCGGGAGTTGGTGATTGGGCGGGAGGCGGTGGAGCCGGGAGCGCTCCCGAATGCCGTGCGCACGGCGTTCGCGAAGAACCTGGGCGCGGGGCTGCGGGCGCTGCACGCGCTGCTTCCGCCCGGGAAGGCCCCGGTGGTGCGAATGGCGGTGGGGGAGGCGCCATCGTACCGGGGGCTCCAGGTGGCGGGGGTGTTGAGCAACGCGGTGCCGGCGCTCCCGGTGGCGTGCGTGGTGTCCAGCGAGGCGCTGGGGGCGTTCCTGGCGGGCGGGGAGACGCGGCTGAAGGCGCTGGTGCGCGAGGGCGTGGTGGAGGTGCCCGCGGAGCCCTCCGAGGCCGCGAGCGCGGTGGCGACGCTCCGGAAGCTGGAGCGCGCGGGTGCGCCCGAGAAGCAGCGGGTGAGCGCCGCCGAGGTGGCGTTGGCGGTGCTGACGGGCGCGGGCGAGGCGGGCGCGGACCGGGCGCGGAGCAAGGCGGAGGCGTACCTGCGCGACCGGCTGGAGGAGCACCCACGCACGGCGGGCCTCTTCGAGCTCAACGCCCGGCTGCGCCCCGAGGACAAGCGCAGCTGGGAGGTGGACCTGCTGTGCCGCCCGCTGCGCATCGCGGTGGAGATCGACGGCTACCACCACTTCCAGGATCCGGAGCGGTTCCGCCGCGACCGGCGCAAGGACCTGGACCTGCAGCGCGAGGGCTACTGGGTGTACCGGCTGCTCGCGACGGACGTGCTGTCCCAGCTGGAGCACATCCTCCACACCCTCGACACGTTGATTGAAGCCCGCGGGCGCGAGCCTGGCGGGCGGGAGCCACGACATGGACACCGACACTCCTGACACCCGGCTTCAGGGCCTGGCCCTGGCCTGGCTGGCGACGCGCTCCGAGAAGAAGGCCGGCACGCGCAACGAGCTGGCGAAGACGCTGCACGCGTTCGTGGAGCACCGCTGGAGCCGAGGCGAATGGAACGGCCGGTTCGACGCGCTGCTGACGGAGCTGCTGGAGGACAAGCAGGTGGAGGCCCGGGGCCGTTCGGGGCTGGCGTTGACGGGGGCAGGCCGTCAGCAGGCGTTGAAGTTCCTGCGGGTGGATTCCCCCAAGGGGCTCACGTGGAAGCGCGTGAAGCAGCAGCACCTGCTGGCGAAGGGGCTGGGCCTGCCGGCCTCCAAGCCCGCGCTGGGGCGCTTATCGGACGCGGACGGCGTGCGGGCCCTGGTGCTCAAGCGGGCGCACAAGGTGGAGGGGCCGGAGACGCCGACGCTGGCGCAGGTGCGCGACCGGCTGCTGTGGCGGCAGCTGGGCGTGGAGACGGACGAGGCGTTCTCTCTGCGCGCGGTGCAGGCGCACTTGTTGGGCCAGCTGCTGGGCCAGGAGGTCCGCGACCCGAAGCGCGGCGTGGAGCAGTTGGCCGCCCGCGCGGTGGGAGCGCCGCGGGTGGACGCGGAGGTGGTGCGGATGGCGGCGCTGCGGGAGTGGGTGCTGGCGGAGGCGGAGAAGGTTTCCGCGCCCAGGCCGAAGCTCGTGGAGGCGGCCGTGAAGCTCGCACCCAAGGTGCCGCCCACGGAGACGGTGTCTTTCGCCCGGCGGGTGCTGGACGCGGCGAAGGCCGTGCCCCCCACGGGCCGCTTCGGTGACAACAAGGTCTTCATCTCCCACGTGTGGAAGGCGTTGCAGCCGGAGTGGGCGGACCGCCCGGCGTTCAACGAGGCGCTGCTCGCGGCCAACCGCGCGCAGCACCTGTCCCTGGGACGCGCGGACCTGCTGGCGGCCATGAACCCCCAGGACATCACCGAGTCCGAAGTGCGTGCCGTCGGCGCCAGCTTCCACTTCGTCATCCTCTAAGCGGAACCCGTTCTCAGGAGCCTCCCCATGTCCAAAGACGCCCGGCTGAAAGCGTTCCTGTCCGATGGCCCCGAGATCTTCAACAGCGTCCAGCAGGGCCAGACGCTGTGGAAGCGGGACCCATTCGACGTGCCCTCCATCAATGCCCCCGCGCGTGTGGCATTCGAGCGGCTCGTGAAGCGCGCCACCGCGCAGACGCCGCCGGAGGACGGGAGGATCCTCCTCTTGAAGGGGGACTCCGGCAGCGGAAAGACGCACCTGGTGCGCGCCTTCCGCAACAGCGTGCACGAGAGCGGCAGGGGCTACGTCGGGTATCTGCCCATGACCGTCGATGTGACGCACTACGACCGGTACATCCTGTCGGAAGTCATCGACTCGCTGGAGAAGCCGTACGACCACGGCCACGTCGAGGACACGGGGTTGATGCTGTTGTCCGAAGCCGTGCTCAAGCGCTGCACGAACATCTTCGCGGCCCACATCCCGGACGAGGACGTGCTGGACGACGAGGAGCTGCACGGCAACATCCGCGCGGTCGCGGACGACCTGCACGCGGACCCTGCGTTCCGGAACATCGACGTCAACCTGCTGCGCGCCCTGCTCTGCCTCCAGCGCCGCGAGGCCCGCTTCCACCACCGCATCGTCCAGTGGCTGCGCTGCGAGGAGATGTCACCGGAGGACCGGGCCATCATCGGCAACCTGGTGCCTCGCAACACCGAGGAGTCCCCCAGCCGGATGCTCATCCAGTTGGGTCAGCTGATGGGCATCTTCGGCAAGGCGATGGTCCTCTGCGTCGACCAGGTGGAGGACATGCTCGACTTCGAGCAGAGGCCCCAGATGGAGCCCTCGTTCCGCCGCGCGATGAGCACGCTGGTGGCGCTGGCGGCCCAGGTGCCCTCGGCCATCGTGGTGGTCTGCTGTCTCTCCGACTTCTGGGTCGCGACGCGTTCGCATCTCAACCGCGCGATGCTCGACCGCATCGAGCGCAACCCCGAGCCCGTGGACCTGGAGCTCAACGTCACCGCGCAGACGGGGCGCGACATCGCGGCCCGCCGGTTGAAGTCCCTGTACGAACAGCAGGGCATCGCGTTCAACCCGTCCCAGCCCACCTACCCCATTCCGCCCCAGGGCTTCGAGTTGCTGAGCGGACAGCGGACGCGCGACATCCTGAACGCCTGCCACCGCTACCGGGAACAGGCCATCCAGGACGGCAAGCTGCCGGCGGCGTTCCCCCTGCCGGAGAAGCGTCAGCCTCCCCAGACGAAAGTCACCGCCGTCCCGCAGACGCCTCCTGCGCCGGACCTGGATCAGGCCTGGACGGACTTCAAAGCGAAGTTCAAGGAGCGCGTGCCAGAAGAGGATGCGGATATCGCGGCGCTGCTCGACTGGGGCATCCAGGTGAGCTCGGAGGAATTGGGAGGCGCCACCCGCTTCCTGGTGGAACCCTGCGGGGAGGACGCGCTCGACGTCACGATCCAGCCAGGAAACACCCATCTGTACGTCGCGATCTGCAACACCACCTCGCGAGGTGGACACCTGGCGAGGCAGATGGAGGGCGCCATCAAGGCCGCGAAGAAGAGCCTGCCGGTGCTGGTGCGCTCCACGGAGTTCCCCGGAGGACTGGGCACGCTCGTGGCGGACCAGACCGCGGTGCTCCACCGTAAGGGCGGGAGACGGGCGGTGGTGGGGCCCAGCGACCTGCGGGAGTTGCTCGCGTTGAAGGCGTTCCGCAAGCAGCACGACGAAACCGCGTTCCTCGGATGGAGCCGCGTGGCCCGTCCGGTGACACGGCTCCAGGGAATCACGGACCTGCTGGCCCTGGAGAAGTACGTGCCTTCGGCCGCAGGCGCCGTCGCGTCCGCCACGCCCGGGTCCAGCAAGGCTGGTACTTCGAGTGAGGCCTCCGTGACGGACGGGGTCAACGAATGGGAAGTGACTCCTGCGGGCCACATCCTGCCGCACACGGAAGAGAAGCCGACTCCCACGGCCCTTCCTGAAGAAGTGCCCAGGAACCCGAAGAAGAGCGAAGGGATCAAAGGGCCGAAGAACGAAGAAGGCCCCAAGGGCCAGATGCGCGTGGGCGTCTCCGAAGGCGTCTTCGCCAACACCGTCTTCGTCCAGGCGGATGAGCTGAACAAGCACAGCGCCTTCCTCGGCGGTCCTGGCAGCGGCAAGACGACGCTCGCCTTGAACCTCATCGAGCAGCTGGTGATCCAGGGCGTCCCCGCCATCCTCGTGGACCGCAAGGGTGACCTCGCCGCGTATGCGCGCGACGAGTCGTGGGACGAGGAGCTGGACGACCCGATGATGGTCGAGCGCCGCAAGCAACTGCGAGAGCGCGTGGAGGTGGCGCTCTACACGCCGGGCCGTTCGGACGGACGCCCGCTGTCGATCCCGGTGGTGCCCCGGGGGCTCGACAAGCTCTCTCCCGAGGAGCGCGATCAAATCCTCCAGCAGGCGGCGGACGCCCTCTCCTCCATGCTGGAGTACAAGAGCAGCCCCCGGGACAGGGCCGCGAAGGCCCTGCTGGCCCTGGCGCTGCGCCTGTTGGTGCAGCGTCCGTCCGGCAAGGAGATCACCCTGGACCTCATCCAGCGCTTCGTCGCCGCGCAGGACATGACGCTCGTCCAGGAGGCGCACGGGCTGGATGACAGGGTCTTCGTCAAGCTTGCCCAGGACCTGGCGACGCTGCGACTCAACGCGCAGGCGCTGCTCTCCAACACCGGGGAGAAGCTCGACATGAACGAGCTGCTGGGCCTGGGGGCCGCGAAGGTGCCGGGCAAGACACGGCTCACCATCATCAGCACCAAGTTCCTGGGCGGCCTGCACAGCTCGCTGTTCTGGGTGTCACAACTGCTGGTGGAGGCCAATCGCTGGGCCAGCCAGCACCCGTCGCCCAGGCTCCAGGCGGTCCTCCTCTTCGACGAGGCAGACATCTACCTGCCCGCGGTCGGCATCCCCGCCACGAAGCAGCCCATGGAGAACCTGCTCCGGCGAGCGCGTTCGGCCGGCGTCGGCGTGATGCTCGCGACGCAGAGCCCGGGCGACCTGGACTACAAGTGCCGCGACAACGTGCGCGCCTGGTTCGCGGGCCGCGTGAAGGAAGAGACCGCGCTCCGCAAGCTCAAGCCGATGTTCGCGGAGGCGCGCGTGGACGCATCGGTTCGCCTCCCGGCGCAGAAGACAGGTCAATTCCATGTCCTGCGTGAGGGGCAGGTCGAACAGCTCAAGGCGGACCGGAACATCATCAAGACAGAGCAACTGTCCGAGGAGGAGATCCTCCAGCTCGCGCACCGCTCCGGGGAGCAGGGCATCCGCAACGCGGGGTGAGTCCACTCGGGTCGTGCACCCAACACAACCCAGGCATTTGAGAGCCTTTGCGCCCACCCATGGAATTTCGCGCAAGGCCAACGTGGCACCATGGCCAGGCAACTCCCCCTCTCTCCTGGAGACACCATGCGCCGTTCATTGATGCTGGGCCTTGCCGTCATCGGAGTTCAGTTCGGCTGTGGAATGGAAGAAGCCGAACAGCGCGCGACCTCCGAGCTGGCGGCGCGCGAGGACGCGCTCTACCGCTGCACGACCGACTCCTTGACCATCTATTACAGCGACGCCACGTACACGACGGAGGTCGGCTCGGATCGGTGCTTCTGCGGCAGGACTCCCCTGCGCACGGGCCAGATGACCGGGTACGCGCTCATCGGATTCAGTGAGGACTGCCCCGGGCTCGCGCCGGCGGCCCCGTAACTCCAGACACGCGAGCCCGCGGGCAGGGGGGCGCTCCCCTTCCATTGTCCGGGCTGGCCCACGAGCGGGGAGCCGTCCTCGCGCGGCTTCGCGCGGCCGTGACTCCCATACTTCCTTCTGGTGTCTTTCATGAGGGGGAGTGGAGGAATGGCCGTGAGACAGGGCCAGGAACGGACCCCGCCCGGGCGCCCCGCGTCCGAGGCTCCCTCATCCATCCAGGCCCTCGACGCCCTGGAGCGCATCTCGGACGCGGTCTTCGCGCTCGACCGCTCCTGGCGCTTCACCTACCTCAACACGAGCAGCGAGTGGCTGCTTCGACGCCCGCGTGCGGAGCTCCTCGGGCGCAACGTGTGGGAGGCGTTCCCCGAGGCGCGCGGCTCCATGTTCGAGCAGGAGTACCAGAGGGCGCTCGCCGAGCAGGTCCATGTCGCGTTCGAGTCCTACTACGAACCCCTCGATGCCTGGCTGGACGTGCGGGCGTACCCTTCCTCGGGAGGCCTCACCGTCAGCTTCCGGGACGTCAGTCCCCGCAAACGCGCCGAACATGCGAGGCATGAGTCGGAGAAGTTCCTGCGCTCCACGCTCGACTCGCTGTCCACGCACATCGCCATCCTGGATGGCCGGGGCGCCATCATCGCCGTCAACGCCGCATGGAAGCGCTTCGCGCGCGAAAACGGCTGCGCGGACGAGGACGGCCGCTGCGGCGTGGGCGCGAACTACCTGAAGGTGACGGAAGCCGCGCACGGCGCGAACGCCAAGGAAGCGGCCGCCGTGGCTCAAGGCATCCGCGACATCCTCGCCGGTCGCAGCGAGTCGTTCCTCCTGGACTACCCGTGCCACGAGCCCGGAGGAGGCAAGCGGCGCTGGTTCCTGCTGCGCGCCACGCGCTTCGTCGGGTCGGGACCGCTGCGCGTGGTGATGGCCCACGAGGACATCACTGCCCGCTACGAAGCCGACGAGGCGCGCAACCGGCTGGTTCGGGAAGAGGCCGCCCGCGAGGAGGCGGAGGCCGGGCGCGAACGGCTGAACGCGGTGCTCGAGCGCATCACCGACGGCTTCGCCGCGTTCGACCGGGACGGACGCTTCACCTATGTGAACCGGCCCGCGGAAGCCCACTTCGGCCTCAAGCGCGAGGTGCTGCTGGGACGGCGGCTGGAGGAGGTCTTCTCCGGCAACCATGGCTCGGCCATGGCCGCCCTGGTGCGCCGGGCGACGGCGGCGCAGCTCCCCGTGGAGGAGGAGCAACCCTCGCTCGTGGACAGCCGCTGGCTGCGCGTCGTGGCGTACCCGTCCCCGGAGGGACTCTCCGTCTACTTCCGCGACATCACCGAGAAGCGGCGCGTCGAATTGTGGGGCCGCTTCCTCTCCGACATGGGCGCCGCCAGCACGCGCTCCCTGGACTGCGGGGAGGTGGTCCGCACCGTGGTGACGCTCGCGGTGCCCACGCTCGCGGACGGCTGCGCCATCGCCACGCAGGGCGGCTGCCTCGAGGAGGGGGCCTCCTCCGAGGTCGCCGCCGGGACGCGCGAACTGGCGGACGCGCTGCGAGCGGCGTGTGCCCCCGGGGCCGAGACCGCCTTGGGGCGGACCGTGGCGCAGGCGCTGCGCACGGGGTCGGGGGTGCTCCTGCCGGGCCCCTCCGCGGACAGCCCCGGAGTGGAGTCCGCGGTGGCCGTGTCGCTGGCCCTCCAGGACCACTCCCTGGGGGTGCTGCTGCTGGTGTCCTCGCACACGGGCCTGCGTTACGGCAAGGAGAGCCTCCCCCTCGTGGAGGAGCTGGCGCGGCGGACCGCGCTGGCGCTGGAGAACGCGCGGCTGTACCGCACCGCGAAGCAGGCCGTCGCCGCGCGCGACGAGACGCTGGGCATCGTCTCCCATGACCTGCGCGCGCCGCTGAACACCATCACCCTCTTGTCCCGCTCCGCGGAGCGCAGCCTGGTGCGGACGCACGAAGAGGCGAATGCCACGGAGGCCCTGCGCAAGGTCCGCCTCGTGGTGGGCAACATGGAGGGGCTCATCGACGACCTGCTGGAGGTGGCGCGGGTGGAGTCGGGGCACACGACGCTGGACGTGGAGCCGCTGGACGTGCCCCGGCTGCTCCACCAGGTGCAGGCCTTGAACGAGCTGTTGGTGGCGGACAAGGCGCTGCGGCTCGAAGTGGAGTCCGAGCCGGATCTCCCGCGGGTGCGCGCGGACCGGGCGCGCCTGGTGCGCGTCTTCCAGAACCTGGTGGGCAACGCCATCCGCTTCACCCCGGCCGGGGGCCACATCCTCCTGAAGGCCGAGCGCCGGGAGGACCAGGTGTGCTTCCGCGTGGAGGACTCGGGGCCGGGCATCGACACGCAATCCCTGCCCCACGTGTTCGACCGCTTCTGGCAGGCCATCCACACGCGCAAGGCGGGCGCCGGCTTGGGGCTCGCCATCGTCAAGGGGCTGGTGGAGGCCCACGGCGGCCGCGTCTGGGTGGAGAGCCAGCCAGGCCGCGGCACCGCGTTCTTCTTCACGCTGCCCGGCATCCCGGCGGCCTCCGCGAGCCCTCCGCTCGGCGGCGCAGCCAGCCCGTGACGCCACTCGCCGGGCGCTCGCGCGGGTCTAGTATGAGGCCATGCACCCGCAGACCGTCTCCGTCGATGGTGTCGTCCAGCGCTGGGAGGACCTGCGCCTGCACGACTTCTCCCAGGGTTTCTTCTTCGGCGCGGGCTTCTTCACCACCTTCCGCATCGACGCCGGGCAGCCGAGGTTCCTCGCGCGGCACCTGTCCCGCCTGCGTGGAAGCCTGGACGCGTTCTCCACGGCGGTGCGCGCTCCGGCTCCCGCGCTCCTCCGCGAGGACGCCGTACGGGAAGCCCTGCGCCGCTGTCTCACCGCGGATGCGGCGATGGGGCCCCGCTTCACCGGCGTGGGCAAGCTCGCGGTCAGCGACGGACACGTGCTGTGCACCTTCCGTCCCTTCCCCACGGAGCTCGAAGCCCTGCACCGGCAGGGCCGCGAACTGGAGGGCGTGGAGGCCGGGGCCTACCGGCGCGCGGAGCGTACGGTGAACCACAAGGGCCTGGCCTACTTCCGTCAGCACGCGCTCATGCCGTGGATGCCCGTGCTCACCAACGAGGCGGCGGAGGTCTGCGAGCTGCCCACCGCCAACCTCTTCGTGCAGCTGGACGGCGCGCTCGTCACCCCGCCGCTGTCCGCGCCGTGCCTGCCGGGCATCGCGCGCGCGGTGCTGCTGGCCATGGCGTCCGTGGACGGCCTGCCGGTGGTGGAGCGCGTGCTGCCGCTCGCGGACCTGTCCCGGGCGCAGGCGTGTTTCTACAGCAACGCGGTGGCGCTGGCCGTGGGTGTCCCGAGGCTGCTGGGCCGGGAGCTCCCTGACAGCCTGAGGCTCGCGGAGCGGGCCCGCGCCGCGCTCGATGCCCGGGCCATTCGCGAGGGCTGAGCGGCCAGCCGGGCAGGCGCTGGACATGGCAAACGCCCCGTCCGCCCCCATCTTGGGAGGACATCGGAGGACTTCCTCCAACGACAGGGGGCTCGACATGGAGACGAAGAAGCCAGACGAGAAGCAGGTCCAGCGACAGGGCATGAGCGAGGACGAGAACCTGCGGCACAAGGGCGGTGGGCGCGAGTCCGAAGCGGACCGGCACGCGGGCCCGAAGCCCGAGGGCAACGGCGGCACGGGGCAGCCCGCGGCGTTCCCGGAGCACAACTGACACCGGGCGCGTCACCGCGTTTCACGCGACGGCTCGAAGGTGCTTTCGCGGGAGCCGGGAGCCATTAACCTGGGGCGCATGAGCGCACCCTACGTCTCCCGCGTCCCCTTCGAGTCCGTCCACCCGAAGACCCTGGCCGTGTACTGCTCGGACGGGCGCTTCACCGAGGCCGTGGAGGACCTGGCCCGCCACCTGGGCCACCCTCGCATCGACACGCTCACCCTCCCTGGCGGCCCCGCGCTCCTCAACCGCTGGGCGTCGGACTACCTGGAGAGCGAGGGCTTCACGAAGGCCGCCCGCTTCCTCATCGAAGGCCATCACATCGAGGACGTGCTGCTGCTGGCGCACGAGGGGTGCGGCTACTACCACGCGAAGCACAGCGCGCTGGGGCCGGACATCGCCGTGGAGCAGCAGCTGAAGGACCTGCACTTCGGCGCGAAGGAGCTCCAGACGGCGTACCCGCACCTGCGCATCCACCTCTATTACGTGCGCCCCCACGGGGAGACGATCGAGTTCGAGCCCATCTCCCGCGAGGGTTGATCAGCGCTGGACGAGCTCTACGCCCGCGAGCGCGAGGGCTCGTGCGAACCCGGCGGGGGCGGCGGCGTCCGTCACCAGCCGGTCGATGAGGGACAGGGGCCCGACGACATAGGGAGCCGTCGTGCCCAGCTTCTCCCCCGCCGCGACGGCGATGACCTCCGTGGCCGCGGCCACCATGGCGCGCTTCACCTCCGCGTCCTCGTGGTTGAACACGCCCAACCCCAGCTCCGGGTGCACGCTCGCGGTCCCGAGCACGCAGAGGTCCGCGCGGAACTTGCGATATCCCTCCACGGTCTCGGCCCCGGCCAGGGAGAGGGAATCCTTCAGCAGCCGTCCTCCAATCAGGATGACCTCCACCAGCGGGTGCTCGGCGAGCACGGAGGCGACGGGCAGGCTGTGCGTGACGACCGTCAGCTTCAGGTCCGGCGGCAGCTGTGACGCGACCGCCGTGGCCGTCGTCCCCGCATCCAGGAAGATGAGCTGCCCGGGGCGGAGCAGTCCTGCCACGGTGGCGGCGATGGCGCTCTTGGCCGCCACGGACTCGCCCCGCCTTCCCGCGTAGGTGGGCGCGGCGGGCGTGCGAGGGACCGCGCCTCCATAGACACGACGGAGCAACCCCTCCTCGGCCAACTCCCGGAGGTCACGGCGGATGGTGTCCTCGGAGACGTTGAACTCCTCGGCGAGCGCGGAGGCGGCGACACGTTGCTCCCGGGCCAGGAGCTCGAGGATCCGCTTGTGCCGCTCATGGGTGACCATGCGTCCCGCCTCCATGCCTGATTCGGAGCCAGGGGTACCGACCCGACCCGTTCCGTTGCAAATACGCGCCTGATTCGGCAGATACATGCCGAATCGTGCAGATTTCACACACTGAAGACAATGACCCAGGGCGGCGCCCCATGAAGCAGCAAGACGTAGGCAGGGCGCTGCTGGCGCTGTCCCTGGGGGGCTTCGGCATCGGGACGACCGAGTTCGCCACCATGGGCATCCTCCCGCGGATCGCGAGCGGGCTGGAGACGACGATTCCCCAGAGCGGTCACGTCATCGCCGCCTATGCGCTGGGCGTCGTCGTGGGAGCGCCGCTGGTCGCCATCGTGACGGCGAGGATGTCTCGCCGGGCGCTGCTGCTGTTGTTGATGGTGGCGTTCACCCTGGGCAACACGGCGTCGGCGCTGGCGCCCACGCTCGAGACGCTCATCGCGGCCCGGTTCATGGCGGGCCTGCCACACGGTGCCTACTTCGGGGTGGCCTCCGTCGTGGGAGCCGAGCTGTTGGGAGCCGGGCGCAAGGGGCGCGCCGTGGCGCTGATCATGGCCGGGCTTACCGTCGCCAACATCATCGGCGTCCCGGCGGCGACGTTCCTGGGGCAGCAGCTGGGCTGGCGGAGCACGTACCTGCTGGTCGGTGCCATTGGACTGGTGACGCTCGCGGCCCTCTGGCTGTGGGTGCCGCACATGGCGTCACTGGGAGGAAGCAGCATCCGTCAGGAGCTGTCCGCGCTGCGGCAGCCGCAGGTGTGGTGGACGTCGTTGGTGGGTGCGGTGGGCTTCGGAGGTCTGTTCGCGGTCTACAGCTACATCGCGCCGACGCTGACGCTCGTGTCGGGGCTGCCCGAATCAGGGCTGCCGTGGGTGCTCGCCCTCTTCGGCGTGGGCATGACGGTGGGGGCCATGCTGGGAGGCCGTCTGACGGATCATTCGGTATCGCTCGCGATGTGGGTCGGATTCGGCGCGACGACGCTGGTGATGGGACTGTTCGCGCTCATGGCCACGTCACCCTGGGCGGCGGTCCCGCTCGTGTTCCTCATCGGCATCGCGGCGCAGTTCCTCGCGCCCGCGGTGCAGGTGCGGCTCATGGAGGCCTCGCCCGGCGCGCCCTCCCTGGCCGCGTCGATGTCGCACTCCGCCCTGAACATCGCCAACGCGGCGGGAGCGTGGCTGGGCGGCCTGGTCATCGCTGCCGGGTATGGTTACCTCGCGCCGGCCTGGGCCGCCGTCGCGCTCACCCTGGTCGGAGCAGCGCTCTTCGCGGTCGCGAACCGTGGCGCCAGCCGTCCCGCGCCGGCACACGCCGAGCACGCGTAGCCACGCGAGAGATGATCAACGGTCGTCGCTCGCCCACTCCGCGCGGATGTTGGCGACCATCGTCAAGGCATCCGCATCCGAGAGCGACCGGGCCAGGGATTCGGCGCTTGCCAGAGACGAACGTGCGCTGTCCGCCTGGCCTGACCGCCAGAGGACGCTCGCCCATGCGATCAGGAGGAGTGGCTCAGGATCCGCCGTGGCAATGGCCTCTTCGTAGTAGCGCGCTGCTTGCGAAAGTCTCCCGGCGACCTCGCAGTGGAGGCCCGCTGTTCTCGCCAGAAGGGATGTATCGGCGGGCCTTTCCTTGTCTGACCGGGTGAGAGCGAGAGCCGCTTCGAGGCAGTCGATGGCCTCGGCCGTCCTCCCTGATTGGGCGAGCTCGGACGCGGCCCGAAGGGGACTCTTGTCATTCACCATGACGTGCACCCCAAGCGTCCTGGAGCCCCCTCCGGAGCGCGTCCAGCAACGACGGCGGGTCACCCACACGGAAGGCCTGGAGCCCCGCGTCGAAGTCGGCGCGGGCACCCGCGACATCACCACGCTGAAGCCGGAGCATGCCTCGATCGTACAGCAACTCCGGGTCCACCGCTTCGCCCTGCTGGGACGCGAGCGCTTCCGTGAGGTCCGCTTCCGCGGCCTCCGTCCGCCCCGCGCGGGTGCGGCTCCGGGCCCGCTGCTGGAGCAGCCACGGGTTGCCCCGGTCCTCCGCCAGGGCCGCCGTCCAGTCCGCCTCCGCCTCCGTCAGCCGCCCCAGCACTTCGAGCGACTCCGCGCGCTTCATGTGCAGCACCAGCGCCTTGCGGAACCCCGCGGACTCCACCTGCGTGAAGCCCTCCACCGCCTCCGCGTGCTTGCCCAGCCGGGCGAGCGTGAGCGCCCGGTGGTAGCGCGTGGCCACGTGGCCCGGCGCCAGCTCCAGCACGCGGTCGAACCAGGGCAGCGCCTCCGCGGGCTGGCCGCCCCATACGCCCAGCGTCAGCCCCACCTCCACCAGCACCCGCACCTGCGTCGGATGCGCCTCCGCCAGCGTCCGTGCCAGCGCGAGCGCCGACGTGTAGCGGCCTCCCCGGCGCAGGCGGTCCACTTCACGCAAGGGCTCGGAGAGCTCCGGGGGCCACGCCTGTCGTCCGTTGCGTTCCATGGGGTGGGGGCGGTCGTCCGGCATTTCGCAGGCACGTCCCGGGGTGTCAAGGCGCCGACTTGACCCGGAGGCCCGGTCGCGCGAAGAGCGCTGGCATGAAGCCCTGGGAAACAGTGGAGCGAGCGCAGCTGCCGGACGTGGGCGAGGTCGTGCTCGCCCGGCGAGACGATGAGTACGTGCTGCGCGTGCGCGGCCAGACGTTGATGTCCAGCCGCCAGCATGGCTCGGAGATGGCCATGGCCGAGGCCGGCTGCGCGAACCTCGATGCGGGTGCGCCCGCCCGGGTGCTCGTGGGCGGGCTGGGCTTCGGCTTCACGGTCCGCGCGGTGCTCGACCGCCTGGGGTCGGGCGCCCGCGTCGTCGTCGCGGAGCTGATGTCTCCGGTCGTGGAGTGGAACCGGGGCGTGCTCGCGCCGCTGGCGAAGGCGCCGCTGGAGGACCCGCGCGTCACCGTGGTGGAGGGTGACGTGGGCAAGGTGATGCGCAGGCAGCAGGGCGCCTTCGACGCCATCCTGCTCGACGTGGACAACGGCCCGAAGGCCCTGACCCACCCGGACAATGACAGCCTCTACGACCTCACCGGCGTGTCGCACGCCTTCAACTCCCTGCGCTCCAACGGGACGCTGGTGGTGTGGAGCGCCGGGCCCTCGCCCGCGTATGTGAAGCTGCTGGAAGAGGTGGGCTTCTCCGTCAACATTCTCCACCCCACGGCGCACGGCACCAAGGGATCGCGGCACACCCTCTTCGTCGCCCGGCGAGTGCCCAAGGCGAAGTCGTCGTCCTCGTCGTCCCGGCCGCCGTCCCGGCGCTGAAGCGCGCGAGTATTCCCCCACTCAGGAGGTGGCAGTCCATGTGGTCCGTCCGTCTGTTCGTGCTGGCCTTCGCCCTCGGCGGCTGCGCGGGACACGCCCTGAAGGTGGAGCCCATGCCTCCGCAAAGGACGTTCGCGCTCCCGTCGAAGGCGCTCCAGGAGGAGCGGCGCATCAACGTCTACACGCCGCCCGGCTACGACGCGGCGAAGGGCGTGCGCTACCCCGTGCTCTACATGCCCGACGGTGGCGAGCAGGAGGACTTCCCGCACGTCGCCACCGCCGTGGACACCGCCATCCGCGCCGGGGAGATGCGGCCCGTCATCCTGGTCGGCATCGAGAACACCGAGCGGCGCCGCGACATGACGGGCCCCACACAGGTCGAGTCCGACAAGGAGATCGCCCCGCGAGTCGGAGGCTCCGCCGCGTTCCGGGCCTTCCTCCGCGACGAACTGATGCCCCACGTGCGCCGCGAGTACCGCGTCACCGACGAGACAGCCATCATCGGCGAGTCGGCCGCCGGGCTGTTCATCATGGAGACGTTCTTCCTCCAGCCCGAGATGTTCGGCACCTTCATCGCGCTGAGCCCCAGCATCTGGTGGAACAACGACGAATGGGTGCGCAGGGCCGAGGAGCGGCTCAAGGCCATGCCGGACCTGAAGGCCACGCTCTACCTGGCGTCCGCTGGGGACGACGTCCCGGAGCAGGCCGCGCGCCTGGCCGAAGTGCTCCGAGCGAACGCGCCCACGGGATTGAGGTGGAAGTACGAACCCCGGCCCGACCTGCTCCACGCCAACATCTACCGCTCCCTGGAGGCGAAGGTGCTGAGAGAGGCCTTCGCGCCCGCCTCCACGAAGGCCGTCCCTTGAGCAGGTAGCCAGACGCAAGTCGCCCCAGGAACAGCAGAGACCCCAGGGGCTGTCGCCATTCACCAGGCAGGCAGTCCCAGGGGAATGGCAATGAATCGCCAGAGGCGAGCAGCCCACCGGCCCAGGGGCCCCCGGACATCGTGAAGCGGACCGCCGTCCGCGTGCACCGCCACCTGAGAGAAACCGTGAGAGCCCATGGGCGGGGCCTTGGGCAGGAGTCGCTCCTCCGAACCCGGGGCGCCAGGACCTGTCCGACAGCCGGACATGTCGCCCAAGGCCGCGCCCATCGAATCCCCGGCGCACGCCCCACCTGGCTCGCAGGGGACGAGCCCGATGGCGGCTGGAGACAGCAGCGTCCCGCGGGTTTGCTCCACGTGGAAGCCGTGCTCCCGGAGGCAGGGGGCACCCCCGAGCGCCTCACTGCTCTCGCTGGCTGGGGCCGGACAGCCAAGGTCACGCTCCTCCATGCCGGGGCGAACTTCCATCGCATGGACCTGCGCGGTGGTTGACGCAGGGGCAGCGGGGCGTTCCTCCTGGGCGCGGGGGTCCTCAGGGGACGCGCTCCCCTGGGAGGCGGGGGCGAAGGCGTCCAGCAGGCGCTCATCGCAGGCCTTCAGCAGCGCCGGCAGCTCGTTCTGAAGCGCCCGCACGTTACGCTCCGAGAGGGCCCCCATCACGAACCAGGCCCACTCGCGCAGCAACTCACCCCCCAGGAGCGGCAGCAACCGGGCTGCGCCTCCCAGGAATGCCCGCTGCAGGGATTGAACGAGGAGCACGTGTCCGGGCCGCTCCGCCACCCGGGCCGCCAGCCGCAGCAGCTCGAACTCCACCTGGGCGCAGGTTGCACCCGACTCCCAGCGCGCTGCGTCCTGCAACTTGAAGCAGGTGTCCGACAACTGGTCCAAAGCCACCAGGGAGGCCCTCGCACAGCAGTCGACCAGGAGCTCCACCAGGACCTGCCGCTTGAGGCTGAAATAACCTTCCAGGAGCCACCGCGCGTCCGGGGAGCGCGCGTCGTGCAGCGCCAGGCCCAGGTTCTCCAGCGTCAGCGACTCATCCAGCGCCACCGCGCGCGTCTTGCGTCCGGGGTGTTGCACCACCAGCCCCCGCGCCGCCAGCCGCCGGAGCGCCTCGCGGATGGTGCCCCGGCATACCTCATAGCGACGCGCCAGCTTCGCTTCGGAGCCGAATTGCCCGCTCGGGTGCAGCCTTCCCAGCGCGATATCGCGCTCGATCTGCGCCTCTACATACGCCACCAGCCCGCCCCGTCCCATCCCCATCCCCCTCGTCGTCCCAGCATCGCCATCCAACCACAGGGGTCTGACATGGACGTGCGGGCAAACCGGCCGCGCCGCCTGCCGGGCGGGCGCACCCTCCGGGACCGAGCGGTGAAAACCTGTCCGACAGTCGGACACGTTCACGGCCTTGGGCTTCAGGCACCGTAAACCGGTCCGACTGTCGGACAGGTTTCCAGGAAGCGGGCCTGGCGGGCGGCCCCTGCCCGTGGCGCGCCCTTCGCGTCCGCGCACGAACACGGCCGCGGCCCACCATCGAGGATGGGGCTTCATGCGGCGCATCCCTGTCCGACTGTCGGACAGGTTTCCTGAAAGCGTGCCCGGCGGGCGGCGCTGTGCTCCTCGCGGAGAACTTCGGGCCGCGGGGTTGGCCTGAGCATCCCGTCCGAAACGGAGCTGCTGGCGCTGCGCGACCGACTTCGCGCCCACGGCTACTGGATGGCGGGACCCGTGAACCACAACCTGTGCAAGTCGCTGTACGTCCAGGCGCCGGAAGGACGGGTGCTGGAGTTCGCGACGGCGGAGGGCGCCATCGACACGGAGCAGTGGCTCGACCCGGCCGTGGTGGCCTTCCGTGGCATCAGCCCTTCAGCGCTGGAGGGCTTCGTTCGTCTTCACTGGCGAGTGGGCCCCACTCGGCGAGACCTTCTTCCAGCCCACCGACGCGCGGATCGCCGCTGCCCTGGACTCGCCCACGCCGCCAGTGCCGAAGCGGCGTCTGGTGTCCTGCGCCAAGGGCCCGCCGCTACGGCGCGAGCCGCGCGGCGCCGGTGCCCACCGCCTCCGGAGGCCGCATCATCCCGGCCGCCACACGCAGGCCCAGCCAGCGCGGCGTGAAGCGCGTCAGGTTGGCCTGCAGCCAGTTGCGCCACCCCGGCACCACCGACGCCCGGCGCTGGTCCAGGGCCTTGAGGCCACGCAGCACCACCTCCTCCGCCGTCGCCATGGGACCGACTGCCGCCTGCTGGGTGCCCACCACGTCGAAGAACGCCGTCTTCACCGGCCCCGGGCACAGGGCGGTCACGCGCACGCCGCGCTCGCGCGTCTCCTCCGACAGCGCCTCCGTGAAGGACAGCACGAACGCCTTGGTGGCTCCGTAGATGGCCATGTACGGCACCGGCTGGAAGCTCGCGGTGGAGGCCACGTTGAGGATGCCGCCCACGCCGCGCGCGAGCATGTCCGGCAGGAACAGGTGGCAGGTGTCCACCAGCGACGTGACGTTGAGCATCACCTGTTCGTGCTGCCGCTCGAACGGCGCCGCGTCGAAGGCCCCGTGCGTGCCGAAGCCCGCGTTGTTCACCAGCAGGTCCACCCGCAGGCCCTTCTCCTGGCAGCGCGCGTGCAGCTCGCGGCCCGCGCCTTCACGGCCCAGGTCCAACGCGATGACCTCCGCCTGGATGTGGTGGGCCTCCTTCAGCTCCGCCGCCAGCGCGCGCATCCGGTCTTCTGAGCGGGCCACCAGGATGAGGTCCATGCCTCGCGCCGCCAGCTCGCGGGCGAACACCACGCCCAGCCCGGACGACGCGCCCGTCACGAGCGCGCGGTGGCCCGCGTAGGGGAAGGCCTTGCCCTGCGGGATGGCCGGCGAGACAGACGGACGAACAGCGGACTGGGACGAGGTCGTTTGCATGGGGCTAGAATGTGAGCAGTCGCTCACGTTCTCAACTCGCGTGGTGCTCACATTTCCCCGAGGAGGCCTCATGCCCCGCCGTCCCCCTCCGTCCCGTCGCAGGGCACCCCGCCAGGAGCGGGCGCAGGCCACGGTTGACGCCATCCTCACCGCGACTGCTCGCGTTCTGCTCAGGGATGGCTACGAGGCCGCGAGCACGAACCGCATCGCCCAGGAGGCGGGGGTGAGCGTGGGCTCGCTCTACCAGTACTTTCCCAGCAAGGAGGGGCTGGTGACCGCGCTGATGGAGCAGCACCGCGCGCGGTCGCTGGCGGACTTCGAGGCCGGGCTGGTGCCGCTCGCGGGACAGCCGCTCCCGGTGGCGATGCGCGCGATCATCCGGCAGGTGCTCGCGGTGAAGCGGGAGAACCCACGCCTGAACCAGGTGCTGCACGAGCTGATGCCGCGGATGCGGCAGTGGGGCCTGTCGGATGCGTACTCGCAGCGGCTGCACCGGCTGGTGCGGGCGTTCCTCGCGCCCCGCTTCGAGGACCTGCGCCCCCGGAACCTGGACATGGCGGTCTTCATCCTCGTGAACACCGTGGAGGCCCTGTGCCACACGGCGCTGACGGACCGGCCGGACTACGTGGAGGACGATGCGTTCGTGGATGAAATCGCGGCGCTCGCGGTCGGATACCTGCGTCCGGAGCCGGCCCTGGCGCGTCCCCGGCGCGCGACGCGGGAGCGCGTGGCCCGCATGTGACGGGCACAACGTCCTTCCGCGAGGAGGGTCCGACGCGTGGCCTTGGAGGGGCGTTCTCGCGCGTGGACACCCTCCTCGCGGGAGGAAGGCCGTGGGTCAGGACGGCGCGGGTGCGCGGCCCAGGGGAATCACCAGCGGCCCGGGCAGGTCCGGCCGCGACACCACCTCCACCTGCAACCCGAAGGTGCCCGCGATGAGGCCGGGCGTCAGCACGCACGAAGGCGTGCCCGTCTCCACGCACCGGCCCTGATCCAACACCGCGATGCGGTCCGCGTACCGCGCGGCCAGGTTCAGGTCATGCAACACCGCGAGCACCGCGCCGCCGGCCTGCGCGAACGCTCGGGCGCGCTCCAGCACCAGGTGCTGGTGGGACAGGTCCAGGCTCGCCGTCGGTTCATCCAGCAGCAGGTAGCGGTGGCCGTGCGCGGGCGGCGTCCACAGCTGGGCCAGCACGCGGGCCAGTTGCACGCGTTGCCGCTCGCCACCGGAGAGCGTGGTGTACGCGCGCGAGGCCAGGTGCTGCGTGTCGGTGGCATCCAGCGCCGCGCGGGCGATGTCCAGGTCGGACGCGTCACCGCCACGCCGGGCATGCGGGCTGCGGCCCAGGACCGCCACTTCCAGCGCGGTGAAGCCGAAGCCCAGCGAGGACTCCTGCGGCAACACGCCCAGCCGCTGCGCGCGCTCCAGGGAGGGCCACTGGTGCAGCACGCGGCCCTCCAGGAACACGTCGCCCGTCTTGCAGCGCAGCTCGCCCGACAGCGCCGCGATCAGGGACGACTTGCCCGCGCCGTTGGGGCCCACCACGGCGAGCACCTCGCCGGGTTGGACCTCCAGCGACAGCGGACCGGCCACCCTCCCCCGCCCGCGCCAGACCTCGATGCCGCGCGCCTCCAGGCTCATGCCGCCCCCTTGCGCGCGAGCAGCGCGATGAAGGCGGGCACGCCCAGCACGGACGTGAGCGCGCCCACCGGCAGCTCGGAAGGAGAGGCCAACGTCCGCGCGAGCAGGTCCGACGCGAGCAGCAGCGAAGCCCCCGACAGCGCGGACGAGGCCAGCAGCCGCCGGTGGTCCGGCCCCAGTGCGATGCGCAACAGCGCCGGCACCAGCAGGCCCACGAAGCCAATCATCCCGCAGAACGACACCGCGGCACCCACGCCCAGCGCGGCGGCGAGGATGAGCTTGCGCTTGAGCCGCTCCACGTCCACGCCCAGGTGCCACGCCTCACGCTCGCCCAGGAGCATCAGGTTGAGTGCCCGCGCCTCGCTCAGGAGCAACCCCAGCGTCACGGCGAGCGGGAGCGCCGCGGCGCCCACGGTCTCCCACGACGCGCCGCCCAGACTGCCCAGGCTCCAGAAGGTGATGGTGCGCAACTGCGCGTCCGAAGCGCTGTGCGTGAGCAGGCCCATGCCCGCGAACGCGCCCGCGCTCACCGCCACGCCCGCCAGCAGCACGCGCGGCGTGTCCGTGCGCCCTCCTCCCGTGCCCAGCCGCAGGGCGAGCACCGTCGCCCCCAGCGCGCCCAGGAAGGCCGCCCCCGGCACCACCAGCATCCGGAAGGGCCCCACGTGCGCGGCCAGCGTCACGTCCAGCACGATGGCCAGCACCGCGCCCAACGCCGCCCCGCTGGAGGTGCCCAGCAGGCCGGGCTCCACCAGCGGATTGCGGAAGAGGGCCTGGAGCGCGGCGCCCGTCGTCGCCAGCACCCCGCCCACCATCACGGCCATCAGCACGCGCGGCAGGCGCAACGTGAACAGCACCGCGCGCTGCATGGAGTCCAGCCGGTGGGAGGCCTCGCCCAGGCCCAGCGCCTCCCAGAGACTTCCGAGGATGGCGGACGGCGGCACCGTCATGGAGCCCACCGCCAGCGCCGCCAGGACCATCAACGCCAGCAGCAGTCCCAGCGTCACCCAAGGTCCCGCGCCCGGCAGCCGTGAAGTCACCGGACGCGACGCGGGCACGGGCATGGCCTCCGACGCGCTCATTTGCCGCCGCCCTTCGCCGAAGCCGGAGCCTGAGCCGGGGCCACCGCGTCCTGCACGCGGGCCACCGCCTGGCCCAGGTTGGGCCCCAGCCCCATGAAGTCCACGTCCTCCACGGTGACGAGCTTCCAGCCCTTCACCTGGGACAGCCCGGGCTGCTTCGCCAGCCCCTCCGCGCCGCCCACCGCCGACACCGAGCTCGCGGGCAGCAGCACGAACTCCGGCGCCGCCGCCACCACGGCCTCCGCGCCCAGCGGCTTGTAGCCCGGCAGCGAGCCCGCCGCGTTCACCGCACCCGTCAGGCGGATGAGCGTGTCCGCCACGGTGCCCGAACCCGCCACCATCATCGTGCCCGCACCGCGAGCGTAGATGGCGAGGATGCGCGGCGGCTTCGCGCCCTTCACCCGCGCCGCACGGCCCGCCGCCTTCGCCAGGTCCTGGTCCAGCTTCGCCACCAGCGCCTTACCCTGCTCCGGTGTGCCCAGCCGCTCCGCGATGCCCTGGATGCGCGCACGCGCGCCCTCCACCGTGGGCTCGTTGGCGAACGTCTCCACCGCCATGCCCGCCTGCTTGAGCTGCTCCAGCACCGGCGGAGGCCCGGCTTCCGCGGAGCCCAGCAGCAGGCCCGCGCCCAGCGACAGCACTCCTTCCGCGGACAGCGCGCGCTGGTAGCCCACCGTGCGCACCTTCGACGCCTCCGGCAACTCCGCGCTGGAGTCGTCCACGCCCACCACCCGGTCGCCCGCGCCCAGCGCGAACACCGTCTGCGTGATGGCAGGTCCAATGGTGATGAGCTTCGGCGCGGGAGGCGCCGCGTGCGCCGCCAGCGCGAACAGGGCCGTGACGAGGCCCCACTTCGAGGCCGTCCGCCTCATGACGCCACCTCCACCGCGGGCAGCGTCCGGACCAGTTCCTCCATCAGCGCCCGCCACGCGGGGGACTCCAGCTCGCCCGGCTTCCGCTTGCCGAAGAGCAGCGCGATGTTCTCTCCCGCCTTGTCGAACAGCTCCAGCGAGGTGACGTCACCATCCCGCGTGGGCTTGCGCACCACCCAGGCGGTGTGGACGTGGTCCGCGCGGACGTGCAGGTTGAAGCCCGGGTCCATCACGTTCATCCACGGGCCCATGGGCCGCACCGTGCGCACCGGGCCGGTGTGGATCTGGATGGCGCCCGGGTTGCCCACGAACACCATGATGGGCAGCTCCGACGCCGCGGCGCGCTCCAGCGTCCAGCCCAGCGAGTCCGGCGTCACCGGCTTCGCGAACTCCGTCCCCGCGAGCCGCAGCGCCTGCGTGCGCGCCACCTTGAACTTGCCGAGCAACGCGAAGAACTCGTGCGTGTCCTGGAGCGCGCGCCAGCCGGCCTTGAGGCCCAGCGTGTCGACCTCCGAATCCGGCCGGGGCTCGGCGGGAGGAGCCGCCGGTACCACGTCCAGCACGTGGCTCTGGTCCTCGTGCTGGAGCTCGCGCACCAGCCCTTCGAAGGCGGCGACGTTCGCGTCGTCCTGGAGGTAGATCTTGTGCACCGCCGTGCCCGCCGCGTCGAACACCTGGAAGCTGCGGCGCACCTGGCCGGAGAGGTCCTCGCGCAGCGCGAAGACGAAGCACCAGCGCGACAGGAACAGCCGCAGGTCGATGTCCTCGTCCAGCACCAGCGCGCGGGCGCCGTGCAGCTCCACCTTGCGGTAGATGCCCTTCTTCTCATGCACGGCGGACGCGTTGCGCGTGAGCGCCATCACCCGGCCCAGCGACTCCAGCCGGGGCAGCAGCACGTCCAGGCGCGGCTCCAGCCGCACCAGCTCGCCATTCAATCCGGTGGCGAGCAGCTCCGCCTCGCTCACCCCCAGGCGGTCCGCCGCGTCGCGGATGCGCATGCGCGGCTCGGATTCACGCAGGGCCAGCCAGCGCTCTCGCAGCGCGGCGAGCGGGCTCCCCGCCTCATCCGTGCGGCCCATCACGGCTGCACCCCGGCCGGCGCGGCCACCTTCGCCCAGAGCAGCTTCATCATCGCGGGCGTGCCGGCGGCGTCGTAATACGACTGCACCTGCACCTTGAAGTACGTCCCCGAATCCGAGCGCACGACGTAGAGCTGGTCGCGCGGCGTGAGCGTGTGGGTCGGCAGGTCGTAGACGTACCAGCCGTCCCCCAGGTTGAAGACGGTGTCCGGGCTGTCACCGGTGTCCGGGCCGTCCGCCGCGTCCGTCACATAGCCAGACGCGGGCGCCTGGGTGAGCGCCGCGAACGCCATGCCCGGCACGATGGCCACCTGCACACCGCCCGTGCCGCTGACACCGCCGCGCGCCTTCACCGTGTAGCGCTGGAAGGCCAGGTCCCAGACCGCGTCCTCCGTCGAGCTCACCTCCTTGCCCGTGTCCAGGTCCAGGCCAATCCACGCCTCCGCGTTGGTCGCGTTGACGACGGAGGTGAACGAGCCGTCGCCGTTGTCGTGGTGCTTCAGGTTCGCGCCGTCCTGCGGCGTAACGAGGTTCTCGTCCTCGTCGGGCCCTGGCGTGGGCTGGAGGTCGTCACCACACGCGGTGCCCAGGCCCGCGATGAGCAGCGCCGCGCAGGCGCGGCCCAGGAAGCCGGGACGGAAGGGAATGAGGAACATGCGGACTCCTTCAGGGTGCAGGGGTGAGGAATCAGAACCGGGTGGAGACACCGGCCTGGAGGGTGCGGGGCGGGATGGGCAGGTCCGTTGGATTGCCCGCACCGGTGAGGTTGCTGCCCACTACGAAAAGCTGGAGCCCGCCCGCTGGCATCAGCCAGGCGACTCGGGCATCCAGGGAGACGGTGGGGCTGGCACGGTAGGAATCCGCCACACCGTCTCCGTTGGTATCGGGATGGAAGGGACGCTCGCCGGTGAGCGCGCCGCGCACGTTGGCCTCCAGGCCCCACTCGCGGTGGCGCCACGTGGCCTGCGCGGTGAGCCGGTGCCGCGCCTGGCCTTCCAGCGCGCGGTCCAGCTCCTGGTCGGTGCCGTCGGTGAGCGTGTAGCCCAGCTCCACCTGGATGCGGCCGGGCAGCGTCTGGCGCAGGCCCAGCTCGCCGCCGCGCACGAGGGCCCGGGCGATGTTGACGTACGAGTAGCGCAGGAAGTCGCCCTCGGACTGGAGCGACGCGGAGATCATGTCGCGCAGCGAGTGCTGGAACAGGCCCACCCACACCACGGAGTCACGCGTGGGGCGCGTCTCCACGTTGAAGCTGAAGCTGCGCGAGCGCTCCGGCTTCAGGTCCGGGTTGCCGCGCACGGTGTAACCCACGGAGGGGTTCTCGAAGTCGATGAGCAGGTCCTGGAAGCCAGGCGCGCGGTAGCCCCAGCCGTAGCTGCCGCGCACGGTGAGCCACGACAGCGGGTCCACCTTCAGCGCGAAGCGGGGCGTGAGCGCGAGCCCGAACTGCGAATCCACGTCCACCCGTCCGCCGCGCACCGCCACCAGTCCCAGGCGCTCCCACAGCGTCCAGCTGTCCTGCGCGTACAGGGAGCCGCGCCCGCGCCGTCCGCGGCCACCGTCCAGCCGGTCCGACTGAAGCCATTCGCCCAGGTACTCGGTGCCCACCACCAGCGCGTGGCCGCCGCCGGGACGTGCGTCCAGCTGCGCGCCCACGCGGGCCTGCTGGTCGCGCGTGTCCTCCACGGTGTCCAGCGCGGAGGCGTTGCGCTGGTCGCGCAGGTAGCGCCGCTCATAGTGCCCGTAGGACACGTCCGTGCGCAGGTTCACCTTCTCACCCAGCCGCCAGGACGGGGACAGGCGCGAGGTGAAGGTGTTGTCGCGGGTGGCCCGGTCGAACACCGCGCCCGCGGCGCCCAGGTCCACGCCGCGCTGGATGCGGTGCGAATAGGACGCGGTGCCCTCCAGCAACAGCGTCTCCGTGCCACGCCAGTCACCGCGCGCGGACAGGTCGTAGCCGCTCAGGCTGCTGCCCGTGGTGCCGATGTCCGAGGCGTCCAGGTCGTAGGCGGAGCGCCGCTGGAGTCCGGCGCTCATACGCAGGCCCCACGCGTCGCCGCGCGTCTCACCGGTGGCGTCCAGGTCCAGGCGCCCGAGCGTGCCGTACGCGGCGCGCAGGTCCGCGCCCAGGGTGCGCTGCGCGCGGCGGGTGATGAAGTTCACCACGCCCGCCACCGCGTCGCTGCCGTAGAGCACGGACCCGGGGCCCTTCACGATTTCGACCTGCTCGATGTCCTCCAGCGACAGGCGCGACAGGTCGATGTCGCCGTCCACCTTGCCGGTGACGCGCTCGCCGTCCACCAGCACCAGCACGTACTCCGGCGCCAGGCCCTGCATGGACAGCCCCGTGCCCGAGAAGCCCTGCTGCACCACGAAGCCCGGGCGCGCGTTCAACAGCTCCGACGCGTCCCGAGCACCGCTGGCGACAATCTCCGAACGGGTGATGACCTCGGTGGCCACCGGCGTCTCGCGCAGACGCTCCTGCGTGCGGGAGCCCGTCACCACCGTCTGGAGCGCGGGCGGCGCCTCCACCGGAGGCGCGGCCTCCGCCGCCTGCGCGGGCTCCGCTTCGGACGGTGACGCGACCTGCGCCACGCCTCCATCCGCGGACGGCGCGTCCTCCGCCCGGGCCAGGCCGGACAGGGCACTCCACAGCAGCGCGCACAGCCACCAACGCCCCGACATCCCACGTCCTCCCGGCACGAAAGCCGGGGGGCCTCCGCTCACGGGAAGCCTGTCGGGCGCTGGGCGCAAGGGCCTCGGGCCTCAGGAAACACACTGCCGCGAGCCCCTCACCGGAAGGCCCGTTCCTTCAAAGTGTCTCAGCCGCCATTGCCCCGGGGAGCACCGCCGCCTCGTGGCTCCGCCGAAGGCCCGGCCTCCAGCGGCACCACCTGCGTCCGGTGACACCGGCGGCACTTCAGCTCCACGCCGCCCGGCACCAGTCGCGCCAGCAGGCTGCCGCACATGCAGCGCAGCTCTCCGGCACTTCCCTGTGGCCCGCATCCCTCGTGCATCGCGGCTCCCTGCGCTCGATGGGGCTGGACGATATTGATACTGAATATCAAAGTCAAAAGACTTCCAGTGAACCCTCCAAGTGGGCGTTCAGAGGAGGACCGGCTACTTCGTGCCCGTCTTCGCCTCGGGGCGCGGGCTGGGCGCGGCGGCCTTCGGCGTGGGGAGCAGGGGCACCCGGCCTTCGGGGTAGAGCGCGGTGAGGCGGTCGCCGCGAAGCTCCAGCGCGGCCAGGTGGCGGCCGTAGTGGGTGCTGAGACCGGTGTCGATGACGATGACGCGGCCGCCGAAGCGGACGGAGAGCCGGCCATCCTTCGACGGCGTGTGGCCCATCACCATGCGGCGGGCGCCGAAGCGCTCCAGCACCTGCGTGAGTCCCGCGTCCCACTTCGCCTCGTCGTCGATGGCGTAGCCGCGGAACCACACCGGGCCCTGCGGATCCACGCCGCCACCCGGCGCCTGTCCCGGAGTCAGGTCCTGCCACACCCAGCGGTTCACCTCCTCCAACGTGGTGCCGGGAACGCTGGGCGCCAGGCCGCCATGGAGGAAGAGTGTGTCGTTGATGCGGATGACGGCGGGGTGCGAGCGCAGCCACTTCCCGTAGCGCCCGTCCGCGGCGTAGGCGGCGGAGTGGCCGTGGAGCCCCTTGGGTTCACCCGGACCGTCAGCGACGGGGGACTGATCCGCGAAGGAGGCGAACTCGCCGGGCGTGACGTAGCGCAGGTCCCCGCGCATGTTCATCAGCTCGTGGTTGCCCAGGAGCGGGTGCACGCGGCCGCCGGCCTTGCGCGCCTCGGTCTCCAGGCGCATGAGCAGCTCGAAGGCGTCACGGGTGTGGTCGCCCCGGTCCGGCAGGTCCCCGGTCTGCACCAGGTGCGCCTTGCCGCCAATCCAGTGGTCCTTCGCGTCGATGAGGCCCGCGAGCCGGAGCACTTCCTTCAGCGCATCCACATCACCGTGCACGTCCGCCACGGCGACGATGCGCTCCACGCCCGTGAAGACGAAGGGGTCCTGCGCCTTCGGGGCGGCGGCCCCCGTGAGCACGGGCAGGAGCAGCAGGGACAGGAGAACGGGACGCACGGGCTTCCTTCCTTCGAAGAGGGAGGAAGCCTAGCGCACGTCCCGTCCGGCCTACGCGTTCGCGGCGGCGTAGATGTCCAGCAGCGTGATGCCCGCGACGGCGCCGGTGGCGGCGAGCAGGCGGCCCTTGCGCACGCCCGGCTCACGCAGGCCCTTTCCCATGGTGGCCAGGTCGAGCGCGTCACCGGCCACGCGCGCCCACAGCCACGGGCGCTTCTTCGCGGGGCTCAGCAGGGCCACACCGGCGGCGAGCTCCCGGGCGCCGTAGGCCCGCACCCACTTGTCCCCGCGCGAGATGCCGAAGAACCGGAGCAGGTTCCACGCCCCCAACAACTCCGTGACGCCCAGGCCCACGCTGAACCACCCCAGCGCGCGCGGCAGCTTGCTCATCACCTTCGCCATGACACCGCCTCCTTCAAGCGGAAAGGTCCGGTGGAAAGCTGCGGGTGTCCCCGGCGCACGCCAAGACCCTTGGCTGTCCGGGCGCTGACGCATGCTGGGAGGCAAGCAGGCGACGGAGCCCCTGCCCTAGAGGGAGTTGCCGCGGAAGCGGGCCGGAATGGCTCGCAGGAGCTGCGGATCCTCCCAGTCCCAGACGCGCTCCGGCGCGCTGTCCACGTCCACCGGCACGGAGTTCCACGCGTGCACGTCGTAGGAGGTGGAGGCGCGCCAGTGGAAGACGAAGCTGAACGCGGCCGTCGCGGCGAGCACGCCCACCAGGGCGCGATGCTGGCGGGGCGCATCCACCGCGAGCTGCACGGGGTACGCGAGGAAGACGACCAGATAGGGCAGCACGTCCGTGAAGAAGCGCGGCCCCACGGAGTGCCCCGCCCACCAGACGGGGAACGCGGAGATGGCCACCCAATGCAGGAGCACGATGACGGCGAAGGCCTTCTCGGAGGGCTCCAGCTCCCGGCGGCGCCACCGCTGGACGAACCCCACCCCGGCGAGCACCAGGAACGGCGAATAGAGGAGCAGCCCGCGCGACGGGCTCACCAGGTTCGTGGCCAGCGCCATGAGGAAGCGCGAACCCATGACGTCCAGCGGGTGCGTGTAATACGGCGACAGGAGCGAGCCGTAGGTGTGGAGGTTGTACCCGCAGAACGGCAGCGCCACGAGCGCCGCGCCCGCGAAGTACGCGGGCAGCAGCCGGCGGAAGCGCAGGGCGAAGTACGCGGTGACGACGACCACGGAGAGGGAGTGCGTGGGCCGGCACACATACGCGAGCGCCACCGCGAGCCCGGCGAGGAGCGCGGTGCGCGGCGTCTGCGCGGGCCTCGCCAGCAGCAGCACGACACAGGCGATGGCGAGCAGCCCGGGGCCGTGCTGCCAGAGGACGCGGCTGGCGGTAGAGTACGCCGTCGTCCCCAGCCCGAAGAGCAGGACGGTGACGAGCGCGGCGCGGGCGGACACGCGCCTTCGCAGCGCGACGAGCAGCACGCCCGCGGCGGCGCACACGTAGAACGAAGCGATGAGATTCTCGGTGCGGTGGAAGGAGCCCAGGTCCACGTTGCCGGTGCTCCGGAACAACTCCAGCCACGCCAGCGCATCCGCGCCGGGAGTCCCCAGGTGCGTGAGCAGCGGCCGTCCCAGCGAGAACAGCCCCTCCGCGGCCGCCAGGAACGGGAGCGCGGAGACCATCACTCCGGGCGGGTACTCGTAATAGGTGTGGCCGCCGTGGACGCCTCGCGCGTACGCGGTCGCCGGGGCGAACGACGGCGCGTACTCGTCCAGGTCGGCGTTGCCCTCGTGGAGGATGCTGGCCGCGGAGGGGATGGACCACAGCGAGTCCGTCTGCATCTGCACCTGGCTCGCGGTGTAGACCGCGAACAACCCCAGACACAGCAGCCAGGCCGCGAGGGACGAAGCCGCGAAGTCGCGGCGGGACGATGAGGACGCCGGAAGCACGGAGCCGCTTCTAGCGAATCTCCGCTCCCCGCGCGCGGCCCGCGTCACGCGGGAGAAAATCAGCGAGGATGGTCCGCATGAAAATCTGGATCGATGCCGATGCGTGTCCGGGGCCCGTGCGGGACATCCTGCTGCGCGCCGTGCAGCGCGTGAAGGTGCCCATCGTCTTCGTGGCGAACAAGCCGCTGGCGCTGCCGCGCCTGGCGTACGTGTCCACCGTGCAGGTGGGCGCGGGGCTGGACGTGGCGGACCGGCACATCGCCACGTCCGCGGAGGCCGGGGACCTGGCCGTCACGCAGGACATCCCGCTGGCCGCGCTGCTCGTCCCCAAGGGCGTCGTGGTGATGGATCCGCGCGGGGAGCTCTTCACGCCGGAGACCATCGACGAGCGCCTGTCGATGCGGAACTTCATGCAGGAGCTGCGCGACAGCGGCGTGAACACGGGCGGCCCTGGCGGCTTCTCACCGCAGGACCGCCAGCAGTTCGCGGCCACGCTGGACCGCGAACTGACCCGGCTGGTGAAGCAGCAGGGCTGAGGCGTCAGAGCCTAATGGCCGGCGCCGCCGCTGCCCTCCGCGGGAGGCGTGCCGGTGGACGGCGCCACGGGGCTCGTGCCGATGCCCTTGTTGCGGTTCCAGGCCTCCGGGATGATGTCCAACCGCGCGCCGGGGTTCTGCGACGGCACGACTTCCGGGGCCAGGTTGTCCGCGCCGCGCATGTCGATGCCGCCCGAGCCGCCCGTGCCCGCCTCGTTGGCGTCCACGCATTTGAAGTCCTCTGGCTTCGAGGACCGCTGGATGCCCGTGCCTCCGGTGGCTTCCGCGTTGGCCTGGGCCTCGGCGCCCACGGTTCCGTAGAAGTTCAGGTCATGCTTGCGCTGCATCTCCTGCGTGCGAGGTGACTCCTCGGAGTCCCAGGACATCTCATCGCTGGCGAATGCCTCGGACGGGGACTCCTGTGGAACGGACGCGGTCTGCGTGGCACAGCCGCCCAGCAGGAGAGCGGTCATCGAGGCCATGAGCGGAAGCTTCATCAGGATGTCCTCCAGAAGTGTCGTCCGCCTCTCAAGTTGGAGGCACTCGCGGCGGGGGCAAGCGACGGGGAGCCAGCCGGGCCAGCGGCCCCGTTCCAGGCCGGGGCCTTATTCAATGGTCCACGGACGCATCGCCCCCGTGCAGACAGGCCAGCGCCGCCACGGCGAGTGACTCGCAGCCGCTGTGCAGCGACCCCTCGCGGTCCGGGGCATAGCGACCGGAGTGCGGCCCGGGGACGTGCGCCACCTTCTCCTGGGGCGTCGTGCCCGGCGCCTCTTCCCATACCTTTCGCGGCGTGATGCCCACGTACCAGTACGCGGTGGGCACCGGATGCTCCGGCCCCTGGGCGAAGAAGGGGAAGTCCTCGCTCGCGGTGCCGAGCACGCCCGGCACCAGCGCGTCGTGACCGAACCATTCCGCGTGCGCGTCCCGGACGCGGCGGAGGAGCTCCGGGTCGTTGCGGTTCACCGGCCCTCGGTTCAGGACCTCCACCTGGGGAGGCTCCGGCGCGCCCGCCGCCGCGGCCTCACCCTTTGCGATGCGTTCGATGGCGGCGAGCACCCGAGCCTGCACCGCGTCGTCTTCCGTGCGCACCGTCAGCTCCAGCAGCGCCTCCTCTGGAATCACGTTCGCGCGCGAGCCCGCCTGGAAGTGGCCCACCGTCACCACCGCGGCCTCCAGCGGCGACAGCTCGCGCGACACGATGGTCTGCAGTCGCAGCACCACACTGGCCCCGAGCACCACGGGGTCCACGGACAGCTCCGGCTGCGCTCCATGCGCGCCCCGGCCGAAGAGGCGGATCCGCACGTGCGCGGAGCCCATCATCGACACACCCTCGCGGTGCATGAAGGTGCCCACCGGCAGCGGCGCCGTGTGCTGGCCCAGCACGGCGTCCGGCGTGCCGAAGCGCGAGTAGAGCCCGGCGTCCAGCATCGCCTTCGCGCCCTGGAGGGTCTCCTCCGCCGGCTGCCCCACCACCATCACCGTGCCGCGCCACGCGTCGCGCGAGCGCGCCAGCACCGCCGCCGTGCCCACCAGACACGCGGTGTGGACGTCATGGCCGCACGCGTGCATCACCGGCTCACCGTCCTCCGTCCGCGCGCGGCTCGCGTACGGCAGCCCCGTCTTCTCCTCCACGGGCAGCGCGTCCATGTCCCCACGCAGGAGCACCGTAGGCCCGTCGCCGTTGCGCAGCAGGCCCACCACGCCGTGGCCGCCCACGTTCCGGCTCACCTCGTAGCCCTCCGCCTCCAACCGGCGCGCCACCTCGGCGGCCGTGCGCGCTTCCTGGCCGGACAGCTCCGGGTGTTCATGCAGGTCCGTGTAGAGCGCGTTCACGTCCGGCAGCACCGCGTCCAGGTGCGCGAGCACGCGCCGGGCGCGGGCCTGGATGCGTGAAGCGGTGGACGGGCCCGCGACGGACTGGGGGTGGGCGGCGTCGTTCATGGCGGAGTGCTCCCGTCCCGAACGCGAGGAGAGGTACCGCGGGCATCCGGGTATGGCTCAAGGTGGAAGCCGGGCGCGGGGCATCACAGGGGATGGGCAGGGAGGCAGGCAGGGGCCTGGCTTCGTGCGCCGCCGCCCCCGCCCTCCGGGGCGCCGTGGGCCTCCGGGGTACCGCCTGTCCGTTCGTTGTTCGCCCCTCCCCCGGAGACCACCTTCTGGCTGCGCATGAGACACATGGAGGGAGCGGTCATGAGGCGAAGCATCGCGTTGGGGCTCTGCATGGCAGGACTGACGGGTGGCGCCGCCAGGGCCCAGGACCCACCGCCGGACGCGCCCACGCAGGTGGGCCGGGTGGATTGGCGGGGCCCCTACTTCCTCCTGGGCTTGGGAGTGGAGGGCTACACGGGCAAGCTCGCGCCCAACCTGGATCCAGGGCCGTCGTATGGCGTCGTCGTGGGCTACCGCGCCAATGACTACCTGGGCTTGGAGCTGGGCTACAGCGGCGGCGTGAGCAGCCTGTCCGTCGCGGACAGCTCCGACTTCTTCGGCACGCCGGACATCGTGCGGAACGGAGCGCAGGCGGCGCTCACGATTGGCTTCACCCCCACCCGGCTGCAGCCCTATGTGCTCGGGGGCATCGGCGTCGAGCGCTACTCGGTGCGCGAGGGCAACTTCTTCCGGTTCTTCGACGACACCGGGGGCTACGCGCCAGTGGGAGCGGGCGTGCGCTTCAAGATAAACCCCCAGCTCACGGCAGAGGTGCGCGGCAGCTACAGCTTCCTCTTCGGACAGGACTTCGCGCCCTCGCAGGACATTGGCGCGGGGGACGGCCGCTACGCGGGCGTTCTGATGATTGGCGGCAGCTATTGAGGTGCGCATGTCCGTCACGCTGATAGACCTGCCCGACGAACAAAGCCGCAGTCAGCACGGGGGCACCCCGGGGCGTGATGCTCAGCCACGGCAACCTGCTGCACGACCTGGGGGCCATCTGCCGTGCCTTCCAGACGCGCGACGACAGCGTGGGCGTCATCTGGCTGCCGCCGTATCACGACATGGGGCTCATTGGAGGCGTGCTGGTGCCGCTGGCGCAGGGCTTCCACACAGTGATGATGTCGCCGCTGACGTTCCTCAAGCGGCCCCGCGCGTGGCTGGAGGCGCTCACCCGCTTCGGCGGCACCATCAGCGGCGGGCCCAACTTCGCGTTCGACCTGTGCGTGCGGCGCATCCCGCCCGCGGAACGGGAGGGCCTGGACCTGAGCCACTGGGAGGTGGCGTTCTGCAGCGCGGAGCCCATCCGCCCGGACACGCTGGAGCGCTTCACGGAGGCGTTCGGACCGCATGGCTTCCGACGCGAGGCGTTCTCCCCATGCTACGGCCTGGCGGAAGGGACGCTCATCGTCTCCGGCGGCGCGAAGGAGGCCGCGCCCATCTTCCGCGACGTGGACACCGCCGCGCTGGAGGCAGGCAGCGCGCGGGCCCCCATTGGAGCGGCCCGGACGTTGGTGAGCAGCGGCGCGACGCTGCCGGATCAATCCCTGTGCATCGTGGCGCCGGGCACCGGTTGCGAGCTTCCGCCGGGAGAGGTGGGCGAGGTCTGGGTGAAGAGGCCCAGCGTGGCGAAGGGCTACTGGAGGCGCGATGAGGAGTCCGCGCAAGTGTTCCAGGCGCGGACCGCGCAGGGAGACGGGCCGTACCTGCGGCCCGGGGACCTGGGCTTCCTGGACGACGGAGAGCTGTACGTCACGGGGAGAGAGAAGGACCTGATCATCATACGCGGCTGGAACCTGTACCCACAGGACCTGGAGTCGGTGGTGGAGGAGAGCCACCCCGCGCTCAGGCCCGGATGCGGCGTGACCTTCGGCGTGGAGATGGACGGCGAAGAACACCTCGTCGTGGTGCAGGAGGTGGATGCACGCAAGTGGGACGGCGAAGTGGCGCCAGTTCTGGGCGCCATCCGAGGACGTCTGGCGACGGTGTACGAGGTGAGGCCCCGCGCGGTGGTGCTCATCGAACCTGGGAGCCGGCCCAAGACCTCCAGCGGCAAGGTGCAGCGGAGGGCCACGCGGGAGGCCTTCCTCGCCGGAGCGTTGCGCGAGTTGCACGCCTGGTGCACGACCGCGCTCAACGGCGCGGACGCGCACACCGAGCGTTCAGCGAGGGAGCTCCGAGTCGTGGCACGCGTGCCGACGCGCTTGGGAGCGCGGGTGGAGGACCTGGACGCCCAGACGCCCTGAACCCAAGGGGCCGGATTCGCGGGAGGAGCCGGAACAGGCACTGAGCGTGCCAGGCGCGACCAGGGCGCCGTCCGAAGCGAGAACCCGAGGGCGCCCGAGCTCCCGGACCATGATGCCCACCTCCCGCCCGACACAGCCCCAAAACCTGTCCGACAGTCGGACAGGTTTCCGCGGCCCGGACGAAGAGAAGGCCTCCCTGGGGCCGGCACTCCAAAACCTGTCCGACTGTTCGACAGGTTTCGATGTCTGGAGCGGGAGCCCCCACCAACGGTCCACAAGACCGGTCCGACTGTCCGACAGGTTTCTGATTCCCGGGAGGCGAGGGGGCGCCCCCTCAGCCGCGGTTCTCCCAAACCGGTCCGACTGTCGGACAGGTTTCTGATTCCCGGGAGGCGAGGGGGCGCCCCATCAGCCGCGGTTCTCCCAAACCGGTCCGACTGTCCGACAGGTTTCCACCTTCCTGACGGGGAGGTGGCCTCCCCTGGTGACGGTTCCCAGAACCGGTCCGACTGTCGGACAGGTTCCCGCGGCTCGGGCGGAGAGGGGGGCCCCCACCCGCCGCGGATCGCAAAACCGGTCCGACTGTCCGACAGGTTCCCGCGGCTCGGGCGGCATGGGCTCCTCACCAGCCTCGGTTCTTCAAACCTGTCCGACTGTCCGACAAGTTTCCGCTGCTCGGGTGGCATGGGCTCCTCACCAGCCTCGGTTCTTCAAACCTGTCCGACTGTCCGACAAGTTTCCGCTGCTCGGGCGGCATGGACTCCTCACCAGCCTCGGTTCTCCAAACCGGTCCGACTGTCCGACAGGTTTTCGCGGCCCGGGCGGCGAGCCAGCCGCGGTTCCCAAGACTGGGCTGGCAGTCGGACAGGTTCGTGAGGGGTGCCGCGGACGGGAGGAACTCGGAGGTCTCGAAACCTGTCCGACTGTCGGACAGGTTTTTTCGGTTCGCCACTGACGGGGAGCCCTCAACGGGTTCTCACCTTCTCATCGCCATGGAGCGCATTCGCTTCCGAGGGCCTGGCGCCTGGTCGGTGGGGCCATGGGCGCATCCGTGCGGGTGGCCTGCGCCAAACTCGTGGCCGGTGCGTCTGGCCCGACGCGTCCCGAAGGGGCTGGGCAGCGTGTCACTGGCGGCCCGGGCGCGTCTTGCTAGCATCGGGCACATCCCCCCGCTGAAAGCTGACTCCGCTGAACGCCACCGAACCGCGCCATCTGGCCGGCCTGGACCTGCTCCGGTGCCTGGCCATCCTCGTCGTCGTCGTCTACCACTACCCCCGCCCCCAAGGCCCCGAGGCCTACCAGGCGTTCGCCAACTTCGGCTGGACGGGTGTGGAGCTGTTCTTCGTGCTCAGCGGCTTCCTCATCGGCTCGCAACTCCTGGAGCCGGTGTCGCGCGGTGAGACGCCGTCACTGCGGCGCTTCTACCTGCGGCGCGCACTGCGCATCCTTCCGTCCTTCCTCGTCGTGCTGGGCCTCTACCTCTTCGTGCCGGCCTGGACCGAACGGCCCCTGGTGACGCCCGCGTGGCGCTTCCTCACCTTCACGCAGAACTTCGGCCTGCGCATCAACGGCTTCTCCCACGCGTGGTCGCTGTGCGTGGAGGAGCACTTCTACCTGGTGCTGCCGCTCACCGTGCTCGCGCTGCGCGGACGCCTTCGCGCGCCGTCCCTCATCGCGATCGCCGCGGCCGTGATGGGCGGAGGCATGCTCCTGCGCGGTGGACTGTGGCTGCGGTACTTCTCCGAGCTCGGTCCCGCCGATCCAGGGTGGCGCGACTTCGACATGCTGCTCTACTACCCGACGTACGCGCGGCTCGACGGGTTGACGTGCGGCGTGCTGCTCGCGGCCTTGCGCGTCTTCCGGCCACAGGCCTGGGAGCGCTGGACTCGCGGCGCCCGCGCGCGGGGCCTGACCGTCGTGGGACTCGCGTGCCTGGGCGGCGTGCTCTTCATCAACGAGGAGCACTTCCGCTACCTCCCCTATGTCCTGCTGTCGTTCCCCCTGGCCGCCCTGGGCTTCGCGGCGCTGCTGATGGCGCTGGCGGGCCCCGCGGCCTCGCGCGTCTGCGCCCGCATCCCGGGCGTGAAGACCTTCGCGGTCCTGAGCTTCACCATCTACCTCACGCACAAGGCCGTGCAGCACGGAGTGCGGGACGCGCTGGCGCCCCATGGAATGGACGCGTTCCACGTCGTCACGTTGTTGGGTGGCGCCGTGGCGGTGCTGCTCGCCTCGCTCGCGCTGCACCATGGCGTGGAGCGGCCCGCGCTGAAGTGGCGGGAGCGGCTGGAGCGGGGGCTCACCTCCAGGAAATCGCAGGCGCAGCCCTCTGTTCCCTGAACGGCGGCCCGCGCTTCTGCTCGACAGAAGCCGCACAAGGGGGTGGCCCTGGGCCCGGGCGTCGCGTGCGCGCTAGACCTCGCGCATGCGCCCCTTCCTGACGGCGACGTGGCGGTACCTGCTGATGCTCAACTACGAGGTAGATCCGGCGGTTCTGCGGCCCCTCGTCCCCCGTGGCACGGAGCTCGACGCGTGGCAGGGCCGCACGTTCGCGAGCATGGTCGGCTTCCGCTTCCTCGACACGCGCGTGCGGGGACTCGCGGTGCCGTTCCACCGGGACTTCGATGAGGTGAACCTGCGCTTCTACGTGCGCCGCCTGGGCCCCGAAGGCTGGCGGCGCGGCGTGGTGTTCGTGCGCGAAATCGTGCCCCGGCTCGCCATCGCCACCGTGGCGCGTGTCCTCTACAACGAGCCCTACGTCGCGCACCCCATGCGCCACGCCGTGAACATGGACGGCGCGGACACCGGCGCGCCCGGCCACGTCGAGTACGCCTGGAAGTCCCACGGCCGCTGGCACCAGCTGTCGGCCCGGACGCTCGGCACACCGGCCGAGAGCGCCCCTGGCTCCCAGGAGGAATTCATCACCGAGCACTACTGGGGCTACACCGCCCAGCGCGACGGCGGCTGCGCCGAGTACCGCGTGGAGCATCCCCGCTGGACCGTCTGGCGCGCCCAGGAGACCGCCTTCGACTGCGACGTGGCCCGCTTCTACGGCCCCGCCTTCACGGAGTGCCTCCGGGGCACGCCCCACTCCGCCTTCGTGGCCACCGGCTCGGAAGTGTCCGTCTTTCCTGGAAATGAACTCCCGCCCTTGCCAGCCCCGTAGAAATCAATATTCTCAATTCACAAATTGATTTTCTGAAGAATCCACCATGACGACCTCCAAGTCCACCTGGCCCGTGCCCACCCGCTGCCCCGTCTGTGGAGGCGGCACCGTCATCGAACGGGTGCGCTGCGACGGGTGCGCGTCCGCGGTGGAGGGGCGCTTCACGACGGGCTGGGTGCAGCAGCTGTCGCCGGAGCAGCTCGCGTTCGTGCGCGTGTTCATCGCGTGCCGGGGGAAGATCAAGGACGTGGAGCAGGCGCTGGGCCTCTCCTATCCGACGGTGGTGTCGCGGCTGGACGACGTGGTGGAGGCCCTGGGCCAGGCGCCCGGAGTCCCGCCGCCTCCTGCGCCGCCACCTCCGCCCCGGGAGCGTGGCTCTCCGCGCCGGGCGCAGATTCTCGATGACCTCGCGGCCGGGCTCATCGACGCGGACGAGGCCGCTCAACGTCTCAAGAAGGCACGGGAGTAACCACCCATGATGGACCCTGAAGCCACGCCGTCCTCCGACGCCTCGTCTTCTTCGCGCGACGGCACCCAGCGCCACGCGATTCCGTGGGGACAGCACGCGGAGTTGGTGCTGCACGCGCCCGTCGCCACGCTCGTCGTGTCGCCGCTGCCGGAGGGAGAGAAGCCCTACCTGGTGACACACGGCCGGGTGGAGACGCGCATCCAGGAGCATGGCCGGGTGACGAAGGTGGAGCTGATGCCGCGCGAGGCCGGCTTCCTGTCACTGTTCTGGCGCCACGGCGGACAGGCGGAGCTGTTCGTGCCGCCCGACGTGCGCGCGAAGCTCCTGCTGGACGCGGGCGCGGTGCGCATCTCCGGCCTGAAGGACTGCGAGCTGGAGCTGAACACCGACGCGGGCACGGCGAGCCTGCGCGACGTGCACGGCAAGCTCACCCTGCGCACGGGCGCGGGACGGATCATCGGCGAGCGCGTGGGCGGCACCCTCCACGTCCACGCCGCCGCGGGCGCGGTGAAGCTGGACGTGGACGCGCTGGACGTGGGCGAGCACCGCATCGGGACGCAGGTGGGCGCGGTGGAGCTGCGCCTGGTGCCCGGGCTGGACGTGAACATCTCCGCCCATACGTCGCTGGGCACGGAGCAGACGCGCTACCCGTCCAACCCCCAGGCGGCCACGACGATCCTGCTGGAGACGGAGCTGGGCTCGGTACGCATCCGCGAGTCGGGCCGTTCACGCGGCGAGGACGCGGAGGGCTGGGAGGAGGACTCGCTGCGCTGGCAGCGTCAGGCGGAGCGCTGGCAGCGCCGCGCCGAGCGCCACGCGAACCAGTGGGCCCACGCCTGGGCGAACTCCTGGGGCGCGCCGCCCTGGGCGGGCCCGGGCGACCGGCACCACCGGCCGCGGCCGCCCGTGCATCCCCCGTCTCCGCAGCAGGCCCGGGGCATCCCCGACGACGAGATGCGCCGCGTGCTGGATCTGGTGGAGGCCGGCAAGCTCAGCGCGGAGGACGCCCAGAAGCTGCTCAAGGCGATGCAGCGGTGAGGCTCAGGCGCCCTGGGTGAGGAAGCGGAAGGGGCGCACGCAGTCCTCGCGGGTGCACCGGAAGAGGTAGCCCCGGCCGTTGTCGCCAAAGTCCAGGCCGAACGGCATCGCGGCCAGCTGCGCGACGAAGTGCATGGGCGCGTCACAGCACTCCGGCGTGGCCTCGCCGTTGAGCCAACCGGGCACGCCGCCCACCTTGCTCTCCGGCGCCTCCGCCTGCGCGCGGTCCAGCGCCAGGAGCTGCTCCTCGGTGGCCTCGTTGACGTCCACCGACAGGGCCTCGGTGTCCTCGGTGGCGGGCTCGAAGCCGAGCGTCCACTCCGCGTACGGCTTCACCGGCCCCGGCGGCGCGCTCACGGAAGGCGCGCCCGCCTTCACCGGCACGGCCGCGTTGGCGCCCTCCTCCGGGTCCCAGCGGAAACAGACGGTGTCGGGGTTCTCGCACTGGAAGACGTGGACCGACGCGTGCGGCGCCAGGTCCAGCCGTCCTTCGACGTGCGGCAACTGGAAGAGGAAGCGCTGGGGCCCGCCGCACATCGCGCAGGCGGGCCACTCCAGGAGCCCCGGCGCCTCGGGCGTGCCCCCCACCTTCAGCAGGGGGACACCGGTGCGGCCAGGGACGAGCGCCCACAGGGGCGCGAACGGACGGGACATGCCCCGGAGTCTAGAAGTCCGCGATGCGGTCGGCCAGCGACGCGTCGTCCACGAAGGGGTTGCGGTTCTGCTGGTAGGTCTCGATGGCGTCGTTGCGCGCCACCTCCGCCGCGTCCACCTTGTCCAGCGTGTTCCACTGCTTGAGCACGGCCTCGTCGTCCGCGGGGATGTGCTTGTTGTAGACGGTGGAGAAGTAGAACAGCGCGCGCGCCACGTTGCCCTTGTGCTCGTCGGGCGGCTCGAAGACGGTGCGGCCCTTCTCGTCGGTGCCGAACCTGGCGCCGTTCTCCTCCCACTTCACGTTCTTCACCGTGCCGAAGGGGTAGTTGCCGCGGATGGAGTTGGCCTTGCTGTCCGTGGGGAACAGGTGGTGCAGGTCCGCCTTCGCCGCGCCCGTGGCGCCCTTGGACTGGGGCCAGGTGTGCTCGGTGTTCATCACGTTGCTGTTGGGAATCTTGTTCGTCTGCACTTCCTTGCCCGTGTAGACGCACTTCACCTTGCCGTCGTGGTTATCGAGCGTGGTGAAGATGACCTTGCGCGCCTGGTTGTAGCCCAGGTCCTTGTGCTTGCTGACCGCGTCATGCAGCGCGTTGATCAGCGCCTGGTCCTTCAGCCCGTCGTAGCGAGGATCCGACTTGGGCGGCACGTCCTCCACTGGCACCTGCGGCGCGGGCACCGGCGTCGTGGGCGTCGTCGGGGCCTTCTTCGCCGAAGGGCCGGCCTCGAACGTGGAGACCGACGAGAACGCCTTCGGGGTGACACGGGCCGTGTTGGCCGGGGCCGACGCGGAGTTCGTCGAGGGGCGGGTCGCGGAGAGCGGGCGGGACGGGATGATCATGACGGCCCTCAGGATTCGAGGTGGGGGGATGACGCATTGTCGTCCGGACACGGGCCCGGTTGCGTGACGCGCCGCATTTTCCCTCCGAGCCGGTTGGTTTCTCCCGCCCGACCCGGGACATCCCGGGAAATGCCCCACCGCCGGGCTCCGGAGCCGGGGAAAAGCGGGGCTCATCGACGGCACCAGGACGGCCCGGGGGCCTGGCTCCGGGAGCCGGGCGGCCCGGACGGGGCGCACGCTATGCCTCCGGGTGTCGCACCAAATGAGGGGGTTTCGTTCATGAAGGTCGTGATTCCGGGTGGCACGGGACAGGTGGGCGCCCTGCTGGCGCGGGCGTTCACCGCGCGGGGGGATGACGTCGTCCTCATCAGCCGGGGAGGCCAGGGAGAGGCGCGCACGGTGTCCTGGGACGGGCGCACCCTGGGTGACTGGGCGAAGGAGGTGGACGGCGCCGACGCGGTCATCAACCTGGCGGGACGCAGCGTGAACTGCCGCTACACGGAGGAGAACCTGCGCCAGATGATGGACTCGCGGGTGGACTCCACGCGGGTGGTGGGCCAGGCCATCCAGCAGGCCGCGAAGCCGCCGCGCGTGTGGCTGCAGATGAGCACCGCGACGCTGTACGCGCACCGGATGGACGCGCCCAACGACGAGGCCACCGGGCTCATTGGCGGGAACGAGCCGGGGGTGCCCGCGTACTGGAAGCGCAGCATCGACATCGCGCAGGCCTGGGAGCGCACGCTGGCGGAAGCCGACACGCCCCACACGCGCAAGGTCGCGCTGCGCACGGCGATGGTGATGAGTCCAGACAAGGAGGGCATCTTCGACGTGCTCCTGGGCCTGACGCGCCGGGGACTGGGAGGCCCCGCGGGCAGCGGGCGGCAGTACGTGTCGTGGATCCACGGCCGGGACTTCGTGCGCGCGGTGCAGCTGCTGCTGGAGCGCGACGACCTGGACGGGCCGGTGAACCTGGCCGCGCCGAACCCGCTGCCCCAGCGGGAGCTGATGGCGAAGCTGCGCGAGGCGGCGCACGTGAGCGTGGGGCTGCCGGCGGCGAAGTGGATGCTGGAGGTGGGCGCGTTCTTCATGCGCACGGACACGGAGCTCTTGCTCAAGAGCCGCCGCGTGGTGCCCGGGCGGCTGCTGGACGCGGGCTTCACCTTCGAGTACCCCGACTGGGGGACCGCCGTGACGAACCTCGTCGAGCGCTGGCGCGCGGGGAGCGGCCCCGTCCGGAGCTGACCGTGTCCACGAAGCAGTACCGCGTCCGTTGGGGTCGCATCGCCGTGTTGGGGCTCGCGCTGGGCGCGCTGGGCACGGGCGGGTTCACGGCGGCGCGAGGCCTGCGCACGGCCCAGGCGCTGGTGCACCCGGCGCGCATCCCGGTGACTCGGCCCTCCGGCCAGGACGCGCTGCCAGACATGGAGGACGTGTCCTTCGAGGCCGCGGGGCGGAAGCTTCAAGGGTGGTACGTGCCGTCGCGCGACGGGACGGCGGTGTTGCTGGTGCACGGCTTCGCGGACAACCGCACGCGTGTGCTTTTCGAAGCCCGGGTGTTGTCGGAGGCGGGGCACGGCGTGCTGCTCTTCGACCTGCACGGCCAGGGTGAGAGCGAAGGCGACGCGATTGGCTGGGGCGACAGTGAGCGCGAGGACGTGCGCGCGGCCCTGGCCTTCGTTCGGGCCCGGCCGGACGTCACCCCGGGACGCGTGGGCCTGTTCGGATTCTCCATGGGCGGGACGACGGCGCTGCTGGTGGCGCAGGAGGACGCGCGGGTGAGGGCGGTGGCGGCGGCGGGAGCGTTCCCGGACCTGGCGGGGGACATGGGCTCGCACTACGGCCTGAGCACCTGGGCGGTGCTGTGGGGCCTGCGCCGGTCCGGCATCGACGTGGACGCGGTGAGGCCCGTGGACGGCATGTGCCGGCTGGAAGGCCGGCCGCTGCTGCTCATCAACGGAGGCAGCGACCCGGACGGTCCCCAGAAGCTGGACGGCCGCCTCTACCGCGCCGCCTGCGAGCCCCGCGAGCAGTGGCTGGTGCCGGAAGCGGCCCACGGCGAATACGCCCAGAAGGATCCCGAAGGCTACGCCCGCCACCTGCGGGAGTTCTTCGCCCGCGCGCTATGAGCCCTGTCCCCGGGTGACGAGATCCAACCGGCCGTCTCACTCTCGGCGGCCCCTGGCGACGAACTCCCCGCGGCTGTGGATGCCGGTCTTCTCGAACAGCGACTTGATGTGGACCTTCACCGTCTCCACGGAGCACCCGAGCCGGGAGGAGATCTCCTTGTTCGCCAGGCCTTCGTGAAGACAGTCCGCCACGCGTGACTCCTGGGCGGTGAGCTTCTCCTTCCAGTCCGGGCGCAGCCAGTGGACCCGCTCGTGCATCCGCACCTGCCACAGATTGCGGCCCCCCCAGCTGACGGCGGAGGGACCGAACGTCACGTCCAGCCGGTCCGCGCCGCGCTCCAGCGTGAGGGACTCCAGCCGCGGATCCACCGCGACATCGAAGCGGGACAGCGCCCTCACCCGCTCCGCCCAGGCGCGGGGAACCCCGTCGCTGAGTTCATGGGACGGAAACCACCGCTCCAGCAGCGGAATGGCCGGCCCCGTGTCCACCACCTTCCGCCCCAGGCTGTTGAGCACCAGCACCGGGCTCGCCCCCATCGCGATGGCCTTCAGCAGGTCCCGCTCGAAGCGCACGGCATAGAGCTCCTGGAGCCGCGCCACCGCCCGGGAGATGTACGGGATGATCTGCTGCAGGAACCACTGCGCCCGGAGCGTGAAGGGCCGGGTGGACTCCCGGTACATCGCGATGCCGCCCTTCAGGTCCTGCTCCGTGAAGAGAAGTGACGCCAGCACGCGCTTGAGCTTCAGCCCCGCGCCCTGGCTGCGCCGGAAGGTCTCCGTCTCCACCAGCGCCTGCCCCCGCAGCATCTGCTCGTCGCTGAGCACCAGGTTGGGCTGCACCACCGTGGCGCGGAAGACGAAATCCTCCTGCACCCACTCCGCGTAATCCTTGAGGAGGGGGTGGACGGTGTCCGTCTTCCACTGCAATCCCGCCGTCCCATCCGGGTTCGCGCAGCCCACCGCGAGGTGGTCCGCCTCGCAGAGCGAGAGGAGCGCCCGGGAGAGGGCTTCATAGACGTCCTCCAGCGTCCGGGCGTTGCCCAGCGCTTCCTTCAACTCCGCGACCAACGCCTGCTCACGCGACAGGAACTTCCGTGCCTTGCCCATGGGTACGACCCCCGTTTGCAATACCCATCAAGTATTACGAGGGCGGAAACAGGGCCCATCCCCCCAAAGAGGTATGGCGGGCCTGCCGGGCGTGGCCGCCTGCTACGCGCGGCGACCCTCGGTGAGGAACTTCATGCGGGCCCGGTCCCGGCCCCGGCTCTGGGTCCCGGTCTTCCGGTAGATGGCCTTCACCTGATCCTTCACCGTCTGCACCGACTTCTTCATCTGGCGCGCCATGTCCTGGTTCGACAGGCCCTGGTAGAGACCATCCGCCACCACGCGCTCCGCGGGCGACAGCAATCGCAGCCAGTCCTCCCGCAGCCAGTGCGGACGCTCGACGATGCGGACCTGCCACAGGGGATTGCCTGCCCAGGGGATGGTGGAGAGGGAGAACGTCACCTGCAATTGCTCTCCGTCCGCATCCCGCGCATCCCTGAGCAGGTCCGGGGGGAACATCCCCTTCACGCGCGACAACGCCTCCACGCGCTTCACCCACGCCTGGGGAATCCCCTGCGGCGTCAGCTCCGAGCGCGAGAACCACTTCTCCAACAGCCGCGTGGCCGCGTTCGTCCGGACCATCTCCCGGCCCCAGGGCGTCAGCACCAGCAGGGCCCCGGGCTCGACGGCGCCGGCCTTGAGCAGGTCCAACTCCAATCCCTGCGCATGGAGCTTCTGCACCCGGCTGACCGCGCGGTGGATGGCGGGCACCAGCTGCTGCAACAACTGCTGGCTGCGCGCCGGGAAGGGCCGGGAGGCCTCGCTGTAGACCGCGAGCCCGCCCTTGAGGCCCTGCTGCTCTTCAATGAGCAGCGTCGCCATCACGTGCCGCAGGTCCAGCCCCGCCTCCACGCTTCGCTGACGGGTCTCCATGGCGTCCAGCTTCTGTCCCCGGAGCATCTCCGCCGTGCTCAACACGCGGTTGGGCTGGGCAATCGTGGCCTGGAAGACGAAGTCGTTCGTCACCCAATCGGAGTAGTGCTTGAGCAGGGGCATCGTCGTGCGGCTCGTCCACTGGAGCCCCACGGAGCCATCCAGGTTGGCGCAGCCCAGCGCGAAGTGGTCCGCCTGGCACAGCTGGAGGACACGCGCCTCCAGGACGTCGTGGATGTCCTTGTAGCTGCCGACGTCAATCAGGTCCGTCAGCAGCTCCGTCCGAATCGACTCTTCACGTGACGTGAATCGCAAGGCCCTACCCATGCGGAGTGCCTCCCCAGGCAATGCCATCCATCCCAAGCATGACACGGAGGAGCCCTACGGCTGGAAGCCCCTCCCCCACCCGCCCGCCTTTCCGCTCCCCGACGCGGCGACGACGCCGGGCTGGACGGCTCCCCCCCTGGCAGGTCAGCCTGGACATCCTTGGAGGATGCAACCCACATGGCTGCCCCGCTGCCCCCTGAAGGCCAGTTCCACATCGAGGTCATCAAGCTCCTGCTCCAGGTGGCCACCAGCGACGACCGCGTCACCCGCGAGGAGATTGACGCCATCATCGAAACCGCACGCGGCTTCAGCGTGCCCCTGACGGAGCTCAGCGCCCTCACCCGCTGCCTCCACGAGGGCCAGCCGCTCCCGCCACCGAACCTGAGCGTCCTGCGCCAGGACCCCAAGGCCGTGCTCGACGCGGTCCACGCCCTCGTCATTGGAGACGGCCACCTGGACGAATCGGAGATCGCCATGATCCGGCAGATCCGCGAGCTGCTCGGCATCGCCCCCTGAAACCTTCAGGAGGCGCCCCCCGCTGGCGACCCGGAGCCCGGGCCGCGGCGCACCGCCCTCACGTCACGACGCGGTCACGTGCAACGGGTGTCCGTCCTTGTGCTCGGGCGCGCCCGCGAGCCTGCGGGTGAGCCGGCGGCGCACGACGTCCACGTGCTCGCGGAAGAAGTACAGGTTCTCCGCGTAGGCGGTCGGCACCGCGATGCGGTTCACCTCGCGCTCGGCCTCCTCCAGCCGCTTGAGCATGGCCTGGAGCAGCTCCTGGTCCGGGTCCTCATCCAGCTGGATTTCAATCTCCTTCAGCCGCGCGTACCACCGGTGGATGCGTGAGCGGACCCGCCACAGGAACATCGCGGGCACCGCCCGCCCCAGCGGCACCACCACCGCGATGATGGGCACCAGCATCACCCACAGCCGGTCCACCAGGTTCGCCGCCCAGAAGGGCAGGTAACGCTGCAGCAGCGGAACGCCCGTCGCGTAGTAGCGCTTCGCCTCGCTGCTCAGCGGGAAGCCCGCCGCGAGCGGCGCGGGGAACTCGCCCGTCTTGTCCAGGATGCCCGCCGTGCCGCTGATCTCACTGGCCGCACGCATCAGGAGATACGCGAGCGCCGGGTGCAGTGAGTCCTTCGCCAGCAGGAGCGCGTTGGGCGCGAGCAGCACCACGTCATGGTCCGGCACGTCCTTGGCGAAGTCGAACACGCCCTGAGGCAGCACGTGGCGCGACAGGTACGGATAGCGGCGCGTGTACGCCTCCGCGCGATTGAAGCTCAAGAGGCGCACGTCCTTCACCGCGGCCAGCTTCTGGATGCGAGGCGACTCCGCCGGCGACACCAGGAACACCGCGTCCACCTTGCCCTGCGTCAGCGCGTCGATGGCCGCGTCCCGGTCCAGCGGCAGCAGTTCCGTGGGCGCCGTGTCCACCTTGTTCGCCTGGAGCAGCGTCATCGCCAGCGCGCGCGTGCCGCTCTCCTCGGGCCCTACAGCGATGCGCTTGCCCTGAAGGCCGCGCACGTCATCCAAGGACTCACCCCGGTAGAAGACCCACAGCGGCACGTAGGAGAGGCTCCCCAGTGACGCCACGTGCTCCGGCACCTCCTGGCCCTTGCCGCCGGTGGTGCCGCTCTGAGCGAAGGCGATGTCCACCCCGCTGTCCTCCGCGCTCAACAGCGCCACGCTGCCCACGGAGCCCTTCGTGTTGCGCAGCTCCAGCGTCACCCCGTGCTGCGCGAGGAACTTCTGGTAGCGCTTCGCCATGTAGTTGAAGCCGCCCTCTTCCGGCGCCAGCGCCATCACCAGGGTCTTGGGCGGCGCGGGCTTGACGAAATAGAACGTCACCGCGAACGCCACCGCGATGAGCAGCGTCGCGGGAGCGACGGCGAACCACAGGTCGCGCCGCAACGTGCGCTTGAGCTGCGCCTTCAACGTGTCCGTCTTCATGAAGCCGCGCAGTATACCGACCACGCCGTGCGGGGCCCCGCCGTACACCGCGTCGGTCCAGGCAAGCGAGCACGTCACGACCCAGGGGCACTTGGCGCAACCCCTTGCGCGACACACCCTCCCTCCCAGGCCTTATTGAAGGGGTGTGGCATGGGTTGGCGCGGCGGGTGGGTGATGTCCTTGCTGGTGGTGGGGGTGGGCTGCGGCGGGGCGCTTCCCGAGGAGCAGACGGAGGCAGGGCTCGCACAGGAACCCACCTTTGCGCCAGAGGTGACAGCGGAGGGCCTCTGCCTTCCCACCGCCGCGGGCACCCAGCGGGTGAAGAGCATCCTGCCTCCTTCGGAGCTGGGCATCCCGCGCTTCGCGATGGGGCCGGGCGGCTTCGTGGACTTCCAGGGGACGCTGCACTTCGCGGTGAACTACGAGGATGGCCGCCGCGGCCTGTGGCGGAGCACCGGCACGGACGCGGGCACCACGGAGGTGAAGGGCTTCCCGGCGACGGCGGGCAGCGGGACGCCGCTGTTGTCGCAGCTCACCGCCACCCCGGCGCGGCTCTTCTTCCAGGCGCCGGACGCGACGCACGGCGCCGAGCTGTGGGTCAGTGACGGGACGGAGGCCGGCACCCGGATGGTGAAGGACCTGACGCCGGGCGTGGAGGACTCGTACCTGACGCACCTGACGGCGGCCGGCTCCACGCTGGTCTTCTTCAAGGAGACGTACGACGCCTCGGTGTCCACCACGCGCTATGAGCTGTGGAGGTCGGACGGCACCGCCGCGGGCACGGTGCGCGTGCGCGACTTCGGCACGGGCGTGGACGTGAGCTACCTGGACGCGAAGCAGGGCAACGCGCTGCTGTTCTTCGTGCGCGAGCTCCAGGGCGCCACCTCCCTGTGGCGGACGGACGGCACCCCCGCGGGCACCTTCCAGCTGAAGCGGCTGGATGCGGGCCCCGACACCTACCCGAACGACGTGCGCACCACCGGCGCGCTCACCCTCTTCAAGCTGGATGAGTCGAGCGGCCTGTCGGAGCTGTGGAAGACGGACGGCACGGCGGGCGGCACGCTGCGGCTGGCGTCCTTCGGCTCCACGCGCGCGATGCGCGTGCTGGGCGCGCTGGGCACGTACGCGTACGTCACGACGACGTCCTACAGCACCCAGTACATGGTCATCTACCGCGTGCCGCTCACGGGCGGGAACCCGGAGCCCGTGGTCACCCTGCCCAACGACTACGCGTCGCAGGGCGAGGCGTTCCCATACATCGAAGCCGTGAGCCAGGTGCCGGGGGGCAGGAAGCTGTACTTCGCCGTGGCCATTGGCAGCAACGGCCCCGCGCCCCGCGACACGCAGCTGTGGGTGACGAACGGCACCGCCGGGGGCACCACGCTGCTGCGCCGGCCGCTCAGCCTGTCGGACGAGTACGGCTCGCCCGTGTACGCGGCGGCGGACAACCTGGTCTTCTTCGCCTCGGAGGAGATGCTCCCGGTGGGCCTGGAGCCCTGGGTGAGCAACGGCACGGCGGCCGGGACGCGCCGCCTCAAGGACATCGCGTCGCAGGGGACCACGCGGTCCTCCTATCCGCGCGAATTCTTCCGCCTGGGCAGCCGCGTCTATTTCAGCGCCTATGACGACACGCTGAACGCCCAGCTCTGGTCCACCCAGCTCAGCCACGCCTGCATGGCGCCGGAAGACACACAGTAGGCGCATGGTGCCTCCCCGCCCGGGCTCCAGGCGGGTGGCCGTGCCGGGCGGAGGCGTGGGTGTTAGTAACCGCCTCATGCCCACCGTCAGTGACAGCGCGCGCAGCGCGGGACTCCGCCTCGAACGCAGCCGGGCCTCCCGTCAGTTCGAGGGTCACGGCTTCCGCAACACCGCCCCCGTGGGGGCCGGCATCCAGGGGAGCGCGCTGCCCCTCCTGGGCGAATACTTCTTCGGCGGCACGCAGCGCACGCCGCCCGCGCCGCTGCCGGTGGATGATCCGCGCGGCGCCTGGGCCCGCGCGCCGGACACCGGCCTGCGCGTCACCTGGCTGGGCCACAGCACGATGCTGCTGGAGGTGGACGGGGCGCGCGTGCTGACGGACCCCGTCTTCGGCGACCGGGTCTCGCCCGTGTCCTTCGCGGGCCCCAAGCGCTTCCACGCCACGCCCGTGCCGCTGGACGCGCTGCCGGACCTGGACGCGGTGCTGGTGTCGCACGACCACTTCGACCACCTGTGCCGGAGCACCATCCAGGCGCTGGCGAAGCGGCGGGTGCCCTTCGTCACCGCGCTGGGCGTGGGGCGCCACCTGGAGGCCTTCGGCGTGGCGCCGGAGCTCATCACGGAGCTGGACTGGTGGGAGGAGCACCGCGTGGGCCCGGTGTCCTTCCGCGCGGCGCCCGCGCAGCACTTCTCCGGCCGCGGCCTGGGCGACCGCAACAAGACGCTGTGGGCGTCGTGGGTGCTCACCACGGACAAGCACCGGCTGTTCTTCAGCGGCGACACCGGCCTCACCCCGGAGTTCGAGGAGATTGGCCGGAGATGCGGCCCCTTCGACCTGGTGATGATGGAGGTGGGCGCGTTCCACCCGAGCTGGGGCAGCATCCACCTGGGCCCGGAGAACGCGCTCAAGGCGCACGCGATGCTGGGCGGCGGCACGCTGATGCCGGTGCACTGGGGCACCTTCAACCTGGCGCTGCACGCGTGGGACGAGCCCGTGGAGACGCTGGTGAAGCTGGCCACGGAGCAGCAGGTGCGCCTCTTCACGCCGGGCCTGGGCCGGAGCCTGGAGCCCTCGCGCGTGGAGGGCGTGACGCCGTGGTGGCGCGACGTGGGCGAGCCCCGCCTCGTTGCCCCGGCTGGCGCCGTGACGTGAAGGCCGCGTGACGCCAGGACTCGACGCCCACCCGACACCCGGGCGTAGAGTCCCTGGCCATGCGCCCCTCCCTCCGGCTCCCCGTCGCGCTGGCCCTGGCCGTCCTGCTGTCGCCGCTGCTGGCGTGCGACCCCGCGGCCGGGGAGCCATCCCAGCCAGAGGATCCAACCCCTGGCGTGACGAAGAGCGCGAAGCGGGGACTCGGGTATGGCTATCACTCGGCGGAGGACCTGAAGGCGCTCTCCCCGGGGATGAGCTGGTGGTACAACTGGTCGCCCAAGCCGGAGAGCGGCGCGGCCAGCGTCTACGTCTCGGAGAAGGTCTCCTTCGTGCCCATGGCCTGGGGCGGCACGCCCACGGTGGCCCAGCTCGAGTCGGAGATTCCCGCGGGCGCGCAGCACCTGCTGGGGTTCAACGAGCCCAACTTCAAATCACAGGCGAACAAGACGCCCCGCCAGGCCGCGGCGCTCTGGCCCGTGCTGGAGGAGGTGGCCCGCCGCAAGGGGCTCAAGCTGGTGTCCCCGGCGGTGAACTACTGCGGCGACTGCGTGTCGGAGGACGGCGTCACCTTCACCGACCCCGTGGTGTACCTGGATGCCTTCTTCAAGGCCTGCGCGAACTGCCAGGTGGATGCCATTGCCATCCACTGGTACGCGTGCGACCTGAGCGCGCTCAAGTGGTACGTGGGGCAGTTCAAGAAGTACGACAAGCCGCTCTGGCTGACGGAGTTCGCGTGCGGCGACATGAAGCCCTCCACCGCAATCACCGTGGACGTGCAGAAGAAGTACATGGTGGATGCCATTGGCTATCTGGAGACGGAGCCCGCCATCGAGCGCTACGCGTGGTTCTCCGGGCGCAACAACGAAATCCCCTCCATCAACCTGCTGGGCGCCTCCGGTGAGCTGACCGAGCTGGGCCGCCTGTACGTCACGCTCGCCGCCGGGGCCGAGAAGCAGTCACCCTGACCGGGTGAGGTTCCAACCTACACACAGGGTTGGACAGACGCGAAGACGTCTATTCGGTGGTCCCGGGATTCTGGGGCTAAGGTAGACGGCCCATGACGCTCGACGCGGGGGACACCTTCGGGAGGTATGAGCTGGTGTCCTGGCTAGGCCGGGGCGGCATGGCGGAGACGTGGCATGCCCAGCTGGTGGGCGCGGCGGGCGTCACCAAGTCCGTGCTGATCAAGAAGGTCCTCCCGGAGTACGCGGACGACGAGGCCTTCATCTCCATGTTCATCAGCGAGGCGCGCATCTCCGCCACGCTGTCCCACGGCAACGTCGCGCAGGTCTTCGACTTCGGGCAGGTGGAGGGCGAGTACTTCCTCGCCATGGAGTTCGTCGACGGCAAGCCGCTCGACAAGGTGCTCAAGCGCGCGATGCGCAGCGGACTGCCCGCGCTGCCCATCCCCGTGGCGGTCTTCATCGCGATGGAGATGTGCCGGGGCCTGCACTACGCGCATTCGCGCACGGACAGCAGTGGGAAGCCGCTGGGCATCGTCCACCGCGACATCTCTCCGGACAACGTGCTCGTCAGCTACGAAGGCCAGGTCAAGATCGTCGACTTCGGCATCGCCAAGGCGCAGCTGCAACGGGGGTTCAAGACCGCGCCGGGCGTGGTGAAGGGCAAGTACCTCTTCTTCTCCCCGGAGCAGGCGCGTGGTGAAGAGGTGGATGCGCGCACGGACGTCTGGGCCACGGGTGTCGTGCTGTATGAGTTGCTGTGCGGCCGGCTGCCCGTGGATGGTCCGCCGCATGTCGTGATGATGAAGGTTGCTCACGGTGAGATTCCGCCGTTGAGCCAGCTGCGGCCGGACCTGCCGGAAGCGCTCAACCGCATCGTCCTCCAGGCGCTGAGCCCGGATCCGGAGCAGCGCTTCGCCACCAGTCACGCGTTCGGGGATGCGCTGGCGGGCTTCCTGTATGCGAATCATCCGCGCTTCTCGTCATTGAGCCTCGCGCACCTGCTGAGGGTGCTGTTCCGGGGCGACCTGTTGAACGAAGGCCGGGAGCTGGCGGTTCCCGACGACTTCCTGGCGGAGCTCAAGGCCTGGCGGAACCCCGTGACGCCGGACCAGCTCCCCACGGTTCCCCACCTCCGGGCCATCCAGACGCCTCGGCCATCCCCCGCGCCGGTCGTCGTCACGCGCGAGTCCCAGGAGGAGGCGGCGCCGGATGTGCCCACGGCCGAGATCGCGCCGGTCCGCCGCTCCCGCTCGCCATGGGTGGGACTCGCGGTGGGGAGCATGGCCCTGCTCGCGCTGGGCGGTGGCGTCTGGTGGACACAGCTCCGGCGCGCACCGGAAGTCCCGCGGGGAGAAAACTCCAGCGTGCCGCCCGTGGTGGCGGCGGCACCTGCAGCCGTGGAGCCCGTGGTGGCGGATGCGGGAGTGACTCCGGAGCCACCGCCGCCTCCGCCCTCGCCCCCGGCAGCCATTGCGTGGAGTGATGCCCGGGTGCGCACCCTGCTCGACGAAGTGTATCGCCTGAGCAAGAACAGCAAGGAACTGACGCGGGCCGCGAAGCTGGTCCAGACCTGCGTGGACGCGGTGCCAGACAACGTGGACTGCCGGCTGGCGGCGGGCCTCACCTACGAACGGCTCCGTTCCATCGACAAGAGCGTGAGCCATTACCAGGCCTTCCTGCAGAACGCGCTCCCCACCGATCTCCGGCGGAGCGCGGTGAAGGATCGACTGTCGGCCTTGCTTCAGCGCAAACCCCAAGCGCAGACGCCCGCCAACGAGGCGGAGCTGGAGTCCTCCCGAAGCGCTGTCCTGATGCACCTGACACGAGGCCGCCAGAAGGAAGCGCTGGACGCCGCAAACCAATGCGTGGCGCGGCTCCCCCGGGAGCCGGACTGTCACCTGTTACAGGGTGACGTCCTGGCGAAGATGAATCAGGTCTCGGAGAGCGCGCGAAGCTATGAGCGCTTCCTGGCGTTCGCGCCCGCGAATCATCCGCGACGTCCCGATGTCTTGCAGAAGCTCGTCGAGCTGCGGGCGACCGGCGCCACGGACTGACCCGGTTTCACGCCGTCACAGGGGGCCTGCATTCGGGGCTTCCCAGGTTCCGGATAGGATGCGCGCACCATATGGAACTGCAAGCCGGAGATACCTTCGGAAGGTATGAGTTGGTGTCCTGGCTGGGCCGGGGCGGCATGGCGGAGACCTGGCACGCCCAACTGGTAGGCGACGCAGGTGTCACCAAGCCCGTGCTCATCAAGAAGGTCCTCCCCGAGTACGCCAACGACGAGGCCTTCGTCTCCATGTTCATCAGCGAGGCGCGCATCTCCGCCACGCTGTCCCACGGCAACGTCGCCCAGGTCTTCGACTTCGGCCGCGTGGAGGGTGAGTACTTCCTGGCCATGGAGTTCGTGGATGGCCAGCCGCTGCACCGCGTCCTCAAGCGCGCGCAGAGGAGCGACCTGGGCCGGATGCCCATTCCCATCGCGGTCTTCATCGCGATGGAGATGTGCCGGGGGCTGCACTACGCGCACACGCGCACGGACGGCAGTGGCCGGCCGCTGGGCATCGTCCACCGCGACATCTCTCCGGACAACGTGCTGCTGGGCTACGAAGGTCAGGTCAAGATCGTCGACTTCGGCATCGCCAAGGCGCAGCTCATCCGCGGCATCAGCACGGAGCCCGGCGTGGTGAAGGGCAAATTCCACTTCTTCTCTCCGGAGCAGGCGCGCGGAGAGGGAGTGGATGCGCGCACGGACGTCTGGTCCACGGGTGTCGTGCTCTATGAATTGCTCTGCGGGAAGCTGCCGGTGGAGGGCCCGCCGGCCGTGGTGCTGAGTCGCGTTGGGAACGGTGAGATTCCCTCGCCGGCCACGCTCCTGCCGGACCTCCCGAAGGAATTGAATGACATCGTGATGAAGGCGCTGACGCCGGACCGCCAGCGGCGCTTCGACTCCAGCCACGCGTTCGGGGATGCGCTGACGGCGTTCCTGTATGCGAACTTCCCGCGCTTCTCTTCCATGAGCCTCGCGCACCTGTTGCGAGTGCTGTTCAAGGAGGACCTGACGCAGCATGGTCGCGAGCCGTCCGTCCCGGGCTCCTTCCTGGAGGACCTGAAGGCGTGGAGCAAGCCGGCCGCGCCAGCGAAGCCCGTGGCCCCACCCCTGGTGCTCCAGCGGCAAACCCGGCCCGTCCGGGCGGTCAATCCGCCGGCCATGGCAACGCCAGCGCCGCGGGCCCCCACGACGTCTCCTGCCACCTCGAGCCCGCTGCGCACCGGGTTGAAAGTGGGAGGGCTGCTTGCCGTGGCCGCGGGCCTGTTGCTCCTGTGGAGGCATCAGACGGCCATGCAGCCCATGGAAGAGCCTCCTCCCGTGCCCGTGGCGACCCTGGAGCCACCGCCCGAGCCGACTCCCACACCGGTCGCCGACGTGGCGCCACAGCCCTCGGCGCCCTTCAAGGAGGTCATGGACCTGCAGCAGCAGATCCAGGCGCTGATCGAGGAGAAGGACTACGACGTGGCGCTCGTGAAGGCCCAGCTTTGCATCAAGCTCGATCCCACCTTCCCGGAGTGCGAGCGGTACCTGGGCTTTCTCTACGCGGAGCTCGGCAACGCCACGCTGAGCGAGGAGCACTACAAGGCCTACGTGAAGCTCGCAGCCCAGGATGATCCCACCCGGGCACGGGCCATGGAGGAGCTCGGGAAGTCCGGCGACGCGGGTTGAGCGGTCAGCCTTTCCACTCGCTGACATCCCAAGCAGCCAGGCAGAAGAAAGGCAGCCTCGATTCTGCCATCCATGGAATCTGGGTTTAGAGTGTCTGCCCCATGGCACTCCAGGCGGGCGATGTCTTCGGGCGGTACGAGCTGGTCTCCTGGCTGGGCCGGGGCGGCATGGCGGAGACGTGGCGCGCCCAGCTGGTGGGCGACGCGGGCGTCACCAAGCCCGTGCTCATCAAGAAAGTGCTTCCCGAGTACGCCAACGACGAAGCCTTCATCTCCATGTTCATCAGCGAGGCGCGCATCTCCGCCACGCTGTCCCACGGCAACGTGGCCCAGGTCTTCGACTTCGGCCGCGTGGATGGGGAGTACTTCCTGGCCATGGAGTTCGTGGATGGCCAGCCGCTCCACCGCGTCCTCAAGCGCGCGTTGAAGAGCGACCTGGGTGCCCTGCCTGTTCCTGTCGCGGTCTTCATCGCGATGGAGATGTGCCGGGGGCTGCACTACGCGCACACGCGCATGGACAACAGCGGCCGGCCGCTGGGCATCGTCCACCGGGACATCTCCCCGGACAACGTGCTGCTGGGGTACGAGGGCCAGGTCAAGATCGTCGACTTCGGCATCGCCAAGGCCCAGCTCATCCGGGGCTTCAAGACGGCGCCCGGCGTGGTGAAGGGCAAGTACCTCTTCTTCTCCCCGGAGCAGGCGCGCGGAGAGGACGTGGACGCACGCACGGATGTCTGGGCCACCGGCGTCGTGCTGTATGAATTGCTCTGCGGGAAGCTGCCCGTGGAGGGGCCTCCACACGTGGTGATGATGCGCGTGGGGCGGGGAGAGATTCCCGCGCCGAGCGTGCTCCGGCCGGACCTGCCGAAGGAATTGAATGACATCGTGATGAAGGCGCTGACCCCGGACAGGGAGCAGCGCTTCGAATCCAGCCACGCGTTCGGGGATGCGCTGGCGGGGTTCCTGTATTCGAGCTTCCCGCGCTTCTCCGCCATGACCATCGCGCACCTGCTGAGGGTGCTCTTCCGGGGGGACCTGGCGCAGGAGGGCCGCGAGCTGTCCGTGCCGGGCTCCTTCCTGGAGGAACTGAAGTCCTGGCGCGTGCAGACCGTGCCGGAGGAGCCGGTAACACCGCTGCCCTCCGCCGAACGCCAGACCCGGCGCGTCCGGCCTGTGAACCCGCCGGTCACGGCGACAACGGCGCCGACGCGGCCTCTGTCCATCGTGGCGTCCTCTGGAACCTCACGCCCGCTGCTCTACGGGTTGAGCGCGGGAGGATTGCTGACCGTGGGGGCATGCGTATGGATCTTGTTGAATACGCACTCGCCCGAGACCTCCGTAGGGGCTCCACCGCCCACGCCCATTCAGCAACCGTTTGCCGTGACGGGAGTGAGTCCCACCCAGCCCGACAAGAAAGAGTCCCAGACAAACGCTCCCGTGACTCCCCCGGTTGCTGGTGCCGACAACATGGGCACCATCTCGATAGCGGAAGTCTCCACCGTCCACGAGATGACGCTCTACATCCGCGACGCCATCACAGAAGACAAACTAGACGAAGCACTCGCCACGGCGAATCGCTGCATCAAGATGTTTCCCAACAACCCACGCTGCCGGACTGCGCTTGACCTCGTTCAGTCAAAATACGGCGACACGCAGCCGCCAGCCGACACAGCCACAACAAGGCCGCCCTCTCGCGCTGGCGCCAGCTCAAAAGGCTCTACCTTCCTTCCGGCGGACATCAACGAAGTCCGCTCCATCGTCGACAGACTCAACAAAGAAGGCCGGATACATGAGGCCCTGGCGGTAGCCCAGGCTTGCGCGGACAGGGACCCGAAGGTCCCTGAATGCCATCTCATGCTTGGCGTGCTTTATGCCAAGCTCAATGACCGTGAGCGGAGCGACAAGGCTTACGAACGGTTCTTGACGCTCGCCCCTCCTGACCACCGCCTCCGGGCACGTGTCGTCGACATCCTGAGCCGCTCCTCCCAGTAGAAGGCCGATCCCACAGAACTGTTTCGCATCCTGAGGACATCTGGCTTTAGGATGCCCGCCCCATGGCACTCCAGGCAGGCGACGTCTTCGGTCGGTACGAGCTGGTCTCCTGGCTGGGCCGGGGCGGCATGGCGGAGACGTGGCGCGCCCAGCTGGTGGGCGACGCGGGCGTCACCAAGCCCGTGCTCATCAAGAAAGTGCTTCCCGAGTACGCCAACGACGAAGCCTTCATCTCCATGTTCATCAGCGAGGCGCGCATCTCCGCCACGCTGTCCCACGGCAACGTGGCCCAGGTCTTCGACTTCGGCCGCGTGGATGGGGAGTA
>NZ_RAVX01000009.1:293115-318676 GCF_003611605.1 Corallococcus sp. AB011P
TGCTTCCCGAGTACGCCAACGACGAAGCCTTCATCTCCATGTTCATCAGCGAGGCGCGCATCTCCGCCACGCTGTCCCACGGCAACGTGGCCCAGGTCTTCGACTTCGGCCGCGTGGATGGGGAGTATTTCCTGGCCATGGAGTTCGTGGATGGCCAGCCGCTCCACCGCGTCCTCAAGCGCGCGCTGAAGAGCGACCTGGGTGCCCTGCCCATCCCCATCGCCGTCTTCATCGCGATGGAGATGTGCCGGGGCCTGCACTACGCGCATACCCGCACGGACAACAGCGGCCGGCCGCTGGGCATCGTCCACCGGGACATCTCCCCGGACAACGTGCTGCTGGGCTACGAAGGTCAGGTCAAGATCGTCGACTTTGGCATCGCCAAGGCCCAGCTCATCCGGGGCTTCAAGACGGCGCCCGGCGTGGTGAAGGGCAAGTACCTCTTCTTCTCCCCGGAGCAGGCGCGCGGAGAGGACGTGGACGCACGCACGGACGTCTGGGCCACGGGCGTCGTGCTGTATGAGCTGCTCTGCGGGAAGCTGCCCGTGGAGGGGCCGCCTCACGTGGTGATGATGCGGGTCGGACGCGGCGAGTTCGCGGCCCCCAAGGTCCTGAGGCCGGACCTGCCGGACGCCTTGAATGAAATCCTGCTGCGAGCGCTCGCTCCGACCCGGGACATGCGCTTCGAGTCCAGTCATGAGTTCGGGGATGCGCTGGCGGGGTTCCTCTACTCGAACTTCCCGCGCTTCTCCGCGATGACCGTTGCCCACCTGCTGCGCTCCCTCTTCCAGGCGGAGTTGGTCCAGGGAGGCCGGAAGCTGGAAGTGCCGCACTCCTTCCTGGAGGAGATGAGCGCCTGGCGCGCTCCCCCGCCCACCAGGTCTCCTCGCACGCGGAGCTCCACGGAGCCAGGCAAGCCGCGCTCTTCGCGCATTGAAACCCGTCCCTCCGGCTCGGAAACACCCGCTCCCATCCAGGAGGCGCCACGTCAGCGTCTCTACCCGCTGGCCCTGGCGACACTTCTGGGGCTCGGCGCGTCCTGGTGGCTGCTGTCGAACGCGAATGCCCCGGAGGTCCAGCCCCGTCCCCTCTCCGCCAGGAACGTTCCGCAGCCTGTCAGGGAAATGCCCGCGCCCCCGCCCACGGTCAGCCCTCCGCCCAAGAGCCCTCCCCCCGCCACCGCCAGCCCCGCGGTGGCCGCCGTGAGCGCCAGGCCGCTCACCGTCGGTGACTTCATGGTGAAGCTCCGCGACTTCATCGGGCAGCAGGACTTCAATAGCGCGCGGATCGTCGCCAATGACTGCGTGGTCCAGTACCCGGAGGCGCCGCAATGCCATCTCTTCCTGAGCGTGATCGAAGCCAAATTCCGGAATCTGCAAGCCAGCGCCGACCACTACGAAGCCTTCGTGCGGCTGACCCCCGAAGGCAATCCCCATCGCAGTCGCGTCATCGAACTGCTGTATTCATCGGACTTCGATCCGAATCCATTCGACGTGGCGCTCCTGCTGGCGCAGATGACCGAGGAGCCGTCCGGGACGGCCTCGCAAGCCTCGGCGGCACCCGGGCGCAGTGACGGTGATTGGAGCAAGCTGTTCCACAAGCAGGCCGCCGAGACCTCCAAGCGAAGACGAAAGGCCGAAGCGCTTGGCCCAGCGCGGATGTGCGTCCTGCTCGATCCCCGGAACGCAGAATGCCATCTCATCCTGGGCGACAGCTACCAGCGCCTCTACAAACGCAAGCAGAGCCGCGAACACTATCTGCTATTCCTGACGCTCGCTCCCCAGAACCATCCCTCAAGGGCGTACGCCAGCAGCATGACCGAATAGCGGTTCTGCGCTTAGGATACCCGCCCAATGGCACTGCACGCGGGGGACGCCTTCGGGCGGTATGAGCTGGTGTCCTGGCTGGGCCAGGGCGGCATGGCGGAGACGTGGCGCGCCCAGCTGGTAGGCGACGCGGGCGTCACCAAGCCCGTGCTCATCAAGAAAGTGCTTCCCGAGTACGCCAACGACGAGGCCTTCATCTCCATGTTCATCAGCGAGGCGCGCATCTCCGCCACGCTGTCCCATGGCAACGTCGCCCAGGTCTTCGACTTCGGCCGGGTGGACGGTGGGTATTTCCTCGCCATGGAGTTCGTGGACGGCCAGCCGCTCCACCGCTTCCTCAAGCGCGCGATGAAGAGCGGCATGGGCGCCCTGCCCGTCCCCATCGCCGTCTTCATCGCCATGGAGATGTGCCGGGGGCTGCACTACGCCCACACGCGCACGGACAGCAGTGGCCAGCCGCTGGGCATCGTCCACCGCGACATCTCTCCAGACAACGTGCTCATCAGCTACGAGGGCCAGGTCAAGATCGTCGACTTCGGCATCGCCAAGGCCCAGCTCATCCGGGACCTCAAGACCGAGCCCGGCGTGGTGAAGGGCAAGTACCTCTTCTTCTCCCCGGAGCAGGCGCGCGGAGAGGACGTGGACGCGCGCACGGACATCTGGGCCACGGGCGTCGTGTTGTACGAACTGCTCTGCGGGCGGCTTCCCCTGGACGGGCCTCCCCAGGCCGTGATGATGCGCATCGCGCGCGGCGAGCTCCCGCCGCTGAGCGAGTCACGGCCGGACCTGCCAGCAGCACTCCAGCGAATCGTCCTCAAGGCCCTGCATCCGGAGCAGTCCGAGCGCTTCGAATCCAGCCACGCCTTCGCGGAAGCCCTCTCTGGCTTCCTGCACACGAACCACCCGGGTGTCTCCTCGCTGAGCCTCGCGCACCTGCTGCGGATGCTCTTTCGTGACGACCTGCTCTCGCACGGCCGCGAGCTGTCGGTTCCCCCCTCCTTCCAGGAGGAGCTGGAGTCCTGGCGCGAGCAGGAACCGGCGCTCCCGAAGAAGCCCGCGCGGCCCAGGCCGCTGCTCCATACCGGCAGGATCCCCCTCCCCGAATCCCGCGTTGAAATCGTGGAGGAGGAAGCCCCGACCGCGCTCGCCCCCGCGGCGTCGCGCAAGTGGATGCTGGGATTGAGCACCACGGGCCTGGCCATCGGGGCCAGCTGCTTCTGGCTCCTCGGCGCCCCCGGTGCGCCTCCCGAGCACCCTGGAGCCACGCGCCCCATCGAGCGTCCTGCCGCCGCTGTTCAATCCCTCTCCGACACGGCACCGCCCCCCACCCTGGCGGCCACACCGGTCCCCCAGGCGACAGGCAGCGCGCCCCTCACGGTGGAACCGCTTCCGGAAGCGCCCCTGTCCCTGGCCGACTATCAGGACCGCGTCCAGGCGCGGGTGCAGCAGGGAGGGCTCCAGGACGCCCTGGACCTGGCGCATCAATGCGAGACGCGGTTCCCCCGGGAAGGGGAATGCCAGCTCCTGCTCGGGATGCTTTACTCGCGGATCAATGACAGCCGCAGCAGCGTGACGCACTATCAGCGCTTCCTGGAGTACGCCCCCGACACGCACCCCAGCCGCGCCAAGGTCGTGCGGATCCTGGATGACGCGAAGGCGCTCTCATCGGCTTCGGGCCGCATCGTGAAGCCGGAGACCTTCGCCGACATGATGGAGACCGGCCGCGCGGCGTTCCGCGACGAGAAGTACCCGGAGGCCGCCGCCGCGTACCGGAACGCGCTGGCCATGAAGCCGGACTCGTTCGACACCAAGCTCGACCTGGGCCTGACGCTCATCAAGCTCAAGCCGGGCACCGCCAAGGACCACAAGCAGGCGGTGAAGCTCCTGGAGGACGTCACCCGGAACAATCCCAGTCTCCGGCGAGCCTGGCTGGGTTTGGAGACCGCCTACACCCTGACCGGCAACAAGGCCAAGGCCAAGAAGGCCCACGACCGGTACATGCTGATGTCCCCCAGGAACATGGCGAACCCAGCGAAGGCGAGAGAGCGGATCAAGAACCTCGGCTTCTAGTCCGCGCCGGGCTGGAACCCCAACCCCTGCGCCACCTCCGTTTCCGTCAGCTCGCGCCACGCCCCTTCCGCCACGTCCAGCGCCACCTGCCCCACTGATTCACGGTGCAGCGCGAGCACCGGGTGCCCCACCGCCGCGAGCATCCGCTTCACCTGGTGGTGCCTTCCTTCCGTGAGCGTGAGCGCCACCACGTCGGGCGCGCGGAGCACGGCCTCCGCCGGGCGCGTGGGGCCGTCCTCCAGCGTCAATCCCTCTCGCAGCCTCGCCAGCGCCGCCTCCGGGGGCTGCCCCTCCACGCGCGCCACGTACCGCTTGGGCAGGTGCGTCTCTGGCGCCGTCGCGTGCCGCACCAGCCGCTCGTCGTTGGTGAAGAGCAGGAGCCCCGTGGTGTCCCGGTCCAAGCGGCCCACCGCGTACCACTCGAAGCCTTGAAGCTCCGGCGGCAGCACCGCGCGCAGCCTTTCGAAGACAGTGCCCACGCCTTCTGGATCCGACCCGTGCACCACCGGCCCCGAGGGCTTGTGGAACATCAGCACCCGCACCTGGCGCGTGAGCGCGCGCTCCACGCCGTCCACGCGCACCCGCGTCCCCTCTCCCACCGGCGCGAACGGCTCCCGCTCCACCCGGCCGTCCACCTCCACGCGGCCGTCATGGATGGCCTGCGCGGCCTCGGCCCGGGGCAGCACGCCGGCCCGGCCCAACGCTCGCGCCAGCCAGTCCGTGCGGGGGCCCACCGGGGTCTCCGGTCCCCTGCGCCTCGCGGCCTCCAGCCACCTGGGCGTCCGTTGCTTGCGCGCCATGCGTCCTCCCGTCTGCCGCCCGCTGTATCAGATGCGTCACGCCAGGGGATTTCCCCGAACACCCTGGACATGGATACGAGCAGGAGGGCTTCCAGGGGGGCACCACGCCGTTTGACTCCCCCAGGCGGCTCTGCGCATGTGCGCGCCCGCCGTGTCCACGCGTCCCCCCGAAACCGCTGAAGCCCCGCCCGAGTTCGTCGCCTCCCTCGCGCCCCCGCCGCCCGGCCCCGCGGTGGCCTTCGTGCTGCGCCTGGGCCACGCGCTGCACCGCCTCGGCACGCCCGCCCACCGCCTGGAGGGCCTGATGATGAAGGTGAGCGAGCGGCTGGGCCTGGAGGCCCGCTTCTTCTCCACGCCCACCTCCATCTTCGCCTCCTTCGGCCCGCCCGAGGACCTGCGCACCAGCCTCATCCGCGTGGAGCCCGGCGACATGGACCTGGAGCGCCTCATCCTCCTGGACATGCTCGCGGACGACGTCATCCACGGGCGCCTCACGCCCGCGGAGGGCGCACCCCGCGTGGAGGACATCCTCGCCCGGCCGCCGCGCTACGGCCCCGCGCTTCAACTGCTCTGCTGGATGCTGGCGGGCGCTTCCGCGGCGCTGCTGTTCGGCGGCGGCTGGAAGGAGATGGGCGTCGCCGGCTTCAGCAGCCTGGCCATTGGCATGCTGGACCTGCTGACCCGCAAGCAGCCAACCACCGCCCGCGTGCTGGAGCCCGTGGCGGCCGTGCTGTCCGCCGCGTTCGCGGGGCTCGCGGCCCACTTCTTCGGCCCGCTGCACGGCGAGGTGGCCACGCTCGCGGGCCTCATCGTCTTGCTACCCGGCCTCACGCTCACCATCGCCGTCAACGAGGTGGCCACGCGCAACCTCATCTCCGGCACGTCGCGCCTCACCCACGCCGCGCTCATCTTCCTGCAGCTGGGCTTTGGCGCGGCCCTGGGCAGCCGCGTGGCCACGGTGCTGCCTCCCGTGCCCATGCCCACGCCGTCCCTGCCCACGGTGCTACCCCCGGGGGTCGCCATCGCCGCGCTCGTGGTGGCGGGCTTCGCCATCGCGGTGCTCTTCCGCGCCCGTCCGCGGGACTGGGGATGGATTGCCCTGGCCGGCGCCGCCGCGTTCATGGGCGCGCGGCTGGGAGCGCTGCTCCTGGGGCCTCAGCTGGGCGCCTTCGCGGGCGCGCTGCTGTTGGGCATTGGGAGCAACGCGCTGGCGCGGCTGCGCAACCGGCCCGCCGTCACCACCGTGGTGCCGGGGCTGATGCTGCTCGTCCCCGGCAGCGTGGGCTTTCGCAGCCTCGCGTCGCTGCTGGAGCGCGACGTGGTGGCCGGCGTGGACACGGCCTTCTCCATGCTGATGGTCGCGGTGGCGCTGGCGGCGGGCCTGCTGTCCGCCAACGCCATCATGCCTTCGCGCAAGGTGCTCTAAAGGGCCGGCCTCACGCCAGCCGCATCAGGTACACACCCGCGAGCGCGACGATGAAGTACGGCACCAGCACCGCCGCGCCCGCGTACTCCTTCGCCATGCGCTGGCCGAAGAAGAGCGCCAGCAGCGACACCGCGGAGAGCACCGCGCCCAGGTACGCGAGCAACGGGCTGCCGTTCACCAGCAGCGCCACCGCGCCCGCTCCGCTCAGCGCCCCGGCCGCCAGCTCCATCAGGGTGATGACCGCCAGCATCGGCGTCACCACGCCCTTCAGGGGCGACTTGGAGAAGTGGCCGGTCAGCCACCCCAGGTTCCCCTTCCAGTCCACGACCTTGTCCAGGCCGGACTGCAGGAAGAGGATGGCCAGGAAGGCGGCGCACAGGAGCTGCGGAAGCCAGAGCGTGAAGCGGGCGGAGTCGAAGGGCGGCATGCGCGCACTCTAGCGCCCCCTCCGCCGCTCCCAAGCTCCGTGAGCAGGCAGGCGGCCAGTGCGTGGGGAATGTTCCGGAGACAATCCGGCCGGGCAGGCTCCCGTCGGCAGGTCCGGCTCCATAACTTGGCAAGGCCATGGCCTCCGATCAGGTAGCGCGACGCGTCTTCGTGGGTCTCATCCTGCTGTCCATCGTCCTGTTGTGCCTGGTCATCCGGCCCTTCGCGGAGGCGTTCTTCCTGGCGGCGGTGCTGGCGGGCACCTTCTACGGACTGCACACCCGGCTGAAGAAGCGGCTGCGCGGCCACGGCAACGTGTCCTCCGGGCTCATTGTCAGCGGCATCCTGCTGGCCCTGCTCCTGCCCCTGGGCGGCCTCACCGCCTTCGTCGTCGCGGAGGTGTCCGAGGGCGCACGCTTCGTGACGGAGGCCGTGCAGAAGGACGGGATGACGGGCCTGGTGGAGAAGCTCCCCAGCGGCATCCAGGGCCCGGTGAGCAAGCTGATTGAGCGGCTCCCGCTGGAGCAGGCCGAGCTGGACCAGAAGCTCCAGGAGCAGGTGACGAACCAGGGTGGCACCGCCGCCAAGGCCGTGACGGGAGCGGTGGCCGCCACGGGCAGCATCATCCTCCAGCTGACGATGATGCTCATCGCCCTCTTCTTCTTCCTCACCGACGGCGCGCGGCTGGTGCAGTGGATTGAGAGCGTATCGCCGCTCAGGCGCGGGCAGACGCGGGAGCTGCTGCGCGAGTTCAAGAGCACCTCCGTGTCGGTGCTCGTCTCCACCATCGCCACCGCGGGCGTCCAGGCGGCGGTCGCGCTCATCGGCTTCCTCATCGTGGGGGTGCCCGCGCCGCTGTTCTTCGCGGGCCTCACCTTCTTCCTCGCCCTCATCCCCGCCGTGGGCGCCGCGGTGGTGGTGCTCTTCGCCGCGGGCCTGATGTTCCTCAGCGGCCACCCGTGGGCGGCCCTCTTCCTGGCCATCTGGGGCGTCGTCGTGGTGGGGCTCGTGGACAACGTCGTCAAGCCGCTCCTGGCCCGCAAGGGCATGAACCAGCACGGCGCCATCGTCTTCTTCGCCCTCTTGGGCGGCCTGGCGGCGTTCGGCGCGGTGGGCCTGCTGCTGGGGCCCCTCATCGTCGCCTTCTTCCTCTCCGTGGTGCGCATCTACGAGCGCGACTACGGCCGGCCCAACGGACGGATGGGCGACCCGGCCACGCCGGGAGGCCCCATCCCGCCGGGCTCCCAGCACGTCGTGCTCACCACGGAGTCCGGAACGCCCATCACGGACGCGGACACGCCGTCCAACCACTGACGGCCCCGCGTTCCGCTCAGGGCGTGGACTTCACCGGCGCCGCACCCTTCTTCGCGGGGGTCGGCGCCGGAGCCGTGTCCGGCCCCAGCTCCTTGAAGGCCTCGCGCACCGCGTCCGGCGAGCCCGCCACCTTCGCGGCGACGCGGCTGGCCTCCGAGGGAGACAGCCGGCCCAGCAGGCTGCGCTCCAGGTGCTGATCCACGAAGGCCTGGGTGGTGTCCTCCTTCAGGTCCACCAGCGCGCCCTTCGCGTCCAGCACCGGTATCACGCGCGGCGAATTGAGCAGCAGCACCGTGGGCACGTCCACGGCCTTCACCCGGCGGGCGACCTCGTCGCGCAGCTTCGGGTCGAAGTGGATGCCCTTCTCCTGCACCAGCGCGCGGATGCCCTCGTAGTCGCCGGTGGCCTTGATGACCATCAGCTTGGAGAGCAGCTCGCCCACGGCCTCGCGCATCTTCGCGTAGTCCGGCACCGTGAGGTAGGTGCGGCCGTTTTCCGTCACCTGCTTCACCGCGCCCTTCTCCTCCAGGAACGTCACCGTCATGTGGTGGCCGCGCTGGTGGTCCTCCTCGAAGGCGTTGCCCGTCTCCACGCGGCGCAGGTTGGTGAGCCCCTCCACCAGGAAGTCCCGGTACATCTGCCGGGCGATGGCCTCGTGGTCCGGCGACAGCTCCGCGAGCGCCGGGTCGAACGCGTGCCACAGCGCGATCAGGTCCGCGCGCGCCTCCTCCAGCGTGTTGTCGTACTCCTTGAGGAAGACGGACGGGGACTGGCCCTTCAACTTCGGATCCACCTGGCCGGACGCGTGGCCCAGCACTTCGTGGAAGGCCACCAGCCACTTGCGCGCGGTGACGGAGTACTTCTGGGCCTGCTCGCGGTCCTCCGCCGTGCGGGAGAACTCCAGCGCCAGGGGCAGCCGCGTCACGGCGGAGGCGGCGTCCATGACGTTGGTGATCATCACGCTCTTGCTGCCGTACTTCTCCCGGATGTGCTGCTCGTTGGGCAGGTTGATGCCCGCGGGCGGCTCCGGGTTGGAGGTGATGAGGTTGATGGCCTTGGCCACCGGCGGCGAGACCTTCTTGCGGCGGTACTTCTGGGGCCAGGGCAGCCGGTCCTCGAAGTACTGGGCCTTCTGGCCCATGAGCACCATGATCTGGTTCTCCGCCGTGTCGCGGTAGTTGACCAGCCCTTCCCACTGTCCCTTGTGGCCGCGCGGGTCGACGTAGGTCTCGATGAAGCCCAGGTTGGCGTCCACCTTCGGGTCCACCTTGAGCCACGCGATGTTGTACGCGTCCCAGTCCTTGGGGCTGCCCGTCTGGAAGTAGCGCACCAGCTTGCCCAGCGCGGCCCTCTGCGCGGGCTCGGCGGACTTCATCGCCTCCTGGAGGTGCGCGATGACACGCGAGAGCTCCTTCGCGTACAGGCCCGGCTTCACCTTGCCGTCCGGCGTGCCCGCGCGGAACACCTGCTCCGTGAGCTTGCCGTCCTGCTTCACCACGCGCGAGTTGAGCGGGTACTTCTCCTTGAAGCCCACCAGGTCCTTCTCCGTCACACCAGGGCCATAGGCCGTGTTGGAGGACGCGGTGAGGAGGTCCTGTCCCGGCGGCGGGGCCTTGGAGGTGAGCTGCGGCTCGAAGCTCGCGTCGAAGAGGGTGGGCGTCAGGTCCTGGAGCCAGGCCTGGAGCGCGGCCTCGTCCTTCACCGTCCAGGGTGCGCCGGCCTTGAGCGCGCGCGAGGCGCCAGCCGCGAGCTGCTCCGCGGTGAAGGCCGGGACGAACTTCTGGCCGGTGGTGCTGTCGTGGTTGCCGCCGTGCCCGTAGAAGCGCAGCAGGTAGTCCGCCAGCTTCCCGTCGAAGCCGGACGCGGCGCTCTGCGCGTCCCGGCCGAAGAGCCAGACGCCCTCCAGCAACTGCTTCGCCGGCACCAGCTTCCAGCCGAGCTGATCCAACGCGATGTCCTCGCCCGCGTGCGCCGCGAGCGTCAGGGACCACGCCACGCGCTTCTCCGCCAGGGACAGCTCCGCGATGCCCGGCGCGAACATCTGGGCCACGGCGGTGTTGCCGGAGCGGGCGCGGAGGAACTTGCCTCCGGGCACGGTGAGGGAGGGCTGCGCGGCCTGCGTGAGGCCGGCGTCAGGCGCGGGCGGCTTCTGCGGGGTGGCGGGCGCGGCGGCGAGGACGGCGGCCAGCAGCAGGGGCTTCATGGGAGGCTCCAAGGAGACGTGACGGGACGTGGCTACCCCGCGCGCGGGGTGGACTCAAGCCGCGCGCCGCCGCGCCCCTCACGGCCAGACAGAGTGTGCGGCCGGAGCGGGCTGGGTCCCGCTCCCCGCAAGGAATGCGCGGGATGCCGCCGGCTCGCGCAAGGTTTGCGCCGGGCCCCCTAGCGGGATGCGCACCCGCGCCCGGGCCCACCGCCACGGAGGGCACCAGTCCATCCCGGTACGGGGCATGCAGTGTCGAAGGCCGGACAGGTTTCATTCCTCCCTCCGTTCGAGCCAGCGACCATGACCTCTTCGCTCTCCCTGCGCCGCGCCGTCCTGCTCGCCGCCCTCAGCGCCGCGGGGTGCGCGGGGTCCTCGATGCAGACGCGTGCGGATCCCTCGCCCCCGCTGCCGCCACCGCCCACCTCGGTGGCGCTCACCGTGGGCTATCAGGAGGCGGTGAGGCTGGGGGCCGCGTTCGCGCGGAGCCAGGACCAGGCCCTGGAACTGGTGATGGCGAAGCAAGGGGAGGCGTCCTGGTGGCTGCGGTACGCCTCGCCGGCGGGCCAGAAGTCCCTGGACTTGCGCGTGGACGGGCAGACAGCGAAGGTGGAGCCCATCCCCCTTCCGCCCTCCGCCGGGGAGCCCTCCCGGTAGCGCGAGACGCCGTGGCGGCGGCCCTCCGGGTCCCACAGCGCTCTGAATCGCCTCACTGCACGGTTGTCACGACCCAGGCTCCATGGAGGCTCCACTGCCCACCCTCATGATTGTGATTGTCAGCGCGGTGGCCGTGCTCGTGGGGATGATTGCCCATGCCGCTGGCCACCTCACCGCGAACGGGCTGGGACGCCTGGTGCTGCTCGGAGGACTGGCCATCCTGCCGCTGGCCGTCAGCGGTGCCGGGGTCGCGGTGGGCGTGCGCGAATCGAGCCAGACCCAGTTCTGCATGGGCTGCCACGAGATGGAGCGCTACGGGCAGAGCCTGTTCGTGGACAACCCCAACGCCCTGGCCGCGGTCCACTACCAGAAGCGGCTCATCAACCGCGACTCCACCTGCTTCTCCTGCCACACGGACTACGCGCTCTTCGGGGACGCGAAGGCCAAGCTCAACGGCCTGCGGCACGTCTGGGTCCACTACTTCGGGACCATCCCCCCGGAGCCCCGGCTCTATCAGCCGTATCCCAATTACAACTGCCTCCACTGCCACAACGACGCGCGCGGCTACCTGGAGGCCGGGCCGCACCGGGAGCTCCAGGCGGAGCTCCAGAGCGGGGCCCGCTCGTGCCTGGGCTGTCATGACCTCGCGCACGACCTGGAGGGCGTGAAGGCCCAGAACTTCTGGCTGCCGGAGCGACCAAGCCCATGAGCCACGACAAGCGCATCCGGGTGGCGGCCCTCTTCGTCCTGGCGGGGCTGCTCATCCAACTGTTCGCCCTCTTCTATTGGACGCCCCTGACCTTCGTCATCTCCACCGCCGTGGGCGTGCCCGGGGTCCTGCTGGGGGTCCTGCTCTACGGCGTCACGGTCTGGAAGATCCTGAAGGAGCAAAAAGCCCTATGAGGCGCTCCGCGTTTGACGCCTCGGGGCCGTCCGGGTCCGTCCTCCTTCGCGGGGGACGGTGGCGGGTGGGGCTCGTCGCCCTCCTCCTGTTCACGACTCCCATCTTCGCCGTGAACTCGCCGCAGGACATCCGGCTGCCTCCGCTCAAGGAGCGCGCCGCGCCCGCTCCGGCGCTGTTCTCCCATTGGGGGCATGGCTCCATGTACTGCTACAGCTGCCACCCCGGCACGTTCCCGCAGGCCCGGCTGGGCTTCACGCATCAGGACATGCGAGAGGGCCGCTACTGCGGGCGCTGCCATGACGGACAGGCCGCCAGGGCCTGGCGCTCCATGGACTGCGAGGCGTGCCATGCGCGTCGCTGACCTGGGCACCTGGACGCTGTTCGCCTGCGCGCTGGTGCTGTCCACCCCAGGCCCCGCGCGAGCGCAGTCGCAGGAGGAGAAGCGGCGGCAACTCCAGGAGCGGCTGGGAATCAAGCCGCCCCCCGCGCAGGCGACGCCCGATGCGGGAACGCCGTCCCCCACGGAGGCCGCCAGGCCCCCGTCCGCGCCCCCCGCCCGGACGCCCGCCAGCGCGAACCGGCCCCGCGTGCCGGGCTTCGCGGAGGACGTCCGGCCCATCCTGGAGAAGGAGTGCGGGTCCTGCCACGGCCCGGACGGAATGGCGTCCCGGTCCCGCTGGGTGCTCCGGGGCGAGCCGGCGGACTACGAGGCCACCTTGCGCTTCGTGCAGCCCGCCACCGCCGCCCAGAGCCCGCTGCTCAAGAAGGGCACCGGCACCACGCTCCACGGAGGCAAGAAGGTCTTCGCGGTGGAGTCGGCGGAGTACGCGACGATCCTGCGGTGGATTGAAGGAGGCGCTCCGCCCGGCAAGGCACGCGGCGGCACGCCCGCGGCGCTGACCACGGCCAGCCCTGGCGCTCCCCATCCGTCCCACGACGGCGCGCCCGCGTCTCCCGGCGCCACTCCAGCGCCCGTCGCGGCCACGCCTCCCGGCGCCACTCCAGCGCCCGTCGCGGCCACGCCTCCCGGCGCCAATCCGGTGCCCGGCGCGTCCACGCCCCCCGCCTCTCCGCCAGCACCATCCGCGTCCGCGAGCGCCGGCCCGCCTTCCGGAGACGCCTCGGCCGCGCCGCGCTTCGCTCCCCAGGTGCACGAGGCGCTGCTGGCGGATTGCTCCAGCTGTCATGCCTCGGACGGGATGGCCGGCTCCAGCCGCTACGTGACGCACGCGGATCCGGAGCAGCACCTGCGTTCGGTGGAGCCCCTGGTGGTGCCCGGCACCGCCGCCAGCAGCATCCTGTACCAGCGCGCGAAGGGCGACTCGCACCCGGGCGGCGCGGTGTGGGAGCCGGGCAGCGCGCAGCTGTCGCTCCTGGCCCGGTGGCTTGACGCGGGCGCCTTGGGGACGACCCCACCGGCCCCCGAGAACACCGCCGTGGCCACCGCCACGCCCGCGCCCGGGCCCGCCGCGGCGCCCCCAACACCGCCATCCACCCCGGCCAGCCCGCACGCGCCGTCGGGCCCTCACGGCGGCGTGCCGCTGGGGACCTTCCCGGTCCTCGGCTCGCTGAGCCTGAACGGACGCTTCGACCTCAACTACGAGCGCGTCAACTACAACGACCACCCCTTCAAGTCAGAGGGCGAGAGCGCGCTGCGCAGCTACCACCACTTCCTCTTCCTGACGCGGCAGTCCGCCGAGGATCCGGTGACCCTCACCCTGGAGCTCCTTTCGCTCCAGTTCTGGGAGGTGGGCTACCGGCTCAGCGAGGCGTCCTGGCCGGTGAAGGTGTTCGCCAAGGGGGGGAAGATCCTGGTGCCCTTCGGCGCGGATCCGCTCTTCCACCACGGCTACGGAGGGCTCGCGGGCTTCGACCAGCGGGTGCTTCCGGTGGTGTTCGCCCGCGAAGGGCTGACGGTGAACGTGGAGCGCCGCATGGGGCCGCTCGCATTCTCCGGCGACGCCTACGTCATCTCCGGCTACCGGCTGAAGCGCGCGGACGCGGTGCTCAACCTCCAGTCGGACCTGGCACCGCTGGAGGACACCCGACTGGGCGTCGGAGCGAGGCTTGGCGGCTCCTGGGGGCCCATCAACGTGTGGTACTCGCCCTACTTCAATTCGCTGGGGTTTGGGCGCCGCCTGTTCCTCCAGGCGCTGGACGTGGCGGTGTGGCGTCCGCGCGGGCTTCCGGTGCTGGAGCACTTCTCGCTGGGCGCCGGGCTGCTGCGCGCGGATGTCTCCGGGGGAGAGGCGGAGGGCTACGGCGGGCCGGGCGAGGACTACTACCACTTCGCCAGCTACCTCCAGCTGCGCTACCACCCCACGGACTGGCTCTACGTCCAGTACCGGCAGGGGCTGCGCACCTTCGGAAACCGGCGAGGCCTCATCCTGGACTCGAACGCGCTCACCCGGGAGGACGCCTCCAGCCACAACGTGGGCGTGGTCGCGCGGTGGCGGGGCTTGAGCGCCGGCCTCTTCCAGTTCTGGAACCTGGAGAAGACAGACGAGACGCCGGACGACTTCACCCGGCTGGTGGTGGCGTATGAGTTCTGACTCCCGAATCCAGACACGGGCCGCGGTCCTCACCGCGATGTTCGCGCTGGCCCTGGGCTGCGCGGACTTCGAGCGTGGCCCCGTCGCCGCCGACGCCGGTGCGCCCCCCACCGACGGCGGCGGCGAAGGGGACGGAGGAAGCGCCGTGTCCTTCGCGAGCGACGCCCATCCGCTCCTCACCACCGGCTGCCAGAGCTGCCATCGCAGCGGGGGCTCCGCTGGCAACACCTCCTTCCTGCTGACGGGCGATGCCGACGCGGACTACGCGGCGGCCATCTCCCTCACGGACACCTCCAATCCCTCCGCCAGCCGGCTGCTGCGCAAGGCCACCGGCGCGGGCCACGGCGGCGGGGCCGTCTATGGGGAGGGCACCCCGGAGTACCAGACCCTCCTGGCGTGGATCTCCGGAGGCGCTCAACCATGACGCACATTCTTCCCGAGGCGGCCCCCATGAGACGACCCCTCCTGCTCCCGGCCGGAGCGCTGCTCCTGGCCTGCGCGCTGAGCGCCTGCGCCAAGCTGGAGACACCCCACCCGGAGCTCGTCACCGACGGCCCGCATTCGGTGCTCGTGGGCCAGGCGATCCAGCTCACGGTCACCACGCGCGAGGCCACCGACGACGGCTACCACTGGGAGAGCGAGGCCCCGGCCATCGCGACCGTGGACGACTCCGGGCAGGTGACGGGCGTGGGCGCGGGAGAGACCGCCATCAAGGTCACCGGCGCGAGCTCCAGGCTGGAGGCGCGCCATGTGGTGGTGGTGATGGGAGGCCTCGCGGGCGACGGCGGAGTCGACCCCAACCAGGTGCCCTACTACCTCGCCTGGTCAGGCTCTCCGCACGCGGACACCACCGCCGAGGCCTTCTCCCACTGGAACGAGGACGGCCTTGTCCCCGCCAGCTGCGCGAGGTGCCACAGCTCGGAGGGCTACATCGACTTCCTGGGCGGTGACGGGTCCGCCCCTGGCAAGGTGGACGCCCCCGCGCCGACGCAGTCCGTGGTCCGCTGCGAGACGTGCCACGACAGCGCCGCCGCAAGCCTGACCTCGGTCACATTCCCCTCGGGCAAGCAGGTCACCGGCCTGGGCCCGGAGGCGAGGTGCGTGGTGTGTCACCAGGGACGCGCCGCGGGCAGGGACATCGACGCGCAGGTCGCGGACGCGGGCGTGGTGGGTGAGGACACCGCCTCGCCCGCCCTGGGCTTCACCAACATCCACTACTACCCCGCGGGCGCGACGCTCTTCGCCAGTCAGGCCGCGGGCGGCTACCAGTACGCGGATCAGGTCTACGACTCGCGCTTCCGCCACGTCCCCAGCTTCGACAAGTGCAACGAGTGCCATGACCCGCACACCACGCGGGTCCGCTGGGATGCCTGTGCCACCTGCCACCCCGGCGTGACCGACGTCACGAAGGCCTGGGACATCCGGCAGATTGCCTCGCGCAATCAGGACTACGACGGGGACAACAACCGCACCGAGGGCGTCTACTACGAGATCCAGGGCCTGCGGGACCGGCTGCTCGCCGCCATCCAGCGGTACGGCGCGGAGCGGGCCCGGCCCCTCTGCTACGGCAACACCCACCCGTACTGGTTCCGGGACACCAACGGAGACGGGACCTGCGCTCAGACCGAAGCCACCGCCACCAACGCGTTCGCCGGCTGGACCCCTCGCCTGCAGAAGGCGGCGTACAACTACCAGCTGTCCCGGGTGGACCCGGGCGCGTTCGCGCACAACGCGAAGTACATCATCCAGCTGCTGCATGACTCGACCCAGTCGTTGAACACGGCGCTGAGCGTGCCCTTCGACACGTCGCTGCTGGTGCGCAACGATCCGGGCCACTTCAACGGCGCCAGCAAGGCGGCGCGCAACTGGGACTCGAGCGAGACCGTCCAGGCCAGCTGCTCGCGCTGCCACAGCGGCGCGCAGGGCTACCGCTTCTTCGTCCAGTACGGGGTCGGGCAGCTGGTGCCGGAGACCGCCAACGGCCTGGAGTGCGCCACCTGCCACGAGAACTTCGAACCGGACTACGACGTCTTCGTCCCCTCCCAGACGTGGCTGCCGGACGGCAAGACGGTGAACCTGCCGGGCCAGGACAACCTCTGCGCCAACTGCCACATCGGCCGCGCGTCCAAAGCCACCATCGACACGGCGCTAAGCGCGGGGGGCACGCCGCGCTTCCAGAACGTGCACTACCTGCCGGCCGCGGGGACGCGCGAAGGAACGCTGGCGCGGATCGGCTACGAGTACCCCAACAAGACCTACGCGGGCCGGCTCACGCACATGGGCGGGGTGCAGTGCACGAGCTGCCATGTCCCGGGCAAGAGCAACCACACCTTCCGCATCCAGGACGTGTGGAACGAGCGCTGTGAGACGTGCCACGCGGACCAGAGCGCGGCGGAGCAGATCCGGCTCGTCCACGTGTCGGACTACGACGGCGACGGGAACACGGCGGAGACCCTGGAGGCGGAGGTGGAGGGCATGGCCGCGCGCGTGCTGACCGCCATGCGCGGGGTGACGAGCAACGGCCTCTGCTACAACGGCGACGTCAATCCGTACTTCTTCAAGGACACGGACAAGAACGGGGCCTGCAGCGCCACCGAGTCCGTCTCCGCCAACGCGTTCGCGCCGTTCACACCGGCGCTCGTGAAGGCCGCCCACAACTACCAGCTGAGCAAGAAGGACCCGGGCGCCTGGGCGCACAACTTCAACTACATCGGGCAGCTCCTCTACGACAGCGTGGAGGACCTCACGGGGGCGGCCCCCTTGAACATGCTCCGGCCTTGAGGCTGGAATCCGCGCGTGAGCACCGTTGCTCGCCGGGACAGGCCCGGCGGGCGCGGTCGCCGAGGAACGCGGACCCATGAAGCCCTACCTGTTCTCCCAGCCCTCCAAGCCGGCGCGCCTGGCCCACTGGGCGTCGCTTGTTCCCCTGCTCATGCTGCTGGGGGGACCGGTCGCCTGTGGCGATGACGAGCCGGACGACCCGCGTCCGGACAGCGGCACCCAGACCGTGGACGCCGGCTCTGATGCGGGCTCGGACGCCGGCTCCGACGCGGGCACGGACACCGACGCAGGCACGGACACCGATGCAGGCACGGACACCGATGCAGGCACGGACACCGATGCGGGCATGGACACCGACGCAGGCACGGACGCCGATGCAGGCACGGACGCCGATGCAGGCACGGACGCCGATGCGGGTTCCGGGACGGACGCAGGCACGGACACCGATGCGGGTTCCGGGACGGACGCGGGCTCGGAGAGTGATGCGGGCACGGACGCCGATGCGGGCACGGACGGCGGCGTGGTGGCATGCACCCCGAGCGGCTGGGTCGACACGCCCCCGGACCTGAGCGTCATCGGCGATACGTCGCTGGACATCCGGACCCGGCTGGAGGCCATCCCGGGCCTCATCGTGGACCAGGACCGGACCGGCGGCAGTGTCCCCGCGGGCTACCGGCACTTCGTCCTGCGGTACAACCAGCCGTCGGACCACGCCCACCCGGAGTGCCAGCGCTTCGAGCAGCGCTTGACGCTGATGCACAAGGCGGACGCCAGCCCGATGGTGCTCTCCACCAGCGGCTACAACGTCTCCACCGGCACCGGCCGTTCGGAGCCCACGCAGCTCCTGTCCGCCAACCAGGTCGCCGTGGAGCACCGCTTCTTCCCGCCCAGCATCCCGTCGCCCGCAGACTGGAGCCACCTCACCATCCGCCAGTCCGCGGATGACTTCCACCGCATCACACAGGCGCTCAAGCCCATCTACACCGGCAAGTGGGTGTCCACCGGCGGCAGCAAGGGCGGCGAGACGGTGGTGTTCTTCCGCCGCTTCCACCCGGACGACGTGGACGCCACCGTGGCGTACGTGGCGCCCATCACGAAGCGCAACGACGAGCGCTTCGTGACGTTCCAGGACACCGTGGGCGGCGACGCGCAGGTCGCGTGCCGCGAGCGGCTGTGGGCCTTCCAGCGTGAAGTGCTCTTGCGCCGGAGCCAGATGCTCTCCCTCGTGGATGCCTACGCGGCGAGGTTCAACCTGACGTATTCCCAGCTGGGCCGGGAGCTGGCGCTGGAGCACGCCGCCATCGAGACCTACTTCGCCTTCTGGCAGTACGACTCCGCGGAGAACTGCACCCAGAACATCCCCGCCGCCACCGCCACGGACCAGGAGCTGTTCGACACGATGGACTACGCGGTGGGCATCCGGTCCTTCTCGGACCAGGGCATCACGCCGTACGCCGCCTACTACTACCAGGCCGCGGCGGAGCTGGGCTGGCCCCAGCCCTATGAGAAGCACCTGGGCTCGCTCATCCACTTCCCGGACACCGACACCGGCGAGGTGTACTCGCCCCCTGGCATCCCGTTCGTGTTCCGTCCCAGCGCGATGCCGGACATCCAGGACTGGGTGTCCTCGCAGGGACAGCGCCTGATGTTCATCTACGGCAGCTACGACCCGTGGACCGCGGCGGCCTACGTGCTGGGCAATTCGCAGGACTCCTACCTGTACACGGTGGAGGGCGGAAACCACGGCGCGCGCATCAGCCAGCTCCCGGCGGGCGCGCAGGCGGAGGCGAAGGCCAACCTCAACCGCTGGATGGGCATCGCCCCACTGAAGCGCGCTCCCAGGTTCGTGCAGTCGGAGGAGCCGCCCGACTTCGGGCCCCATGTGCCGCCCCGCCTGCGCGCGGCGACGCAAAACTAGTCCGACAGTCGGACAGGTCGCGGGCCGTCCCGGTGTGCTCCGGGGCGGCCCGTCGTCTTTTCAGCGGCCCATCTCGTACGGCCCGCCCCGCTCCAGGGCCCACTGGTACGCGGGGCGCGCGTGGAGCCGGTCGAGGTAGGCCGTGAGGTTCGGCAGCTCCGCCAGCACCCGGCCGCCGTCCTCCACCAGCGGCGACTTGCCCAGCGGGTGGATGGCCTTGAGCTCCGGCGGAGCGAAGCCCGTCTTCGGATCACGCTCGTAGCGGACGACCTCGTAGTCGAGCCCCAGCTCCTCCAGGAGCCAGAGGATGCGCTGCGAGCGGGACTCGGAGAGGTGATGGACCTTCAGCATGATGGGAGGGCTCCTCGCGTCCGGAAGCGGGACGTTCCGGGGGAACACTCTCCCAGGTCGCTCCTCCGGACCAGCGCGGTCCGGAGGAGCGGTGTTCAGCACTAGAACGCGGCGCCGCTGGCGCGCTTGCCGGGAGAGCTGCTCAGGCTGGACACACCCGTGTGCAGCACGAAGCTGCCCGTGGAGGACGTGTCCGGGCTGCGGTTGGCGGACACGCCGTCCGTGCCCGCGAGCGACGAGGCGAACGTGGCCGTGTCCACCACCGTGCCGGCGCTGTTCTTCACCGTGACGGTGTCACCGCTGTTGCCCAGGACCAGCGAGCCCGTGGACGCGGCCACCGCGCCTGGCGTGCCGGACGGGATGCCGGACGCGCCGCCGAACACCACCACCGCCTTGCCCGCCGCCACCGAGGTGCCGCTGGCGAAGGTGTGACGCACGGCCGTGCCGTCCGACACCGTCCAGCCGCTCAGGTCCACCGCCGCCGTGCCGCTGTTGACCAGCTCCACGAACTCGCCGTTCACGTCCGAGCCCGGCTCGTTGATGAGCACCTCGTTGATGAACACGTTGCCCGTGCCGCCGGTGCCGCCCGTGGTGATGGTGAAGGCCGCGTTGGACAGGTCGGTGACGGTGGCGTTGCTCGCGTCGCTCACCCGCACCCACGCGGTGGTGCTGGCGCTGGAGGGCACCGTCCACGCCACGCTGCCGGAGGACGCGCCCGTGCTGGACGTGATGGTGGTCCAGGTGGAGCCGTTCAGCGAATACTCCACCTTCACGTTGGAGACGCCGGACGCGGACCAGGTGATGGTGCGCGCCGAGCCCGCCGTCCAGCTCTCACCGCCGTTGGGCGACAGCACCGTCACGGTGGAGGCCGTCGCGCCGTCCCCCGGGATGAGGAAGTCCTTGATGACGCCCATGTGCTGCATGCCGGACGCGCCGCTGTCGCCCGACAGCGCCGGGGAGATGTCGGACAGGGGCGAGTACACGCGCGTGTCCACCACCAGGCCATTGGCGAAGGTGCTGGAGCCCATCACCACCGACGTCTGGTAGGCGCGCAGGTCGTTGTCCACCAGCACGTGGTCATACGGCGAGTTGCGGCCCGCGTTGGTGTTGGTGTTGCCATTCTTGTCCGCCGGGTACGGCGACGCCGTGGACACCACGCTGGAGAAGGTGCTGAAGGTCGCCTCGCTGCGGCTGCCGGTGTTGAAGTCACCGCCAATGACCAGGTAGTCGCTGGCGGGCACGTTGGCGTTGATGAACTTCACCAGGTTGGACGCCTCCGTGTTGCGGATGCTGGAGCTGGTCGTCAGCAGGTGCACGCTGATGGCCCACAGGTCCTTGGGGCCCGGGATGTCGATGCGCGCCCACGCGAAGTCGCGGTTGGACACCTGCGTGTCGTCCCACTCGCCGGCGGCGATGATGGGGTAGCGGCTGATGATGCCGTTCGGAATCTGCGCGCCGGCCTCGCGGTAGTACGAGAAGCCCGTGCCGAACGCCGTGTCCACGAAGGCCCGGATGTCCGCCGCGGAGTCCGTCTGGTAGTTGAACTCCTGGATCATCACGACGTCCGCGTCCGTGCCCTGGAAGATGCGGATGCCGTGGCCCGGGTTGTAGTCCTGTCCATTGCCGCTGCTCAGGTTGGCCGCCATCAGGCGCAGCCGCACGTTCGCCAGCGAGTCCTCGCGCGCGACGAGCTCCGGCGCCGGCTGCTCCGCATCCGCCTCCACGGAGCCACCGCACGCGCTGAGCGCCGCGCACACCAGCGTGAAGGACCACGTACGCCAGGAGGCGGCAGGCCGCCGGAAGAGGTCTTGTTTCAGGCTCACGATGTTTCATCCTGCTCCCGGAAAACCCGGGAGCCGTAGAGGTTCAAGGACGTCACGGCAGCGCCGCGGACGCAGTATTCCGCGTACACGACGCCTCCGCCGTTTATCCGTCACATTCCTTGAAACGTTGCGTGAGCGCCGCATCCCCCCCGGCGGGGACGCGCAATGTTACGCATTGTTACATCGCGGCCGTGGTGGACAGCGCGACGAAGGCGTAGCGCAGGCCTTTGCCCAGCGTGACGAAGACGACGAAGGGCAAGGGGCGCACGCCCACGAAGCCGCCCGCGAGCACGAACGCGTCCCCCAGGATGGGCAGCCACGACATCAGCAGGGCGGGAGCGCCCCAGGTGCGCAGGTTCGCCTCCACGCGCGCCATGCGCGGGCCTTCCTTCTCCCGGCGGCGCGCCACCCAGCGGCCCACGGCCCCGCCTCCGCCGTGCGACACCCACTGGCCCAGGATGTAGAGCGTCACCGCGCCCAGCACGTTGCCCACGGTGGCCACCACGGTGGCCACCACCGGCGGCGTGCCGTTGTAGATGAGGGCGGCGAGCATCGCCTCGGAGGGCACCGGCACCACGGAGCCCGCCAGCATGGCGACGAAGAACATCCCGGGAAGGCCCCAGGTGGACAGGATGGACGGCTCGGCGGGCATGGGCGGCCTGGGCCATACACCCGGCACGGGGCGTTCGTCTTGTGCGGCGTCAACGCTCCCTTGCCCGCCATCCTGGCCCCCCGGTGCCGGAGGCTGTCCGGCGACGCGGCCCCCTCAGGGGCAGGGGTTGTAGGCGCGGGTGGGGGTCACCATCGTCCCCGCCATGCGACGCTCGACGCGCGAACGGTCAGGCATGCGGTCCATCGACACGGAGGACGAGCGGATCGCCTCCCTGCTGGTGGCGGAGCCCCCGGCGCTGCACTTCGAGGGCTCCCGGAACCTGGTGGTGCGGCTGCGCGACGGACGCACCTTCGTCCTCACCGTGCTCACCCTGGAGGCGCTGGAGGCACGGCTGGGAAGCGCGCCGTCCTACGTGGCGACCGGCATGGTCCTGGTGCGGCGGATGTCGGACGGCGCCCTGCTCCACGCGGTGCGCTCCGCGCTGGACCAGGGCCTGGAACACTTCGGCACGCTCCAACCGCCCATTGAGGAATAGGGCACCGGGGGGCGCGCCGGCTCAGGGCGCGGGAGCCCCGGTGAGCTTCCCCGCCACCTTGCGGCCCTGGCGCCACACGCCGGTGATGCGGTCCGCGGCGATGATGCTGGCTGTGGGGTCGCCCTCCACGAGGAAGAAGTCGGCGCGCAGGCCGGGCTTGATGCGGCCCCGGTCCTTGAGCTTGAGCAGGTCCGCCGCGTTCCCGGTGGCGACGGCCAGGGCCTGTCCCGGCGTGAGGCCCGCGCCGACCATCAGCTTCAGCTCGCGGTGCTCCGCGTAGCCGGGGATGCGCAGCGGGGTGGCGCCGGAGTCCGTGCCGAAGCCCACCTTCACGCCCGCGTCGTACAGCGCCTTCAGGTTGGCCTGGTTGGTGGAGAGCGCGTGGCGCGCCTCCTGGGCCTTGGGATCCTCCAAAGTCTTTTTGCGCCACGCGGAGTCGTTGAACTGCGCGCGCAGCTCCGGCGACAGCGCGGGCTGGAGGACGGGGTCGTCCACGAGCAGGGGCTGGTCCGCGTAGACGACGGTGGCCTCGTCCAGCTCCAGGGTGGGCACGTACCAGACGCCGCGCTTCTTCATGGCCTGGATGAAGGCCGCGTCCACGGGCTGGTCGCGCACGCCGTGGGCGATGATGTCCACGCCCGCGTCCACCACGGCCTTCGCGTCCTCCAGGTCGTGGATGTGGGCGGCGACGCGCAGGCCCTGCTTGTGGGACTCGTCGATGACGGCCTTGTAGATGTCCGGCTTCATCTTCGGGAGCTTGCCCAGGAACGTGTCCACCCAGACCTTCACCAGGTCCACGCGGTTCTTGGCCAGCGTGCGCACGGCGGCGCGGGCCTCCTGCGCCGTGGTGGGGCGGAAGAGCTGGTCGGGCGCGTTGTTCGTCATGGCCTGGGGCGGCCCGCCCTCCGGCACGCCGATGCCCTGCCCCGCGCCGAAGAGGTCCGCGCCGGTGAAGGTGTCCGCGTGGGCCTCCTTGCGCAGCTCGTTGAACAGCGGCCGGTTCATCCCGAGCGCCGTCACGGTGGTGACACCGTAGGCGGCGAACTGGCGCAGCTGCTTCTCCACGTTCTCCCGCGTGTAGTTCTGGGAGCCCGTGGTGGTGCCGGACGTCTGGCCCACGTGGCTGTGGTCGGAGATGAGGCCGGGCAGGAGCGTCTGGCCCTTGAAGTCGATGACCTCCGCGCCCTTGGGCACCTTGACGTTGATGGCGAGCCCCACGGACACGATGCGCCCGTCGCGCACCACGACCGCGCCCTCCTCCAGCGGCTGGCCCCCGGAGCCATCCAGCACCGTGCCGCCCTGGAAGACGACGGTGCGGGAGGCGGCAGGCGCCGCGCTGACGGACAGCGGCAGCGCGAGGGCGAGCAGGGCGGCGGTCAGGTAACGCGAGCGCATCAGGGCGGTCTCCTCCGGGGGGAAGGGGGAAACCCTAGGAGCGCGTCCGGGTGGCGACAACCCTTCGTGGCCCAAGACTGTCGTGACGCCGGTGCTACAGGCCGGGCGCACGGTGGGAACCCAACGCCGCATCGCGGCGCGCGAGCGACTTCCACCGGGAAACACGGCGCCGTGATTATGCTGCCCGCCCGATGGATGAACCCGGCCTGCAATATCCCGGAGAAGCCCTGCGCGGGTGGCTCCGGCAGTTCGCCAAGACGCCGCTCGCCGAGCCGACGCTGAAGCTGCTGGTCGTGCTGGCGGACACGGTGTTCTTCGCGAGCCTGGGCCGCGAGGAGGGCGAGGCCACGCGAGTGCGCATCGCCTACCACGCGCAGGGGTTGCAGGGCCTGCAGGCGGTGCGCGAGACGGTCTACATCGGTGGACAGAAGGGCAAGCGGCAGGCGTGGGAGACGCTGCCCCTGGAGGCCAAGTCGAGCATCACCGACTTCAGCGTGGAGGCGCTGGTGAAGCTGGCGCCCGCGGCGAACCTGCCGCGCACGGCGGTGGTGGTGGGGCCGCGCGAAGGCAAGCTGCGCATCCAGGGGCTGGCGCGCCGGGTGGAGTACACGGAGTTCCACGCCGAGGGCGAGGAGGACGTCTTCATCCTGCACGCGCCGGAGCCGGGCCACCTGGTGGTGAGCACGCAGGGGCGCGAGGTGTTCCGCTACGAGCAGGGCGCGCCGGTGCCACCGGGCCGGCGCGTGGCGTTGCACGACCTGCTCTTCCACGAGGACAGCGCGGTGCGCACGGCGCTGATGGAGATGTGCGCCACGCTGGTGGAGTCGCTGCCCAAGGTGCAGCCGCTGATGGGCGGCAACCGCGAGTGGTACGTGTCCAACGCGGTGCAGGGACTCATCCGGAGGATGGCGGGTCTGCATCACGGAGGGCTCATCGCGTTCCTGCCCAAGCAGCACGACGTGGAGCGCTTCCGGGCGCGAGGCAAGTACGTCCTGCCGCCGGAGCAGGGCTCGCTGTTGCGCCAGCGGTTGCAGCGCTTCGTGCAGGCGCGGGCGGACCTCATCAACGGCGCCTGGCAGGCGGAGGCCGGCAAGGCGGCGGAGGAGGAAGAGGATCCGGAGTTGAAGAAGGCCGCCGCCGAGCACGACGACAAGGTGACGGAGAGCGACTTCCAGGCGCTGGTGGAGAGCATCGGGCAGTTCACGGCGGTGGACAACGCGCTGGTGTTGGGGCCGGAGCTGGAGGTGCTCTGCGCGGGGTATCAGATTGCGCTCCCGCGAAGCGGCCCGCCGCAGGTCTTCGAGGCGCGCACGCTCCAGGGGCGTCCCGGGCCGCACTACCCCATCCACCAGCACGGCTCGCGCCACCGCGCCGCGGCCGTCTTCGCCAACCAGCACTCCGGAGCCATCGTCTTCGTGGCGTCCCAGGACGGCCCGCTCCGCTGCCTGCACCGGCCGCCCGGCAAGAAGAAGGTGCTGCTCTGGAGCCTCCTGCTGACGGAGGACTGAGGCCGGAATGAAGCGGCTGTTTTGGGTGCTGCCGCTGGGGCTGCTCGTGTCGGGCTGCGCGACGACGCGGGTCGTGCGCCTGGAGGTCGATGGCGGCGAGCGAGTCACTGTCACGCCTCGGGAAGAGGAAGGCGCGTCTCCCTCCGAGGCCCGGTTGGAGGAGGACGAGTTCAAGGCGGCGGTGAAGACGCTCGCCCGGGACGTGCGGCCCTTCGCCCATCCTCTGCGGCAAGCGCGAGAGCTGTTCGGCCTGCCGGAGCGCAGCGGCCTCTTCGGGTTCAAGGAGCGGACCCGGCAAGTCATCCCACTGGGCGAGGAAGAGGCACGGGAGTTGCGGCTTCTGGATGCGTCGGACGACCTGACGCGCGGCTACCAGCAGTGGTGCGGCAAGAAGCGCAAGCAGCCGGGAGACTGCCTGCGCTTGCTGGAGGAAGGCCCCTTGCTGGGCAGCGACGGCCG